>CAZURK010000360.1:0-14500 GCA_964623055.1 uncultured Pirellulaceae bacterium
TCTGCCACAGTTTCTTCCCGTTCGCCGTCGCGTAGGCCGCAATCTTCTCGTCGGATACGCAGACGACCGCCTTGGAAGACGCCACGAATGTGAGTGTGTAGTTGCGCAGGAACAGACCCTTGCTGCTAAACGGCGCTTTCCAGATGTCCTTGCCCGTCTTCAGGTTGACGCAGAAGATGTTCTCGTTGTCCATGAAGAATACCTTTTCGCCCAGCGCGGAGAGGGACAGTGGCACGTAGTTCGTCAGATTCGGTTCGTCTCTGCGCCACAGCTCGTCACCTGTCTTGGCATCGTAGGCGACGACAGCCCGTTTGAATTTCGGACCGTTCTCGTCGCGGATCTCGTCATACAGGTTCGGCTTGGGCGCGTACTTGTTCATGGCCCCAGGATCGCCAATCGCCAGCAGTAGAACGCCGTCGTGGCACACGATCTCTTCCGTCTTCTCCGAGTCCGCATACGTCAGCTTGGTTTCGCCGGTCACTGTGTCCAGCGCGCTGACCGGCGCGTTGAAGCCCAACGTCGTGTAAACCCGATCATCCACGGCCACCAACTTGCGCCCAAGCCACACCGGCCCCACCCGGAAACTGTACAGGTGGGTGATCCAGTCCGGGATCGAACGCTTCCACAGCAGGACCCCGTTAAAGGCGTCTCGCGCGATCAACTGCCAGTCCGCTGGATGGTGGATATGAGAGATGGGGCCCTCGTCCAGGATGTAAAACAGCTTGCCCTGGCAACTCACCATAGCACTCATACTCGCCAGGGCGTCGTGGTCACGACTGTGTCGCGGGCCGCACCACCATTGCATCCGCCGCGGATTGTGAATCCGTTCGTCCTTGGCCACCGCATTGCCGTCCGCACCATGCAGGAAATGGGTCCATTCATCAATGTCGGGAGGTACGGGCTTTGTGAACATCACAAAACCGTTCCCGATGCGGGATGCGGGATGCGGGTTCCTTTCGGGGCGATGATCCTCCCTCTCGGAGCTAGTACTCTCTTCAGCTCCTCATCTCGTATCTCATGCCGCGTATCTCCTATCACGATCAGGTTCACCAAGTTGTCCGTGTAGGGCAAGCGCTTTCCGTCGAACCATCCAACGGTCACCTGACCGTAGCGCCCTGCCGACTTCAGCCGCTTCCGGGCCGCCTCGACCTGCTCGAGATCCGTGTCTAAAGCGTGAACTACGCAGTTCGTCGTACTGGGCAGTGTGGCCGTCTGCACGCCGTCGCCGCAATGCAGGTGAACAATCAACCCACCCGTGAAACCATCGGTCGGTAAAGCCGCTTTCCCAGTCTGGCTCGCGGCGATCGTGCACGACAGCACCAAAATAATCCAACACGTTCTCATGCTCATGCTCCAGTTTTCCCGTCGGCCGTTAAAGCGTCGACCCAGTTGTCAAACCCTCTTGCCCTCGGAAGTATCGCTCGGAGAGACGACTCAGCGTTCGTCCAACGGTATTTCAAAGCGATAAAGGCTCGTTGCCGTTCTCAGAAAGATCGCCCGGCCCGCGATGGCCGGGGAGGCCATGCACTCCTCGTTCATCTGGTTCACGGCGATGCGACGGAACGTGCGAGACGGTTCGATCACAGTGACCACACCGTCGCGATTAACCAAGTAGATGCAGCCATCGGCGAACACGGGTGATGCCCAGTGCTTGCCGCCAATCCTCTCTGTCCAAACGACGTAGCCCGTCTTTGCCTCGATGCACTGGGCCACACCGTCGTCATTCACGAAGAACAACAGGTCACCGATGAGCAGTAACGATGGTGCCTTCGGGATACTCTTACGTAATTTCCATACCACGTTCGTTTCCGACACGTCGCCGTTGCCTCCGGGGCGGATCGCCCAGAGTTCCGGCCGAACGTAATCCGTAACGACGAACAGTAAACCATGGCCAAACAGCGGTCGCGGAGTGACGGACCAGCCGTTGTAGCGTACTTTCCAGAGTTCTTCGCCACTGTACGGATCGTATGCCATCACCGCCTTCGCACCCGGACTGACCACTTCCTTGCGCCCTTGCCAGTCGATCACGATGGGAGTACAGAATGCCTTGCGGAAGTTCTCGTTGTACTGGGTGTAGTCAATGGAACGATCTGTCTTCCAGACGGTCCGGCCCGTCGTCTTGTCGAGGGCCACCACGTACTGCACATCACGACCATCAACATGAAAGACGAGCAGCTTGTCGAACAGCATCAAGGATGAACCCGGACCTTCGTGATGATCGCAGTTCAGGTCGCGGCGAGCCCAGACGATCCGGCCCGTTTTGGTATCCAAACAGGCCGTCCCGTAGGTCCCGTAGTGTACGTAGACGCGGCCCTTCTCGACTGCCGATGTCGGAGAGGCATAGCTATTGACCGCCGCGATGTGCTCAGGATTCTCGACCTCAAACACGCGAATATCGTGAAGGATCTCACCCGTGTCGCGGTCAACGCACACGGCGAACAACTGCCGGCCATCCTCCGAGGCAGTTGTCAGCCACACTTGACTTTCCCAGATTACGGGCGAGGACCAGCCACGTCCATGGATCCGTGACTTCCAGGCGACATTGTGACTTTCGTCCCAAGTGCGTGGCAGATCGCGCGCGTCGGAATGACCATTCGCGCCGGGCCCTCGGAATTCGGGCCAATTGGCAGCGCCGGATGTGTCAGCAAACGGAAGTAGAACCACGATGGTCCACAAGGATGTTGACATGAATTGCTCCTATGACTGAATGCCGGAGTATAGAAGATCGCGAACAGCCTTGCCAGCTTGCGTGAGCGTCCGCGTATCGCCACTTGCGGGCCGAATACCGGTACAGCGAGCGATGTGCCGAAGATCGGCCGATTTCTCGGACCGACGACGGACCAGCTAAACTGCTTTGGTACACACCGCCCAAAGGCACGCGCTCAGAGACGCCGCGCAAATCTGGCGTCACAATGTTGAAGTCCGCGTCCGGATTGTACAATGACCATCATCGTCTTACAGAGCCGCTGGCATCGACGGATCACGGAAGCGTCAATGGAAACGTTCTGAGTCTGGATCGACGTTTAGCCCACTTTGTGACGTTTAACGTGGACTGGCACGTCAAGTACGTCGGCGGGTGGAGGAAGCCTTATACTGAGGCGACCATACTGAGAGCCAACACGGAGATGACTATGAAGGCATTGGCGGCAAAACGGTTCGGAGAAATCTGTGCGCTCGCAGTTTTGCTGATTTCAGCTACCGTGTCCGCGTTTGGGGACACGGCTGCGGAGACTGTGAGGTTTAACCCACAGGATCTCGACAATCTTGAGTTCTTCATCGAATCTATCAACGGCATCGTCATCGCCACGAATACTTCGGAAGAAGCCTACAACCAAACCGGTGAATTGACACCGACCGAGATGGTCTGGTCCGATCAACAGCGATTTCCCCACGGGACGATCCGGTGGTGGTGGGACCAGTCTCCCAAAGGAAAGCCGTCGAGGAGAAAGAACAAGCCTTTCAAGACCGGGCGGGCGTTTGGACAAGACGATCATGACCGTCCGGGCTACATTCCCGACGGCTGCAACGGCAAGCCCTGTGCCCGTGGAGGGCTCGTTCCCGAGGACAAGAAAGGCAAGTACGTGCATCATTACAAGCAGCCGTGTTACTTTGAGCTTCAGCCTGAAGATCGCTTTGAGTTCGAGGGATCATTCAGCGTTTTCCTGCTGGTTCGGCCAGTCCGGCAGACGCGGGACTTCGCGTATTTTGGTGTGTTTCATTGGTCGACGTTGAAACACCGGATAAGCGACAACTCGCTGCACTTCAAGAACGGGAGATTTGCAGCCCTGACCGGTCCGGACGCGGTGGAGGTCGACAAATGGCAACTCATCGAGGTACACCGCGACGAGCAGAATCGTCTTCGGTGCGTGGTGAACGGCCGAGACCTGACCCAAGGCACGCCCAGCGTCGATGGACCGTTCAAGCTGGTACATATCATGAATAACAACAAGAACATCTGGAAAGGTGCCGACCCATTCGCAGGAGACCTCGCTGCCTTCGTGCTCTACAGCGATCAGCTCACGGAGCAAGAGAAGCAAAACGTGCGCGACTATTTTGACAATGTCTACGATTTCAAGAACACTCCAGCGGATGGCCCGTCGTTATGAGCGCGCTCCCAGAGCCCCGACGCCGGTGACGGTAAGCCCTCACCCGGATCGCGTTGCTAGAAACGTCCGCCGTCGGCTCCGGCTTGGCGCCGGGCGTTCATGGACCATGGACCTTTCATGTACTGGAGAACCGACGGATGCGTATACCTGCCACACCAGCCTTCTGTATCGCCATTGCCGTGTTGGGCGGATCGAGTATCACCGATGCTGCCAACATTCCCAACAAGCCGGGCTACGTGGCCCGTCCTTGCGGATTCGACATGAACCGTGACGGCGTCGTCGGCGATCCGGCAGATGCGAAAGTGGGTGACGGAAAAACGACGGACCCGGATGGGGACGGCGTTATGGAGGATCTCATCTACGTCGAAGCCAACCGAGGTGACGATGCGAGTGGAGATGGCTCGCCCGTCCGACCCTACAAAACGCTCCAAAAGGCGCTCGACGTATGCACTGGCCCAAACGAAGGTGCTGAGGATATCGTCTGCATCTCCGGCGTGTTTCACGAAGCCGTTACGATCGCACAAGGGGGCATGCCGGGGCATTACGAACGGAACGGTTTCCAGTACGCGACGAATCCGCTGATGATCATCGGTTGGGACCAAGACGGCGATGGTGAGTATCCGCCTTATGACGAAGACGACGTGGCCGTGCTTGACGGAAGTCGCGCCGGACAGGCCAACTTGCCACTCGCGATCACCAACCGCCCGGGTAGCCATAGCTACATCGAGATCGCCCACCTGACTATTCGCAACTATGGTCACGACGCGCCTCGCGGAGACGACCGAATCATCCGGGGCGCGTTCGCGCCAGCCAGTAGCGGCACCGTAAGCCACATCTATCTGCATGATGTGGCGATGCAGTCTATCAACGAAGGCTCGCACACCGATGGGCATGGGCATGTCGTATATTTCTGGATCGGCAACCAGACGCGGTTCACATGGTTTGCGTTCGAGAACAATCTGGTTGATCGTTTCAGCGGTTACGGTTTTCGAGGTGTGGCCTGCAATGGCAGCGGCCATTTCAGATTGCAGCAAAACACCTTTCGCATGTCCCCGGGATTCTACAAGGATACAAGTGTTCCCGACCTGGGCATGACCTGGAAAGTCTGGAATGATTACAACCATCTCGAGTTTCTCGACAACATGGTCGAAGGCTGCCCCGTCGAGGCGTCTCGGACAATCGGCGGCGTCGGGTTCGCCGTCCGTCCTGCAGTACAGGATGTCCTAATTCGTGGAAACCGCTTCGTCAATCTGAAAACGGCTATCAGCGTCGATGGCAATGCGCCGGGGTATGCTCAGGATCGTTGCGTCGACCGCGTCACGGTTGAAGGCAACGTCATCCAAAACCGGTGGGACAAATACGCAGCGGGAGCATTTGCCGGCCCCATTGGTATCTACCTTCCGGAAGGGGGCGACTTGAAGAACACGATTCGAAACGTCACGCTTGCGAACAATACCGTGATCTTCTCTCAACCGAACGCACGCGGAGTCCTCTGCATTGCCGGCAATGACGAAGGGCCGCAACAGGGGACGATCAGCATCCGAGACAACCAATTCATCGGTCCGGGACACGGCCGTGAGTACTTCGCTCTCAAGCTTCAATCACGAAACGCCCACCCACAGCAGGACTTCGTCGCAACCGCCAACCGCTTCCTGAATACTGGATCGGACGGTCATCACGTCATCGCTGACTACGCTCCACGTGGCTGGAAGGCGAATCACAACATATATGAGGACGGCCAGTGGAAATGGAACAAGACCCGTATTGCCGGCTTGTCTGCATGGCAGAAGGCTACCGGGCAGGACATGGACGCTCACACATCAAGCGGCTTGCCACGCTGATGACCATGAAGAATTTAGCCTTCCTTTTCGCGTCCCTTCAAATCGCGATCCTCCCAGTGGCACGACCGTTGTCGGCGGGCGAATTTTCGGATCCGGGTGAAGTGGTCCAGCGACTTTCACCAGCCCTTTGGTAGAAAGGCAAGTCCCTACGTGAGGCCGAAGTCACTGACGCAACCGGCAGACTTTATCCGAGGCACGAAAGCAACGGCGGCAGGATCCGTTGATCGTCTCGGGTTCTTCGCAACACCGCGGTCGTGACCTGCTATTGTGGGTGAATTTCCGAGCGCCCTCATGAGCAACGAAGTCCGCCAGAAGGATGCGAGCCCCTGCCGCTGCCCAAGGACTGGCCCGCCACCGTTCGAAATGCGGTGCTGAATGTGATGGGGATCGTACGCATCGCCATGCTCGCCGGCCGCGAAGCCCTGATCCAGCAAGGCGATGTGAAGGAGGCGAGAATCCACCAGTTGGAATCCGAGCTTGCCATGACGCGAGAGGAACTGAGGCTCATCGGGGCTCGGGTGAAGCGAATCGCTCCACACCGCCGCCCCCAATACACGATGATCGAACGGATGGCCATCTTGGAACTGCGGGCGATGCGAGGCTGGAACAAGACGAAAACAGCTCGCCATTTCTTCGTTTCCGACGATACGATCCAAGCGTGGCTTGGGCGAACCGACGATGACTCGTTGGTCCAGACCAGAACGCCGGTGAATCGATTCCCGGATCTTGTTCGCTATGTCGTCCAGCAGATCAAGTTGTTCTGTCCGACATTGGGCAAGGCGAAGATCGCCGACAAGTTGGCCAGGGCTGGTATCCACATCGGCAAGACAACGGTTCAACGGATTCTAAAGGAAAGGCCCACCGAGAGCCCGGAGCCCACGATCGATGATACGGGCAAGCAGTGCCGCATCGTGTCGAAGTATCCCTCGCACACGTGGCACGCGGATCTAACGGCGGTGCCGATTTCTGGCGGATTCTGGACCAACTGGGTTCCCAACGCAATCTGGCCACGCTGGCCCATCTGCTGGTGGATCTTGAACGTGGTTGACCATTATTCAAGGCGATGCATGGGAGTCGCCGTGTTCAGGAGCAAGCCATCTTCCGAAGAAGTGACCACAGCCGTGACGCGAATCATGTTTGCCGAGCGAATCCGGCCGAAGCACCTAATCGTCGATCAAGGCCCCGAGTTCAAGTGCGAGCACTTCGAGAACATCTGGTGCAAGGCTTTGAACATCCTGCCTCGGTTCGGTGCTGTCGGCAAGCACGGCAGCAGTGCTGTCTGTCGCGACATTCTGCAGTTTTGCGCGCGAGTTCTCGCGTTTTGGATCATGCAACTGCCACGCGTGCCAGGTCTGGACGACGAGCAGACGGTACGCCAGTGTGATTTCATGTCGTTGTCGTCCTCGGATCGTCGTCTTTTCGTCCCGCGCCGATTCGCTAACACGCCGTGTCCTCATCCACGTGCGGTGGAAGGGGGCACGCCACGCTTGAGTGCCACCTCGATATTGCCAGTAGCTCGAACGAGTTCACGAAGTCGATGGTCATATTTGCGTTGAAATCGCGTCGTTGTAGCCATGATCTGATGATGATGGCTTTCCCCCGTGGATCCCAGTAGAATGACGGGGACTCGCGCGAAAAAGTGCAGAATGTTGGGACAGCACTCCGGAGAGTCCGGGACTCAATCGGTTTCACGCGCACGGGTGACGAAAATATGACGAGACGGGTTGCGAAAGAAGGCTTGGCTCATCAAAGAGATGGACCTGCGCCGGGTGTGAATGAGATTCGGCCTGTCGGCCGAGTCGAACGCAACTCAACCTGCAGGAACACCTAATGAGCGAGACTGTGCCTACCATCAACCGCGTCGCGGTCGTCGTAGAACCGCGCGGCGTGAATCACGTTCTCAACGACACGTCGCGCTCAACGTGCGCCGGCGTTATTTCTCCACGGCCCTGTAACCGAGCATTCAAAGGTCAATTCGGCGCGTCGGCGTGTCGCGTCGGGCGATCTCGCAATACTGGCATCCATCGTATCGGAAGTCCAATCAAATCGCGCTGACACGCGCACAGGCGAAAGTCGTTGAACCAGCGCACCGGGGACGCCGACGTCGGCGCGACGATGGGGGAGACGACCTCCAGCCCTGTCGTGGCAAACTGCGTTCGGAAGGTCACTTGAACTCGATCGGGGTGACATCCTCGCCACCCCACGTCGGCTTGTGCCCTTCCTCGTTGGGACTCCAGAAGAAGACCGGCGCAACGATGCCTCCGGTGCCAACCTCGTTCAGTTTCTTGTTGGTCACCCGCAGTCCGACCACATTCTCCTGTCCCGGCTTGACCACTTCGGTGACATCGAACTCAAAGGGGACGAAGGCCCGCCCCGGACTGTCGCCGAGTAGCTTGTCGTTGAGCCAAACCCTGGCCATCTCATCGACCCCGCCAAACCATAGGAAGACCTCCTTGCCCTTTGGAATGTCCGGCACGGTGATGCGCTGCCGGTACCAGCCATCGCCCTTGAAGTGACGCAGCCCCTGGTTACTCCATGACGAGGACGAGGTGTGCAGCATCCGCCAGTTGCCGCCGGTCAGATCCGTGGAATACCACTGCAGCCCTCCGCCGATGCCGTCCTGGTCGATCTTGAACTTCCATAGATCATCAAGGCCAGCCAGGAAGGTTCCCTTCATGACCGCCCGCTCATAGCCCTGCACCGTGGGCTTCCGGAAGAAACGCTCCATGTACGAGATGCCGTACTTCTTGGTGACCAGTTCGATATCGTACTCGGAGGTCAAGGTGTCGAGCAGGCTTTCGACCTGCTTGAGCGATTCGGCCGCCTTGGGCCACTGATGCGCGGCACGACTCTCCATCATGACGCAAAACGCATCGGTGTAGTCGAAGACCTGTTGGATCGCCTTGACCCGGCGCGCATAGGGATCGGCGGCCGTTTTCTTGGCCGCCGCCGTGAGGAACTCCTGCGCCCGCTGACGCACCGGTGGTGGGTAGAGGAGCGGCATGTCATAGGACGAACCAGTATGCACATCGGTATCGCGCACCCGACTATCAATCAGGGTGAAGTACTTCTTCATCTCTGCCGCGGCCGGTCCGAAATAGGTCGTGAAATAGTCGTCCATCAGCGCATCCACATCGGCCTTGTGGTTCCACATCAACTTGCCGGCGATGTAGAGTGACGGAACCTCGCTGCCCCAGTGGGCGAGGCACTCGACTCGCCAGCCGGTAATGCCGAGTTCGTGGGAGATCGGGATCTGCGTGCGCAGCCGGTGGACCATGGGAAAGACAAATCCCGGACAGGCGAGGTTGAACCAGTAGCCGCGATCGTAGATTTCGGGCAGAGCCTTGCCCCACTCGCCGACCATCCAGCGATAGTACTTGTCCTTCTCCGGACAGATTGGATTTCCCAGCCCGTGAATGCGGCAGATCGTGATCGGCGCGAAGGCGGGGATGATTCGCGAGTTGGGTTCGACCCGGACCGGCGGCCGATTGTACGAGGCGTAGGAGTAGAAGCAGATCTTCTTGTTCGGAAACTCGTCGGCGATGCCGTCGAGGATCTTGCCGAAGAACCAGAGATAGCGATCGGTCATGGACATATGTGCCGCAAAGGGATCCCAGTCGCCGCCGTCGAGCGCCTTGCAGCCGTCGCACTCGCAGAAGCCGCGCCCGTCGTGGGGCCCGATGCCGATCCACGGCGAATCGAGTTTCTGCTTGAAGTAGTTCCGTACTGTCTCGACCGCGCCCTTGAGCGTCTCCGGGTTGGAGACGCAGAGCTGGCGATCCTTGCGCACCCCGTCGATCAAGGCGTAGCAATCAGGCTTCTCCTCGAAGGAGTGCGTTTTGGGCATGCGGATGCCGTGGGCCGAGGGGAAGTGTGGGCCGCCCATGCGCATGCGCCGCTGCCAGGTCTTGAACTTGCCGGCGTACCCCGCTGCCCAGCGCGCGGGAAAGGACGGGCCCCGTGTGGTGACCTGCTCCCGGACCTGGACGGTCTTTGTCTCGGGAATGACCCGGCCGATCTCACCCGGCATGAACCAGCGTACGCCGAGTTGTTCCAGCAGCTCGTAGCATCCGAACAAGGTCCCCTCATGGGAAAGACCACAAATGGAAATGCTCTTGCCATCCACCTTCAGCGTAAATGCAGCTTGGTCGGTGCTGACCTTCTTCGTCATCTTGTCGAGGCCGGCATCGGCCGCCTGATCGAGATATATCGGCACCCGGCCCGCCAAATCGTCGCCGCGGGCAAGGATATCGAGCTTCGCCCCGCTCATCTTCTCAATGTGCTCGATCAGCTCCGATGCTGCGTACTTCACATCGGCGATCGGATCCTGCGGTGCGCGCCTGCGTCGCTTGGTCTCAGGTGCTTCCCAGGCCATCGCTTCGGGGGTGATCACAATCACAGCTACCGCTTTGCCATCACTGACCAGCTCCACCGCCTGAGACTCAGACGCCAGAAGTTGAGCGATAAGCATGGCAGCCAGAAGGTTCCAGCGACCGATTCTATCCAACATCAGGCAACTCCTCTCTCGAAATGGAATTGGCGAAAAAGTGAAATCGAAACTCTGCAGACGGTGCCGAACGTAGTAGCTGACAATGTTTTACTTTGTGCGATCTTAACGCATAAGCCAACAATCGCTTTTCCGAAGTTTCCACCAACGATTCATCCACCGGCAAATGCCCCTGTTGCCGAACGCGTTTTTGTAGACTCTTGGGTGCCGGTGGCGACGTGAGTGCCAGTCAGCCAAGTGCGCTTCTCTGGCTTTCTCGATGGCAGACACGGTATACTGATTTGCGTGGCGCTTCTACATCTGGAGGGCATGACAATGAAAGATTCCGACTACAGAGAGAGGGGAGTGCCACGTAGCTCCGGAGAACGCAGGGGCTGGCAATGGGCGTCCTGCTACTCACCGGTACCGCGGTGGGAGAGACTGAAACCCATTCGTATGACTGCGTTGGAACCGTCCGGCCTGATGAAGCGTTCAACGCGTGGATAGCTGCGTGATGCGACCTGGAACGACCACCATTGCGATCATGTTTGTCCTTTACCTATCGGTTACGGTCGGTTCGCAGGAGGAATCCCGGCAAAGGCCTGCCGATTCGATGCGCCGGAGGATCGGAGAGCTCGACAGCGACGAGTTCATCGTCCGACAGGCGGCCGCGCGGAGACTGATCAACGCCGGCAGCAAATCCATCGGGCCGGTGGCGGAGGCGGCCACCCGGGGGAATCTGGAGGTCCGTTCTCAGGCGTCGCACATCCTGCGGAAGATCGCCGACTCGGGCGACCGTCAAGCCGAACAGGCGGTCATCACAGCGCTGGAGCGGGTCGCCGAGTCGGCAGACGCAGTGGCCCGACGACGGGTGGCTCGTATCTTGACAGAGTGGAAGGAGTGGAAAGCAGCTAGGCAGCAACAATCCATCGCCCAGATCCGCAGCCTCGGTGGCACGGTTTCCACGATCTCCGCCGACACGGTTATGCTGAAGATCGGCAGCAACTGGAACGGCGGCGCAGCCGGACTAGCTCATCTCAGAAACATCAGCAATCTCCGGCGTCTTTCGCTCGAGCACTCCTCGCTTGGCGACACCGCTCTGGCCCAACTCAAGGGCCTGGCCCAGGTGAACAGGCTCTACCTAGGGGAAACTGAAATCAATGGTTCGGGTTTCACACACCTCAGAGAGTTCAGCGGCTTAACCTACTTGTCGCTTAAGGACCTGAAAATCAATGACGACGCTCTAAAGCCCATCGGGCAGATGACCCAACTAACACATCTGGGTTTGGACGGCACTCCGGTCACCGATGCCGCACTTCCGCATTTGAGGCGTCTGACCAAACTGGAGGTACTTTGGTTGAACCAATCTAATGTGACCGACGCCGGGTTGGCATACCTGAGGGTGTTCAAAGAGCTTAAACGGCTCGATCTACTCGAATGTCGGCTAGATGGCACCGGGCTGGTGTACCTGAAGAAGCTGCCCAAGTTGGAGTCCCTGTCGCTTCAAGGTGTCAAGTTCAGCGAGCACGGATGGGAGTTCCTGGCCGGAATGACCCAACTGGAGACCCTTGGACTGGATGATACAAACGTGAGCGACTCAGCCCTTGTGCATTTGGCCGAGTTGGCGAACCTCAAGGCGCTCTGGCTGTCGAATACGAAGGTCTCGGACGTGGGTCTGCGACACGTGAAGCGGCTCACGAACTTACAGGCACTACACCTCGAAGGCACTAACATCGCCGATGAAGGCGTTGATGAACTTCGAGAGGCTCTCCCGAACTGCCGTATACACTGGAATGCACCTAGCCCCAACAACTCCGATGACCCGCCCCCACCCGACCCGCCCTCACCCGAGCCTCCGAGAGACGGATAGGGCGGAGCACGGGCCAACCGTCGAAGTCCTGGCAGTTGGGGCATGGATCGAATTATCAAAAAGTCAACTGCCAAGTGACTCGTTGCGGTCACATCTGTCGCTGTGCCCAAGATCAAGTCACCGGATGCTTCGGTTTGTCCAGTCGCTTGGCACGCATATCACTTCGGCTTCAGAACAAGTGATACGCCTTCGCATCCAAGGTGCGTCTCATGTCAGGATCGCGGGCGCGCCGTAAGAGGTCGTAGTAAGCGTATGGGTACTTGAATACGTGCCCGATGCCGACTGTCTTGTCCCCGCGTCTCTTCCAGTACGCCGCGTCGGTCGGTCGCAGTTCGGTCGGTTTGTGATCGGCATAGCGTTTCGATTTCGGCTCAGGTCCGCGGCGCGTGACGGTCACGTATTTGCGAAACGCGGTGCGGCAACTCTCCGCCCACTGGACGTCACCCATTGCCGCCAGTTCGACGAGCGACTGGCCGAAGGTCAGCATGTGTCCGGCGTAGCCCTGACCGAACCCCACGAACCGATCAATCGCCGCGCTTGCCTCGCGCAGGATGAAACGCGATGCAGCCGCTGCGTCGGCGAACGGCGGCGGATCGACGTCCGCGTCCGGTTGTACGTCGCGCCAAGGCGTAAAGGATCGGATCATCTTGCATACACCGTCGATGCGTTGGGGCGTGGCGGCGCTGGGCATCAAGCGGAACGCCTTGATCGCCAGCATTGCGAAGATTGCGTTGTGGCCAACCTGTCGAAGTACCTCTCCGCCCTCGGCTAGTGCAACGCCGATCGCCTTGATCCGCTCCGGTTCGGGATTCGCCTCCGGGAAGGGTTTGCACAGCGCTGACGAGGCCCAGTTGATGTCGACTGATTCTACGATTCGCGACGTGGCCTGCTTGTCCAGATCGTTGTCAACGCACAGAAAATGTGCTGACACCATGCCGGCGCCGCGATGCCCGTCAGCGAAGTAGTCGAACTGGTGGGCCCTGGCCAACGCGTTCAAGCCGAGCAGCAGTAATCGTTGATCCGGCATTTCTCGCTCCTGGCCGATTGAACGACGGCTGCCGAGTAGCGCACCCGTCAGCATGCCACCAACGGCCACCGATGTCTGTTTCGTGAAGTCTCTGCGGTTGAGGTTCTTATTCATTAGGCATAATCCCGATCGCATACGAGTGTGTGTCATGTTCAAATCCTCTTGAACGAAGATTGACTGACGATGCGGAATTCCACATTCAGCGGAAAGCGCTGCTCAGTCGGCTTGGGCTAGGCAAATCAGGGAGCCGTCAATGGCACTCACGTACAGACATCCCCCGGCCGCGGCCATGCCGTCGAAGACGGGTGGACTGTCCAGTTTGATTTCGCGGATCGTCGTTCCGTCGTCGGGCGAAATCATTACCAGGCGACCGCCCCGCTGACCGGCTAGTGCGGCCAACCCCTCCTCCGGGTTTGAGAAGCTCCGCCCGCTTTCGTCCTTTCGAACAAGGTCGGGCGGTCCGGCCACGATCAGCTTGTCGGCGGTCAGGACCATCGAGCGGACAATCCAGGGAGAATTCTGGGACCAGATGAACGTTTTCCTGGCGGGACTTTTCGGTTTGGGTCTCCCTCGCTTCGCTGCCGGGCGAGTGGTTGTCTCGTAGACCTTCACTGAGCAGAACAGATGATAGCTGTCGCCTCGATGGCCCGTCCAAGCACCGGAGTGCTGTACGCGGCCGTATCCGTAGATCCGCTCGTCATCGAAACTCATGATCCGCCCGGCGGGAACTTTGCTCGAATCGCCGCTCTTCATGTTGGCCCAGCGGAAGTAGCCGGCGCCGGTATTCGTGCCGTAAAGCCAATACGTTCGGATGAACCACTCCTCGCCGAGCAATCCCGTGGCAGAGAACAAGTGCGGCTGCGTGTCGTGCACCTCCTTGCCCATGGAGTCGAAGCACATGTGCTTCAGGAAGATCGATTCGCCGTCGGCCGAAAGGACGTCGGAGATCGTCCCTTCCGAATCGAACGAGCCCCTCACTTCCTTGCCAGTCTGTTTGCCCGTCACCGGGTCCAGGTGGCTGACGACGGAACAGGCCAACATCTTCCCCGTCAGCGGATTCAAACGATAGAGATAGATCCCGCCGTCAAGGTGCGACGACCGGCCGGCCGTGAACACCAGTTCGTCGTTCTGCAAGAGTACCGAACCATGCACGGGCCAGGACGATTCGAG
>CAZURK010000361.1:0-14335 GCA_964623055.1 uncultured Pirellulaceae bacterium
AACGAGCCACGAGCACCGAGACGGACGCAACTACTATCGCGCCAAAGTCGAAAGCGAGGCGAAGATCCAACTCGTTCGAACGTGGTTCGTCTACGCGCACAATCCCGAATGGCGCGACCTGATGTGGTTCGAGTGGATCATGAGGAAAGAGGGCGACCATTACGAAACATCGGTGCCGGGCCGCAAGCCGGACGCATACATGATCGAGGTGGCCGACACGGCAATGGGATTCCCGGGTTACGTGACCAGCCTGCCAATCAAACTGACCGACGCCCCCGTGAAAGACCGCGAAGCAAGCAAAGCCGGCTGGATGGGACCACCCCAGCCGAAGGAATAGAGTGGTGGCACAACGCTGCCCCTTCGTCGACTGGCCAATCACTGTAGGTTGGGCATACCTGCCCGACCCCAAAGACGGGCAGGAATGCCCATCCTACTGACATCGTCGAACGAGTTGAGGTATTACTCGCACGGGTACGGCCCTTCGTTCAGGACCGCCTGCGCGTGCCGTGCGTAGTGGCCGCGAACGTCGCGTGCGTACTGCTTGAGGATCGTCTCGCCGATCCCTTCGTGGTCACCCAGGCGGTAGAGGACGCGGGCGAGGGTTAGATCACGTTGGCCCGACTTATTGCGTTCGCCGGCCGTCAGCCCCTCTGTCTCGGTTACGGCCATTCCTCGGATATCGAGCCTTTTCATGGCTTCGCCCAGTGGCTTTGCTGCCGCGGGGTCGCGCAGGGCCTCGAAAGCCAGTGCAAGCGCGCGATAGTGCGAGACCCGGCTCCCCTTGCCCTCGCCGAGCAGCGCCAGTTTTACCAATAGCGGCTCAAGAGCACGGGAATCGCGTGTTCGCCCCAGCGCGATTATGTAGCTGTCCAGCCATGTGACCCAAGGAAAGTAGGTGTCGATGCGATCTTCGTCGAACTCCTTGGCGTCTCGGATCTTGGCGGCGAGTGTCTCGACTCCTACTGCGTTGCCTAGCATGCCGAGCACGTGCGCGCAACGCAGCTTGCCCTCGGCCGACGTCGCCGCGTCACAGTAGGCCTCCCGCATCATTGGGATCGAACGATCTTCCGAAGCCATAATCACTCCCAAGCCCGAGTAGTCCTTCTCGGCCAGGTTGCGTACGGCTGCTTGGACTTGAGAGTCGGGCAGCGGGAACGAGTCCTTGTGGCTCAGCACCTGTGGCGTTAGGCAGCCGTTGCTGACAAGGTGAGCCTGGAGCGTCTTGAGGTCCATTTCGCGCGCGGGCACGCCGGCTTTCGCAGCCATGGCCGCGGCCACGCCGGCCGCGTAGCCCAGATTCTGCACGCCTGGCTGCATGCGAACGGACGGGATCGCGTCGCAATGCGCGCTAAGGCCAAGCCCAATGACCAGGATGCCGTCGATGTCCTTCGGTAACAGGCAGCGGTAAGGCGTGTATGTCATCCCGCCTCGCCAGTTATTGATCATGAAGAACGGATGGACCGTATATCCGTGCTTGTCCAGCCGGCCGCCATTGCTGATGCCGATGGTGTCCGGGAATGTGCGCCGGTTGACGATGTCCAGCGGCGTCAGGATGTAGTCGCCAACGATGCGTCGTCGTTCGCGCGTGTCGATCAGTTGGCCGAGATCGTAGGCGCGAGAGTACCTCTCTTTGGCCACGACATACGCACTCCACACGTCGATCATGTCCGATTCGTCGATGAAGGTCCAGTCTGTGTTGATGTACGTGGCACCCGGCTCGGTTTGCGGCAGGCCCGCACCCTGCAACGCGATGTGCGCGCTACCCGTGTACATGCACTCGGCACCAGCCGCGGCTGCCACGTCCGCGTGGCCGGTGGCGTCGATAACGGTATCACACAGCACCACGCCGCGGCCCTGAGGCGTAACGACGACCACTCCCTTGACCTTGCCGTTTTCCACCAGCGCGCCGCACCCCAGTGCGCCGAACCAGATATCGCCGCCGGCCTTGCGTATCTCGCTGCGCCACCATTCCTTCTTGCCGATCACGTACGACGGCGCGCCGATTTTCTTGATTCCGAGTTCCGTTTCTTCGGTGAAACCTTTGCGATAGCCGGCACAGTAGATGCCGATCAGGCCCGTGGTCCCCACGCCGCCCAGGCCGTGCAGATACTCGACCACAAGCACTTTCGCTCCCTGCCGTGCGGCACCAATACCCGCCGGCGCTCCGCCGGTGCCACCGCCAATCACAACTACGTCGTACTCGCCGATAACGGGGATCGAGCCGGCCTCCGCGGGAAGCGTTGGCACGTTCTGCCTGGTGGGCCGCAGACCGGTCAGAGCCTCACCCACGTCGCCTGATACCGCGCGTGGCAGAGTCGCCCCCGGAACATGGACATCCATGAGCGCCGGGATGGCCTTGGCCTCGTTCGCCGCTGCCTCGCCGATGCGACGGCCCATGCTGATGAACTCCAGCGGCCGAATCAACTCCGCCGCGGCCTCACGCGACACGTCAGCGCAAGCCCCAAGCACGAACAAACGCGCGACGCCTTTTGGTCGAAACGCAGCGATGTCTGCCTTCGCCGCGCCGGGCCACGCGCCCGACAGGCTCGTCTCGCCCTTCATCGGGTCGGGAGGGATCTGGAACAGGACTTCGGACTCGTCCACCTGCTCCGGGTGGAATGTGAGATCGCGGGCCACTTGCTCCGCTTCAGCGAACGAGGCGTAGGAGCCGTCCTTCATGGGGACTGTAACCGTGTACTCGACGATTTCTGGATGGGATTTGGCCATAGGCACGTTGAACTTCGTGGCCCATCCACCCGTACCGTACGATATGGGTAGCTTCCCGCCGATGGGGTTGCGCAGGCGAATCCTGCGCGACTTGATGCCCGCGCTACTCCGTTCGGACCCGCCCACCACGATACGCTTGAACGTCTGCGGGCCGGCCGGGTATGGCTTGAACATCGCATCGGTCATGCGAGCGACCGACGCGCGATCGGTTGCGTCGATGATCACCTTCGCCTTCACAGCTTGCCTGCCGGCCCGGTTCGCCATGACGATCCCGGCGAGTTCGCCTTGCGCATCGCGCAGGAGTTCGGTCGCGTAGCACGTGTACAAGAACGGTACACCCGCTTCGAGCAACGCTTGGTCGAGTGTACGTTTCACCTGCATCGGCGTCGTCACCCGCAGCCCTGCGAGCCCATCCTCTTGAGATGGGCCTTCGATCACGATTTCGCCGATCAGCATGCGCTGAGCGGCTGCCGCCTTCTTGACCAAGCACCTTAGGTACCGCGCGCTGCCGGTAACTTCGCGAAACATGTGAATCGCGGAGTGCACAAAGGCCCCTTCGTCCAGTTTGTCGTTCTCGATTCCTGTGAGCGGCGTCCATTGCGTACCGTCGTCACTCGCGTGGAAGGTTATGCTCTCGATCTCATAAGCCCGCGGCCCCTGGAAGAACATGACGTGAAGCTTGCGAATCTCCTGCTTCTCGCCGAGATCGATCGAGATGGTCACGTCCTTGTCGTACTGAACGCTCTCCGTAAACGCAGTGCCCCATTGGCCGTCGGTCAGCATGCTTGGCGGCTGTGTGTCCTTATGCTTATCGGCGGACGGCTGATCGGTTTGGTACGTGAATTGGATGCCCTCGACGACGTCAGGAACTGTGAACAATCCCTTCGCAAGAGGATCGCTTGGCTCCTCGTCGGCTTCGAGCCAAAGGCGATACGTCGCGCAGATGTCCTCGCCCAAATAGGGCCGCGGAGCTACGACGAACACCTTAGCGCCCTGCCCAGCCGCCGCAACCGCAGCCGCGGCTCCCGCGGTTGAACCACCCACGACGGCAACGTCGACGTCGTAGGCGACCGGTATATCCCGCGCCGATTCGCTCGCCATCTTGTCGACGGCGAAGGCCGCGTACGAGAAGGCGAAGCACAATGTTGCGGCCAACGCGATTATCCGGGTTCGCCAGTCGATGCGCAGATCGGCGCTGGCTGTATCATACCCACGTACCTTCATTCACATGTCTCCCAAATAGTGCGCTACCGTAACAAGAACTCTGCTTCGATGAAGCCGCCGGACAAGTAGGTCCCGCTTGCCGAGCGGGACCTTCCTCATGGATGGATCGTCGTTTCACGATTCCAGGTCCCTTCCGGCAGAAGGGACCTACTTTTCGCCGCAATGGCGACTCCTCAGCAGCTCCTGCGGGCGTCTATCACTTGGCTGTGGGCCAACTCCGGACTCTCACCATGTCAATGATTACGCTGCTTTCGCCAGCGCTGCACTGTGGGTCTGGATTTTTCGGATTGCTGCGATGATGTGGTCCATGTCGCTGCGGGTAGCCAACAACAGGCTTTGAGATAGTCCGACCGTCGTCGCGCAGACTTCACTATTGCCCTTTAATTCCTGGAAGCTGTCGCGATAATCCTTCAGCCGCTTTGCGCTGAACAGTCGCTGGTAGCCGCGCGAGCTGATCGCTTCGTCCAGCAGGCCGTCGTAATACTGCTCCCGATATACGCCGCTGCAGGGTACCCCTTCGGCGCGGAGCGCACGCAAGAAGCCATCGCGAGACAGCCCACTCAACTGCTTCGAGTCAATTCGCAACGGATAGAGATGCCAGACCGCTCGACTATTCTCCGGCAAACGCGCCGGGGTAACGCCGGGGATTTCCTTGAGGTTGGCGGTCAGATAATCGGCGTTCTCGCGACGCACCTCGGTCTCCTGGACGAACTTGTCCATCTGCTGCAAGAGCATGGAGGCTTGGTAGTGCTGCATCCGGTAGTTGCTGCCGCGGGTGAAGCAGCCCCGGCCTTGGTGGGTCCCGGTAGCGCGGCCGCAGTTGTGGAACGAGAAGCATCGGTCCGCAAGTTCATCGTTATTGCTGGTGATGGCGCCGCCTTCGCCTGAGGTAATATGCTTCGAGTTCTGGAAGCTGAAGCAACCCAGATCGCCGAGCGTACCGCATTTCTGGCCCTTGTATTCGGCCAGCCAAGCCTGACAGGCATCCTCGACGACGCGAAAGCTGTGCTTCTTGGCGATCGTGTTGATCGGGTCCATATCGCACGGCATGCCGTAGATGTGCACCGGCAGGATCGCACAAGTCCGATCCGTGATTCGGCTCTCGATCGAGGCCGGATCCATAGTCAGCGTCGCCGGATCGGTGTCGGCGAACACCGGCAGGGCTTTGTTGATCAGAATCGCGTTGTAGGTAGCGATGAACGTATAGGGCGAAACGATGACCTCGTCGCCCGCGTCCACGCCCGCCACATGCAGGGCGGTGATCAGCGAGGTCGTGCCGCTGGCCATGGCCAGACAACGCTTGGCGCCCAGCAGTTTCGCGTAGGCGGCCTCGAATTCCGGTACCTTTCCCCCGCTGCTGCCGCGATACCAACGGCCGCTGCGAAGTATCTGTAGGATTTCGGGCTCCCACGACTGGCGCCACTCAGGCCACCGTGGCCAGCCGCCCGAGTGCGCCGGCCGGCCTCCCAGCAGAGCCGGTTTGTCGGCATCAGCGGTGAATGCTGCCGGCCCACGGCGCGCACCCAGCCAAGACATCGCGGCGGAACCGGCTGCTGCGATTCCGATGAAACCACGTCGTGTGAAGTGTTTCTTCATGGCTTTGGATCCTCCAGTTCGTTGATTAAGTATCCCCGTTGTCGCCGAAGGGGCGTTCCCCTCGCGCAGGCAGATTCGCAGTACTAGTAGCCACGGTTCACGTGATCGGCGTCCACGTTGGTGTTCTCAGTGAAGTAGCCCACATTGTAACCCACATCAGACACCGAACGCCAGCGAATTCAGGCTGTCGTACTCCACCACCAACCGGCACGTGGAGCGACACCTGGTTCCCAAGCTCCGGCTTGGGAACGAGTGGAAAGTGCTTGCGACTTCGGGATCACCACTCCTTCCGTCGCCGCATTGAGCAGGTCCTTTCACTGGAAACATGTACGACAGGCTTGAGATTGTCCCATGATCAATCATAATCATCGTTCACTATCAATCCTTACACTTGGGAGAACATGATGATCCGCACCTTGACACTCTTGGCCGTTGTTTCGTTTGTCTCTGACGTCTTTGCCGCCGATGGTCCGCAGACTGCCCCTGCCGAAACAGCAGAGATGAAATGCTTGTTCAACGGAGAGGATCTCACCGGGTGGGACGGCGATCCCAGGCTGTGGTCTGTGAAGGACGACGCCATTCGCGGCGAGACGACTGCAGAGAATGCGGCCAAAGGCAACACTTTCCTGATCTGCCAGAATGCCGTACTGAAGGATTTTGAGCTGCGTCTTTCGTTCCGCTGCAACGCCACGAACAACTCGGGCATCCAGTACCGATCCAAGCACATCACCGAGG
Source organism: uncultured Pirellulaceae bacterium (assembly GCA_964623055.1). Lineage (GTDB taxonomy): Bacteria > Planctomycetota > Planctomycetia > Pirellulales > Pirellulaceae > JADHUC01. The sequence goes on from CAZURK010000361.1 coordinate 6,283, forward strand.
GCAATGTTCGCAATAAATGGGTGGTGCGCGGTTATCAGCACGAAATCCGCAACCAAAACAAACTGCCAAGCGTCTCCGGGTTCATCTACGGCGAAGGCATAGGGCGAGGCCGAATGTGCATGGTCGGCGAGAAGGCCATCTGGGGAGAGGATGGAGAGAAGAAGGTCACCGGGACTCTCATAGATGGGGAAGAGTTTGAAAAACTGTTCAAGCTGGACGACTGGAACGACGTGATAATCATCGCCAAGGGACCTCACATTCAGCACTACATGAACGGCAGGCTGATACTGGACTTCACGGACAACCATCCCGAGTTGTCTCTGCGAGAAGGCATTCTTGCCCTCCAGCTACACGCCGGACGACCCATGTGGGCAGAGTACAAGAACATCCGCATCAAAGAAATCGAGTGACTTGTCAGGCACATCTTCCGGGCAGCCAACTGGCACAGGATGAACAGTTCGTCATGGGCAAACACAACGACCCTGTCAAGGCAGTTCAGATTGCCCGCTTTCTCTAGCTATCCAGGGGAAACGGCCTTGCACGGAGTTGGCAACGACGCCATAATGCCGCGCGCCTCGGACGTAGCGAGTCCCCATCACTGAACGGTTTTCCGAGGACGGCGACTGGTACGCGGTCGATTCACGGTAGACACGGAGGTTGACATGACGGATAGCCAGTCAGAGCCAAGGATTGAGGTGGGAGCTGCGCGGATGGCGGTCGAATGGAAGAATCTCTTCGCCGCAGAATTGAAGTCCGTGGCTCAACACTTGGCAATGGGCTCGGATGTAGTCACTAAGGAGCACTACTTGCAGGCAATGCCCATTGCAGTCTCAAAGGTTTTGCAGGCCGTTCAAGAAGAGGCCATCGGATCCGCCAATGCCAAACGACGAATTGCCTGAAATGCAGGCTCAGCAAGAAACGGAATCCATCGCTTCCGATGCCGAACTGTGGGGAAGGCTGTTCGTCACGAATCTTGAACTTGAGTATGCGAACTTGGCCGCTGAACTGCCGCGAGACGCAACGTCGCCAGGTTTTCAGCGAGCGATGATGCTGGCGATCGAGAGAGTTTTCGATGAGTCCGGGGCGGACCGTGAGAGCATTGTACGGCTATGGCAAGAGAGCGCAAGGCGTCTCTTACGCATCGACGAGGACACTGAGTGGAGCGGCGAGAAGAGTGCTCGGAGGCTGAAGCTGATTGACAAGAGGATTCAGCAGACAATCACCGAGGAAGAAGCGATTGAGCTAAGACGGCTGACGGAGCAAATGAGAGCCAGTTGTGATCACGAAGGAACGGTTCCGCTTGAAGGTGCGAGAGAGCTACATCGGCGACTACTCGATACTGACGACGTGTAGAGGACGCCGACTTGATCTTCGACTGCCCTGCTCCACGCAACCACCGACGCCACGGCCCCGATGGGTACGCGAAATATGACTCGTATCGCCCCTGGCTTCGTGATGAATTCACGTTTCGGTGTGTTTACTGCTTGAAGCGGGAACAATGGGGCCAAGTCACGGGCGAATTTGACATCGACCATTTTCAGCCTCAGAGACGCCGCCCTGATCGGGCCGCCGACTATCCGAACTTGGTCTATTCATGCCGGCGCTGTAACGGCGTGAAGCTCGACCAGGAAGTCGCCGATCCATTTGTAGCCATGACCGGTCCGCGAATTAGAACGATGGCGGACGGAACCGTGCGAGGAACCGGCGCTGCGGCAACGAGGTTGATTCTACAGATGGATTTGAACTCGCCCAGGCTGGTGGAATGGCGAATCACATGGATGCGAATCGTTGATCTTGCACGAGAACGAGATCCGGTGCTCCTGCAGCGACTCGTCGGCTTTCCGGATCGCTTGCCCGACCTGCGGCGTCTGCGACCACCGGCTGGCAACACTCGGCCCGAAGGAATTGAGGAAAGCTGGGCCTTTCTCGCGGCGCAAAGCAATCTGCCTGATCATTACTGATCCGCTGTTCGTGGTGTCCGCTGTGGACGAGTGTGCGAACAGAGAATGGTCTTCAGTTCAATCTCGCCAGTACTGCTACGTGCGCCTCACGAGAATCTCTTCGCCATCGGCGCCTAAACCTCAAGCAGGGCGCGCATTGCTGACATCAGCACTTCTTCCACTTCGGGCGCGGTGCACGAGCGGGTGGACTCGTAGCCGCCTTGCTGGTAGAGGAGCTTAGTGCCGATGTAGGAGGGGCCGTGGTCTCCGTAAGCGGCCATGCAGACGAAGTCGTCCGGGCGCATCTTTTGGGCGGCCAACTGGTAGTGGACGAACAATTCGCCCGGCATGTGCAATGTGTAGGTCGGCCCAATACGAAGACAGGTCAATGGGATCTTGTATCCCGCTTGGGTGCGACGTAGCCAAGCCAGGTCTCGGGCGGCCTTGATCTGGACTTTGACGCCCTTTTCCAACTGCTCAAGACACCACTGCTCGGTCACGCGCTTGCGGATCGGCAGACTCACCGGATGGGTTCGCCAGATCACGTCGTCCGCCGCCACCGGCACCTTCTCCTGCGCTTCCCATGCAGCCTTCATGCCGACGGCAAGCCGGGCGGCCAATCGCGGTCGTGTTGCCAGCGTGTTGTCGTTGTACTTGCCCACGGCAATGTCGCCGCCAGCGCCGTTGAAGTGGACATGGGCCACGTCCGGAAGCGCTGCTTCACGGGCTGCGCGGGCCAGGCCCATGATCTCGGAACTCACGCCTCCCTGGCCGTACAAAGCGCACGAATGGCAGGCGTAGTAGGTCAGTGAGGCCACCGGACGGTCGCCGTCCCAGAAGCTCAGCAGCCGGACGTACGGGTCGATCAGTCCGTCGGGCGCCGCCTTCATTTCCTTGTTGCCGCCACTGCTGGAGCGCCAGAAACGCAACGTTCCGTCTGGATTGAAAATGCGACGGCTGGAAGCGACTTCTTCCACTTTGGCCATGCCGCGGCCGACGTGCGTCACAGGGCGTGCTCGTTCGACCGCCTTTCCAGCTTCCGCGGCGACTCGCGCCAATGCTTCTTCGGAGAAGGTCTTGTCATACATCAGACCGGGCTGACCTTGGGCGGCCATAATCTCCTCGGCCGAGTAGTCCACTCCCGGAGCGTTGTGTTGGTGGACCACGTGCACGGCCACCCGATCGGCGGTAGTACCGACAGCCTCGGCCAGCGCTTCTCGCCAAGCGTCTTGGGCGCCGTTGGCGATGATTACCCAATCGACGGCGCATAAGACGATTGGTGCCTGGGCGCCCAACAAAACGATGCCGCGGGCGCTAAGCGGGTCGAGGATCTCCTTCGCCGGAGCCACAAGCCCGATGCACAAAGGAGTACCCAACGGCGGCGTCACGTCTGCCTGAAATGTAGCGATCCGCAGTGGCACGGGCTTTTCGGCTCCGAGAACCCCGGCGACCGACAGCGGGCCTCCCAGCAGAACAGACTTTACAAAATCGCGGCGTTGCATGGCGAGGACTCCTTATGGGTGATGTCTGTGGTCTTTCTATCTGCTCGGCGCGGGTCTCCCGACCCCGGCGAAACGAACGACCGGGGGGCTGCCGGCTCGCGCCGAACCGTGAGACCTTCGGTCATATGCGGTGCGGGGTCAGGAGACCCGCGCACAACGGGAACAGGGCCCCGCGCACAAAAGGGCTCCGCGCACAGCAGGGTTCACGATCTCGGCAGAATCAGTAGTCGTCCGGTTGTGTCTTCGTTGCACCGGTGTACGCGTCCACTCTGGGTGGCTTGGGGAATCTGGCATCTGTCGACTGCTGCTTCATGCCCTGCGCCAGCCTGAACGCACCAATGTTCACTCTCGACTTCACGAGCTCGACCACATTGTACGTGTCGACGAACGTGTCGAAATACGCCGGGTCCTCCTGAGGGATCACAAATGCCTTGTGGGCTTCGCCTTTCGTGTCGAAATATGCCAAGTACGGAAGTGCGCTCATTCCATCTCGCCGGTTGCTCGTGAAAATGAACCAGCGTCCGTTCGAGGACCAGCGCGGGTAGCTATCCGCAAGATCGCTGCACACCGCATCCAGTCTCCGGTGCTCCTTTGTTTCGAGATCCAGCAGGTACACGTCCGACGTCTTGCGGTGGATAGGGTACGTGCCCATGTCGGCTAGAATGTGCAAGACGTACTTCCCGCATGGCGAGGGCCGAGGAAACGCGCAGGACAGCCCCGTTTCCGAGTATGCCTTTACGGTTTCGGGGGATCCCCAGGTGTCGGTGGCTACGTCATAGGGTATCCGCATCATGTCGAACTTGAACTTCACCAAATCCTCCGGACAGGTGACCGACGTGTCTTTGCCTCGCGAGAAATAGATGTACTTTCCGTCGGGCGACCAGCAGGGATGGGTCTCGATGTATGTGTGCTCAAACACGGCCTCGGTCGTGCTGAGCGAGTTCTCCTCTACGTCGTACACCAAGAGATCGCCGCGTTTCTCAACTGCCAGGAAATAGTACAGACTGTCGTTCGCGGGAAAGTGGCCGAGAAACCTGTTGCAGGTGGCCGCGATGTGGCGGCCATCGGGATGCCACGAGGCGTAGGCAAGGGGTCTGAACATCGATGCCTGTTTGGTGTTGACCTTCCGCATCTCGCCGTCCATGACGAGCATCATTCCCTCATGCTTCACGCGGACGTGAAACAGGAACCTATTGGGATCGTGTTGATAAAAAGTGTGGCAGTTGAAACAGGTGAACGTGCCGTCTCGCAACGTAATAATCGCGGTTTCTCGAAACGACTCAATATCCCTTTGGTAGATACCCTTGATCCTCGACTTCGCCTTGTTCGGGCGGAGGAGCCGATACACGATGTGGGAATCGACGGGTTCCTTGGCGACGGTATTCGTCACTTGCTCGAATTGCAGCCACGTCCCGTCTGCATCCCGTGCCAAGATGTCGAAAAACAGTGTTCCTCCTTTGCTCCGCTCGAGTAATCGTCGCCAGAACTTCGCCGGGATGCGGCAGGTTCCGTCCGGGCAAGGGATGTCGAGTCTTCCTCCTGCATCGGAGGATACCCTGACGACAAAATCCTCGCCGCGTTCCATAATGCGGAAGTTCAATGGCGCAATGTTTGGCGGGATGACCAGAGACGTGTAGTCGGGATCGATGCGCGCCTCCCTCCCCACCGGCGTCGCCGACTTGACGTCAGGCGTACGGCTGCACCCTGCCGGCAGCACCACGTACGCCACCAACACAATCAGTGTCGACGTCAATAATACTCCGCAGATGGGACGGCTCATGCTGTCCTCACTTCCGAGTGGGTCACTGCCTGACGGAGCCAACTCTCGAACGTCCCGAGGATCCTCGTCGCTCCGTGCGACGATTCGCCGGACGGGCGGGGCCGAGATGGCCTTACTCTTGCCGAACCATGCTGCCGGAACCGTTGCCCGTCGACGTGCGCTGGTGCCGTTCAGCAGGCGTCGGAACAAGGAAACAGAAGAACATGTACGTATCGCCGTACCCAGCGTGCATGCGATGTGCAGCCTCGCTGGGGTCTCTGTATCCTGACAATTCCCGCAAGAATTCATTCACCCGTATGGTCGTCGCTTCGTCGTAGCGGAATCCAAGCAAATCAGTTGTAGTGCCTTCTTGTTTCTCCCAAAGCACCAGTACCTCTTGACAATGGGTCGGTATCGAGACATATCCCTCTGTCCTGAAGTGGTCGATGTCGTGAGCGATTCTTACGATGGAGTCCTTTGTCTTGTCGAGAAGAAGCCACGCCGTCACATAGTCGAACGCCATGCGATTGTCTTTGTTAGTGAGCAAAACGCGGATGTGCGACAACGGATGCCGATGCATGGAAACGTCAACGGCGGGAAGACGTTTCCTGATGTCGTGAAACTCCCTGTCGGCAGCGACCGGATCCGCGATGATTGCCTTGTGACGGCGGGCAAACTCGTCGTGGAACAGGGTTCTGTCAAGGATGTTCAGGTACTTGGCCGCCATGGCATAGTTACCGTTCACCATGCCGCACTGCGCCACGCGTTTCAGGGCATCGTACGTTTCGCCCACGGCATGCATGCTGTCCGCGGCATGTCTGTACGCCAGATTGATGTGCCCCATCTCGTAGAAGAGATCGCTGTTGTACATAGCTCTGAACGAATCATCGTCGGCCGGGTTCAGCCCGCCCAGGGCGGAGAAATTCAGGACAAGTCCGCGAGTGCCCCACATCTGCGGGTAGGCGAACATCTCATCGAGAAGCCTTCCCTTTTTGCACAAGGCAAAATTCGTCATGAACTGTACGTCGAGGTGCGTTGAGCGACATTCTCTTGCTTCCGCCAGCAGGGCATCCCACTGCTCGTTCTTGTACAACTGGCGGAAGGTGACCAGCGTGCTAAGCGTTGAATCGTATCGAATGACGCAGAGCAGAATGGCCAGAATGGGAAACGCGATGGCCGGGACAACGAGTTTCCACTTGCGAGGCTCGGCCCGACTGCGCGACGTAAGACGCGTCTTCCGCGGCAACCGATCCCAAAATGGAATCAGAAACACGGATAGGCAGAACATGACGGCCAGAAGGCAATCCATGACAAGGTCTGCAGAACTGCAATGAAGCACAACCATGCGAAGAGGCTGGCCAAACGTCAGGGGCCATAGAAGCGCGCTACGCAGAGGTATTGGAAATACCGAACGCCAGGCGATCAGGGGAACTGCGACGCTGAAGACAACGTAAGCGATTCCAAAGAGGAACTCTGAACGCACGCGGCTGTCGACCAACGCAAAGACGATAACCCAAGCCGCGAAGAACGACGCATAGAATCCGACAAGAAGATAGATGATCGGTGTCGCCACCAAAGCGTAGACGCGTCTGGGCACCTTTCCTCGGAATGACAAATAGCCCAGAAACGTCCCGCAGCTCACGCACAGCCCTAGCGTGTCCTGGGCGAGCCAGATGGTGGATGTGTGGAGGGCGAAAAGCAGGATGCACGGAATGAGCGTCAGAGATATGTGGGCGGTCGTGTTGCGCGTTGACAGAACTCGATGGAACAAGATACCGAAGCACGTGATGCACGAGCACACGACCAACGCTCCGAGCCACGTGTGGTGATAGAATTGGCCAAGGAATCGACCCGCATAACACAATAGGCCCGCGGGATGGTCAAGAAAGTCCATTAGGAATTGATGTCCGAATACGAAGAAACAGTCGTTCGTCTCGCTCTGAATGACAATGACGTAGCCGTATACCCAATGGAGTACAAGAAAGGACACAACGAACAGAAACGCCGCAACGGCGAAGTGGAGAAGCCGTTTGTTCACAGGAATCCCCTATCCCCACGTCCAGAGAGTATGGTAGGGCAATGCCAATATCTTTGCACGCCATCTCGCTACTGGATAGTCAAGCGGCTTACTTTGTGCATGCGCCCGTCGTGGGGGGCGTCGATGGCCAGGCGGATCGCCGGCTTCTTTGTGTGTGGGTCGATCAGGGCGATACCGAGGCTGTACGTTCCGTGACGAAGCGACGCGGGAATGTCGATATGGCCGGTCACGTCATGGTCGCCGGGAAGCCAATTCGCAGGATCGACGCCGGTCTGCTCGTGGCTGGAGGCGATCTTGCCTCTGCCATTCAAGAGATGGAGTACCACTGGATACTTACGATGGAGCCTGCCGACACCTGCGTTCGACCATTTCATTTCAACCGCCAGCCGGTCGCCCGACGAGACGGACGCCGCGTGCGAGATTTCGCGTAGCACGAAGCGGTAGCCGGACCGTCGCGCCAGTTCCTGGAGCTTCGGCCACGCTTCTTCGGGCACCTGGCCGAGGTTGTCGTTAATGTACGTGCCGTGGTTCGAGAGGATGAATTGGACGGCGCTGTCAAACGACCAGCCGCGGCGTTTCAGAAAGTCATACGGTCCAAACCACTCGAAGACCACCGGCGCGTTTTTCCAACAGTCGGCAAAGCCCGCGACGTCGGCGTACTTGGTGGAGCCGATCCACGTCTTCTCGTGCCAAGGTGACCCCACGCCGTCACGGCGAAAACCCGCACCGTGAGCGATTGAGTAAGCCAAGGCCTCGGCATCGTCCGACATCTGCACCAAGGGCGTCTTGCGGAAGCCTTCCAGGTACATGTCGA
>CAZURK010000362.1:0-14232 GCA_964623055.1 uncultured Pirellulaceae bacterium
ATTCAAGGTCAGGCAAGCGTCGGCCCGGCCTCCTCTTTCATAGTATCACCCTACACGGTCGCGATCGAAGACGCGCTAGGAGATCAGCCACAGGAAGATAGCAATCAAGACCGCCACACCGGCCCAGCCGGCGAAGAAGCCGGCGAGCATTTGCCCCGACGGCACGTTGGTTTCCAGTGACTTGAACGGCAACAGCTTTCTGCGAGGCTGCGTTTTCGCTTCCTCCGGAATGGTGCACGGTTGGTCTACCGTTTCGCCTGAGACCACGGGCGTGCGGATCAGGCCGTAGTACCGTTCGAGCTTGGCGGGATCCACTGGTTTGGTGAACAGCGAGAATATCACGCCCAACGCCAGCCCAGTAGACAAGTAGAAGATCATCTGCCAGGGCAGGTACACCGACACTTCACGGCACCTGGTTATGTCGTGGATGAAGGTCTCTTCAAGCAACGCAGCGTTGACGTTGAACAACGCTTCGCCGGTGTTGTCCTTTTCGGCCTGCTGCACCGTGCCGTGCATCGTGATCACTTCGGCAAATCGGTCCTTGGTGTAGATCGCGGGACCGCTGGCGATGCGGTTCAGTTCGGCGGCCAGCGCCCGACCGCGATTCTCCTCACTGCTTTGGGGATTGCCGATCAGCGAGCGCGTCTCGTCCGGCAGTTGGTCGCGGACGAAGACCTGCGCTGCGTTAGCCGGTTTGTCGAGCCGAGCGATCAGCCGATCCAAGCGGATGAAATCGCCGGGCTCGAACATCCAGTAGGGTCGGATGACGCCGCTGAACGAATCGTCCAGCAACCGCCGTTTGCGTTTCTCCAACGTTTCGCCCTCCAGCTGGCGGAATTCCTTTTCACCTGTCTCGGCATTTGTTCTGTATAGCAGTTCCTTCGTGCCTTCGCTTAGCACCACGTCAGCGAAACGGTGCTCGTTCCACAAGAGCGTCTCGGACTCGTGTGCGGCTTTCTCCCCGTCCTCTTGGTCTGTGCTCTGCGATGAAAGGCTGCGAGCCTTCGAGTTGTCGCCTGTGATTAGACTGTTCAAGTCTTTCACAATCGCGTCGATCAGCGCGGCAGGCGGGGTCGATTGGCCGTCCCAGGAGTCCAGTTGCTGAATCGTGTCATCAGCAAGCACCGCGCGCAGGTCACGGTCGCAAGACGGCGTACTCGGGCTTTTCAGCCGCGCGGCCAGCGTCTTGGCATCGACGATTTGATCATCGGTCAGAAGCGGCGATCGTGCCTGCTCCTTGATGAACACAAAACGCGCCGTCTTCGCCAGAGGCAACTCGCTTGCCAGTTCGATCGCAAACGGCTGAGTCGTCGCAAACATCACGGCGAAGGCTCCCAACGTCGCGGCCCACGCGCCGACCGAAGTCATCCGTCTCCAGAACAGGCCCAGCCAGAAGGCGATTCCGAGCATGGACGCGATTTTCCAGAAGATCTCCAGGCCTTCTACGACGCCTTCGAGGCAATAGGCAAAAGTCACGCCGGATGCCACGACAAGGAGTGATGACAGGCGCGCGGCCCACAGGTAGTGCCGTTTCGACTCGTTGGGGAAAAGCGGCTTGTACACGTTTTCGGTAAACAGGCCGGACGTGGCGATCATGAACGCATCGCACGAACTCATTACCGAGGCGAGCAGGCCGGCCAGAAACAGACCCAATAGCCCGGGCAGGATGTCCGGCAAGAATCGCCGAGCGACCTCGCCGAAGACGTTGTCGGGATTCAGATCAGCCATGCCTAGGCGGGCAAAGTAGGCTATTGCCGCCACTCCCGTCAGCGTCCAGGCAATCGTACAAATGCGTTTCAGAAAATTGCCGCACATCCAGCCGATCTGTCCGTCCAATTCCGTACGCCCGGCGGCGCAATTGGCCAGGGTGTGGGGTTGGGTGACGATACCCACGAGCCCGTTGAAGGCGATCACCAGCACGTAAAACACGCCGATCTCCGCAGGTGCCACGATCGACAGCATATCCTCGGGCACCTGCTCGCGCATCCCCGTCAAGCCGCCGATGGCGTTCAATAGGAACGGCAGCAGGAGAAACGAGAAGACGATCGTCAGGACACCTTGGATGAAATCCGTCAACACGGCAGCATGTAGACCGCCAGCCATACCGTAGGCAACGAACAGGACCGTCATGATTCCAATAGCCCAGTCTGCGTTCAGCGTTCCTCCCGTACTGGCTTCGATCACGGCCGACGAGCCCTTGAGCATAACGCCGATGTTGACCGTGTACTGTAGTAGTCCAACTATGGCGAACAACATCGCCACCGAGCGATTGTAGCGCAGCTCGAATATGTCGGCCGTAGTCAATGCGCGGAAACGTCGCATTATCGGCGCGATGACCCAATAGAACGGCGTGCAGAACAACCACAGCCACTGGTACCAAATTCCCGAAACGCCGTTGGTGTAGCTCTTCGACGCGACACTGACCGCTTGGTCCGAGTGGGTGCCGGCGCCGAATCCGAAGAAGATCATCATCAGCTTGCCGAACCTCCGCGGCATGACGAAATCCGCCATGTCTTTCACGGTTCGGGCCGTCCAGACGCCTATAACCGCCACCACGACAAAGTACACGGCAATGGCCGCCAAGTCGGCTGAATGCAGTCCAAGCATATTTGCACCTCGATTGGGTCGCAGAACTTGAGGCTGCATCATACCCGGCAGTACGCCATTCGGCCAGTCAAAGAGGTTTTTTGGCCGCAAACTCCACACCCGGTCCTATCTGTCGCAGGAACCGAAAGAGAGTTTTGCCAGACCCCACGCCTGTTGGTAGACCGGGTTTCCTAGTCGAAGGTCAACAGACCGAAACCCTCAGGCTTGGCTTTCAACGCGGCAGGCTTCGTCCACGACTGGAAGCCTACTTGCGGCACAATGCGTTGGATGCCTGCAGACCAGTGGTCGCCCGGGGCGGGTGGGCGTTCGACGAGTTCGCTCCAGGGGATGGCCGCCTCGATGGTCCACGTGTGATCGTCCCGGTCCGAAGCGACATACCATTCCGGGTTCCACGAAGAGCTACCGAAACAGGCTTCGGCGGGCCAGCCGCGATAGTCGACGACCAGCCGATAATAGGTCGCGTAGTCCCGGTCCACGTCCAGTAGGAACTCGACGCGATCCCCGTCGCTCAAGTCGGGATCACGTGGCCGAGGCGAGTCGTTCGTCGGGTATTCGGCCCCAGACGCCTTGCGGCAGCTCACCGCGAGATACAGGAATTCACTGTCGTATGCCAGCAGGGCGGCGCTTGGCCATTGGGCGTCGTCGCCGTAATCGCTTGCAAGGGGAACGGACGTACAACCTTGCCAGGCTTCGTCGTCCAGGCGGGCGTCCAGCCGCGGCTTCTGCACAGCCTTCGTGCACACGGCTACTGGCTTCGGCGCGACTCTTCCGCCGCGTTTCATCCAGAGTTCGCTTTTTGCACAGGCCCACCACGCATCGCGAAATCGGCTTGCCGCCGTGAAATTGTAGAAACGCTCGGCTTCCTGCGGACGCCCCGTCAGCCGGTCAGCCAATGCCAGAGGAAAACGTAACTCCGGCTCGACGAACAGCGACGGCCGCGAGTTCTGAACGAGTTGTCCGTACGAAGTAGCGTGCAGAGCCCGATCCGCAGGTGACGAGCCTCCGGCCGCGGATCGTCTGTCCATCTTCATGGTCGGCGCCACCCGCGCCTCGAAGGAAGCCGGCTGTACTTCTCGGTTTTCAACCGGCAGGTCGGCGACCGGTGTTTCCTGCGACTGTTCCGTTCGGCGATGCACCATCCAGCCGACCTCGGCACTGGCATGGTACCGTACCAGCCAAAGAAGCGCCGACTCGCTCAGGGGATGATTCGGACGCCGGCGCACCAGGTAGCCCAACACTTCAGCCGCAAGTTCCGGCCGCCCGAAATCGTGGAAACCTTGTGCCAGCTCGTACAGCACTTCGCCGCCAGTCGCATCATCCAGCCCGCGTATCAGGTCCTCGGCTTGCCCGAGCCACGCGGCCCCGCCGTGGTCCGAGCCTGCCGCGTACTGCAGCAGGCGTTGGACGTTCCGCCGCTGCTGGGCCCGTCGGCTGAGCGAACGGATGTCGCCCGGTGGAGGAGCGTTCAATATCCGCCTGGCATCGCAGCCCGGAGACAAGGAAATGCCGGCGAAGAAATCGCGCTGGCCCGACTGATCCGGCAGACGATCCAACAACAAGCGAAAGCCATAGGTTTGCGATGGCGGCGCGTACTCGTGGCGAATCAGGTCCCAGCCGTACCGGGCCTGGTCGGCCAAGGAGCGTCCAAGGCGGGGCGCAAGTTGCGACGTAGTGACGTTTAACGTTCCTTGAACATCGCCGCCCAGTGATCCGAAGACCTTCCTGACCTGCCAAGGTTCCAAGCCGCCCAGGGCGGTTTGGCGCGGGTACGCCGCGGCATCGGCGGCCCGCTCGACCGCCGCCAACACAGCCTGATTAGTCAGATGACCCAGTGGATCGTCGCCGCGAGGACTGGCCGGTTCCGTCAAGACAACATCGGGGCGCCATTGGCGAATCTTGCGAACGATGTACTCTTCGAATGTCTCTTGACCACGTCCCCGATGAACGCCGTTCCAACCGTCGACGATGGTACGAGCCGGCAAAGACAATTCGCGTTGTCGCGTCGGAAAACACCAGGCCGTTTCCGCATGCGAGCCGCCGACCGACGACAGCGCCTCGCAGGCCCGCGATTCGATCGACGTTTGCTCGGCCGCGTCCGTCGCGGTGTCTCGTCGACAGGTGAACTCCACCGCGCATAGGTATCCTTCATTGCCGGCCAGTCGAGCGAACAGTTCGAGCGGCATCTTCTGCGGTTCGCTGAAGATACCCAAGAGGGCAACTCGCGAGCCGCCTTGGTGCTGAGTGAGCCACGTCCGGCCACCATCCCGCGTTGCCAGGATTGTACCCAGCGAGCCGACCGCCCAACCGTGGTTGGCGTTCAGGAACGTGACCGCGCGAATCGGTAGGTGTTGGCCTGTGTCGAACACCTGCCAACTTTGCCCGCCGTCCGGCGAGTGCAGTATGTGTGTGCCCGGCGAACCAGCCGTCCAGCAACGCTCGCCCAACACTGCCAGCGCTCGAAAATCGAATAAATCGTACATCCCGTCCGGCAGCCGGCCTGTCGGTTCACGCCACGACCGGCCTCCGTCGACCGTGCACAGCACCAAACCTCCCTCCCCGACCAGCCAACCGGGGCCTTGACGAACCGGAGTCGGGCCGAACTGCTGCTGAGGACTCGGGGCGCGATGAGACGACAATCGTACGCAACGGACGTTCCGGAGTCCGACGTTCGGGGAGGCTGCCGGCTTCACCCCACTCGCATGCACGAAGGCTACCGTGCCGTCTCGGCCCGCCACAATGCCGGAACCGTCAGTGTGAAAGTCACCAGCCAGCCAGCCGGAATTGGCTTGCGTTGGGACCGACGACCAGCTACGCCCGCCGTCGATGGTGCGAAGCACGCCGGCCGAGTACGTCGCCGAAGCGTCACCCAAGGCCCAGCCAGCGCGAAGGTCGAAGAACTTGACTCTGCGAAGCGCGGGCAGCGAAACACGAGGAATCCGTTCCCAATGCTGTCCTCCGTCGGCGGTCCTGAGCACCACGCCGGTGCTCTTGTGGGTGTAGGGATGACTCCAGCCTCCGACGATCCATCCGTTGCGGTCGTCTACAAAGCAGACCGATTCCAGACGGCAGGGAACTGGCGAAGACTGCAGTTGCCAGTTGCGGCCACCGTCTTCGGTATGCCAAATCACTCCACGATCGCCCACCGCCCAACCGCGATCCGGGTCGATGAAGAAAACGTCGGTCAGTTCGGCGTCGCGAAGAAACTCCTCGGGAAACCGGTGTGGTTGGGCTAAGGACCGAGCCGCCTGTCCCGCGGCGGCCACTACTGCCGCCAGTGCTAGCAGCTTGGCGAGAAGACTGCCCGTAGGCCTTCCGTGACCTTTCATGAGATTGACTCCAATTCCTGTGAAAGCAGAATTCGAGCGACGACGTTTGCACGCGGGATTCTAACGAAAGCGGCGAGCTTCTCCTATACTGCTCGCCGACCGCCGCAGATTCGTACGGCCCCGCTGGCAAGGCGCAGATGTACATCTTGACCGAGATTCAGACCTGCTCGCTCGTAATCTGCGAACGGAAGGCTGGCACAGATTGCCTCGCCCGTGTCCAATCGCACCGTCAGTTGGCATTGGTCGCGATGTCGATGGATCGAATCGATGCTCCCGCCGAGCGACTGAGCGTTGGCGTCGTCGTCGGGCAGCACTTCCAGACGCTCGGCGTCGATGGCGATCTGTGTACTACCAGTGGTCGGTTCGACAAAGGCGTTCGCGTCTTCTTGGACGATCGTCTCGGCGGACATGTGAAGAGTCAGCCCCTTTTCGCTCTCAAACCTAAAACCGTCCTTCTCTGCGGAAAGCGTTCCGGTGAACAGATTGTCCATGCTTCCGTGGAAGAGTTGCCCGTCGATCAGCGTGATCACACGGTTGGCCAACGATTGAGCTTGTCGCAAGTCGTGGCTGGCCAGGATCACGGTCATGCCCTTGGTTGCGTGCAAATCCCGGATGATCTCCTCGATCAGTTGGGCGTTCGAGCGATCCACATGGGCAGTAGGTTCGTCCAACAGCAAAGTCTCCGGCTTCAACACCAAGAGCCGCGCCAGCGCGACCCGCTGCCGTTCGCCGCCGGAAAGCTCCCGGCGCGTGCGGTGTTTCAAACTATCCAGCCCAACCAGCCGCAGCACCTGCTCCGCCTCTCGTCGAGCCTCCGTTTGACTCATACCCCTTGCCCGCAGCCCGTACATCACGTTTTTCAACACCGTGGTCTTGAACAACACGGTGCGCTGAAGCAGCATCGGGCAACGACGCCGAGCGGCCAACGATTCTCCTTCGGCCCAGACGTCACGATCGTCCAGCACGACGCTTCCTTCGTCCGGACGCTGCAGGAAGGCCATCGTCTCCAAAAGTGTCGATTTGCCACTGCCGTTGGCGCCGACCACAGCCAGGATTTCCCCCGAGGCCACTTCCAGACGCGGCACGCGCAACGCCTCGACGCTGCGATCGGATCGCGACGTTCGGTAACGCCGCACAACGTGTTCAAGTCGGTAACGTGGCGTCACTCGTGCC
Source organism: uncultured Pirellulaceae bacterium (assembly GCA_964623055.1). Lineage (GTDB taxonomy): Bacteria > Planctomycetota > Planctomycetia > Pirellulales > Pirellulaceae > JADHUC01. Next base: position 7,107 of record CAZURK010000362.1, read on the forward strand.
CTCCTCCTTGGAAATACTGGAAAAGGACGTTGACCGACAAAGAGATGCTCAAAAGCACGATACCCAGCGCCATAGCCAAGGCGAAATCGCCCATGTCGACGTGGCGCACGATCGCCGTCGTCATGGTCCGGGTGAAGCGGTCGATATTGCCACCCAAAATCGTCGCCACGCCCACTTCGCTAACGACACGGGCAAAGGCAGCGATGACCGCAGCCAACACACCGAACCGCGCCTCGCGAATCACGATCCAATGGGCTTGGCGCGTGCTGGCCCCGAGAGCCAGGGCCGTTTTGCGCACATCGCGATCGGTTCGTGACACGGCGGCCACGGTGAAGGCGGTGAGGATCGGCAGGATAAGCACTACTTCGCCGACGATAATACCCGGGTTCGTAAACAGCAGTTCAAGTTGCCCCAGCGGCCCAGTGCGGCTGATCAACGTGTAGACCATTAGGCCCACGACAACCGTCGGAAGGGCCAGCAACGTGTTAAGAATCGTCACCACGGCGCGCTTGCCCGGAAAGTTGTTCTCGCCAATCAGGATGCCAATGGGAATCCCGATTACGCTGGCGATCAGCGTCGAGACAGTGGCGATTAGCAGCGACCTGACGGCATACTCGACCACGTTCGAGTCGAGCGTGACGACCAGGTGCAAAGCGTTTCTCAGGGCATCGACAAGCGTATCCATGAAGAATACGGTCCCTAGTCTGATTGGGGCTTCGTTGCAGCGGGGCGGAACAGGGTCTTCCCCTGAAACTTGTACTGGCCGATCACTCGCTGTGTTTCCCGTGACGTGATCCAGTCGATGTACTCTTGGGCGCCCGCAAAATTGACGTGTGGATATCGTTTAGGGTTGGCCGCAATGACTCCGTACGGGTTGTGCAGGCTTTCATGACCTTCGCAAAGGATGGCCAAGTCCGTCTTGGCCGGTTCGGCCAAAGCGAACGAATAGTAGGTGCCGCGATCGGTCAACGTGTAGGCCCGTTTCTCTGTGGCCACCATGATCGCCTTGCCCATCCCTTGCCCAATGGACAGGTACCAGTCGCCGTTGGGCCGCACCGACTCGAACGATTCTCTCTTGCCCTTTGCCAGCACCGTGACCGTCTCCGTTTCCAGCGGCATTTTCGTATCGCGCCAGAGCGTTTGTTCGCGAATATGGGTCCCTGATCCGTCGCCCCGTGAGATGAACGCCTGCTGGCGTGATGCGATCTGACGAAGAGCTTCGGCCGGTTTCTTCATTCCTTGCACGCCTGCCGGATCGTTCTTTGCACCGATGATCACAAAATCGTTGTACATCACGTCCCTGCGCAAAACACCGTATGCCTCGGCAACAAACTTGTCCTCGTGTTCCCTAGCGTGGACCAAGATCACATCCGCATTGCCATCCCTTGCCAACTGCAGGCTTGCGCCCGTTCCCTTGGCAACGACCTTGACGCGGATACCCGTTTTCTTCTCAAAGTCGGGATGGATATGTGCCAGCAGCCCTGAGTTCTCCGTGCTGGTCGTGGTGGCTAACGTCAGCGTGTCGTCCGCTACGACGGTGACGGTCCAAAAGGCGACGGCAAGTATACAGAGCTTCGATACCAGAACCACAAGTCGCGACACAACGATCTTCCTCTTCCTGGATTCTAGTGGCATGAAGGTGCCATTAGGGAATAGATTCTAATCGGTTCTCTGTAGCTGTTGAAGGGCTGCGCCGCATGTTGCAGGCTCTGCGAACTCCGCGCCTCTGCGTGAGAATAGTATCGAAGTGCCACGCAGAGGCGCGGAGACGCAGAGAGTGCTGTCCAACTAGAATCGCGACGAGAACTCCTGTTCGACGACCTCGAACATTCGTCCGCGGAGCGCATCGAAGTCGGCCACCAACTGGCCAGCTAATTCTGTGAGCGAACTGCGGCTAGTCCCCGCTCCGCCCACGCGTGTTTCGACCAGTGGTTTCCCAATGGCTTTTTCGGCCTTCTTGATACGGCCCCATACATAGCGATAACTCTTGCCGAGATCACCGGCGGCCGCCTTGATTGAACCGGTCCTTTCCACGGACTTCAGGATTTCACTAATGCCAAATCCAAAAGCGTACTTATCGTCTACCTCCAGCCAAACCTTTGCCCGTGCCTGCATTCGTTTCCTTTTCGTGGGGCTTCGTCCGGAACGCGCCATGATGGGTCTCCCTTCGGGTTTTGGGATTCGGGCAAACCGGCGAGGCCCGCCCGTGGACAGGTCTCATTCGCCCTGAAAGCAGATCAGGCTGCCGTCTTTCGTACACACGTAAAGGCTGCTGCGTGCCGCGATCAGGCCCCCAAAAACGGGCGGCGAGTCCAACTGGTAATTGGCCAACTGTCGTCCGTCTTTCGCAGACATCACCCAAAGCTCCCCGCCAGCTCGGCCATCGAAGGAGGCTAGGGGATCGTCCGGGGCCAGAATGTCGGGTGGTCCGGCAAGAAACAGTCTGTCGCCAGCCAACACTAACGCCTGCGCGCGAACGGGCACTTTCGCTACCCACTTGGCAGGCTTGGACCTGGACAAGCCAGGGCCCTTGTCCCAGTTCGCCGCCTTCTCCTCAAGCACTGGTTCGTTGTCACTGTGGTCAGCGAAAACCTCGTATCCGGTTCCCGGAACGAACCAAGGGCGGCGGACATCTTTCTTGTTGTAGACTTTCACGCCGTAGGTTGTATGGTCGTCGAATACGAGCATCTGACCGGTCTTTGGCGACCCTTCGTTAGCTCGATAATACCCTGGCCACCTAGCCGAATACATCCAGAAGGTCCGATTGTAGCCCGAGTCGTCCAACAGGCCGGAGGTCGAGAAAAGGTGGAGGCCCACGTTGCGATCTCCCATCCGAGTGATGCGAGAAGTCTCCTGGCACTGCAATCGCTTGTCGAACTTGACCTGCCTCATATAGATGAATCCGCCCTGGCTCACCAGCACTTCGGACCGAGCGCCTTCCATGTCGAATGCCCAACCTGGTTCGTCCGGAATCTTTGGATACGGACCTTTCAATTGGGCCTGGTGCAGTGTCTTGCCGGTCCGAACGTCGAGTGCGTACACGTGGATTCCGCCGTCCAAGAACGAGGAATAGCCTGCGTCGAAATAGGCGACCCCGTCCTCCACCAAAACACTGCCGTGCACCGGCCAAGCAGAGGTTACCTGATCGTACATGACGACTCGCTGGTCCGTCGGGGCAGCCAAGAACCGCCATGCAAGCTGACCGTCCAAGGCTCGCAGACAGTAGACCCATCCGTCGGCCGAGCCAAACAGGACCAGTCCATGGAAATAGGTTGGCGGGGAATCCACACGCCCACCGACGGTACAGTTCCAGAGTTCCTTGCCATCAGCGGCGTCGAGACAATGAACGGTATGGTCGTCGATCGTGCTAACGAAAACCTTGCCATCGGCAACGACAGGGGCGGTCAGTCGCTGGCCTACTATGGCCTTCCATGCAACCTGCACATTCGTGGGAACCTCCGTTGGCGTAGAGCCGCTGCGCTTTGCATCGTGTCGAAACGTGGGCCAGTCTGCGGAAGGCTGGAGACTGGAGGCCGGAGACTGAAGGTCAGACAATTCATGTGTCCCGTACGCGGGGCCTTTCTCTAGTCCTATGTCACTTTTCGATTCTTTGCCCTTTCGACTCTTCGCCTCTCGCTTGGGCGCGAGAGCGTTGAACCCGTTCAGCAGTACGCCGGGATAGCAGAAGCACTGGTGAGGCGGCACATATAGCAGCCCGTTCGACGGCATGATTCCCATACGGCATGGTGCTCGAAGCCAGTCGCAGCGGTCGAAGTTCTTCTCTTGTAGGTCCAGAAACTCGACGCCGCGTTTGGGCCAAAGAAGATAACGCTCTGTTGCCTTGCTGCGGTAGCAGCGGAAATGATGCCCGAAGTCGATCAGATTGCGGACGGTAACGGTCTTCTTCACCTCGCCCGATACCGGGTCACGCCCCTCTTTGCTGATCATCGTTTCTTCCAGCCCGTTGATCAGCACATTGCGCGGATCGCGCATGTTGAAATTTTTCTTCGGCCCTCCCGACCATACCAGCCCAGAAGCCACGAACAGATCCGGCGGATGCGCGGCGCCGCAACCGGATGGGCTTGGAACCGTCCAAAGCACTTCGCCAGTGGCCGCTGCGAAAGCCTGAAGCTCCTTGGGGCTCCGCAACAGGACAACATCGTCCTGGGCCACCACGGTATTCCCCGCCACCCACTTTCCCCATCTGCCGCCTCCGGCTGCGGTAGTCTCCGCTCGCCAGAGTTCGGAACCGGTTTCCAGGTTGACGCTCACCAGCGCGTCGTAGGTGTGGAAACAGACGCGGTCGCCGGCAACGGCAAGCGATAACGGCAGGATTCTTTCCTCATGGTGTTTCCAGATCAGTTCGCCGGTGTCCGCCTTGATGGCAATGACGGACTCGCTGGGCGCTTGGCCCAGACCTCTTTCGAAGCCCGTAGCTGGTATCTGTCGAATGCACAACACCAGAACATCCTCGTGGTGTAGAATTTCGTCCGTGCTTTCCGTGCCTGGCAGCGTCGCAGTCTCTTCGCCGCTGGCCGCGTCCAGGACACTGACCGGGGCGCGAAAGCCGAGCGTCGCGTACACGCGATCCCCTGCCACCACCAGACGCCGCGGTAGCACCACGGGAGACTGTAACCGTTGTGCACCAAGCCGCCACCAGTCCTTTCCCGCCAAGGCAGATTTCTTCCATTCTCTCCAGCCCCATTCCGGCAAGGGACGCTTCCACAGGAGCACGCCGCTGAATGCGTCCCGCGCAACCAGAGACCACTGGGAAGGAAGCCGCTCGTCAAGAATCCCGGTCAACCCCTCGTCCAAGATGTAGAAGACTCGCCCGCTCCCGGAAACCAGCGCACTGACGCTCGAGTCAATCTCATGGCTCCGGCAGTACAGGGGACGCGCGACCCATTGCAGATGCCGAGGCGGTCCCACGACCGAATCATCCGCCACCGCGTTGCCCGAAGCATCGTGCAAGTAGTGCGTCCACTCGTCGATTTCGGCAGGCCACGGCTTCCTGAAAGGCTGAAGGCCAGAGGCTGTAGGCTGAAGGGAAATCGCGACACCACCGGGGGCTAGAACCCGCTGGATCTCTTCATTCCGAATCTCGCATCCCGCATCACGTATCACGAGATTCACCAGATTGTCGGCATAGGGCAGATGCTCGCCACCGAAGCGGTCCACCGAAACCGGCCCGTACAAACCCAATGAACGAATATGGGCACGTGCCTTTTCCACGTTCGCCTTATCGGCATCGAGTCCCTGCACCAGATAGCCGTCGTTGGCGCGCAATACTGCCGTCAATCGGCCGTCACCACAACCAAGATGCACAATCAACCCGCCACGTGTTCCCGCGGCATCCAGAATCCTCCGAGCCAGCCCAGGCTCGGGGTCAGAAGCCTGATCAGCGTGCAGGACGAAAGGGCAAGCGAAAATCGCCAGGGCGTAAGCAACCTTAAAACCAGGCCGCATCCGAATAGTCAGCATATGTATGGCTCCTGTTGTGTCACGTTGCGCCGATTTCTGGTGCCGGGCACGGTCGTCTTACTACAGAGCCGACGCACTAACGCACTCAACGTTGCTCGCCGGGAAGGGCTCAGACGTACAGAATTCAAAATTGGCCGGGGAAGATCCTGGATTCCCTCAAGCGGCTCGACGGCCAATTTTGAATTCTGTACGTCTGAGCCCGATTCATGCGTCGGCCCGTATTCTAGCTGAGCACGACTTCCTGCCTCAAGTTGTCGGTCTGATTAGGAAACCGACAAGGCACATCACTGGCATTATTTCGAGAATCGGAGAGAATATGGCCACAAAGGGAACTTTGACGATTTGTCGCCAACTCCGGCGGCGCCGACTTGCAGACACAAGATTCTCGGAGGAAAGCAAATGAATCGACGACCTTTCGTGACCGCAGCCCATTGTCTTCTCGTGCTGCTATTCGTGGCTAACGTGGCTCAAGCCGCAGAAATAAAGGAAATTGGCGCGATCGAGGGGATCACCGAGTACCGGCTCGCAAACGGGCTGCAGGTGCTTCTGTTCCCCGACGCGTCCAAGCCGACCGTGACGGTGAACGTCACCTATCTGGTCGGGTCGCGGCATGAAGGCTATGGCGAGGCGGGCATGGCCCACTTGCTGGAACACTTGTTATTCAAGGGCACGCCTACCCATCCCGACATTCCCGGTGTGTTGAGGAATCGCGGAGCCCAAATGAACGGATCCACCTCGTTCGACCGTACCAACTACTTCGAAACGCTCCCGGCCGAAGGCGACAACCTGGAATTCGCCTTGCGGTTGGAGGCTGATCGAATGGTTAACAGCTACGTGCGCAAAGAAGATCTCGATTCGGAGATGACCGTTGTTCGCAACGAGTTCGAGGCCGGCGAGAACAATCCTATGCGAATCCTCCAACAGCGAGTCTTCTCCATCGCTTTTGATTGGCACAATTACGGAAAGTCGACCATCGGCAATCGAGCGGACATCGAGCGCGTGCCCATCGGCAAGCTAAAGGCGTTCTATCGTCGTTATTATCAACCCGACAACGCCGTGCTGGTCGTGGCTGGACAATTCGATCGCGAAAAAGCCCTGCAGTTGATCCAAAAGTACTTCGGAGCGATTCCCAAACCGGAACGAGAACTGGACAACACGTACACCGAGGAGCCGTCGTCCGACGGCGAGCGGATCGTCATGCTCCGCCGTGTGGGCGAAGTGAGTGCTGTGATTGTGGCTTATCGCATGCCCGCTGGGCCGCACGTGGACTTTCCTTCGATCGACGTGATGTCGGACATACTGACGAATGTACCGTCCGGCCGCCTGTACAAAGCGCTGGTCGAAACCAAGAAAGCCACATCGGTGGGGGGCGGGGCGCCGTCGCTGCACGATCCTGGACTGATGCTGATCATGGCTCAGGTCCGGGCTGACGGATCGCTGGAGGAAGTCGAAAAGATCATTATCGAAGAGCTTGAGGGCCTGGCCAAGAAGGGAGTGTCCGAAGAGGAAGTCAGCCGTGGCCGCGAGAAGTATCTGAAGCAGTACGAATTGTTGATGACAAACACCAGTTCGGTCGGCATCGCTTTGAGCAGCGCGGTTGCCATGGGCGACTGGCGGCTGTTCTTCCTCGATCGCGACCGAATGG
>CAZURK010000363.1:0-14208 GCA_964623055.1 uncultured Pirellulaceae bacterium
CGAAACGTTATCTCTGGGCTGCCGACGACAGTTGGCTGGAAGGCGCCTTCTGGTATATGGCCGATCCGCACGACCGGGATTCGACCAGTGAATTCGCCGCCAAACTGCACGGGCCGCTACTGAAGTTCATCCACGAGGACGACCGCGACTTCCTTATCGAAAAGGACGATCCTCCGGAGGAAGCCTACGCCCAGATGGTGCCTACGAAGCCGGTGCATCCGCCGCGCGCGATGATGACCACGGCGATCTACGAACTGCTGTGCCAGGGATACGGTTACGTCAACTCCCTGGGTTACAGAAAGAACACAGACGACTCGGCCCGCAGCCGCGAGATCCACAGTCTGACGATGACGTTCCCCAGCGGCATGTTTCAGGACGAAAAAGAGCGTTTCGTCAAGCAATGCCAGAAGGCGATCAATATCTTCAGCCGCACGCTGGGCAAACACCAACGCGTCAAGCCGCAGTTGACCTTCAGCATCGACGAAGCCAGCGCCGTTCATTTGACCTACATCTGGGCCGAACTGCGCATGCTGGGGCAGGATCCCCGATTATGGTTTGCCGCGCTGGCACGCGACCACTCGGGCGCAGAAGGTAACCCGTGGGCCGACCAGGATGATGCGCCGGCCGGCGTCGCCGTTGCCGGCGCCAAGCCCGCCGGACGACGTCGCAGCACAGCCCGCCCGGGCCGCCCCGCTCGTCCCGGCCGTGGCGGCGTACAGCAGCAGGAGGAGGAACCGGAAGAAGAAACCAAACGCAAGGAATTGCGTATTGCCTGCATCGATATCGGTGGTGGCACGACCGATATGATGATCGCCAGCTATCTGTACCAGCCGGGAATCGACGATGCAATCCACGGAAAGATCCTGCACCAAGATGGCGTGTCAATCGCCGGCGACCAACTGGTGAAACGCCTGCTGGAACGCGTCATTGTTCCCAAATTCGCTGATTCCATCGGTATGGAAGATGAAGACGTCCAACTGCTTTTTGGCCCACGCGTTCCCAAGAACCGTGGTTTCAGTTCCCAGCGTATCGACTGGGTCAACCGCATGTTTGTTCCCTTGGCCGAAAGCTACCTGCAGGCCGCCGTGGACGAGGTCGAGGAGCAGGAAGGTGACGAAGAACCGTTCGAGATCAGCCACACCGATCCGGAACTGGTCGATCCCGCCGTGATCGAGTCGCTGGAGCAAGTCTGCAACAAACAACGCGGCCCTGGCTATTACGATCTGAATCAGGAACTTGGCCTGGGGTTCGAAAAGCCGGTCTTCGAAGACGTCGTTCACGAGGTGTTCGACGACTTGCTCTTCGACTTCTGCACGCGTATCGCGGAGTACCAAGCGGACGTCGTGTTGTTGGCCGGCCAACCGTCCAAACTGGGCTATCTCCAGGAGTTGGTGCGAAAATACCTGCCGTTACCCGCTTCGCGCATCATAGCGATGTTCAATCACTACGCCGGCAACTGGTATCCCTATCAGGACGTCAAGGGCAACAAGCCCGGATTGATCGTCGATCCGAAAAGCGCGGTCGTGGTCGGCGCAGGAATCGAGTTCATGGCGCGGAACGGCATGCTGCCCCAGTTCCGGTTTTCTATGGAAGGTAAGGACAAAGAGAACACGTACTTCTGGGGCGTAATGACCGAGGCAACTTCGACCATCCGAGACGAACGCGTCCTCTTCTACCCGATCGAAGAAGAGGGCACCAAGGACGAATGGACGGAGTTCACAACAACCGCCTTGCGGGCCGTCATCGGCCGCAAGATGACCGGCGACGAATACGCCCAGGCAACGCCGATCTACGTACTGAAGATGGAAACGCAGGACCGGATCGGCCAGACAGAAGTCACGGTCCGCATCCGCCGTGTGTCTTCGGACGACGAGAACGTCGAGCACCTGGAAGTCGACTCCATCATGGGCACCGTGGCCGGGCAACCCGCGGTGCAAGACGAAAACGTCTTCTTCACCTGGCGAACGCTGGCCGACGAAAGCTACTTCCTGGACACCGGCGGCTTGGACAATATCGAAATTGGAAACCGTTAGCTGAACGTGGAGGGACGCTTGTAGCGACAGGAAACTGCCATCGAACCGGCTGTGACGATGTGGCATATCGAAGCATCGTGAGGAGAGAGCGAGATTGCAGACGAGATCATTGATGAGGCATTAGTGGTTCGCGGGGGGAGGAATCGTCCGCAGGATATCCGGCGTGGAACGGGGACTCATCCAAGTGGCGTGACGGGTGTCTCCGTGGAGTGCGCCGCGGGATTGGGCGTGAAAATGCGGGCGGCGACGTAGCCCGAACGTCAGGTAGGAGCCCATACCACGCGACACTAACAGGACTCACTCCCGAACAGGCGAGCCTCCTATTGACACCTACAATGCCAAATCCGAGTTCTTCCACTGAGAGGCAAAACAATGCCACAGTCTAGCGATAAGCCGAGGATATTTGTCGACTTCCACAACGCGGACGAACAGGGTCGATTGCGACTGAATTGTGTAGGTACCACCGAAGACCTTTCGCGACAGCAGGTTTCGTTGCACGATGGTCAACTGCTCACACTGTATAGCGAGGACTTGGAGGTGGAGGGAGAAGTGGCGTATTCCACGGAAGAGCATCTGTGGGTCGCGATCATCGACTGGGGCGAAATTAGTCGAGAGGAAGTCTCCAAACACCAGTTAGAGGGTCATCCCTGATGGTTCTCCCCATCGGTGGAGACGTTTGCACCGGGGGAGGCAATCAGGGAATAGTGATATTGGAGTCGACATGAGTGCTGAACGCGAGAACCAGACTGGAACGCCTACTCGACCCGGCGAGTCTGCCGGATCGCCTTCCCTCGCCGAGATCATCGAAGTGATCCGCCCGCATGTCGAGAAGATCGAGGAAGGTTTCAAGGCGATTCGTATTACCTTGGACGCACTATCCGAGCACGTGGGCGGCGAGGCTGTTTCCCGGCCGGTGAAAGAGGTCGACGATATAGCGCCCGAGCCGCCAGCGGAGGAGTCGCCCGCTGTGGACGAAGCCGAACCGGAGACCGCGGCCCCGGTTGAAACGCCCAAGGTAGCTCCGGTCAAAGCTGCGCCCGTCGTATCCGCCGCACCAGCGCCAGTGGATCCCCCTCCCGTCCAACCGGTGCCTACGCCTACCGCGATTCCTGTGACCGGAGGCGGTGACGGAGGCAACTGGAGTCAAATCATCTTTGGCGACTATTTGGGTGTCGATCCGTCGATCTCGCACCTGAGCGGAACGCTGCTGGCGGATGTTTACGCCAGCGACAACGATGCCGTCGGACTGATGGGACATCTGTTGGATTTCCGCTCGGCCACCGGCGAACGCAGACCCAGAATGCTGAAAGACATCGGCGAAGCGTTCTACCGCTGGAAGCCGATCGGCGACCAAACAATGCGTGATGCATTGATCGCCTGGATTCACGCGCAACTGGATGCCGTCAGCATCGGTAACCGCATCGAAATCGTTCAAGTTGGCGATCGCTACGACATGCAGCGACACAACGCCAAGGAGCGAGGCGTCGAAGTGTCGGACGTGTACGGCTGGATCGTATTGAGGGAGAATGGCAAAGTTTACTCAAAGGCGAGCGTGTCCGTCAGGTAGTACGTGGTGATCGTGTTCGCACGCTCCGCAACAATCGGATGCACATCCAACGAAGATAAACTGGAGAGCCGATGCATGAATCGGGCTCCCGGCGCGTCACGCAGAACTCGATTCGTTCGTCGGCCTTGGGGAACAGGAAATCGAATACAGGCAAATCACCTGCTGAAGACAGAACGGACCCGAATCCATGCTGAAGACTTTTGTATGTGGGAACTGTGGAACGGAAGTCCGCCGCCCAACGCCACCGCTTAGTTGCCAGTCGTGCGGACAGCAACGTATTGGACTATTCCGCGAGAAACCTGCCGGCAGCGCGCAGCCGACCGCCGCACCCGGCCAACCGGGATCGGCAATCGGAGCACCACCCCCGCCCGGCGGCATGACGCCACCTTCGGCCCCTGTGGTACAAGGCACTCCGCCTCCACCTGGAGCACCCGCACCTGCTCAACCTACGGCTCCGGTGCAGCCGGCTTCGCCAACGGCTCCGACAACTCCGGCCGCCCCTCAGCCGGCCCAGCCCGTTGCGCCTGGACCAGTAACACCTCAGCCCGCCGCGCCGGTCGCTGCAACCCCACCAGCCCCAGCGACGCCAGTTCCGGCAGCACCGGTCCCACCGACAGCTCCGACTCCGCAACCAACGCCACCAGTCACGCCCGAGCCATCCGAGCCCGTGCAGCCCGCGGCTCCGACTCCTCCGACCGCCACGCCGGCAGCCCCCGTGCCCCCCGCTGCACCGGCGCCGGTGGAACCAGCCCCTACACCGCCCGAACCGACCGCGCCGGCAACACCTCAGCCGACACCGCCCGCCCCTGGCCCCGTTGCCGCCGCTCCTGAACCCACGGCCCCCGTCGAACCGGTTGTCCCGCCAACTCCCCCCGTGCCCGAACCGGTCGAACCGACAGTACCACCAGCCGAAGTCGCGCAGCCGCCAGTTGCCCCGGCGCATCCCAAACCGGTCGCCAAACCCGCTCCGCGCGAGCCCTCTCCAAAGCCTCCGACGGTTCCCGCTTTTGAACCGCCGCCCGATGAAGAGGCCGCTGCACCGCCATCTCAGCCCGAGTTCACGAGACCAGTCGCGCCGCCTCCCGACCCGGCCCCAGCACCACCCCCAGAACCTGCTCCGACGGCACAGAAGCCGGCGGCCCCAACACCAGCCGCACCCAAGCCAAAACCTGCCGCCGAAAAGAGGGCGCCCGGCAAAGTGATGTGGCAGTACCCGAAACAGATTCCCGGACAGGCATATTCCACGTCGCCAATTCGCACTTGCCCGGTCTCATTCGGAAAATCCAAATTCGCGGTTTGTTTTGGCAACACCTTGATCGGCTTCGACTGGAAGACCAGCGGTTTGGAGAAAATCTGGGAATGCGACGTGGGCGGTCACGTACCCGGTTCGCCCGTACTGGGAGGCGACGGTCTGATACGCGTCCACTCGGGAGACGCGTGGCTGCATTGCATCGACCAGGAGGGCTGTCGCGTCTGGGAACCCGTGCCGGTCGGCGAACCTTTGGGATGGGCCTCACCGATCGTCGATAACGACAACAGCACGTACATCTCCGGCTACGGCGGAGGCATCTTCAGGGTGTCGCCCCGAGGGGACTTCAGGAACGTACCCTACTTCCGAACTCGACAGAAGTTTGACTCCACCGGCCTTATCACCCGAGGCGTACTGTACATCGGCTGCGAAGATGCTTTCGTTTACGCAATCCAACTGGGCGGCAGCGGGGGTAAGAATACTTGGGACCATTTGGCGGACCATGGAAAGACCGAGTGGTTCATCAACTCGGCCCCGGCCCTGGCTCCAGACACCACGCTGGTCGTGGCTGGCCGCGACGAGAACCTTTACGGGTTCCACCTGGACGGCAAACAGGCATGGAAACTGTACATACCCGGTCAGATGTTGGCTTCGCCGGTTATCTCAGCGAATGGGGACATTTTCGTGGGAATTAGCATCGTCAAAGCGACCAAGAAGGACAAAGGCAAACTGGTCTGTGTCGATGGCGATACACACAAGGTCCGATGGCAATACGAAGCCAAGGGTGCCGTTGAATCGACCCCTGTAATTGGAGATGATCAAATAGTATATTTTGGCGACAACGCTGGCTATGTTCACGCCCTTCGGGGCGACGGACAATGCGTGTGGAAGCAGAATGTGCAGTCGCCCGTGCGGTCGCCCGGCATGATCGTCGGTCCGAATCGGCTGGTATTCGGCCTGGATAACAGCACGATGGTGGGGGTTCTATGCTCTTCCGGGGGGGTCTCTCGCAAGGGATGGGGGAAATTCATGGCGAAATAGGGGCTGGAGAGAGTACAATTTACGGCGACCGGCGTTTAATTCATTGACGGGAATTGGGATTGGTGTGTAAACAGGGGAGAGGCTTCGTTTGCTAAGCCTCAAGCAGTTCAGCCTCGATGGCGTTCAAATCCATCGGCGCATTTCTCACAAAGCGAAGGGGAGAATTGTCATGAGAACTCTGACGCTCAGCTTGATCGTCGTCGGGCTGGTGGTGTCCAACGCTTCTGCTCGCGAGTGGACCAACGCCATGGGACAGAAGGTGGATGCCGAGTATCTCGGCATCGAGAACGGCATGGTGAAGATGAAGTTCAACGCTACCGGCAAGATCGCAGCGGTCGTACCGGCTGCGTTGAGCGAAGAAGACCAGAAGTGGGTCCAAGACCAAGTGAGGCTCGAAGCGGAGAGGAAGGAGGACGCGGCCGGCCCGCCGGATCGCTTCACACTGGCAATCAGGAAGGACTCCAACAACGCCACCAACTATATCAACCGCGGGAGGTCTCGGACCAGCAAGGGCGATTTTGATGGCGCGATCATGGATTTCACCAAGGCGATCAATATGAACGCCGAGCAAGGCGTTCACGATCCCGACGCGTACAACGGTCGCGGCAAGGCGTATCACAGGAAGAACCAACTGATCGACGCTCAACGCGATTTCAACCAGGCAATCCAGGTAGATCCAAAGTTTGGCCCAGCCTACCGCAACCGTGGCGAGAACTTGCGCAAGCTGGCCTTGGACAAGACCCAAAGCGTTCCCGAATTGGATCAAGCCATCGAGCGTTGGCAGATGTTCATGAACAAGGCCCACCAGAGCAATATGAAACGAGCGCCCTGGCAACCGCTGAACGCCACCAAAGGCGATGTTAGCCGGCAGGCCGTTCTGCAGCAGATGGCCAAAATCGACATCCAGTGGGCCGACTGGCTGGGTCGTGGACACGACGGCGATTGGGGGCATGGCGGCCACGGTGGCCACGGTCACGGTTGCCACTGTGCGGCCTGCTCGGGTTGCGGATGCCCCTATTGTGACGGCAGCGGATGCCCAGCGTGCGGCGGTGGCAAGCCCGCACCGGGATTGGGCGTCTATCCGCCGGAGTGCATGAAGGGCGAAATGATCACTTTGGTCGCCAATGCCAGCCAACTTATGAAGGGCATGCCGGCCGAGGCGAAGCCAGGCCAGAAACCCGGCCCCAACGCACCGAAGATCCTGCTGGACAGCGTAGATTTCTATCGCGATGTTAACGGCGACGGGCTGTTCAAAGCCGCCGACGACCAGTTTCTGGCTTCCGATAGCGAACACAGCGACGGCTTTACCACCGAAGTGTCTACCGCGGCATTCCCACCCGGACCGCAGAGTTTCTTTGCAGTTCCTCGAGGTGGGGAAGGCACCGGCAGCGGGTCTTCACCGGCGGAACTGTTGAGCGCGGCCGAGGCTTGCGAGAAAGCGGCCCAAACCGAACAAGGCATCGCACAGGCCTGTGAGGCCGGCAAGGCACAAGGGATGCCAGCAGATCAGAGCAAAGGTCTTGGTGGCGACCAGAGCGACATCAGCGATGATGCCGCAGAGGTTGCCGAGAAGATTGCCGGTGCGTGCCCCGAGGCCGCCGAACTGCTGGAAGAGGCCGCCAAGCCGATGAAAGCGGTTCGAAACCTGATGAAGACCGCAGCGACAAAACCAGGCGAGGCGTGCAAGGAGCAAGCCGAAAAGGCCAACGAGAAAGCCAAGGACGCTTCCGAGAAGTTGGCTGAGGCCGCCGAGAAGCTCCGCGAGGCCTACGAGGCAGCTCAGGCTGCCGGTGCCGGGAATCCGGGACAAGCGCCCGCAAGTGCCGCTACCGGTGCCCCGACCAGCGGTGCTGGCGAACTCCTGGCCGCCGCTCCGATCGGCGCACGAGGCCCCGGCGGTGGTGGAGAGGGAGGCGATGAAGGCGACAACCTGGACGACGAGGATGAAGAATGGGTCGAGACGATCGTCGAGGAGGAGATCTATGACGACGAAGACGTAGAAGAGATCGTCGAAATCGCCGAGGAGTACATCGAAGAGGACGACTACGACGGCGCGTTGGTCGCTTACGACGAACTCCTGCAACGCGATCCCGATAACCTGGTCTACCTCCGTGATCGTGCGAATACCCACATGTTGCGAGGCGGCTACGACTACGCCGTCCGCGACTATGACTACTTGCTGAAACAGCGAGAGGAACCGGACGCCGATTTATACTACAACCGCGGGTGCGCCCATCTGGCGGCCGGGCGTCTGGATCACGCGATCGCCGACTTCAATAAATCGATCGAACTGAACGAAACGTACAGCCTGGCCTACAACAACCGCGGGGCCACCTTCGCTCGCAAGGGCGACTTCGACCAGGCCATCGTGGACTTTGACAAAGCCATCGAGATCGAACCGGCCAATCGCCTGGCATTCCGCAACCGCGCATTGGCCTACAAGAAGCTCGGCAACCTGAAACGAGCTCAAGAGGACTTCGCTGTCGTGATGAGGCTCGAGAAGGACGCCCCGGCGACGCCCGAGAACTAGCTTCCAGACGCCCTGGCTTTCTTAGACAACCCTCAAGCCACGGCCCATCTACGGGCCGTGGCTTTTCTTTTTGGAGTGCTGCGACTTGTCGCAGCTTTCTTATGCGTGGTCACCGTAGGGCCGGTTCCCACCGGCCGATCAGACGACGATCAAGGGCTGGCCGGTAGGAACCGGCCCTACTCGACTTCGGCTTGCCGTTAAACGACCTTGATCGCCGCCCACCCGCGCCAAGCTCTCTTGGGCCTTTGGGGGCCGTAGAAGAACGTCGGCAGAAAATCTCAATTCATTTGGTCGTGTCCACATGCAATCGTGCGTTCAATCGCATAAACTGACGCATGATTCGAGATCGACTTGGACGCAATGAAGCGGTCCAACATCCAACTCTGTCATCATCAGTAACGAGGTGTTGCCATGTCAGACAAGAAAAATGTCGCAATCATCGGTCTGGGTTTCGGAGCCGAGTTCATTCCCATCTATCAGAAGCTCTCCGATGCAAACATGTATGCCATCTGCCGGCGGAACGAAGCAGAGATGAATAAGATCGGCGACGCCTTTGGCATCGACAAACGGTACACGAAATACGAGGACGTGCTGGCCGACGCCGACGTGGACTTCGTCCATATCAATTCGCCGATTCCGGATCACGCCTGGATGTCCATGGAAGCACTCAAGGCAGGCAAGCACGTCATGTGCACCGTGCCGATGGCCACGACGATCGACGAGTGCCGTCAAATCTGCGAATTGGTGCAGGAAACCGGCCTCAAGTACATGATGGCCGAGACCGTGGTGTACAGCCGGGAATTCCTGTTCATCAAAGAGATGTACGAGAAGGGCGAGCTTGGCAAGATCCAGTACATGGCAGCATCGCACCCGCAAGACATGGAAGGATGGCCGGAGTATTGGGAGCGGATGATCCCCATGCACTATGCCACACACGTGGTAAGCCCAGTTTTGGGGCTGGTAAAAGGCCGCGCCGAGTATGTAAGCTGCTTCGGATCCGGGACGATCAACGAAGCCATCGCCGAGAAGTCCGGCAACAGCTTCGCCGTCGAGTCCTGCCACATCAAGATCAAAGAGTCGGATGTCGCGGCGCACATCTGGCGTTTCCTATTCGACACCTCCCGCCAGTACCGCGAGAGCTTCGACGTATACGGCACCAAGAAGAGTTTCGAATGGGCGCTGGTCGAAGGCGAGGAGCATGTGATTCACACGGCCAAGAAACCCGAAGCCGAAATCCCCGAGCGAGTCACGGTACCCGATTACGCCCACCTGCTGCCGGAGGAAATCCGTCCATTCACGTCGACGATTCAGGACGCCGAGCATCTATCGTTCATCCAAGGCGCCGGCCACGGCGGCTCGCACCCACACATGGTGAACGAATTTGTCAGCGCCTTGGTCCAGGACCGTGACCCCTGGCCCAACGCCCCCCTGAGCGCCAACTGGACCTGCGTCGGCATCTGCGCCCACGAATCCGCCACCAAGGGCGGCGAAGTCGTCCCGCTGCCCGATTTCACGCTTGAGTAAGCGCGAGCCTGCTGGTGGAGGGCGATGCTGCAGTCCTTCAAGAACCGCAAGAAAGAGAACAAGCCACGGCTTGACGGATCAGGCCGTGGCTTGTAGCGCATCTACAAATGTTTTGCGTGCGTTGGCTAAGCGGCCCGCCGGTTTCTGAGTCTTGCCAAGGTCTGGTTGATGATCGCTACCGCGCGTTGCAGCGAAACTCCCATATTCCTGGCAATCTGCGAATTGCTGATCGCGTCGCAATACTTCCACTCGATGATCCGTTTGGCTCGATCGTCCAGCTTCCTGATCGAGACATCGAGAAGTCCCAAGAGTTCCCGCTGCATGGCGGTTTCCGCCGGGCTCTGTTGCGTCCACGAGCGGCGTACATCAACATCGGACGGCTCGAGCTTGTCGAGGAGGTGGAATAGTCTCTCTTCGGCCTTCTTGCCAGCGGCCCTCATGCCGCGCGCCCTGCGATAGGCTCGTTCGAAGATTGCCCCCCCTCGACGGGCGTTCTTCATGATATGCAGCGTCCTGTAGATGAACCCTCGCCAGTTCGTCCCTTCATTCCGGCGCGCATACCATTCGTGGGCACGGCAACGAATCGTCGAAATGACCTTCATTTTCACTTCGGCTGCGACGTCCTGGTGCCAGTCCGATTGGGCCCGCTCATAGCACTTCTTCGGATACATTGTCTCGGCGATCCAGTCGATGTGATTCCACAGAGCTACGTCTTCGTTTAGGGCTGCACAGAGTCGCCCCCAGGCCGGCGTCGGTTTCCGCGGGCCGGGAACGATGATCTCCCTCCCGTTATGATCGACCCGTTTGGCCCGGATATCGTCGAGATATCGAACGATCGTTTCCGGAACGCTTTGCCTAGTCGATTCGGGCAAAGGCCATCCTATTGCGTCGGGGTCTCGGCGAATCAGGCCGACCTTTGTGTCCAACGTTTCGACGCGGCGGGCGTAGCCTTGCGGCGACAGCTTGCGGTCGAGTTCTACGCCCACGGCCTTTGCGAGCGCGTCACGCTCTTCAGCAACAAGCCTCAGGATTTCGTAGTCAGCGTAGAAACTGTCTTGAACCGTCTGCCATGACGTGGGACCCACGATTGCGCCGGTTATGGGTGAGCCGCTGGGCGAGGCGGACCAGCTCAAGAGACCGTTGGTGGGATGGGCTTTCTTCTTGTCCTTGGGTAACATGGTCTTAGGCTCCAGTGTGGGTTCAGGGAGTAGTGCATCTACTTGCAACCGATGCTGCGAGTTCAGCCCCATCGTGTGGCAGCACGGTGGGGTGTTCTTCTTGGGTCGGTACAGAAGACGTCGCGTGAGGGGACGGTTTGAAACAAGAGCGAGAGTGGGGGGCGTTGGGGGGGAAGTGGTTGGCGTAGATGCAACCGCGCTTTGCGAAAGGATCAAATCTGGCTGGATACGCGTTTCGCTTCAGAGGCCAACCAGAACCTGGCGCCGGCGCCAGGAAAATCAACTGCTGCCGTTGTCGGTTTCTCCCTCCTTCTTGCGGACGAATGTCGCCAGGACATCATAGTACATCTGATCAATGGCATTTGAGGGTCGGTCAACAGTTGTCGCTATTTTCTTGATTTGCTCTTTCCGGGCTTTGATTCGTCTTACTTCCTTCAGCAATTGTTCCTGATTAACTGGTGGGTCGTCGGCCTCCCGTGCCGGGTCTGGCGGAACCGCCATGTTCTCATTGTCTTTCATCGTCGTCCATCCAGTCTAGGGCAAGGGTCTCGACGAGCTTCTTGCGCGCCTCTTCCCACGTGCGGCGTACGTTCTGGCGGCTCTCTTCCTTGCCGGTGATCTTACTGACCTCTTTCGCTACTTCAACGAAGACGCCACGCTCGTCTATCCGATCCGGAAACTGTCGTACGATAACGTCTGAAA
The DNA here is from genome assembly GCA_964623055.1 of uncultured Pirellulaceae bacterium. Classification (GTDB taxonomy): domain Bacteria; phylum Planctomycetota; class Planctomycetia; order Pirellulales; family Pirellulaceae; genus JADHUC01. The sequence continues at coordinate 11,825 of CAZURK010000363.1, forward strand.
CGATCCTCTGTTTTTCCGGGAGCGTCCGAATTGCATTCCTCAATTCCGCGTTGAATTCCTCGCGTTCCGCGAAACACGCCGGGTCCCCATCGTCCTGGGGACTGCCGGGCGGGTCGCGCTGGTCAACTGGCATGGGTACTTCCCTTCGCCGGTGACGATCACGCGGTACGTCCTTCGCCCTGCGGCATGCGATTGTTATCAGGATCGCCACAGCGTTGGCCGCGTTGACGCTACCGTTAAGGTACGCCCTTAGCCAGTCGATGACTGTCTGCTGAAAAGCGTCCAGTGCGTCGTGTTCGCTGAGTTTAGCGGAACGGTGCAGGTGTGATAAGACAAGAATGGATAAGTCCGTACAGATCACATCGACCGCGCCGTTTCGATCCTCAGCCTCCACGCAGTTCCGGAGCTTGCTCTCTGCCTCGTCTTGCGAACTCCCGACAGGATCGGGACTGCCAGACTCGCCATCCGGTTGATTTCTGTCCTCTGCTGGCATGACTGGGTTCCTCGACTCCGTTTTCACAGCGGAGGCCCCGGTCATGGCGCAGGATGGCGATTGTGTACCGGAGGCCATGGAATTCTGTATTCAAATTGTGTTTCACGTTTCACCTCCCGGCGGCTGCCACCGCGGTGACAACCGGTTTTGCCAAGTTGTGCCACGCCTGCGAAGGGTCAAGCACGAGGTTCTTGACCGCCAGCAAGTTGAGCCCCACTGCTTGTTTCGAAGGAATCGCTCTTCACATCGCGACCGCTCGAGTCTGGCTTGCCACACCCCCCGTGCCCGGGCCCCAGCCCGCTCACGTGCGCGTCGCTTCCTGTTTTGCCGCTTCCCTTTTCGCTCGTGCAATTCTTCCCGCTGCCCTCGCTGCTCGAGAAGTCTGCCTTTCCTGCTTGGCCACCTCCGAGTTCGACCTCACTGGCCTTCTCAAAGGAGGCTCTGTTCACGTCGCGACCGCTTGCGTCTGTTCCACCGCAGTCGCTTCGCGTGCGACCCGACCCGCTCTCCGGGGCGCCGCGTTTTGTCTCGTCACTTCCTTGTTCGCTCGTACTATTCGTCGCTCTCGCATCGTTGCTCGTGCTCGCAAAGTCTTCCTGTGCCATTGTTCATCCTCCCCAGTTTGACGCCTCAGAATAAAACGACATGTGGCGCGGCGGTTTGTTGTGCCACGCCACCCATTCGACGAAAGGCGATGAAGTTGTTCTCCAAGAGAAAGCACATGAAAATCATCCTATCGATTGGGGTGAGGTTCCCAGGGGCAAGCTCGAAGTCACTGCTGCACCTCTCGCAAGTCAGCCCAACGCCGTCCTCATCACCACCGGTGATTATCAGATGCCCTCCGCACAGCCGACATTGTCGAGGTCCAGAGCGCAACATCATGGTTTCCATCCTCTCTTTTGGATTTCTTGCGTCGCTATCAACACATCGCACGAGGCGGTCGTTTGAAACATGCGCGGCAGGATTTTCAGGAGTTTTTTCGCGCTGTGTCATAACATTGCAGTCACAGGTGACGAACAAGCGGGTGTCATTGACTTGATCCTAGCGCTAGATCTTGCCCGGGCAACGCATTGGTACACGGCAGGCACAGATTTGCTGAAAGGCGTGGAATCTCTGCAAACAGTCTGGAAAAACCTGGAAACTCTGCGAAACTGTGATGCGGTGCGGGTGAATTCTTGACGTCGTGTGGGGGAACTGAAATGGCGGTCACGGCAAGCGAACTCCCTGGACTCATCAAACAGGCGATGGCTCTACACGAACGAGCGCACGTACAACGTGATGCAGAAACAGAACTTGCGGCAGACGAAGCGATGAGAATACTTCGTCAACTCGACAAGTACTGTCAGGCGGAAAAGAAGGACTTCTGTAACGATGTACCAACTGGAGGCCATGTGGTTGATCGAGAGCTTGACGACCCGCGGCGCAAGTCGAGGGTCAACGGGGTACTGAGACGACTGGACCCGCCTGTTCAATTGACGCACCGACAGGAACGATTCACTCTTAAGCGAGCTAGACACGCCTACAGTCAGGCTGACAAGAAGTCTCAGGCTCCTCCTGGTGGACCTTCGGGAGACGAAGGCGAGGCAGGCCAGAACCAAGGAGAGCCTATCTGCACGAAGCTTGGTGAGTCAACTGAGGGAGAAAAGGAGGAGTCAACTCGCGATGCGTACGTCGTTCCGATCGACCAGTTGGGGAAATACTTGGCGTGCTATCGTCACGTCACAGGTTTGAGTGAACAGGATATCCAATCGCAGATCAACAGGCTAAGAAGCCAGGTTACCGGTAATGACTGGTTTCCGCCAGAGGCGATGACGGTGGAGGCATTCGAGGCTGGCAAAGTAACGGGCGACGTCCCGCTTCCCGATCTCTTGCGGTTCTTAGAGGCCTACAA
>CAZURK010000364.1:0-14102 GCA_964623055.1 uncultured Pirellulaceae bacterium
GTGCCAAATTCCGTGCCGCTCGACGACTTGCGAAAACTCATGACGATCGAAGGAGCGAAGCAACATGACCGCAAGACTCTCCTGCCGCAGTAGGGATCGGTATTGATACGCTTTGGAGGAGACGATACAGATGAAGCGTGACAGAATCTGCCAAGCCCGAAGGAACCGCCTTGTCGTGCCAATGATCGTGGTCGTCGCCATGGCAGCGGCGGCGGTTTTGTCATCTTCTCGCCACGAGAATGCAGTTCGCGCGCAGATGTCGAAATCGGAGCCCCGGCATTCAACGATCAATCGCATCAGAGGGTTGGGCGGAATCGTGACCAACAAGCACTTTTTTGGCACTTTCGAGGACGGCACATGGGACTTGGGAGAAGTCGAACTGGGACCCAAATGGCGTGGTGGAACCGAAGGAATCACTCATCTTGTGGATTTGCGCGTCATCGACGAACTTTGGCTGAATAACCGCTCTATTGGCGACGAGGGCATGCGGCATGTGGCCCGTCTGGAAAAATTGCGAAGCCTTCATTGCGATGGATGTTCATTGACGAATAGGGGACTCGAGTACCTTCGCGGCGTATCGGGACTCGTGTGTTTGACCCTGAATGCAGAAGAGATTGACGACGACGGCCTGGCCGCGCTGAAGAACCACAAGCTGACCTGGTTGCACATCAAGAATGCCACGAATATCACGGACAAAGGCTTGGGCGAGTTGGCGGAGATGGACAGCCTGTGGAGTTTGAGACTGACAGAGAGCCAAGTATCAGGATCGGGCTTGGCTAACCTGACCAAGCTGGATCGACTCCGCGAACTGGTCTTGTCCAGTCCCAAGTTGACAGACGAGGCGCTCGTCCACCTGGCCAATTTTCCACGGCTGAGGAGACTGGATCTATCAGAAACTGCGGTGCGTGGACCGGGGCTTATTCACGCTGCCAAGTTAGCGCGGCTCGACGAACTGATCCTCGATGGATCTGCCCTGTCCGGCGAGTCGATTCGCTATCTCGCCAAAATGGACGCCGTTTCCGTCCTGTCGTTCAAGGGCACGGAAACCCGCGAAGGGGACATCGAGCCATTGTGGCGTCTCGAAAACCTAAGGACCGTGTTCGCAGACGGGAAGACCATAAAACGGCCCGCCCACGACATCGGCCAGGATGTCCCATCCAGCGAACGCAAGCGTTGAACGAACGGCGGGCAGGGGCCGAGTTCCTTTCTCTATATATAACCCCCAATCTATAACCCGCCTTTTCCACCAAACCACGCCATCTCAAGCTGAACGCCATTCGATGCGGACACCGTTTGGTGCTAGGGTTCTGCTGGCGTGTTCAGCAGCACATCGATGCGCGGCGAGTTGTGGTTGTACGGCTTCATCAGGATGTCCACGTCGCCGTCGCCATCGAAGTCGCCCAGTAGACCTTCGTGGATTCCCTGACCGTGCGAGGCAACGGTCTTGCGAAGGCCACCTTTGCCGTCGCCGTACCAGATGTACGTCTTCGCGTTGTCTCCCGCACCCGGCTTGCCCATCTCGCCGATGAAGATATCGGGGTGTCCGTCGCCGTTGATGTCGCGAATTTCGCAGGTGTGGCCGTGTACGACGAAGCCGAGCAAATGAGAATTCCATTGCCTTCCGTCCCATTCATACCACTTGGCATCACCATCCATATCGCCGGGCGAGAAGACGATCTCCGGACGGCCGCCTACGACCAGTTGGCCCGCCGCGCATTGCGTGAACCGCATTTCCTCGTCAATCAAATGCGCCTCGAATTTCGTACCGCTCTGATGTTTGAACCAGCGACCGCCGCCGACAAGGTCGATTTTGCCGTCCAAATCTACGTCGACCGGCATCGACGGGAAACCTTCCAGTTCTCGGCCGGACTTCCAGGAGAAGATCGGTGTCGACGACCAGACCTTGGGCTTGTGTGGATCATTGGGAATCTCAAGCATCAAAAGCTGTTTGCCTCTCTGGTTCCAGGACACGAACTCGAGCTTCCCATCGCCGTCGTAGTCTCCCGCTGTTTGGTCGTGATGTTTGCGGGGACCGCCCTGTTTGATCACTCGACGCTTCCAGGGCTTCTCAAATCGCGGGCAGGGATTCTCCCACCACCAGACGTCCGAACCACTCGCGTCCTGCCCGAGAACGAGGTCCTGGTCGCCGTCGCCATCTACGTCGAAGCATACGCCGCCGGCCTCGGGTTTCAGTCGCGTGTCGTCGATTACGCGCTTGTCCCACTTCCTGCCGTTGTACTTGTACCACACGACCGACGGCGTTTGTGTACGCTCGCCAATAACGAAATCATCGATGCCGTCGCCATCCAGATCGGCAACCACACAACAGGTCTGCTGGTTGCCTTGATTCGGTACAGGGATGTCGCCCGTGGTGCTGCTCTTGCGCTGCCATGTGGGATCGCCAGCGATCGCCAGCGAGGCGGTCGCGGTCAACAGAAGACTTTGTGAGACGACTTGCAGTTTCGTTTTCATGGCTTCGTTCACCTCCGCGTGGTCTGTGGTTTCCAGGAATCCGATTGTGAAATGTTGTGGTACATGGTCCAGGTACTTCTTGATGCCCTCACGACCGAATCCGAAGACGGTCATCTGCTTGTTCACTGATTGCGCTGCATGGCCTGGTCTAGGTTGTCGACAGGAATACGTCCTTGTACTGTCCAGCCGCCGTCCACGTAGAATACCTGGCCGGTCATGTAACTGGAGTCGTCGGATGCAAGAAACAGAGCGGCGCCGACCATTTCATCGGGAAGGGCCGTGCGGTTCATTGGGGTCATGGAGCCCCAACTCTGGTCGTAGTCAGGATCGTCGCGCAAATTGCGTTCGACCTGGGTCGGGCCGGGAGCGAATGTATTCACCCGGATATTGTAGGGCGCCAGTTCCACGGCAAGCTGCCGCGTCAAGCCATGAATGCCGGCCTTGCTCGTCGCGTAGGCAACCAGGTTCTTCACACCAAGGGCCGCACAGTTCGTCGAAACGTTGACCATACTGCCGCCTCCGCCGGACCGCATCATCTTCGCCGCTTCCAGCGAACAGAAGAAGGTGCCCTTGAGATTCGTATCGAGCACCTGGTCCCACTTCTCCTCGGTTGTATCGAACAGCGATGTCCATCCGGTAATGCCTGCGTTGTTGACGAGAACATCCGCACGGCCGAATTCCTGGCGGACGGCATCAAACATCGAGTATATCTCTGAAACTCGGCTGATGTCCGCCTTGACCGCCACGGCACGGCAGCCGAGAGCGACGATCTGCTGCACCACTTCGTCGGCGCCTGAGGCATCTGAGTTGTAGTTGACGACGACGTGGGCTCCCTCGTGGGCAACGCCAACGGCGATGGCTCGGCCGATGCCTTTGCTGGCTCCGGTCACGACGACAATCTTGTCCTTCAGTCTCATCGACGACGCCTTTCTTTCAGGGCATCAGCAATACCTTCAGTCCAGTTCCATCTTCGAAGGTCTGGAAACCGTCCTTCCATCGACTTAATGGCAGCCTGTGAGTGATCATGTCGGCCAGGTCAATATTACCTTCCGCAAGGATCTGGAGTGCTCGCCGCCAACTGTCGGCCGTATAGCCGACCGAGCCTGTAATGCAGATCTGCCGGAATGCAACCAGGTCGTAGGGGATTGTGATCTCCTGACCGAAGTGGCCAACTTGGGTCAGACGGCCCAGCGGGCGAATAGCGCTCAGGCAGTTGGCCACGGAAGCAGCGGCTCCGGAGCATTCCAGAGCCAAATCCACGCCGACTCCGCCCGTTTCCTCCTGCACCACAGCGCGCAAATTTTCGCGTTCCACATTAACCACACGAGCGGCGCCAATCCGGCGGGCCAAATCCAGTCGAATCGCATCAGCCGCGACGCCGGCAACAAGCGTCTTCATTCCGGCCGCGACCAGCAGTTTGAGGCACATCAGGCCGATCGGACCGGGCCCTGAAACCAGTACCATCTCTCCCAATTGAAGCAGGGACATTTCGCAAACCGCATGCACGGCAGCAGCAAATGGTTCGATCAGGGCACCTTGTTCCGCGGGCAGATCGGCAGGCAATTCAAAGAGTTGTTCCTCGCGTGCCACCACATAGCGAGCAAAGGCCCCATTCACCCCGTGGCCCATTCCGCGTCGCTCTGGGCAAAACATGAACTCGCCCTGCCGACAGAATCGACAGCGGCCGCAGACCACGGTCATCGCGCCCAGCACCGTCACTCGCTGGCTGACCTGAGAATTTCGAACGGCCGATCCTGCTTCAACGATCGTGCCGGAAAACTCGTGACCGAGGATCACCGGGGGATAGTTCCGAAACCGATCGTGGTACACGTGCAGATCTGTCCCACAGATCCCGCAGTGCCCCACCTCGATCTTGACTTGGTTCTCCTGGCAGACAGGCTCCTCCACGTCCCGCAACTCGACGTTGCCAACTCCCGGCGCGAATTTCACCAGCGCTTGCATCACGGTCGCCTCCCCGGCAAATCTGCTTTGTCGTCCAACCGTCGATGGGCTTGGCGTACAATCGCAGCAGCATCGATTTCGTAGGTTGCCAGCAGCTTGCGGTAGTCACGTCCCGAACTGGCGAAACGATCTCTCAGTCCTACGCGATACACACGCGTCGGGCAATGCTCCGTGACGACTTCCGCGACAGCACTGCCTAGGCCGCCCATGATATTGTGGTCTTCCACCGTGATGATCCCTGCCGTTTCGGTGGCGGCAGCGATGATCGTGTCCCGGTCGATCGGTTTGATCGTATGGCAATCGAGGACGCGGGCGTCGACGCCTGCGGAAGCCAGTTCATCCGCAGCACGCAGTGCCTCGCCAACCATGTGCCCGGTGGCGATAATCGACAAATCGTTGCCTGGCCGCATCAGGATCATACGCCCCAGTCTGAACGGCACGTCATTCTCGTGGAGATAAGCGGCCGGTTGGCGGCCAAGACGCATGAAGACGGGGCCTTCGTGCGCGGCGATCGCGAAGACGGCCTTGCGTGTGGTGACTGGATCCGATGGGGACACCACCGTCATGTTGGCGATCGACCGCATCACGGCCAGATCTTCTACGGCTTGGTGCGTCACGCCGTCACCACAAATCTCGACGCCCGCGTTGTTGGCCACGATCTTCACGTTCAATCGAGGATAGGCGATCGACGTGCGTATTTGCTCGGAAGCTCGCAAGCTGGCGAAGATCGCAAATGTGCTGGCGAAAGGCAACTTGCCCGTCGTGGCCAACCCGGCAGCAATTCCAATCATGTTCTGCTCGGCTACGCCGCAATTGAAAAAGCGGTCCGGGAACCGCTCGGCAAACTGGCACGTGTTCGTGGATATCGAGATGTCGGCGTCCAAGACGACAAGGTCCGCGTTCGCTTCGCCAAGTTCGACGAGCGTTCGACCGTAAACAATGCGATTGGCTTCCGGTTCGCGCATGGTGACTTGCTTGTGTGATCGCAAAAGTGCTGGGCCGCTCAGTCCGTTACCGCCCTCAATTCACGCAATGCCTGCCGTGTTTCCTTCTCGTCCGTAGGGCCGCTGTGCCATTTCGCTTGCCCCTCCATAAACGAGACTCCTTTGCCCTTGATCGTATCAGCCACGAGCACCCCCGGTCGATCGTCTACACCGAGCAACTGCTGAATCCCCTCGTGAATTTGCCGCATATCGTGGCCGTCAAGCCGCCGGACCGCCCAGCCGAAGCCGCGCCAGCGGTCTTCGATCGGTTCCACGTTGATAATCGATCGTGTCTCGCCGTCTGTTTCCATTTTGTTGTTGTCGACCATTACGGTGAGATTTGCCAAGTCGTGATGAGCTGCCGCCATGGCAGCTTCCCAGACCTGTCCCTCCTGAATCTCGCCGTCGCCGACCATGCAGTAGACCTGAAAGTCCCGACGATCCAGTCGGCCGCCGATTGCCATGCCCACGGCCGCTGACAGCCCTTGTCCCAAAGAACCTGTGGTCATGTCGACGCCGACGGTCTTGGTCATGTCGGGATGGCCTTGCAGCGGGCTGCCGATTTCTCGCAACGTCCACAGGGTCTCGCGCGGGAAGAAGCCGCGCTCGGCGAGCGCTGCGTAGAGAATCGGGCAGCAATGCCCTTTGGACAGCACGAAGCGGTCGCGGTCCGGCCAGTCGGGACGCGTTGGATCGATCCGCATTTGGTGGAAGTAGAGATAGGCAATCATATCGGCCGCCGACAGGGAACCGCCGTTGTGGCCCGAACCGGCGCGCGCGATCATCTCTACGACATCGCAGCGGAGCCGGTTTGCCCGGCTGCTCAGAGCCGTGTAATCAGGGGGCGGTCCGGCCATTCAGTCCTCCAACGTGCGGATTCTCTCGAGCGTCACGTCCATGTGTTCTTGCATTGCGCTGCGAGCTTCGTTCGTGTCGCCGCGTCGGATCGCCTCGACGATGGCGCGGTGCAATCGTTGGCTGACTTGGAGATCGCGCGGCCGGGGCGTCGTCTGTGCCATTGCCGCGAGAAAGAACTCGTGAAGAACAGTCATGATGTTCAATGTGAGTTGATTTCCGGTGATCTCGATCAGCTTCCGATGAAAGGCGAAATCCAACTCGATCGCTTCTTCGTAACTCAGTTCTTTCCGATCGATTCGATCGCACAGTTCCCCAACTTCGTCCGCTTGGTCAGGCGTAGCGCAACGCGCCGCAGCCTCGGCAAACTGCGGCTCGACGGCCATGCGGAACTCGGTGAATTGGATCAGGTCGCGAGGCGAGATCGCCAATGCGCTGCGAATCAGCCGGGCGCACGAAGCGAGTTTGTCCGGTGCGGCCACAAACATGCCGTGGCCGCGGCGGACGGAAACCAAGCCCATCGTCTCCAGCCGCTGGACGGCTTCTCGAAGAACGTTCCGGCTGACCTGAAGCTGTGTTGTGAGTTCGGCCTCGGTGGGCAGCCGATCGCCGGCCTTCATACCATCCGACTCGATCAACTCCTGCAACTGACGGACGACTTCGTCGACAAGTGACGTCCGCCCGATGGCCGAAATCGGCATTTCGTACTCCTTGCTGGCCGCATTCCCTCACGGTACGATGCGTACTTGTAGGTTGTCCTACATCCTATCACTGGCACTGCGCATTGCAAGGCCCTGGCCCATGGAGGAGATCGAGAGATGATTCGTTTCGGCATTGAGTTCGCTGAGTTCTTGCGAATCCACCTACTGCCAGATCGTTCTTGTCGGCTTACGTTCTTCACGGCGATACTTGTCGCTGCACTACATTCGACCGTCGTTGCGGCACTGCGACCCGGCGATCTGTTTCGAGAGTATCGCTGGACCAACGAAGGCGGCGACGCTGGCGGATCGTTGCGGGTCGGCGGCCGGTTGGACTACGGTGGCGGTTCCGTCGAGCTGGAACATAGGTTCGATCTCGACGATGCGACACGGGTCGAGGTGGTCATTGAAAAGTTGCTCTGCCACGACGGCACGCGTGGTTTGGCCATGTCCGTCAATGACCACGAGTGGATCAAGTTCCCCGAAGCGAAAGGCATACCCGCGCCACAATGGGATTATCAACATCACACGTATCCGTCGGTGGACGTTCCCCTTGAGCAACTGAATGCCGGCACGAATAACCAGTTCCGCCTGAAAGTCGACGAGGAGCATTCCTGGCGATGGCCGCAGAATCTGATCTACGGGGTCCATTTCCGCGTCTACTATGATGCGGAGCGGAAGCCGCATCCAACCGGACGACTTGTCTCCCCATCCAACAAGGCCAAACTGGACACCGAGGTTGAATTGCGGGCGGTAGCGTCCAGTCCCAACGGCCGAATCGAACGAGTGGACTTTGTCGGCCGGTTCGAGGACGTGAATCTGGAAGGCGACGGACTGTACGCGCAGTGGCACTACCATTACGTTCGCTCTCGACTAGCAGGACACATCGGCAGCGCGACCGCCGCGCCTTGGAGCATGACGTGGGACACCTCCTGGATCCCCGATCAGCCTCGACCCTTTCAACTGGCCGCCTGGATCACTGATGAACACGGGTTGACCTTGTTCACCGAAGCGGTTGGCGGTTTGACCTTCGATCGCGGCGGTTTGTCCGTCGAATTGTGCAAGCCGTATGATGTGCCGAAGAAATGGGTGACACGCAAGGGAGAATGCGAGGAGAAATTTCGCATACGCGGTGAATTGGCCAGAGCCACCGCTGCCCAGTTGGTTTGGTGCAGTTGGAGCCCCGGCTATATGGAAGGCATCTACATCAACGGCCGGAAAGTCTTTGACCGTGAAGGCCCTCGCTACGCGTACTACGTTCACCGTGTGCCGCTCGATGATCTCTCCACGCTGAAAGCCGGCGAGAACGTACTGAAGACGGGCAAGACGCCCAAGTACAACGGAAAAATGGTCCACGGTATGGAGGTGAATTGGCCGGGTATAATGGTGTTGATTCAGTACAGGAAATAGGTTGGCATCCGCGTCTAAGCGGCTTGCTTCACGAACAACAGCGGCGAAGCGGGCGGGCACTCATCGAGACAGGATGTGGCTCAGACCACGAACGTAGTCGGCATAAATCGCTTTCAGGTCAGGGCGGGTCTCGTCCGTACTTGCGTGCAGCAGGATGACGTAGCGGAGTCGAAGCGGCTTGCGCGGTTTGACAACGACTTTGCTGGGTTCGCCTTGACGAAACGCGTGGCGACCGAATGGATTGGCTGCGATGAATCCATAGTCGCGGGCGTGCATCCAACAGGGCCGGAAGTTATCCGGATGACACACGACCGTCACGCCAACGTGACGGCCATCGACGGTGCCGCTGTAATCGCACCAGTCAGCCGCTGTTAACGTGTCAGGTACGCGATTCTTCGCGCACCGGTTCGTAGTCGGGATAGTCAGCCGGCGGACGTAGGGTTTTCCACGGTTCTTCGTCAAAGACATCCACGGTAAACGGGCCGTCGGTCTCAGCGTCACAGAGCATCGCCAAGAAGCGTAGCGCCGTTTCGCCCGCGTTGAACGTCGCGTGTGGCACATTGGCAGGAATTAATGCAACATCTCCGGGGCCGAGGAGATTCTTCTCGCGGCCCACCCACTGTTCAGCCGTCCCCTCGAGTACGTAGATGATCTCCTCGCGATCGGGATGACGGTGGAAATTGTGAGCCTCGCCCCGCGGCATGGTTGCCCGCACGAGGATCAGACGATCGGCACCAGTCGACTCGGGATTACAGAGCTTTTCAACATGGCACCATGGTTCGTCCAGATGCTCCACGTCGTCGGCCAGCACGAACAGCTTCGGTATGGATTGACTCATGTATGACCTCCCGTAGTGGTTGTTCCTTTGCGGATTCTCTTGGCCCGTCCCCATTGCCATCGTTCGCCGCCACTGCGATGTGCGGGTGGCCAGTGGCAAATGGACAGGGCAACCATTGTACCCTCTTCCCCTGCCGCCTGCCTGTCGCTACGTGTAATTCCACCATGCTTCACATTCAAGGGCATGCGTTATTTGCCCAACCACTCCCCTCGGGCTAGCATGGGCAATTGCTTTGGTGGGCGGGGCCGGGAGAATGGGGATGTTGAAAGCGGTGCTGGTGTCTGTCGTTACGAATCCACAGCGAATTCAAACCACTGGAGGACATCACATGCGGCTGACAATCTTGTTCTTGGTACTGATCTCGCCTATGTCTGTCCTCGCGGACGGAGTCACGTTTGTCCGCAAGCCGACCGTGAAAAAGGCCGATGGTACGTTTGAGGTCAGTTTCACCATGTCGCAAACGACGGACGTCGAGGCGGCTATTGTGGGCAAAGGCGGTCGTGTCGTGCGGCACTTGGCCGCCGGAGTCATCGGCGCGGAAGTCAATCCACCACCGCCATTGAAGACTGGTCTGTCACAGACGCTCGTTTGGGATCGCAAAGATGACAAAGGAAAGCCGGCCGGTCGGGGGCCGTTCACGGCGAGGGTTCGCGCCGGGCTCACGCCGAAACTGGGGCGGATGATTGCTAATCCCGCCGAGATCAATCCGTCGCCGCACTACAACCGGCTTTTCGGTCTTGCGACCGACGAAGGCGGGCGTTTGTACGTTGCATCCGGCAGCGTCTATTCGGGTACGCCAGTGTTTTCGATCAAGGTGTATGATCGGCAGGGCGCGTATGTGAAAACGATCATGCCCATACCGCCGAATCTCAAGCCGGAAGAGATCGAAGAATTCGGCGATGCGACGCTCAGCGGCGGTCTTCTAACGCCCGCCAACCATCATCCCATAGTTCCTTACGTCCAACCGGGCGGGATCGTGGCTTTTCTGGGCAACCAGGTGCGCGACGGAGGGCTGTGGCTGTTGAGCACGGAAGGAAAGATCTGTCAGATTGATGCCGATACTGGCCGCCCGATTCAGTGGAAGAGTGGGCCGACCACTTATCGGCCGTCGGGCGGTCCCATGTGTTGGGCCGTTGCGCCCGACAATCGGACGCTTTTCTTGAGCGGCCATTGGAATTCCAGGGCAACTCGCAGCAAGGGCGAGATTCTGTTCAACGACGGAATCGTCTACGCGGTCGATCCGACCACGGGCAAAGGCGAACCGCTGATCAACATCGACGTGCCGGACGACGTGTTCTGGAAGACCGAATTCAACGGGTGGTACCATTTCAAGAACTGGGGTCGCAAGAACGGCAACGCCGCATTGCACGGTATGGCGGTGGATACCCAGGGGCGACTGTATGTTTGCGACCGTGTGAACCAGCGACTCGCAGTCTACGACAAAGAGGCGAAGCTGCTCGGTTCGACTGCCATTGAATGGCCTGATCTGGTTACGCTGAGCGCGAACGGTTCCGTGTACGTTTCAACGCGTCGGGTCATCGACGGCTACAAGGCGATTAACGAGTTCAAAATGGTCAAGCTGTCGTCAGCCATCGACGGTGAGAAGTTGGCGGAAATCACGTTCACCGGCCTCAACGCTCCGCTGATGGCACTGGATACCAGCGGCGAGTGTGCCGTCGTATGGCTCAGCAACGTCGGGCCGGATGGAAGTAAGCTGGTACGAATCGAAGATCACGGAGACAAGCTTGTCGAAGCTGGCGGCCTGCAGACTGGCGAGCCATTTGGCGGGGTGGTCAAGGTGTGGGTCGAGCCGAATAGCGATGATGTATATCTGAACGACGGCTGGAGCAACCTATCGCGTTATGACGGGCTGACGGGGGAAGGCGGTCCGATCCCGATCAAGGCGATGGACATGGCCTTCGACGATGACGGGCGACTGTACCTCTACGGTCGAGCTGGTTGGAGGGAACCCATCTATCGCTGCGACCGTGAATTCAATCCCGTGCCGTTTTCCGCTACCGGCGAGCCGACAACAGAATTGACGCTGGCCAAAGACAGCGAAGGGAGGCGTCTTCCCGTATACGGACGCTACGGCACAGGTTGGAGCAATAAGGGTATCGACATCGGACCGGACGGACGGATGTACGTGCGGTGCATGTACGACTGGAACAAGTATTTTGTTACCGTTTTCAAACCGGACGGTACGGCCGAGAAACACGATCGCATCCAAGGCGGCATTCTAGGCCCGCTTAGCGAAGGGAGCGGCGGCATTCGCATCGACCGCGCCGGATTCTTCTACGTGGGGACTGACGGCTTTCCGGCAGGAACCCCCAATGCTCACCAATGGTCCAGTAGTATCGTCAAGGTGAAACCAAGTGGCGGTGGCATACTGAAGTTGCCAGAAACCAAACAAGGAAAAGAGCGAGGACGCATCGACCCTGAGCGGGGCATCGTGTTTGAAGACTACTTGTTCGAGGGCGCGGTAACCGCGTATCCTCGCATGTCGCCGCGGCAAGACAGGGGCTGTGTCTGTAAAGAAGCCCGTTTCGACATCGACCAGTTTGGCCGACTCTATGTGCCCGATGTTCTTCAATTCTGCATCCACGTGTACGACAACCAGGGCAATTGGATCACCGACATCGGCCATTACGGCAACTGCGATGCGATTGGAAAGGCCAGCGGTCCACCAATCCCGTTCGGCTGGCCCATGAGTTGCTCGATCAACAACGCGGGCCGCTTGTACGTCGCCGACGTGCTGAACCACCGTGTCGTCCGCGTCGACCCACTATATGCGGCAGAAGCGGAATGCGGTGTGCCAGTGAGTCAGTAAGTCTTGGCGCGGCCTGCAACCGTAACCAGAACGTAGCATGGGCTCCCGGCCCGTGGCGGCGAACACGGGCCGGGGTCCCATGCTACAGAAATGTTCGCACCGAGCGCGAGTTTTTATCATCTGCAATACAGAGCGATCAGGAGTCAAGTGAGATGGTCCGTAGCCCAAGAAAATCGGCTGCCGTTTTCTGTTACATCCACGCAGTTTTCATCTGTTGCGGTGTGGCTTGGTCCGCGGAGCCTGCGGACGAGCGTCTGTTGCTCGGATTCGAAGCGGATGAGATCACTCGGATGATCGAACTGCTGGCGAAAGAGAAAAAAGAGGTCAAGCGAACCACAGAAAAGTCGCCGGACGCCGTCGAGCAAGTGACCGTGGGCATGACGCCTTGGGCGGGATTTCGCAACTGGACTCTCCGTCGCGGCGAGGCGAGTCAGGGGCAGTGGGCCATGGTGATGCGTCCGACCAAGCTTTCGACGTGGACGGGGCCCCGGCCGGGGCCGAACTTGGATGAAGTCGATCGGTTCTATGGACTTTACGAGCGATCGATTGGCATATTCAACATCGCTGGCGTGTTGCGCAAAGTGATTCCGGAAGACTGGTCAAGCTTCGATCGGCTGCGGTTCGACGTTCTGGTCAAGGGATTGCCACAGGCCGTTCATGTCGCGATGGAAGACGAAGATATCGTGCCGCCGGTTGTGCGCTGTGCACTTGTGCAGCCCGGCAAGTGGACGACCATCGAAGTAGACCTGAGGGCAGCAGCGGAGCAGCGCGGGTTGGATCCGACGTGCATGGCCACGCTGCGAATCGGTTTTGCTCTTTCCGATCCGGAATCCGCCAAGAAAGCAGCCCGGCGGTCCGGCGAGCAGCCTTCGGCACGGTTGGACAACCTGCGGCTGTGCAGTCCAAACGCCGCGACCACTCTACCACTGTTGCGCGATGACCGGCCGCATCGTCTTCCAGCGATGTTCCAAGCGACTTCGTCGAAGCCCGCGTCCCTTGCCCCACCGCCTGGCGAACCCAACCGATCGACCATTAAGCTGCAAGAGCCGTTCCGCATCGAGACAACCAAGCCCTGTTTCGTTTCGCCGGTCGGTTGGGTCGCGGCCTACGACAATCGCCGCATGCTGGTCGGCTTCAATTGCGGCGGAACCAAGGACGCTTACGTGTTGCAGACGCTCGACGGTGGACGGACGTGGCGCGGCTGGGACGGCGCCGCCGAACCGGGGCTGATTCCACTGCGAGAGATGACGCATCAAGCCGGGCGCGGCGACGTGGTTGGAACCCGCGCCGACGTGATGCTACTGACCAATCTCGGATGCAACGGCCCGGCCAGTGCAGGACCGACGTTGTTCGTCGAACGACTATCACTGGGGACCGATGGCTGGCAACGCCGCAAGGAGCCCGCGCTGGTCGATTGCGACCTGCGGCACTGCAACTCGAATCAGTCGATCGTTCGCGCGGCCACCGGCCGTCTGTATGCCGCCTACGGATACTGTAGCCGACTGGGAACGATTGCAGTCGGCGTGCGTTACTCGGACGATGCCGGCCGCAGCTGGAAGTCGTGGCGACCGGGCAAGAACGGAATTCTGCCCGGCGGACTTCACTCGCAGGAGGACGGAGTCGGATTCGGCTATACGTTCGAGGAGCCGTGCCTCGTGCCATTGGACGAACACGTCGCCTGTATCTGGTGCAAGCGAATCGGATACGAATATCGGGAAATCAAATGGGCGCGATTTGACGGTTCACAATGGTCGCCGGTCGAAATCATCGTCGAAACGAAGAAGCGTGACGCCTACAATCCGACTCGCCCGGCGGTGCATGCCGTCAGTGTCGGCGACCGCGAGGTCTTCATGGTTAACGCACTGTACAAGGGTGTGTTGCATTACTGGGACGGCCGCTGGACGTGCGAAGCGGAAGAAATTCCCGCCGGAAGTCGAATCAGTGTCGCTGACGACAGACACGTCGTCGTCATCGCCGCACACGGTACCGAGAGTGATCTGAGCACCAGCCCCGGCGTGGTCGAAGGCAAAGGCGCCGTCGAACTGCGGGCCTGG
>CAZURK010000365.1:0-14077 GCA_964623055.1 uncultured Pirellulaceae bacterium
TGGCTCGATCCGTTGCCATGTTGAAATGGTCGCGAGATCTGATCGCCAGGCAGATTCTGGAAACGGACGGTCCACGTAGCTTTGAGCGTCTGAAATGGGAGGTTGCCATGCGTCAGTATGGCTCTGATCTCAACTTGAGAGCTATGATCCAAAGGATGCTTGAACGTGTTTCCGATTGATGCGTTTCAGAACACGCTCATCAAAGCCGTCCAGATCTTCGAGTCACTTGCGATTCGATTTCATCTCACTGGCGGAATCACTGCGATTGCCTACGGTGAGCCGCGGATGACGCAGGACATCGATATCGTCATCGACAACGATGCCATCACTCACAGACTTGAGCAGTTTCTCCAATCGCTGTCACAGTCGGACTTCATGTTTGATGAAGGATCAGTCCGTACGGCCGTCGCCAAAAAGGAGATGTTTCAACTGCTTGACATGCGAGAATCGCTTAAGCTCGACATTTATGCGCGAGAGTTGATCCCCGGAGAGCTTGGGCGATCGGTGTTGATCGAGGTCTTCGAGGGGATACGACTACCGATCACTTCGCGCAGCGATTCCGCTGCATCCAAGCTAGTCTGGATTAGCAAAGGCAGTCACAAGAGCCGCCAGGACCTTCGTCAAATCGTGAGGACGTCCAGCCAGGCTGAACACCAAGCTATCTTCGACTTGAGCGTCGAGCTTGGTCTGGCGAAGCTCCTTCAGGAGGTGCTCGCGGAACCAGACGAGCCTCCGAGTGCTAACCACGAGGCGACGTGAAATCCGGACGGACAGTCCGCTCCGTCGACACAGCTACGGCCGGACGCGCCGCACGCGGTGATTTAGGGTGTCGCCGATATAGATGGTCCCGTCGGATCCTACGCAAATTCCGTGCGGGCGATCCAGTTGCGCTTTCGTGGCAAGCCCGCCGTCTCCCGCTCCGCCCCGCCCGTCCGGTCCGCTGCCGGCAACGGTAGAAATGAGGCCGGATCGCGTGTCGATTTTGCGAATGGCTTGGTTCTCCGTATCGACCACGAATACGTAACCATTGGGGCCGACAGCGATTCCTTTGGCCCATTGAATGTTGCGGCCTTCGCCCTACCGCCATCTCCGGAAAAACCCTTCTGGCCAGTCCCTGCGATGTGGCTCCATTCACCGTTCGCCAGATCCAGCGTCCACACGCTGTGCCCCTCGCGCAACGCGACCCACATCGTAGTTCCCTGGATGAACAACGCCCGAGGTCCCAGCACTGGGTTGCCGCGTGCCGTTTGTCCCTCGCGTGGCAGTTGCCTTTGCCCATCGCCCGCGATCGACTCGACGATTCCCGTCTCCAGGTCGATCCGTCGAATCCGATGGTTGGCGATATCGGCCACGTACAACCCGCCACGATCGTCCAACGCAATACTGTGTGGATTTTTGAACAGCGCTTTGGTTGCCGGTCCGCCGTCGCCACCGTAACCCGGCTTGCCAGTCCCGGCGATGGTCGAGATGATTCGTGTTTTGGCATCGACCTTTCGAATAATGTGATTCCTCATTTCGACAAAGTACATATTGCCGTCTTTGTCGAACCGCACCTCATAAGGCTCGTTCAGTTCTGCTTCCGTCGCCGGCCCGCCGTCCCCCGAATACCCCTGTCGTCCGCAGCCGGCGACCGTCGTCAGTTGGCCGCTCTTCAGATCCACTCGAAACACACGGTGATTGCCCACCTCGGTAACGTACAGTGCGCCGTCCGGTCCGATTTCAGTGCCAAAAGGGGCGCCGATATTGACCTGTGTCGCCACGCCGGCGCCACCGTTGTTGTCCTTCTGTCCAGTTCCGGCAACCGTATCAATGGTTCCGCCAGAAGCCTCGACGCCAGGGCTCCCAATAGACAAGACGGCTACGAACGCCGTCAACCGAAAAGTGCGATACAGCGACATATCAGTCCTTCCCATCATCCTAATCACACTGACACTTGGTTAGGCCACCCACGGCGATATAGCCCCGACTCGCAGGCTAGCATTCTAACAGACTCAACACGCCTGTCGGCGTGTTCGGCTGCGAAATCTTGTTAGCTCTCTAGTACTCGTCTATACTGCTGCTTGATGAAAGTAATGCGGGATGGCTGAAATGCGTCTTCACGGTCTTGCCGCGGACCCCGCCGAAGCAACCCCGCCAACATGCTGCCCATCAAGAGGAAAGACGCGATGAAAAGCACCGTCACACGCCGTCAGTTTGTGAAGGCCGCCGCTGCGGCAGTTGCAGCACCCACGATCATTCGCGCCAGCGCGCTCGGAAGCGAAGAGCGACCTGCACCCAGCGAACGGGTTACCGTGGCCATGATCGGGTGCGGTAAGATGGCCAACGATTACCACATCTCGACGTTGACAAGAACCGCCGATGCCCAGATGGTCGGCGTTTGCGAAGTCGACAAGACTCGCCGCGAACATGCCAAGAAACGTGTGGACACGAAATACGGCGTCGAAGCAGGCAAAGGCTGCTTCGAGACAGACGATTTCCGTGAAGTACTGGCGCGCGACGATGTGGATGCCGTTTGCATTGCCACGCCCGACCACTGGCATGCCATCCCTATCATCGAGGCGTGCAAGGCCGGCAAGGACGTGTACTGCGAGAAGCCGCTGACGCTGACGATCCAGGAAGCAAAGCGCTGCATCGATGCCGTGAACAAACACGGGCGTGTGTTTCAAACCGGTAGCCAACAGCGGTCGAGCGTATTCGGGAAGTTCCGCTTGGCATGTGAATTGATCCGCAGTGGACGGATTGGCGATGTGAAGAGCATCACCGTGGGCGTCGGAGGCCCTAGCCGCTGGTGCGATCTGCCCGAGGAGGAGATGGAACCCGGCTTGAACTGGGACATGTGGCTTGGCCAGGCGCCGACGCGGCCCTACCATTCGATCCTGAGCCCTCGCGGCGTCCACAACCACTTCCCCTCTTGGCGCAGGTTCCGCGAATACTCCGGTGGCGGTCACACAGACATGGGAGCCCATCACTACGACATCGCCCAGTGGGCATTGGATATGGACGACGCCGGGCCGGTGGAGATCATCCCGCCGGAGGATCCGAAGTTGGGTCGAGGTGTCAAATACATCTATGCCAACGGCGTCGAAATGACCCACGGCGGACCGCAGGGTTGCGTGTTCACCGGAACCGAGGGCAAGTTGCACATCGGCCGCGGCGTGCTGACCAGCGAACCGGAAGACATCGTCAAAGAACCCCTTCGCGATGACGAGATCCACTTGTTCAAATCGCCCGGCCACCATCGCAACTGGTTGGACTGTATCAAGACGCGTGAGAAGTGTGTGGCTCCGGTCGAAGCGGGTGCACGCACCGTGACCATCGTACACTTGGGAAACACAGCGTACTGGTCCGAACGCAGTCTCAAGTGGGATCCGCAAAAGTGGCGTTTCGTGGACGACGACGAAGCCAACGCCGAATACCTGGATCGCGAGCGCCGCGACCCGTGGCAACTGCCGGAGGTGTGAGCGGTCACTCGCCGCCCAGGTAGTGCGCTCTGGCACAATCAAGTTGCGCGCCGTTCCCACGCGGCGACGCGTTCCAGACGTTTTTCAAGACTGCTGTAGGCTGCCGCTTGATAATGTGCGTTGGCCGTTCGGTCGTCGCGTTCGAGCTTGAGCAGCGCCTTCGCTGCCTTGGCCGCCTTTGTGGAGCCGGCGAATTGGCCGAGGAAGTCTCGGCATTGGACGTCGGTCACCGCTTCTCCGGCCTCGACGCAGAGTTCTCGCAGCAGGATCAAAAGGCCGTGGACATCGCGTGGGCTATCTGCCGGATCGCCGCGGAGCGAGAGTTCGATTGCGTGTCGGACAACAATGGCATGAGGCGGTGAGATCCGGGCAACGTCGGTCAAAGTCTTCGCCCATCGGGACGCGATGATGTGTCCGGTGGGCAGCAAGTCGGCCATGACGTCGCCTAGACGGTCGCCGTCCAGTCGACCGTCTTCGATAGACGCGATCATGACGTCAGTGGCCAGTCCATACTCGCCAGGGTCTTTCGCTGCCAGCCCGATGGCCAGCAACATTACCGCCATGGGCAGCATCGGGACATCCGGATCCAGCAACGGTTCCATGTAGGATCGGTGCTGCCAATGGGCCCCACCTTCTTTCAGAACCCGAGACAACTCGGTCATGCCGGCTGCAAAAAACGCCTCCATCGCACACGGCCATACGGTCGCGGCCCAGCGCACCGTACCGATAGATTCGCCACCCAGCGGACCGTCGAAGAGCACATCGTCAGGGGAGTGACGGATGTGTAGCTGAATTGGCAGCACGTCGCGATTGTGTCGCTTCGGCACTTTCGGTTTACTCTCGATCCCGATCGACGTCCAAGGACCGTACGAGCCACGATGGATGGTGCACTTGAAGGAATAGGAGGCAGTTCGGCCTCCGTCAGGGCCCAAGCGTGGAAACGCCCCGTGAACGGCTTCGTCGTCGGACCATGGCGATCGAGCACGCGCGGCGCAGGCCCACAGTCCCGCCGTTGGACCAATGGAAATTCCGGTCGCGCCCAGACCGTAGCATGCCGCTTGGACCCATTCTTCGGAGCTTTCAATCTGATTGGTCAGTGCTTCGGTCCGCCGTTCCGGAGCAAGTCGCAAGAGGGCCAAGCAGATGTCGTGTCGATCGGGCTGGATGTCTGCATCGACCCACACATTTGTTCGTCGGACAAACTCGACCGGATCGATCCAGCCGCTTCGATGAGTTGGCGCGCTGAGCAACGGCAAGGCAACGCCGGATAGAACGCGCTCGGTCAGCGCCAGCGACCGCCGCGAAAGGTACCCCAAGACTCGGTCAAGTTGTTCCGTGTATCCGTAGTATTCTTCGCCATCCAAATCGAACTCCATCTGGTCCGATCTTGTTTCTGAAACTGCCCATCGCCACATTTTGCCGCGACCCCAGGCGATCAGGATGCCGCCGATATCGTTCGCGGGCCCAAGACCTGCGTAGGGGATATCGAACCGTTCCAGTTTCTGCATGGCCCGCTTCACAACCGGTCCGATACGTACGTCGAAGTCGTCCGGCCGCTGATCACACAGCCGCGAGAACCCGTCAAACGCGAGTTCGGCTTCATCCACCAATGCCGGCTCTTCCAGGACGCGGGCGCAGACATCGAACAGTTCGTCGAGGTCTTGAATCGGCTCAAGGCGAATTGCCGGATCCAGACGCGGGAATTCCGTGCCGTCGAACGGGGCCGCCGAGATCTTGCCCGAGTTCGATTTCAACGCATCAATCAGTTGATCGACACCGGCAATTTGCCGCAGCCGAGGATCCAGTTGGGCTGCGCGTTCCTCGATATTCATTAGATCCTCGCGGGCTTCGCTTGTTTCATCGGTCGTCGATGCCTCGTCGTCACCTTTTTCTGGGGTCGTCCACTTGGCCAGTTTCGAGCGCAGTGACGGGGCGACCATGTCGGCCAACGCGGCGATGGCCCCGCAAAGTTCATCGTCGCTAGGGGCACCGTGCTTCGCGATCGTTTGCATCGCTGCTTCCTGCACGTCGACGGCTTCATGCGCCAGCCCTTCGGCCGCGACAAGCGAGATGGCCCGCGCACTGGCCGGCTCGCGTTTGGCAGTTCGGTCGAGCAGCTTCAACGTCTTCTTGACGACCCCCTTCTGCCGGCTTTTCAACACTGGACTGATTCCCTCGGTCAACTGATCGGCCGGGTAGGGCTGCTGTTTGTCAAGTTTCTCGACAATCTTTGGCGCCCAAGTCACGGTGGCGGGGCCGGTGGACATTAGCAGGTCCAGGTAACGATTGGCCCGCGCAAGCCGCTCGTCGTCGGTCGGCTTCATGGCGTCGTGAAACAACGAGAACCACCTGGCCCGATACGGGTTGAAGTCGCGCCCGAGAGCGTCCAGGCTACAATCGAGCAGCCGATCGCGCGGCAGTTCGCCGGACTTGGCGAGCGTACACAACGCCGTGATCCAAGGGCGACCGGGTTTCCAGCTATCATAATTCACCAGGCAGTTGTCACCGGCCCCCTCGAATTCGAACAGCTTCCAGACTTCGTCGTCCAGCAACTCTGGATCCTCACGTAGCCTGTTGATAACTTTACCACCTGGAGTGCGGGAATTAATGCCGCTGATCATCGCCAACGCGTAGTGCGGATGGATGGGCTTGGGACAGATCCCCTCGCGGACCAACCGGCGCACAAGGGGCCAACGGTACCAGTACCATTCGTCCTCGAGCAGCCACTCCACCCACTGGCCAATCCACTTGGGGCGCCGATCCGCAAGGACGCGAACGATTTGATCGTCTGTCGGCCGGGCATGCCAACCAAGCCTCTTGATGTCCGAAAACGAGCAGGCCGCCATTGCGGCCACGCGGGCCGCCGCGAGTTGCTCGCTGAGCTATTTATCCGTCTCTTCCTTGCGTTCCGATTCGCGATGGAGACTTCGATATCGCTCGCAGCAGAACTTCGCGACCGAGGAACGCGCCTTGTCGGTTTTCCCCTCGAAGAATCCCAGGCAGGCGTCGGCGTCGCCACGTTCAATGATTCCTTGAAGCTCGCTCTGATCCATTTCGGTGGTACCTCAATGATTCAAACCATGATTCTGCCCAACAATCATCTTGTCCGAAGAGTAAGGCAAAATCATCTGTGGGCAAAATCATGTGCAACCCTGGACTGGACTTCAGTAGGTAGGCGATCTACACGACATCGGATGCCTGGCTGTCGAGTACGATCTCCGCTGCGAGAACATGTTTACATGGGCCGCGTTGGCCTTGGTGCTTGGCAAACCAGGGACACGTGCAACGGGCCTCTCCCTTAAGAAAGCGAACGCGGTGTTCCACACCGCCACTCGCGACCATAACTTCCATCCGGCTTCCGGACCGGCTGGCGATACGGACCTTGCCATCCTGGACCAGTTTCCTGGCGTTCAGCAATCGCGGTTGCAGCCTTTCGACTTGCGATAGATCGAAAGGCAGTTCACGGTGAAAATAGCAGTCTTCGCCTAGATCGTAGCCCACCAGGCCACGCGTCCCCAGCACTGCCAAGGCGTCCAGAACTGCTTCCACGTCCGACTCGCAACTTGCCAGCAATTCGTCTGCGTCCACGACCGCTTGCCAACGAAGTTGGGCGCGAATCGAAGCCAAAACCTCCTCGCGGTCCGCGGAAGCCAACGACCGCAGCGCTTGCCCCTCGCCGGAGAAGCCGCGCCATACCTCGGGGCTGAGCACGACGTGGAATCGCGAGTCGTCGAAAACCAGTTCCCAGGCGCTGGCCCCTGTGCCTTCATCGCGGTGGATCCGCATCTGGCTTGCCGTATGCGCGAGACTTTCCAGAACGCGAAGCCGTTCGAGACCAGCGACGCGAACACCATCGCGAGATTCGCGTTGTGTCAGACGCAACCCACGCCCGATTGGTACGACCCAAGTGGCTTGACGGTGCGTCTTCATCCGAGGAAGCGATCGCAGAAACCGCCGCGCTTCGATGCCCGCGACTTCGAGCACTCGTTGCATCCGGCTCTGATATGCCTGGACCTCAAGGAATCCTTTCAACCAACGGTGCGGCAGACGAACTCGCTTCTCGACGACCTCGTGCTCGCCCTTGCTCAGCCGCACTTCATCCGCTCCGACCGACAAGGAGGCAGTATCGGTATCGCGAATCTGCGCTAATGCCGACACCATCGGGGCATTGAAGTCGACGTTGGTGGTTCCACGACCGAACCGCTCGCCATCGACGGCATTGGGCAGCAAGTCGATGCGGGCATACACGCCGCAGCATCCCGAAAAGCCCTCGAACCGCAAACGATCATCGCTGCTGGTGACGACGGGATCTGACATCGCCAGAATCCGCTCTAACATGGCCGGTGGGATGTGGTAACGCGCATGGACAATTGCCATCAATGCGCGCAGTAGATCGGCCGTTTGCTTCGGTCGCGCGAGGCGCCCTTCAAAGAAGTACGGATGATCGTCCGTGCCGCTCGAGGTGGCAAGCGTCAGGCGGGGCCCCGACGTGTCACGTGCGACTTCCGACGCATGCAGATAGCGATAGACGTGTTCGACAGCTAATGCGCTCATAGGAACATCCTAACGCGCCGGTACCAGTTTCACGACGAACGCATCGGCATTTCCACTTAATGACTTCTGCACGGCGTTGGAGGTGACGGGAAAATCTGGAGAAGTGGTGCTACCCACCAAGTAGATTTCACCGTTTGGCCCCAAAGCGATGCTACGAATCAGATCGTCTCCGCTGCCGCCGAAATACGTGGAATACAGCAGCCGGGAACCTTCCGGGCTGAGCATAGCCAGCGCGCCGTCGCCGTCCCATTGTCTCTTACCGCCACCATACTTGCTCTGCAACGCGCCCGACGTGAGTGGATAGTCCTTCGATGTGGTGTGCCCTACGATGAAGATATTGCCCTCAGGATCCGGAGTGGGCATCAGGAAGAACTCGCCGCCCGAGCCACCCAGCAAGGCCGAGAACGCGAATTGTCTACCGTCGGGTGATATCTTGGTCAGAAAGCCGTCGTTCTTCCCTTGGAGCTTAGTCTGATAGGCACCTGCGGTTGTGGGAAAGCCTGCTGAACCGGTGACTCCGGTCAATAGAAACGAACCGTCGCTTCCGAGCCACGGTCGATGCTCAGCGAACTCATTCTCCACGCCGCCCAGATAGGTCGAGTAAACCAGCGCGGAGCCGTCGTCTGATAGCTTGGCAAGAAAACAATCGGATTTGCCTGAAAGCCGGTACTGGGGTGCGCGTTCCATAGGGAAGTCGGGCGAGCGCGTGTGCCCGGCCACGTACACGTTTCCAGCCCGATCGACCTGGGCTCCCATGAGCCCGTCCCAGCCGCTGCCGCCGAGCAGTGTGCTGAAGATAAGGCGTGAGCCGTTCGACGACAGTTTGACGATGGCCCCATCGCGTTCGCCTTTCAGTTCACGCTGGTAGGCGTTTTCCGTGGTGACGAAGTCTTTCGAATTCGTTCCGCCAACGATGATGACGTTATCATGGCCGTCCAGGGCAATCCCGCCGCGCGGCCAGTCGTTTTCGGACGCGCCAAAGTAGGTACACCATAAGAGCCTCTTCAGATCGGCCGAGAGCTTCGCCGCGTACATGTCCGCGTCCGGGCCACCGTATCGGGTCTGGTATGCGCCGTCGGTTGTCGGCATGTCGGGCGAACGCGTTGCGCTGCCGATGACGATGTTCCCCTCCGAATCCAGCAACATGCCGTACACACCTCGTTCCTGCTTCGAGCCGCCGAAGTAGGTAGCGGCAAGAATCTCCGAACCGTCGGCGCTGAGACGGGCCAGATACCCGTCGCCGCCAATAACGCCGCCGTGCCCGAGCGAAGGATCGTCGCCTGCATATTTCGGCTGCACCACGCCCGCAGTCGTCGGCATATTCGCCGACGCTGACATCGCACCGATCAAAACCGTCCCGTCGGGATAGGGAATTACTTCCCGAGCCTGGTCCCAGGCCTCGCCGCCCAAATACGTCGCGTATTGAACGACATAGCGGAATCCTTGTCCTTGGTCCTCCCTGGGCTCGGCTAGACACAGCATGGAAGGCCAACTCGCGATCGCGACGTAAATGATACGCAAGACTGATGGGGTGATCTTGAACATCTTCTACTGCTCCCATGGATTGGAGGATTGAGCATGTCTCGATAGACTTCGAGCTGGACAAGAGCAATGTTGTTCGACCCAAATCTCAAGGCCCCGCCGAACCAGGCACGACTTGTAGCAGGTCCTCCGACAGAATGGACGGGCACCAGTATTTCTCGATGTGCTCGATCACCAATTCTGTGCCGCGAGTGTGGCTTACGTAAGGCGGTTGGCGCGGGTCGTACATGGCGTCGGTCAAATCGCGCACCAGCACCACGTTTCGGCCCAGCCGCACCATCGCACGAATGCCGAACGGGCGGCCCAGTACGCACATGTTTGTGTGCACGCCCATAATAATGATGTTCGTGATGCCGTGGGCTTCGCAGAAGTTGTAGATCTCCTGGCCATTGTCGCTAATGCCGTCATAGCCGATGATGTCGATCCCGGGATGTTGCTTGCTGAACTGCCTGACGGCTGTATAGACGATCGGATCGTCGCTGGCGCATTTCGACGTGTCGACCGGCATCGGCGGCTCGTGGGACGGATCCAGGTCGCACCATTTGTTGAAAGCCCAGCCCTCGGGGCCCTTGGCGGAGGGTGCCTGCTGCATGCGTTTGCGGTATTGCGTGTCGGCATACATGTTCACGGTGCCGCTTGGGGCGTGAATGATCATCACGCCGTGATTGCGTGCGGCGGTCACGACGCGGTTCAGATGCGGCGCCATTACGCCGACACGCTGGGCCGCGGAACGGCAGTAGTGGCCGTCCCACATGTCGATGATGATGACGGCGGTCTTGGAAACCTTCCACTCGACCGTCCGCTCGACGACCTTGAACTGCTTGCTGTCCGGGGCTGTCTCCTGTCGTTCGCGAAGTTGAAGCCGCAACCGACCTGGGACCTTCGGACGATTCGGAATCGGTTCGGGAGAGACTTCTTGGGCAACCAGCGGCGCAGCCAGGATGCTGGCCAACAGTACTGCAGACAGGCAGCGGGGGATTCGAGTCATGATGCGGCACCTTTCGTCATTTCCGTTGTTCAACAAAGATCCAATGGCGTGACATTGCCGTTTCTCAAAACCGCATCGCCCAGCAGAGACGATTACGCGTTCTCCGTGTCAGACGACAATGGAGGATCGCTTTCCACGAATTCACCACTCCCATTGCCAATCTCTTGGCCTTCCGAGTCTGTCAATACGGACTCGGCCAGATAGTGATTCCCCGACATGCCCACAAAACGGCTTCTGGCGACAATTGCGCCGGAGGCAATCGGGCAGGTAAGCTGGGTATCGAATCTCACGACTACAATCGGGGCCTTCGCGACGATCGAATTGACGGCAAGGGCAGCGGAATCGGCCATGGCGGTGAAGCACACGGAAGCATGGACGGTCCCCGCTGCGTCAGCGAACTTCTCCTGAATCGGGATCAGGATTTCCGCCTCGCCTTCCGAAATCCTCACGCCAGGATCGAAGTACTCGTTGCTGGGGGATGCGAGGTACACACGCTCCAATTCCTCACAATGGGCGTCGAGCAACTTCTTTTCGTGCCGTTCAATGCTTGACTGGGTCCTGCCTCTCAGACTGTGCGGGGCAACTCTGCCGCAGCGCCCGTTTCCCTCATCGTCGGGAGAGCAGAGCCGAAAGCACCACGCGGTATGATTGCGAGTCAATGGACAACCCAGGCACGTGTATTCCTTGAGTCCTTTCTTGGTTTTCACTGTCTTCTTGTCTTCTTGCACAATTGGTCCCTTCCTTTTCTAGTTATTCTCCCCGCCAGATCATTTTGCCGCGACGCTCGATCTTGTCGCGTGCGCTCCAGCGTGCCGTCGGGTGCGGCTTGTGTCGGCAGGCGCACCCCGTCGACTTGACGCCGACTATTGTATGCTCTGCGAACCTGCCTCAAAAGACGCTTCGGCCACCAAAGAGCCAAGCGATTTGAATCGACACACGACTCACCGACGGGAAGGTTGCGAGAACACTTCGCCGGAACACCATCAGGCTGGTGGCAATGGTCTTCGCGTCACTGCTATACTCGGCTGTCGCATCATGATTTCATGATTCTGCCCCAACATGGTTTTGCTTGTTTTTTGCAGAATGATTGTCGGGCAAAATCATTCGGGGAGAATCTGGATTCACTGGAGAGAGCAATGATGACACGATGTACCCGTCCAACCAGTCCGCCTGTTCGCGTTGGCTGTCTGGTGGCCGCAAGCTGGATGCTCGCCGTCAGTGCGTTTAATGCTTCGGCAGATCCAGCGGCACCGCGCCACCCCAACGTGGTTCTGATCGTGACCGACAACCACGGTGCGTGGTCGCTGGGCTGCTACGGGAATACAGACGTCCGCACGCCCAATATCGACCGTTTGGCACGGGAGGGGATCCGCTTCACTCGTTGTTACAGCTCCAACGCCGTGTGTTCTCCGACACGGGCAACGTCGTTGACCGGCCTGATCCCTTCGCAGCACGGCGTGCATGACTTCCTCCGCGCTGGAGGATGGCAGATGGGGCCGAACGCGCACAGCACGATCGAGGAATTCCGGTCACTGCCGGAAATCCTCGCCGAGGCCGGCTACGCTTGCGGTCTCAGCGGAAAGTGGCACCTGGGCGATAACATGCGGCCCCAGGAGGGATTTGGATTCTGGGTGACCAAACCGCACGGCGGCACGAGCAGCCTTTACCGCACGCCAGTGATTGAAGATGGCCAGGTCACCACAGTGACGGGCTATGCGACCGAGTATTGGACACGACGTGGAATTGAGTTCATCGAGCAGAACAAGAATCAACCGTTTTTCCTGTTTTTGGCGTATAACGGTCCGTACGGCCACGGCGGCAGGCCCGCACAGAATCGCCACGTGGCCTACTACGCCCAACAGCCGATGAATGCCTTTCCTCGTGAGCCGGTACATCCCTGGCTGCAAATGGACCGCCAGCAGGTCGGGAACGTCGACGCATACCGGGCCTATGCCGCGGAGGTCAGTGGAATCGACGATGGCGTGGGCGAAATACTCGACGCGATCCGGAAAAACGAACTCGACCGCGATACGCTGGTGATCTTCACGGCCGACCAGGGCTTTGCCTGCGGCCACGGTGGTTTCTGGGGCATGGGCTGGCACACCGCGCCGAAAACCGGATTCGATTGGACTATGCATGTGCCCTTCATCTGGCGCCACCCGCAAGCCATTCCTGCAGGGCGCAATTCCGATATCCTAACGTCGAATTACGATTTGATGCTCACACTGTTGTCGTACCTGGGTTTGAAGGAGCGAATCGCCCCGGAGCCCAAGTCGCCCGGCCGCGACTATGCGGCGCTCTTACGGGGCGACGAGCTTGGGCCGTGGGACAACACCGTCTTCTATGATTTCCTGAACGTCCGGGCAATCCGCACCCCGGACTGGAAGTACATCGAGCGCCAGGGGAAAGAACTGCCACGAGAGCTCTACGACCTGACAAACGACGCGGGCGAACGAGACAACCTGGCCGACCGGCCGGCGCACGCAGAGACACAACGGGAGCTGTGCGAGCGGCTTCATGCGTTCTTCGATCGCTACGCGGATCGGAAGTACGACCTGTGGCGAGGCGGCAAATCGAAGCATCAAGCTGACTTCCCGTTTCCCAAGCGGACGGACTGAAAACGAAGGCGACGAGAATTGCTTTTGGTTTGCGTTCTCGGCGAGTACAATGACCGGCGCTGAATCAACGGGCCACGGTCCGTGGTGGATCGGCGTTCTGCCAAGTAACCCTTCCAGGAAAGGTGCCATCATGTCGGACTCAGTGAAACGTGCTGCGGGCGTCAAATCTTCACGTCGCGAGTTCCTGACGACTTCTGCGGCTGCTTTGTCCGGAGCTGCCGTTGGGAGTTTGGCGGTCGGCCGCAGTGCGCATGCTGCGGGCAGCGACATGCTGAAGGTCGCTTTGATCGGGTGCGGAGGGCGTGGTAACGGCGCCGCCGCCAACTGCCTGAACGTACCGGAGGGGACCAAGCTGACCGTCGTTGCAGACGCCTTTGAAGACCAGGCGCGAGGCACTTTGGAACGACTGAAGCCGAAGTATGGCGACCGAGTGGACGTACCCGATGACCGCGTGTTCGTGGGGCTTGACGCGTACAAGCGGGCGATCGCGTCGGATGTGGATGTGGTGCTGCTGACCACCCCGCCCGGCTTTCGAGCCATGCAGTACAAGGCGGCGATCGAGGCCGGGAAACACGTGTTCATGGAGAAGCCGGTGTGTGTCGACGCCGGAGGTTACCGCACTGTGATGGCGGCGAACAAGCTGGCCGACGAGACGAACCGGAAAGTCGTAGTCGGCCTGCAAC
This sequence comes from uncultured Pirellulaceae bacterium, assembly GCA_964623055.1. GTDB lineage: Bacteria > Planctomycetota > Planctomycetia > Pirellulales > Pirellulaceae > JADHUC01. The sequence goes on from CAZURK010000365.1 coordinate 13,847, forward strand.
TCCGCCACGATCCCAAACAGATTGAAACCATGAAACGGGTCCACGACGGCGCGATCGGCAAGCTCACGCATCTGCGGGCGTACCGAAACGGAAGCGGTGTTTGGGTGCGGAACCGCGAAGCGCTCGCCGAACGCCTGGGGCGCAAGCCCACCGAGATGGAATACCAGGTAAACAATTGGTACTACTTCGTCTGGCTCTCGGGCGACCAGATCGCCGAACAGCACGTCCATC
>CAZURK010000366.1:0-8112 GCA_964623055.1 uncultured Pirellulaceae bacterium
CGCGAGAAAGAGTTGATGCGGCGGTTGCGAGCCCGGGACATCGGATTCTACGGTCCGCTAGTCAGCCGTCGCCATCGTTCGCCGGCCGGCCGCGTTAGGGTCTCGCACATTCCGCTGTTTCCGAACTATGTGTTCATTTGCGGGAGCGAGTTCCACCGCTATGAGGCGTTGACGACGGGATGTGTTTGTCGCGACATCGAGGTCGTGGACGGAGTTGGATTGGCGAGCGACCTGCGGCAGATCAGCCGCCTGATCGAAACCGGCTGCCCCCTGACGCCCGAATCCCGCCTGCAAGAGGGAACTCCGGTTCGAGTCCTTTCCGGACATTTCACCGGCTTTGAAGGAACCGTGATCCGCCGCGAAAACCAAACGAGACTGCTGGTCGCCGTGAAATTCATGCGACAGGGTGCTTCGGTGCTGCTGGATGACTGCCAGTTGGAACGGCTGGACTGATGAACGATCAGGAATCGCGTTGCGGGTCGTCCGAAGGAACAACCGCGAATGACGAAAACAGGCATCATTGTGCAAGCCCGGATGGGGTCACGGCGATTACCTGGAAAAGTGCTGCGGCCTATTGCCGGGAAGCCCATGCTCCAGTACACCCTGGAGCGACTCCGGAGGGGATGCCCAGATCAAACGATCGTCGTTGCCACATCCAACAGCGAGCAAGACACTCGGATCGCCTCGTTCTGCACCGATCATCGATTCTCCTGCTTTCGAGGCCCGCTGGACAACGTCGCCGCACGTTTTCTCGGTGCCGTCCAAGCCTTCGCGTTCGACGCCTTTGTGCGCATCAGCGGCGACAGCCCATTGCTGGACCAGGATCTTGTTCGACATGCCGTTGAATTGTTCCGAATTCATGATTGCGATCTGGTCACGAACCTGATGCCACGTACGTTCCCTCCCGGCCAGTCGGTCGAAGTTGTCAAGACCCGTAGTTTCATGACTGCCCATGACCGGATGGACGCTGAAGAGGATTTCGAGCACGTAACCAAAGTGTTCTACAAGAACTCGGCCGACTTCGAGATCGTGAATTTCGAGTCCGCTGGCGACCATCGCGACCTTCACATGGCGGTCGATCGACCAGAGGACATGGAGTCCGTGGCCGCCGTGATCGGGAAGATGACGCGGCCCCACTGGGATTACCACCTTGATGAAGTTGTGCGCATGTTCCGTTCGATTGGAACGGAGGCTTTGACGACACCTTATGCCGCTTAACGTAGCCGTCATCGGGCTGGGAATTGGTCAGCAGCACGTCATAGGTTTTGACGCGCATCCGGACTGCCGCGTCCGCGTTGTGTGCGATCATTCGAGCGACAAGCTCGCGGCAGCCCAGAAAGAGTATCCCGGCCTTCGTGTTACGCAACACGCAGAAGAAGTGCTGGCCGACGAAAACATCGACATTGTCTCCATCGCGTCGTTTGACAGCGATCACTTTCCGCAAGTGATGGCCGCACTGGCAAACGGAAAGCACGTTTTTGTGGAAAAGCCTCTTTGCCAAAACAGTGCACAATTGGAGCAAATCAAGCGTGCTTGGGCGCAGCATGAAGGGCGAGTGAAACTGCTGTCGAATCTCGTATTGCGAGGCGCGCCGCTTTATCAATGGCTTAAGGACAGGATTACCGCCGGAGCGTTCGGTCAGGTCTATTCGTTCGATGGCGAGTATCTGTACGGCCGGCTGCCCAAGATTACCAACGGCTGGCGCGGCGAAATCGACGAATACTCGGTCATGGCGGGTGGTGGAATCCACCTGATCGACTTGATGCGTTGGACGACGGGACAGCGGCCAACGTCAATCAGGACGGTAGGCAATCGTATTTGCACGGCGTCGACACGCTTCCGTCATAACGACTTTGTCTCCGCGACCATGCAATTCCCTTCGGGAATGGTCGGACGTATCACCTCGAATTACGGCTGCGTCCACGGGCACCAGCATGTCGTGCGGGCTTTTGGGACGGAAGCGACCTTCTTGTACGACGATCAAGGCGCTCGTTTGCAGGTGCAGCGAGACCCGGCCCCGCCCGCTAGTGCCCTGGAACACGATCCCTTGCCTCCATCGAAACGTGTGCTGATTGGTGGTTTTGTCGAGGCAGTTGTCAACGACCGTGACATCAGCGACGAGACGCAAGCCGACCTGGACGTGGCAAGCATCTGTTTTGCCAGCGATGCGTCACTTAGAAACCGCGACGAACAGGAGATTCACTACACATGAGCGTGGCCACATCAATCCCATTTGCCCGGCCCTGGATTACCGACTGCGAACGTGACGCCGTGATGGAGGTGCTGCACGGCACGATCCTGACACACGGACCGCAGAACAAGGCTTTCGAAGCGGAATTCGCCGAATTCCTTGGCGACGATGCGTACTGCGTTGCGGTCAGTTCTTGCATGGCGGCCTTGCACCTGAGCTACATGCAGCTTGAAATCGGGGCGGGGGACGAGGTGATCGTGCCGGCCCAGACGCATGTTGCCACGGCGCACGCCGTCGAAGCGGTTGGCGCACGCCCGGTTTTTGCCGATTGCGAATCGCAGACTGGAAACATGGATTTGAACCGGCTGGAGGATGCGATCACTCCGCGCACCCGCGCCATCGGGCTGGTCCACTTCGTTGGGATCCCCTGTGACATGTCGGCAGTCATGGGTATCGCGTCGCGACACGGCTTACGCGTAATCGAGGATTGCGCCCTGGCGGTGGGCTCGCGTTACAGCGGAAGACACGTTGGGCTGTTTGGTGATGCCGGCTGCTTTTCGTTCTATCCCGTGAAACATCTGACGACGGGCGACGGAGGGATGTTCGTCAGCCGCAACGCCCAGTTTGCCCAGAAGGTCCTCAAGGCCCGTGGATTTGGTGTCGACCGGACCTTCTCTGAACGAAGTACGCCTGGGATGTACGATGTCCCAACGTTGGGACTCAATTATCGTATGAGCGATATCAACGCGGCTCTCGGACGAGTGCAATTGAAACGCATCGACGAGATCAACAAGCGCCGGCGGCGAAACTTCCACACGCTCAAGCAAGGGCTTGTGAATGTGCCGCATCTCACATGCTTGGATTCGCAGTCGGAAGAGGCGTTAAACAGCCACTATTGCCTGACCGTCGTACTGACCGGCCCGCTGGCTGGCCGGCGCGACCAACTCATTCAATCGCTGCGGCAAGAGGGCGTCGGAACAAGCATCTACTACCCACAACCCGTACCCCGGATGACTTACTACCGGGAGAAGTACGGTTACGACGAAAGTTCGTATCCCAATGCGACGGCAATCAGCGACAACTCGATTGCCTTGCCCGTGGGTCCTCACCTCAGTGCTGAGGATGTCAGTCACATCGCTGAGACCTTTTCACGTCTAGCCAACGAGGTCACGTCATGAGCATTGATCTGCAGGGAAAACGAGTCGCCCTGGTCGGCGGAGCCGGCTTCATCGGCCACAATCTGGCACTCATGCTGAAGAGCCAAGGCGCGGAGGTTGCCATCATTGATGGGCTTCACGTCAACAGCCTGCTGGCACTCCAGTGCTCGAATAACCCGAACGCAAACGCTCGACTTTACACGCGTTTCATCGATCAACGCATCGAGCTACTGCGTGAGGCGGATATTCCGCTCTTTGTCCAGGATGCTCGCGAGTACCATGCCCTCTGCAGGCAACTGAATGAAACCGCTCCGGATGTCGTCGTGCATCTCGCGGCGGTGGCGCATGCGAACCGGTCGAACAAAGACCCGTTCAGCACGTTCGACCACAGTCTTCGGACTCTGGAGAATGCGTTGGACTGGTCTCGCAGCCAGGCCAAGCATTTTGTCTATCTCTCGTCCAGCATGGTGTACGGGAACTTCCTGACGCCCCAAGTGGACGAGGAGCACCCGCTGGATCCGATGGGAATCTACGGCGCGTTGAAGCTATCGGGCGAGAAGCTCGTCACCGCGTACCAGCAGGTATTCGAGCTTCCCTACACAATCATCCGTCCCTCGGCGCTCTATGGACCACGATGTGTGAGTCGTCGTGTGGGGCAAATATTCATCGAAAATGCCCTGGATGGAAAACCGCTTCGCGTCGATGGCGACGGGCTCGAGAAACTCGATTTCACGTACATCGACGATTTCGCACAAGGTGTTATGCGCGTCATCGCCCGTCCCGCAGCCATCAACCAAACGTTCAACCTGACCTACGGCAGTTCACGTTCGATCGCCGATCTCGCTGAGATTGTCCAACGAGAATTCCCCGGTATCGGCGTTGAATATGTCCCACGCGACCGTCTGATGCCATTCCGCGGAACGCTGAGCGTGGACAAGGCCAGAGAGTTACTGGGCTACAAACCGCAATTCCCGATCGATCGTGGATTCATCGACTACATCAACTGGTACAAGGCATTCTACCAACGAATGAACACTGAGGACGATGGCAGGTCTGAAGGAACACGTATCGAACATGCACGTGCAGCCTGACAATTGGCTCGGCAGCGTCCTTGGCCGGCCGACGTTCAAGGTCGTCAGGTCGGCCGGGACCGAGGGCAGCGAGAACGACAAGACCATCTTGCCGTTCCTCGGCTCGGAGCCTGCCGCCGGATTCTATTTCGCAAAAATCCCCACGGTCGATATCGCCGCCGTGAGGCAGCTTTGCGAGTTCGGCTTCTGTGTCGTCGACGTGAGCGTCACCTTCGAGCGCAAACCGGCGTTACGCGAGGCTGGCGGGAGCGTTGCTGTTCGTACCGTACGATCGACCGATGACAACGCAATCCGAGAGATCGCGGAGACCGGATTTCGCTACTCGCGTTTCCATCTGGATGATCGTATACCGATCGTGACGGCCAACCGACTCAAGCGTGAGTGGATGGAAAGCTACCTGCAAGGAAAACGCGGCGAGTGCCTTTACGTGGCCGAGTTGGACGATGAGCCCGTTGCATTCCTGGCATCACTTGCCACGGAAGTACAACGACAGCGCTGCCGAGTGATCGACCTGATCGCAACGCATCCAAATCACCGCGGCAAAAGCGCGGCCCGTTCGCTCGTCGACCGTTTCATCGCGGATTCGGCAGACTACGATCTGCTTCGAGTCGGCACACAGGTGGCGAACATTCCGTCGATACGTCTGTACGAATCGTGTGGATTTCGATTGACGGCCAGTGAGTACGTATTGCATGCACACTTTGGCCAAGCGACTCCGACCAGCGGAGACGCGAGCGAGCAGCTTGCCGGCAATCCTCGTTAGGGCAACAGGCATCCCATGAAGATCCGATCGTTTGACACGTCGCAAGACGTCCTGGTGATCGCCGAGATTGGCAACAATCACGAAGGCGATATCGACGTAGCCCGACAACTGGTGCACCGCGCAGCAGAATGTGGTGCTGGGGCCGTCAAGTTCCAAACCTATAGAACAGAGCTATTCGTCGCGCCCCACGACGAGTTGAGATTCCAGCGCATGAAGTCGTTTGAGCTTTCGCATGACGACTATCGCGAACTGCACGCGTTGGCGAAGTCGTTGGATCTACTGTTCATTTCGACGCCGCTGGACGTCCACAGTGCCGCGTTCCTTGCGGAGCTTGTCGATTGCTACAAGATTGCATCGGGGGATAACAACTTCTTTCCACTGATCGAAGCCGTGTGCGCCACCGGCAAACCGCTCGTCATTTCGACAGGCGTCAGCGGCCTCGCCCACGTCGCGAATGTGGCCAGCTTCGTAGAAAAGTGCTGGCAAGCAAGAGGCATTGATGGGCAACTCGCCGTGCTTCATTGCGTCAGCAACTACCCGGTCGAGCCGAGAGACGCCAATCTGTCCGCGATCCGAGTCCTGCGAGAGCGGCTATCGTGCGAGATCGGCTACTCCGACCATACGCTTGGCATCGATGCGTGCCTGGCGGCCGTTGCCCTCGGCGCCAGAATTGTCGAAAAGCACTTTACGCTCGACACCAACTACTCAGACTTTCGCGATCATCACCTGGCAGCCGACCCATGTGAGTTGACGCAATTAGTTGAGAAGATCAATAGAGTTGGCCTCATGCTCGGCAACGGCAAAAAGACGGTCATTCCAGCCGAGGTTGACATGGAACTCCAGATCCGCCGATCCATCGTAGCTTCCACGAACCTGCAAGACGGTCACGTCTTGTCATTAGGTGACCTGACGTGGCTGAGGCCAGGCAAAGGCTTGCCACCGGGGCAGGAAGCCCAACTACTCGGTCGGTGTCTGAAGCGAAGCGTCCGAATGGGCGAGCCGATCCAATTGGCCGACGTGGCGTGACACGATCGGTCGACACTGTTCCATCTGACTTGAAAGAGCTCTTATGTGCGGAATCGCCGGATACTACGGATCGCAGTCGCTCTCACTCGACCGGATCTCCGGAGCGCTTTCACTGATGCATCGACGTGGCCCCGATCATCGCGATTGGACCCACTGGACCGGCCGCACTGCTCAACATTGTTATCTGCTGCACAGCCGGCTCAGCATCATTGATCTGGATCCGCGGGCAAACCAACCGTTTGCGATAGGCTCGAAACAGATTGTCTTCAACGGCGAACTATACAACTACCGTGAAATCCAACGCGAACTCGCCGATGCCGGCTACGCCTTCCGAACGCAATCGGATACGGAGACGCTGTTAGCGGCAATTGATCGTTTCGGCTGGTCGGTATTAGACCGTTGCGAAGGCATGTGGTCGTTTGCGGTGCTGGATCAGTCGGACGGATCGGTCACGCTCTGCCGAGATCGGTTTGGTGAAAAACCACTCTACCTACACCGGAATTCGACCGGATTGTCTTTCGGGTCCGAGCCGAAGTTCATTTTTGCGTTGCTGGGCAAGCAACTTGATGTCGACCGCGACCAACTCTATCGCTATCTGATCAACGGCTACAGAGCACTCTATAAACACGAAGATGCGACCTTCTTCGAGGGTCTGCGGGAATTGCCTGCCGGCAATGTGCTGCGGATTGATGCAGCCGGCGAGGAAAGTTGCTACAGGTACTGGAATCCCGGGTGGAATGTCGATGAAAACATGGCCTACGAAGACGCCGTCGCCGGTGCTCGCGAGAAACTGATTCGTTCGGTGGAACTGCGTTTGCGAGCGGATGTGCCGATCGCCTTCTGCATGAGCGGCGGCGTCGACTCGAATTCCGTAATTAGCATCGCCAAGAACGTCTTCGACTACGACGTCCATGGGTTCACCATTGTCAATACAGACTCGCGTTACGAGGAGCAGGACGTTGTCGAGCAATCGGTTCGCGAGCTTGACGTTCGGCATACGAACATCCCTGTCGACACCAGCGGGTTCCTTCCCAAGATGCGCGACCTGGTGGCGTACCATGATTCGCCGGTATGCACAATCAGCTATTTCGCGCATTGGCTTCTGATGCAGGCCGTTTCGGGCGAAGGCTACCGAATTTCGGTCAGTGGTACTGCAGCGGACGAGTTGTACACGGGCTATTACGATCACTTCCCGTTTCATCTTGCCGAGATCCACGGCGAGCGGTCGGCGTACGAAGCCGCCAAGGCGGGCTGGATGCGACGAGTGCGGCCGATCGTGCGTAATCCGTTCCTGCAGGATCCTGATGCGTTCGTGAAGAATCCTGACTTCCGTGACCACATTTTCATGAACTGCGACCAGTTCGCGACGTTCTTGGAGGCGGACTGGTCGGAGCCGTTCACCGAAGTCTCGTACACGGATCGACTGCTGCGCAATCGTATGTTGAATGAACTCTTCCAAGAGTCGGTTCCACCGATGTTGCACGAGGACGATCTGAACGCGATGTACTTTTCGATCGAGAATCGTTCGCCGTTCCTCGATCGCGATCTGTGCGAGTTCTGCTACAGCATTCCGACCCGCTACTTGATTCGCGACGGTTTTGGGAAAGTGGTCTTGCGCGATTCGATGCGCGGCATCGTACCGGACTGCGTACTGGATAATCCCAGGAAGGTCGGCTTCAACGCTCCAATATTCTCGTTCCTGGACGTCCAAGATCCCGAGGTCCGCGCCTCCCTGTTGGATCGGAGCCCGATTTTCGACCACGTCCGTCGGGACAAAATGGAACAGATTATCTCGAAGCCCGACCTGCCCAACAGTGAAAGCAAATTCCTGTTTTACTTCCTGAGCAGCAAACTGTTCCTGGAACAACAAGCCGCGCAGACTGC
>CAZURK010000366.1:8212-13977 GCA_964623055.1 uncultured Pirellulaceae bacterium
AAGCCGCATGAGATACTGCACCCGCTGTATTATTCCGGATTCGCGACCAAACGTCGAGTTCCGCGCCGACGGCGTCTGCAATGCGTGTGAAGCGCATGCGAGCAAGCCGAATATCAATTGGCGATCGCGCGAAGAGACGTTTCGATCAGTCGTCGAGCACGCCAAATCGCGCAGCCAAGGCTACGACTGCGTGATTCCTGTCAGCGGCGGAAAGGACAGCACGTGGCAAGTCGTAAAATGCCTGGAGTACGAGTTAACCCCGCTGGCCGTTACTTGGAAGACGCCCAGCCGTACGGAATTGGGGCAGCAGAACCTGGACAATCTGGTCCGGCTTGGTGTGGATCACATCGACTATCAGATCAGTCCGACCGTTGAGCGGAAGTTCTTGTACCAGTCGTTCGCAAGATATGGTTCGGCCGCGATTCCAATGCATATGGCGTTGTTCAATATCCCATTGACAATCGCAGTGCGATTCAAGATCCCGCTGGTCGCATGGGGCGAGAACTCCGCATTTGAATACGGCGGCAAGGAAGAAGAACGCACCGGCTTTCAGCTTGACGACCGGTGGCTCCGGAAATACGGGGTGACACATGGTACAACAGCAGCCGATTGGGTGTCCGCTGACTTGACCGAGAAGGAACTCGCGGGGTACTACGGGCCGAATCAGGCGGAGCTTCAACGTTCCGGGGTCCTCGCGGTATTCCTTGGCTACTATTTTCCTTGGGATCCGGAAACGAGCCTCAAGGCTGCCGTCGCCAACGGCTTTCAAGTTCGTCAGCAAGGTCCGAAGACCGGCTACTATAACTACGCCGATATCGACGATGATTTCATTTCGATCCACCATTATCTCAAATGGTACAAGTTCGGATTTACTCGACTATTCGACAACCTGTCGCTGGAAATCCGCAACGGCCGCATGTCTCGCGAGCATGCGATGTCGCTGGTTCGCGAGTTGGGTACACAAACGCCTCACGAGGACATTCGAAAGTTCTGCGAGTTCCTGAGAATTGACGTGTCTCACTTCTACGAAATCGCCGAGACATTCCGGAATCGCAACGTCTGGAAACGGCGGAACGGTGAGTGGCTGATTGAAGATTTTCTCGTTGAAGACTGGGACTGGAGCCAGGATGAGAATCAACAAGAACGAACCGCCGCGTGAGTTCGAGGTGGGGTTCGGTCCGAAGGTCGTCATGAAGGACTGTGCCCACGTCGAGTTGGCGGCAAATGAGCAGATAACACTGAAGACCGATTCGGGTGCCGAATACGACGTCGCTCGAAAGAACTGGGGCTTCTACGCGACGCCTTCAATCAACGGCAGGCTTGAGCGATTCGGGCTGCGAGCCATGTTGGTGAAGAACCGCCTGGAGCACTTCTACGTTATGCTGGTCGAACGCGGGCACGACACGGAGTTTCACCAGTACCTTTCTGACGAAGGGCTCAAGTTATGCGGTTGTCTGGATGAGTCAACGCTGTTGGAAGTTGAAAGGAGTCTGACGCCGGATTCCTGATTCGGATGACTCAACGATTCCGTCCTGAGAATACTCTCACTCTGCCTCTCCTAGGAGCACAGAACATGGATGTTGCTGTTAGCCCTCATTGGGAAGCTGCCGCTAAAGGCCGCAACCAGGAAGCCTATGCTTCCCCGTACAGCATGAATGCGGTCCGACTCAGAATTACCTTGGACATCCTCAGCAAATACACGCCGGGCACACTGCTCGACGCAGGATGCGGAGCAGGTGCGACTACGGCGGCGGTCCTCGACGCAGGATGGGATGCCATTGCAGTTGACTACGCCAAGAACATGGTCGCTGAGACAAACCTGTGCTTGAAGGAGAAGGGGTACGACGACAAGACAGCGCTGCAGGCATCGGTGACTGATCTGAGCATTTTCCCGGATAACTATTTCGACGCGGCCATTTGCCTTGGTGTGCTGTACTACATCGAGCAGGATGACCTGGCCTATCGCGAGTTGTGCCGCGTATTGAAACCGGGTGGCACACTGATCTGCTCGCATCAGAACGAGCTCTTCGACTTGTTTACGTTCAATCGCTATACGAGAAGGTTCTTCAAGCGTCACTTCTTCCCGTTGATCGACGGCGGACAAGATGAGCGGGCGGCCGAATTGGATGTGGCGATCAGTTCATTGATGACGCTGCCGGACGAGCCCGTTCAACACAACGACGGCTCGGCCCGCGACGCCGTCTTCACGCGGCAAGAGAACCCTCTGGCATTCCCCGAGAAGCTGGCAAGATTCAGTTTTGAAACGATCAGCGGACCGTACTATCACGGCATTCACCTGGTGCCGCCACTGATCGAGAAAGCGGACGCAGGATTGGAGCACGAGTCGCGGGAGAAGCAGTATTCTTTAAGGCACGACTGGCGCGGCATGTTCACCGCGGCACACTTCCTGTTCGAGGCACGCAAGAATGGTAACGCATCTTAAGTCGTCCTATTTCAGGGTGATGCCCGCCAGAGAAGATGTCATTGCGCGCCTGTCGGACCTTGGGATTCCGGGCGTACGTGATGTTCAGCTTTTCAAGTTCTCGTCGTGTACACCTGCCTTTTGCATCGAATTGGCTGGTTCGAATGGAACTCCGCGCCGGCTGGTTTTGCGCGGGGAGCAGCAGAATGACCTCTCCGCAACGACCCCGGACGAAAGGAGCCTGGGAAAAGAGATCTACATGCTTCGAAAGATCAGGGGCCTAGGTCTGAATGCGCCGGAGTTACCACTCGACGGACAAATCCACACGGTGCCGGGATACGATCCGAATGGCAGACGCGTCGGAGAGTTCCGATTCTTTCTCATGGAGTACGTCGAGGGAATCGCCATCGACCGGAAGATTCGCGCCAGTTCTCCCACGGAACGCCTTCGATTGCTTGAACAGGTAGCGGCGATCTATGCACGTGTCCACTCGATCGAGGGTCTGGAGTATGGTCGCGTCGATCAGCACGGCCGTGCTGCGAGCGGACATCCGATTCTAAAGGACTCGCTCGTCGACTACACGCTAGGCTTGGGAACGCTTATGGGCCAGTTGGCGAGTGTCAGTCTGGCCGACCAAATTCGCCATTTCGTTGACACCACCATCGTAGACCTGTGTGCGGGAATCGAACGTTCGGACTACTCGCCGACGCCTCGCTTGGTCTTGTACGACGGCTTTTGCGGCAACATGTTGATCGACGGTGATACGATCAACCTGATAGACATGGCGCTCGCAGGATACTTCGAGCCGGTCACAGAGTTTTGCGCCTTCATTTATCCCTTGAAGGCGATGCTCTTGGAAGGAGCGGGATGTGGCCGATATTGGGATCACTTCATCAGCTCTTATATCGAGCATGGTGGCACGCTACCCCCAAAGCCCCTGATGCTACGACTGCTCAACGTCATGTTCGTCAGTATTCTGCTTCACCAGATGGTCTACTGCGCGGAAAGCCGAGGCTGGGATAAGCGTGCTCAAGTGGGTCCGTTAGCCGAAATAGTCTCCTCGATGCTGGCCACGGAGCCGCACAGCATCGACGATATCATCAACCTGCTCTGACCTGTAAGAACGAGCATCCGGGGTTCTTCCAAAACATGCCCGCAGTCATACGTCTGATCGCCGTTCTTCTCCGCGGCAGCGTCGATCGCCTGCTGCGACGCCGAACGCCCGAGAGCGTCGTCGCGGCGTCGCTCTTTGCGCCTCCCGACCACCCGACGGCCACAAAACTTACCATCCGTCAAGTCGCGCGATTGATTTGGCGGTCTTTGCGTCAGGTACTGGGGCGCGGGAAGCCGAACGAAAAGCTCGAAGGCATTGACACCGTCATCCTATGGACAACCCATGAACCGGATCCACTTCGCTACGTCAGCGAATACGAAGATGTGGGCGAGGTTGCCTTTGTCAATCAACTCGATGCGCCAAACAGCCTTTCGATGGCCGCTCGAATGATGGGGACGGCCGTAATCGGCGTGTGGTGCATCGTCGCGCTGCCCGCTCCGCTGCTGTTTCGCACCGTTAGCGCCCTGGAGCGAATCCTCGAAGTCGCTCAGGCGATTCGGGCGGTCAACTACGTAAGGACGATCGCTCCCAACAGGCTGTTCTTCTACGGTTCCTACCGTCGTCCAGGAAACCTTGTAGCGTACCTCATTTCGGCAAAGTCCAGCATCAGCGTGGTGCGAGTTCCGTCACCCAATCCGCTCGTCTATCACTACTCGACCTGCGTTAGTGATGAGTTCATCCTGACCTCGCCGCTTCAGCTCACCGAATACGCGCATTTTCGGTCAGACTGGTTTGTGCCAACGATTCGGCTCTGGAAGCCTCCCGGATATGTGAGTTTTCCACAAGCCTGCTACAGAACGGCCCCTTCGGAAGCCAAGTCGATTGGGGTCCTTAGTGGCGGCTTGTGGCGACGCGAGGAGCGGGGCGATCTGTTTGACGAAGAGCGCAGAAGACAACTTGAGGCAGAAAAAGAACTCCATCTGGCAATTCGCGACTTCGTGAACGACCATCCCGATGTGAGTGTGACTGTATACCCGCATCCGTCGGAGAAGGCCGACCCACGCGTTTACGCCAGAGCCCGTCAACTATACGGGGAGAGAATTGGCACCGACCGCGTCCGGATCGTGCCAGCCCACGAGAGGACGCATCATCGGTTTTGCGATTCCAATGTACTCGTTGCATTTTGGTCAACCAGCGCTCTGGATGCGTTGTACTGCGGACACAAGGTGCTGTTCGCGCAATTCGACATGAGCCCCAAATCGAATGATCCATCGCTCGCAAACGTCCATGTCCACGATCGCGACTCGTTTCGCGAACGGCTAGAGGAATTCCTTTCCATTTCGGTGGACGAGTATTTCAAGCGGAACGGCTTGGAGGCATTTCGGCACGACTACTATGCGAATGGCCCAATCACGATCAAAGACGACACCTTCGACGTATTGACGGAAACTCCATTTGCGGGCGAGGTGCACCGCACGGAGTGGATGCTCGAAAGAGGCCGCCAAGTTGCGTAGGCCGCTGTCCGGGCACGATGGATGCCCTTGGGGCTCCTTGGAGTGCGAATCACATGATTGACAGAGTTCGCCTGTACCGAGCAGCGGGAAGACGCATTCCTTTTGCCTGGAAGGCGCTCCGGTTGGCGCTTTGGGGCAGGATCAACTTCAACGATCTTAGCGCGTGGGAGAACTGCTACGGCGGCCCGTCCGCCGAGGAACTCCAGAAGCTGACCAATCGAATACCGAACGTCGTGAACGCGGCGCTGGAGATGACAGAGCAGTACGACAGCATCTTGGAGATCTCCGCCGGCTACGGAAACTTCATTGGCAAGGTCGCGAGAAGCAAACAGCGACACGCCACCGAGTTTGCGCCGGCAGCCGTCGATTACTTGAATCGCAACGGCATCGCGACGCAGAAAGCCACGTTGCCCGATCTACCCTACGAAGACGAAACGTTCGACCTGGTCGCGTCGTTCTCCGTATTCGAGCACCTGCCCAATAGCAGGACGCTAAGGGCAACCTTCAGGGAATGCCGACGCATATGCAGGGCCGGGATGATTCTGTCCGTTCCTTTCGGGTGCATGCAGCCGTGGGAACACCTGGTCCACAATTTCGACTTCACCAAGGACGACATTGTGCGGCTGTGCCAGTCGCTCTTTTCAATGCAGTCGTGGCAGGTAATCGAGGACGGCGTCAGCGCTCGCTCGCTCTGTTTCCTGAAAACGATCTGAGACCCCCGGAGTAGCTGTCTATTGTGTGCGCAGCATGAAGCGTGGGCAGGTTTTTGCTGCCT
>CAZURK010000367.1:0-13936 GCA_964623055.1 uncultured Pirellulaceae bacterium
AAGAAGCACTCGGCGAACCCAGTCTATGGCCCCAGTCAATCCGGCCCGTGGGACGGCTGGACCAATGGAGTGTCGGTGGTCCGCAATCCAGACGGCCGGTCCTACAAGATGTTCTACTCCGGCCGCGCGGGTGCCGGGATCGGGTTTGCGGAAGCGGCCGTCGACAGTCCGCTGGCTTGGAGGGAGAACCCTGTCAGTCCTGTGCTCAGACCGCGGAAAGACAATTGGGAAGGCAACCTGCTCAACCCGCCGCGGGTGGTTAAGGTCACCGACCAACATTGGCGAATGTACTACACCGGCTGGGGTCTCAAGGGAGCAGGAGGCAGCAATTGGGCCTTTGGGCTGGCCGAATCATTCGACACCGGCTTGACCTGGAGACGCTACGCCGAGAGTCTCGACGGAATTCACTGGGAACGCTCGCCGATTCAATTCGCCTTGGAGCCCTCGCCCAAGCCCGCGTGGGACAGCGAGAAGGTCGAGTACCCGGAGATCGACGTGGTGGAAGGGCAGTGGCGAATGTGGTTCTGCGGCAACGGTTTCGGCACGGTCGGCTGTGCGGAGGGAATCGTCGAAACTGGTGTAAGGCTTGCTCTACGCAGCGGTTCATCCGCCACCCCAGACGCGTCCTGGTCCGCATGGAATCCCCTGGGACGCGGCGTGATGATACCGTCGGGCCGGTTCGTCCAGATCAGGGCCGAACTCTGGTCCGAGAATTCTTGTCTCAGCCCGGCGCTGAACAGAGTTGAGCTTAAGAGGCATTTCGCGAAGCAGGGGCCCCGCCGATCTGCTGGAGCGACTCGGTAAGTCACCCTACCGAACGGTCTGATCCCACAAACACCGCACATACCACAGCCAGCCCTATCGAAGCGGTATTGCCGTCACGCATGATGTTTGCTCCCGCACGAGGTCACTGCTGGGCAAAGTAGCGCTCACGCTTCGCGTGAGCTGGCACGATGCTGGAAGAATGCTCTCAGTATTCAAAGGAGGCAACCTTCAAATACTGTCGTTCCTCGGTGATGCTACATCACGCGGAGCGTGATGGCTACTCTTGTAGAATCGTGCCGGCCATTTGGAACCCGCCGCCCGCGAAAAACTCGTACTCTCGGTTGAGGAGACGGTCGGCATCGTCCCTCAATCACCGGCTCCAAACTCAAGGCGGGCAGGCCGTCTTTGCTTCGAGCCGCTCGAGCTCCTTAAGCACGGTCTGGTGCCAGGGGCGGCGACCGCGTTCGATGTTGGACTGATACAGTCCGCGCGATATGGCGGGCAAGTCCGCATGCTGGTCCAGGATTCGTTCGCGCTGTTGGCCAAGGTCCTTGGCTTGTTTCAGTAGCCGCAGTTTTTCGTCGGCTGGTAGCGGCACGCTGGGGTGTTCCTGCCAGTATTGCTGCGCACTTGTCGGCATCTGCCCGCCGGGTAAATCGTAATGGCGTGCTTGGGCCAGATCGCCTTCAGGGCCGAAGAACCACAGCGGCACCCCGGCGCGTCCCAGACGCCGGTATGTTTCCAGCAGTTCGACCATCATCACCGTGTACTCATAGCCCACCTCGATCACACGCAGACGCTGCTCCAGCTCTTCGTTGCCGGCAGCGGCTCGTCGTGCCTGCTTCAGATGGGTGCCGGCTTGCTGCAGCTCTGCTTCGGGAAACACCTCGCGCCAGACGTTGATCAACGGACGATAGCCGAAGCTGGGGATCTTGTCGGCATGGTCTTTCACGCAATTCTCCAGCATCGCGTAATAGTCGCGCACGTGCCGTTCCGCGGGACCGAATGCGGCGTAGAAGCGGTCCATGGTCGCCGTAGCGTCTGCTTCCGCATCCCACATCAGGTGACTGGCCAGCCAGTAGTTGGGCCCTTGGGTGGCGAAGTTCTTGCCCGACTCGCCGTACATCGCGATCATGCCAGCCTGATGCAATTGGGGCATGGCGTCGGCGATTTGCTGGGTAAACAGGAACGGCAGATCGAGCCAGTAGTGCATTCCCCAGTATTCCCGCCCAACTAGCTTCACACCCTTGCCCTTCCAGCGGTCGACTTGCTGGAAGATTTGCTGTTTCAGTTCGGGTTTGACGAAATACGCCGTGCTGAAGGTAAAGGAAACGTGGATGTTGTTCTCCAGGGTGTCGAGGTTCGTAGGCGGGTTGCGGTAGGTCGTGTACGCAAACATCCCAAGCCCCAGGTCGGGCCTACGCTTCTTGACTTTCCGTGCAATCGCATTGGCGTAATCCCAGTGGCGGTTAGAGAGGTTCACCGGAGACGCTGCGTAGTCCGTGCCAGACCGATCCAGCGCCCGGCACGTTGGGCACTCGCAAAAGCCAACTCCATCAGATGGCGAGATGGAGACAATCTGGTAGCCTTTCTTCTCCGCGTTCTCCAACACCGCTTCGACAAGGCAATCGCGCAGCTCGTGGTTCGACGTGCACAGATGAGGGCCACGACGCTCTCCGCCCCACAGCGCCAGCCACTCGGGGTGCTCTTTGTGTAGTTCCTTCTTGAAGACATGGGTGCTCCAGCTATGACCGAACCAGGCCTTGGGAACCCAGGAGAGCTTCATACGCTTGCATCAGACACGGACCCCCTCACGTATCGGCTGCGGTTCGTACCGCATGTACGCTCCGAACGACATGTTGCGGATAATGAAGTCCGGCGTCTCATGCCGATCCAATGCGGCTAGTTGCAGACCCTGACGCCTGGGCACGAATTCACCAGAGGCTCCCGGCCAGATCCACGTGACGCCCAGATCCTCCTCCAGAAAGTCATACACCCCGAACAACGTGCCGGTACGCACGTTACGGCGATAGGGATCGCCCGGTTCATCGTCGCCAACGATCACCAGTTTGCCGCCGTGCGTGCGGATTACGTAAGCTTCCTGTCCGACAGCTTCGCGCGACACGCCCGCGCGCTGAGAATAGGCCGTCGCTCCCACATATGCGTCGGCGCCGTCCGGCACCTCCAACTCGTTCTCCGGAGCGACCCGCGACCTAAGCCCCGTCGCTTTGGCCACATACCGAGACAGTTCTTCCGCCGCCGTCTGCTCGACCCCCAGAGGCTCCGCCGGATGAGCCACCACAAACGCCTCACCCGGTCCCTTGTTGATCACCACCCCAGCCCCTTGGCTGGCCCTCAATTCCGCAGACAAGGTTGCCCCAAGACAAACTCCCAACAACAACAAGCCGCCGACACCATTACCCACACCACGAGACATGGTTGCCTCCCAACGTCAGTGATCGCGCACCTCTACTCACGCGTACAAATTGTCGGGCACGTTTCCACGCATTATCGCATGGCAACCGGAGAACGGAACCACACCGTGAAATCCGGACTGGTCTATCGTAGCCTCCATCGGGACAAGGGGCGTTATGCGCGATTGCCGCCATTCCTGCTGGAGGCGTTCTGACGATGCGCGACGCCGCAAGTTGGTGCACCTGCAGCTACCTGAACCAAGCCACACTAGCGCTGCGGCCTATCGGTGAGCCGGTGATTTCGGATAGCGAGACGAAATGAACGCGATTATGCGCACTTTCGGTGGATCAGTTGTGTTGAAGCGATGGAGCCGTAATCCCAAGGAGCTCGCAGGCAACTACTGCACATCCCATCGCGATTTGCCAGCTCTCCACAAGCTCGGCACGAGGCCGGGGCATAAGCTGCATATTGTCGAACCGAACGTCGAAGCGGACATCATAGTAAGTAGGCCGACCTCACTCGCCCAGGCACAACAGTTTTCCGTCCTGCGTGGTGAGAAAGAGGCGACCTTGGGCGATCGCCAATCCGTCCCACGCGGGCGGTGGAACTTGGGTTTCGCTAAGGACACTGCCGTCAGCCGTCGAGAGTACGCGAAGTTGGCCATCCTGATGAATCACAAACAGCTTCCCATCGCCAGCTAGCGCCATGGCATGGATTCGATTGTAAAGCTGCGTTCCGGGCTTGATTTCCGACTGCACGGCATTCGGATCGGCAAACGGATCTTTGGTCCATTCAGCCCGTTCTGCAATTCGATAGGTACGATAAGGTTTCTCGTTGTTTCGGGCTCGCGTTGCTGCCTCCCAGCCGGTAATCCAGCGACTATTGAAATCTTCCCCTTTGTCCAGGTCGAAATCGCGTCGAAAGACGGCGGTACTACCGTTCAGCGAGCTGTAGACATTGTCGTCGCGGAATGCCACGAGCGGTCGGCGCGGTGCCTCGCCGGCGAAACGGTGTTGATGCCGGGCGCCGTAGGTCCAGGATCCGCGCGGAATCCAGACCTCGCCGCCACCTGTGTTCAGCTTGGCGAAAGCATTCCATTTGTCCACCGAGACCGTCTTGCCGTCAAGAGACAGTATCCAACGCGACATCGCTAATCCGTCACCTTCCGCATGGAGAATGTCAAACGGATCGAATTCCAGTCCCGAATTCTCGTAGAAGCCCTTTTGCGGTACGCTGTCGATCCGATGTACCCAGTGGCGCTGACCCGTCAGCGGATCAACCGCGAAAACGAGAATCCCGCCTTCGGTTAGTGGCTGACGCCCCGCGGCAAAGTAGGCGATGTCGTCCATCACAAGTACAGCGCCCGGTACCGGCCAGGGCGATTCTACCTGGCCGTAGGCTACGATTCGTTCGTCAGTCGGCGCAGCGCGCAGGCGCCAGACGACCTCGCCAGTGTCACCGCGGAGGGCGTAGACCCAGCCAGTGGCCGAACCAAACAGACAGAGCCCCCGATGAATCGCGGGCGGCGTGTCAATCCGGCCATTTGCTGTGAATCGCCAGCGGACTTCACCGGAAGTTGAATCGAGGGCGACTAACTCGTGAGCGTCCGGACGCGCGATGTAGGCGATGCCATTCGCGATCGTCGGCGCGCTGACCGGACCTTTTACAACAGGATTCTCATTCCAATCTTGTGGAATCGGTTCTTCTTGGGAACTTTGCATAGGGGCTAAAGCGACGCTCCACAACGGATCCAGTCGTGAAGGTCCTGAGGCCGGAGTGCTTGCGCTACGCCAACGATCGTGACGATACAAGGGCCAATCGTGTGGCAGCGGATTAGGGGCGGCAGGATCGGCCTGTGCTGGTCCTGTTTCGAGCCGAAAGTCGATCTGATCTGTCGGCGAATTCGCCGAAGATTCCTTTCCAGTTGCAGGTGCTAATGCAACGAAGCCTCGCAGCATGGGCCAACAGGTGCAGTGTTTGGGTGTGGTGTAAACCAGTCCGTTGGCCGGCACCCAACCATTTTCGCGTGAGCAGTTCGCCTTGGTAATCCGGTTGGCAATGACCTCGCCCGACTGCAAGTGCGTCAAATCCATCTCGCCCGCGAACATGTAGTTCGATGTGGCAACCGGCGGAAAACAATGGGTCAAGCCTGCTGGATGGGTGATGCGAGTCTGACCGGTCGCTGGGTCCAATGCCGAGATTTGGATCGGTTCGCGTGTGAGCTTTTCCTTGTCGCTGGTATTGACCTTTCCACCGTGCAGAATCCAGAGATCGTTGTTCAGAAACATGGCCCTGGCTTGCCGATTATGGTTCATTCCCGGCGGATATTGCTTCGACCAACGATGCTCGCCGGTGTTAGCCGCTACAACATGGATTCCGTTGCCCGCGTCATGGTCGTTAAGAGTTGATGCCTCAAACACAAGCAGGCCGTTGGAGAGCACGGTACGGACTGTGTGTGAAAGCCAGGGATAGTCATCACGTCGCCATACCATGGTGCCGCTGTCGATATTCAACACGACAACACCAGCCTTGTCGCCTCGTCGTATCCGACCTTGAAGCAAAGCGACAAACTGATCATTGGCGATGACGTTGCGTGGATCGGGCGCCGCCGCTTTCCAGAGCTCATCGCCTTGCTTAGCATCAAAGGCTCGAATCGACTCACTATCCGCCGCAATGACGCGGGTACCTTGGTGAATGAGAGATGTCGGATTGAGCATGTCGCCATACTCGACGACGACTTCTCCGGTTCTCGGATTCAATGCCACGGGGCGACCCTTCATCACCGCAAACAGCAATGGTTCCGATGCGATAGGCCGTGCACCGTCGCGAGGCAGTCTCGGCAGATTGAAAGGCTGCGAATCGACACCACTGCCGCTTTTCAAGTCACGATGCCAGAGCCGTAGACCATTGAAGCTGTCGCGAGCGACGATGCCACCGTAAAAATTGCGACCACCAGCGGTGACTAATCCCTCCACTTCTGACGTTGCAGCCGCGATCCAACGTACTCGTTCTGGCGGACCGACCAAGGAGTCACCTGAAACCGCATTACCATCAGCAGCGTGACGCGGGTGAGACCAAACATCCATCCTTTCGGGCCAGGGTTTTCGGGCGACGAGGATGCCATCTGTTTCGCGAAACGAAACGATTCCAGCGTTCTCCAGCAGAGTCCGTTTGACAAGTTCCCGATTGGTGACCACGAGTGTCCCGCCGGGAGCGAGAACACGGGCCAGCTCTTCTGCAGAAACAGTGAAATTACGAAGGAGAATCAGGTTAACCAGGTTTTCCGCGTAGGGCAGATGGTCCGACTCGTCGAATTGCTCCACCCACGCCATGCCATAGTGACCCGTTGCTCGCAACCGTGCCCGCGCTGATTGGGCTAGATCTGTGTTTGGCTCAAGCACGTGGATCAAGTAGCGACCGGTGTGGCTAAGGTCCGCCGCACTACCTAGTTCCCCAGCGCCAAGTTGTACGATGAGACCGCCGTGAAGGCCGGCGATTGCTTCTGGATCGAATCGTTGTGCTTGCGCAGGGCACGTGAAGAGTACGAGCAACGAGGCAAGCCAAAGCACGCGTGTGTAGTTGGACATGAGGCTAACTCCGATTCTTTGGTTTTCGAATCATACGACAGTGGCAGTATGAGATTGCTGTGAAATAGAAGCAGTGTGAAGGGGTATGATAACGTAGGTGCGGCCACCGCCGCCAGACGGTGAAGCGATGTCCAGTATGTTGTATGATTGGGCAATAGCCTAAGCGGACCTGAATGATGGCTGCACTGTTGAACCGCCAAAAACGGCTGCTTCTTCCTGGGACCTAACCCTGCTGACCGCGCATCGGTTTCTAAACACCGCTTAGTGGCAACGGGCGACAACCTGGAGGACGTACATGATGAGTGATGGTAAGAGATGGATGAATAGAATTCGTCCCGCTATCGCATTGGTTCTTTCGTTCAGCAGCCTACTATTCATCGCGGGACCCGATTTCGACTCGGCCGCCGTGGCGGCAGCCGAGTTGAGAGTCGGACGCGCGGCGACGCAGATCACACCGACCGAGAAAACCGGCGGCGTCAAACGGGTCTTGGATGAACTGCACGCCAAGGCCGTGGTTCTCGAAAAGGACGATACGGTTGCGGCAATCGTCGTGCTGGACTTACCTGTTGTTAACCGTCCGGTTGTGGAAGGGGTTCGCCGGCTAGTGGCCGAACGTACTGCGATCCCTGCCGGCAACGTGATGATTTCGGTGACACACACGCATACCGGCCTGACACCCGGTTGGGCTGGCGATTCCTCATTTCCGGCGCTGTTTCCACCAAAGGAAGGCAAGCAGGTCGAGGAGGCTCAGCGATATCGGGAGTTCTTGATTGAGTCCACCGTGAATGCTGTTGTCCAAGCATTCGAGGACCTGCAGCCAGCGCGTGTGTCCGCCGCGGTCGGTCACGAGGATTCGTTACCCTTCAACCGCCGATTCTTGATGAAAGATGGAACGGTCGTCTTCAATCCGGGGGTCGGAAACACGGATATCGTCCGCCCCGTCGGACCCATCGACCCATCGGTACCCGTGGTGTTCTTCGAGAGTGCGGATGGAAAGCCGCTGGCAACTCTGGTGAATTACACAATGCACCTGGATACCGTGGGAGGGGAGGTCTATTCAGCCGATTACCCGTTCACGCTCAGCCGCTGTCTGGCCGACGTGAAAGGCCCGGAAATGCTGACGATGTTCTCGATCGGCACGGCGGGCAACATTAATCACGTCGATGTCGCGGGGCCAAAACGGCAGAAAGGCCCTCCCGAAGCAGCACGTATCGGCATCGTGTTGGCCGCGGAGGTGCTGCGTACTTACCGTAAGCTGAAGCCGATTGACGCGGGCAAGTTGTGCGTAACGCGAGAAACGGTCGCGTTGCCACCGGTCGCGTTACAGCCGGGAGATCTGGAAAAGGCAAAATCGCTCGCCGCTCGCGAAGAATCCGGCGGCCCCAAGTTGAACCTGTTGGAACGCGTATTCACGCAGCGCGTGTTCTTTGCCGACCGACAGCAAGGGCGCCCGTTGGATGTCGAAGTGCAGGTCATCACACTGGGACAAGATCTCGCATGGGTCGCGTTGCCTGGTGAGGTGTTCGTCGAGATCGGTTTGTCGATCAAGCGAGGATCGCCTTACCCCATCACGATCATTCACGAGCTGGCCTACGACTGGATTCGCTACGTGCCGGACCGCAAGGGATTTCAAGAGGGAGCCTACGAAGCGATCAACACCCGCTGCGGCCCAGGTGGCGGCGAGGCTCTGGTCGATGCAGCGATCCGTTGCCTGCTAAAACTGCACGAAGCGCCGCAACAACCCCTCAGGCGGTGAGATGAGCAAGTCGAAAAGGCAAAAGAAGAGGGCGATTAAGAGCCCACGTCGTTTGCGGATGAAACGAGACGGCAGGCTCCAATCTGCGAGGGCGACGAATTGGGTCGGCAAGTTTCAGGGCAAGCACATTGTGCGGGCCTATGAAAATGGTTCTTCCCCGACTCCCCGGCCCCCGACCGAGCGGAGCGATTCGATGATGCCATCCCGCAGGCCATCGAGCCCAAGTGAAGACCGTGGTACGCTTCGGCTCTATTGAGAGAATTGGACGTTTGCCTTAACCTGAAACCTCTTGAGTTCCGCTCGCCAGATATGCAGCTTTGCCCTACGAGGCGTCGTGGTACCACAGATGCATCTGAAACCCATTCGTAGAGGAGAAAAGTCGATGTTGATGAGAACGATGGCCGCGCTGGCATTTGTTTCCGTATTCCCCGTGAACATGCTGGCTCAACAGACCGCATCGGTGGCGACTGCTGAAGCTGAATTGGATGAAGAAGCAGCTTGGAAGGCGATTGACGGCCGCCCGACGCCGCAGTGGTGGCGGGATGCCAAATTTGGGATCTTCATTCATTGGGGAGCCTACTCCGTGCCGGTTTTTTCGCAAGTCGGACGCTATTCGGAGTGGTACTGGTGCGATCTCGTGAACCCCAGACGAAATACCCACGAAACCGTGAAAGCGTTTCACGACCGCGTCTACGGCGAGCGGTTCACTTATCCTGACTTCGTGCCGCAATTCACCTGCGAACTCTTTGACCCGGACGCGTGGGCCAAAACGTTTGCGGATTCTGGCGCGAAATACGTCGTGCTGACCTCCAAACACCACGATGGCTATTGCCTCTGGCCCAGTGATGAGTCCGACAAATCTTGGGGCCGCCCTTGGTGCAGCACCAACTGTGGGCCCGGACGCGATCTACTGGGCGAGCTGACCGCCGCCGTGCGAAAGACGGATGTGAAGATGGGAATCTACTACTCGCTGTACGAGTGGTACAACCCGCTCTACAACGCCGACGTGAACATGTTTGTCGACAAGCATCTAATCCCTCAGTTCAAAGACGTCGTCACAAAGTACCAGCCTGCCGTGATCTTCTCGGACGGCGAATGGGATCATCCGGCCGCCGTTTGGAAATCGGCCGAATTGTTGACTTGGCTGTTCAACGAATCGCCATGCAAAGACGAAGCTGTGATCAACGATCGGTGGGGAAAAGGCGATCGGCACAAGCACGGTGGCTATTACACGACCGAGTACGGCGCCGGGCTTCCCAACGCGGAGAATCCATGGGAAGAGAACCGGGGCATGGCGCATTCCTTCGGTTATAGTCGAACCGAACGATTCGAAGACTACAACTCGACCGAAGCGCTGGTGCTGATGCTGATTGACATCGTTTCTCGCGGCGGGAACTTTCTGTTGGACATTGGGCCTACGCATGACGGACGTATTCCGCCGCTGATGGAAGAGCGGCTGATCGAGATCGGCGATTGGTTGGAAGTGAACGGCGAGGCAATCTACGGGACCACCACCCACCGCGAAACCTGTCAATGGTCCGCAGGAAAAGCTCAGGAACTCGGCAAAGGGAACTTCCGAGTCAAATACGATGTCGCCAAGCTCCTTAGAAACCCAGACGAAGGGATGGCTCGCAAGGAAGCTCTCTTCACTCGTAAAGGAAATACGCTCTACGCCATCTGCGCACTGCTGCCCGATGATCGCTTGACTCTTCGAGGGATCAAGGCATCCGACAGCGCGACGGTCACGATGCTAGGTGTCGGAAACGTCGATTGGACACAATCGGGTGAAGACCTAGTGATCACCATGCCCAAGCTCAATCCGTCCAAGATGGCTTGCCGGTACGCTTGGACGTTCAAGGTCAGCGACATCGAGGATTAGAACAGCCAACTAATGCTCACGCAACACACCGGGAAGGAAACGGCCTACATGGCCCAGCGAAACCGTTGCTACGGATGCTTCCGGCCTCAGGACGGTTGTTTCTGCGACGCGATTCCTGTGATTCATAACCAAACAGACGTGTTGATCCTGCAGCACATTCGCGAGCGGTTTCATCCTTTCAATACCGCTCGCATTGTACGAAAGGCGCTGCAAAAATCGCGGCTGTTGGTCGGTGATCCCAAGAGCCTAGCCGCGACAAGTCTCCCGCTTCGACCGCGCGCGGGGCTGTTGTGCCCTGGGTCCGCAGCGACATTGATTTCGGATCTGCCGCCGGATCAGCGGCCCGGTCAACTGGTGATTCTCGATGGCACGTGGCACCACGCAAAGACAATGCTTCGCGATATTCCCGCGCTACACGAATTGCCACGATACAGGCTGGCCCCCGATGCTCCCGGCCGCTACCGGATTCGACGGGAACCCGATGCCACATCGCTTTCGACGTTGGAAGCCTGCGTGGCAGCCCTGCGTGCGCTGGAGCCCACTACCAGCGGTTTCGACCAATTGCTCGGAGCCTTCGAGACCATGGTGGATCGGCAGGTGACTCGTTCAAAGCCTAGTAACGGGTGGCGACGCAACGAACATCGACAACAGCTCGGTACGAATATCCCGCGAGTCCTCGTTGGTGATTTGGCCGATGTCGTCGTCGCCTACGGCGAATCCGCACCCGGCGGGCGCGGAAAGAAACCTGGCTTGCAGCCGCCCGTTTTCTGGGTCGCCCAACGGCTGGGCACGAACGAACGATTTGCATCCGCGATCGAACCGGAGTCTCCCTTAACCGATCAATTCCTGGGGCACCTGGAACTGACCGAACGGAATTTTGCCGACGCCTTGTCTCACGAAGCGTTTCGCGCGGCATGGACCGATTTCCTTCATCCCACGGATACTCTGGTGGTTTACCACCAAAGCACGGTGCGTCTGCTGTCACGCGTACACGGGAGCGCGAGGAAGTGTCTGGTGTTGAAGTCGGTCAGGCTGAATCCGGGGCGGGCCAACGGAACATTAGAAGAACGATTGGCGTCCGAAGGACTAGTCAGCGGTCTCGCTGAACATCCGGGGCGCGCTGGCCAGCGACTAGCCAACGCGATTGCTTTGGTCCGGCACCTGAACGCCTTGGGGGAAGCCGAGCCTCAAGCTGAAAGCTGCTGACGAAGAACCGCCAGCAATCGAAGACGTGGATCGGAATTCGGTGCTCGGAAAAGCCTGGCGGGCAGGTACCATGACACTGCTCGAATAGTGAGGGCGAATCCGGTCAATCAGGTCGATGTGAACAAACGCTACTACGACGCCAGCCGCGCCTACCGCCTGGATAGCATCAATGGCAAATGGAACAGCGGCCAAACCGTTGACGACGCGCGATCCAAGGATCGTCGGGCATACTGACCGGCCGCGAACTCACTCGGCACAGACTTGAAACAGGCAGTCTTAACGTTTGCCGATGCAGTACAGGAATTCCTGCCGCCGATCATCCAGGGTGTCGGCCACGCGCAGGTAGATCCGGCCTCCGCAGATCGTCGGCGTGGCAAAAGCCTCGTTGCCGAGCTGGTTTCGCGCGACTTCCTTAAACTCGTGTGGATTCGCCTCGAAGACGTAAGTCGTCCCGCTCTCGTTCGAGACATAGATGTTTTTCCCGGCCAGCACGGGAGACGAGGATACTCGACCACCAAGGCGGACGCTCCACATCTCCGATCCATCTTCCGCCCTCCAGCAGTGGGAGATGCCCCCGTCGTCGACCGCGTAGACGTAACCGTCGTGCGCCAGCATCGACTGCTCGTAGCACTTCTTGCGGTTCTTCCACACGACTTGGCCGGAGCCATCGGCACGCACACCAAATATTCCCGGCTCTGGAAACCCGCCGCTACCGAACACGAGATTGCGCGTCCAGACGACCGTCCCGCACGTCGTCTCGGTCGTGGCTTCGGTTTTCCAAAGTTCCTTGCCGCTGGTCGGATCGTAGGAGGCGATGAGGTCGCTCCCGCCGATGAGGAGTTGGTCCCGCCCTGCGACCCGGCCAACGATCGGCGAGGCGAAATTTGATTTCGCTGGCCGCGGCGTCCGCCAGCTTTCCCGGCCCGTGCTACAATCTAGGGCAGCCAGGAACGCGTCGCCATCGAAATCCACAGCGACCACGACCGTGGACTCGTAGATCGTCGGCGAAGGGGCGTATCCATACTGGTACCGTACGGGCGTGTACGCCCCGACCGTCCGGTTCCAAAGCCCTTGGCCGTCCAGGTCCAGCGCCGTGACGTGGATCCCTTTCCTGTTGAAGAATGAAACGAACAGCCGCTCCCCGTCCGACGCGACGGTGCATGTGGCGTGAGTATTCTTCCTGTGGATCTTGGCGGGGAACCCTCCCTGGTTGACATCCGTTTGCCAGAGATGTTGTCCCGATTCTCGATCGAAGGCCACGACCGACTGGATCTGACGGTTTTCGTCTGCAGTGGTCAGGAAGATGCGGCCGCCTATAATCGTTGGCGACGAAGCGCCGCGGCCGGGAACCGGCGTTTTCCAAATGACGTTCTGAGTATCAGTCCACGAGACCGGCAGATCTTGCCCCTCGGCCGCGATGCCGTTCCGGTTTGAACCGCGCCAGACGGGCCAATCCTGCGCCTTGGCAGTCGAGCCGAGTACCAAAATGGCGATTCCAAACGCCGCAGCCCTGATCGTCATGAGCGAATCTTCCCTACTCATTTTTCTTTGGCGGTCCGAGATTGAATTCAGCGTACTGTTCGATTTCATCGGTAACGAACATTCCGTAGAGGACGTTCTCATGGTCGAATTCCCAAACCACCTTTTTCTGCGGTGTGATTTCAAATACATCCACTCCCTTTTCGCCCCTGTTTGAGAAAAGGAAGTTGAATACCACGGTGTTGCCGTTGGAAAGCCGCTGAACGTCGATAATCGTCCGGGTCATGTTGAAATGCTCTGGTAAGTCACTGTTTTCGAGCGTCCACACAATCTTCTTTTCCGGTGACACTTCAATGACCTCGGTAGGTTTCTTTCCGTAGTATCCTGTGCCGATCAAAGTGTTTCCGTTCTTCAAGCGCACGGCACACCAGGGATTGTTGTCTTTCAGTTCAAACTCCCAGACAATCTTGCCGGTCTCATCGTATTCCCTTACCACGCCTTGCTGGGTTTGACAGACCAGGTAATTGCCGTTTTGGAGTTTGCGCACTTTCTGAATCTGGTGATGCACCTTTCCGGATGCCTGAAGAGGGACCTCTTTCCTTATTTGGCCGTCGCGCGACAGTTCGACGATTCGCGGCTTGTGTTCATGGCAAATTCCCACCACGATTGTGCCGTCAGGCAAGGGCTGGCAGGTATGGATCTCTGTCTCAGCCTTGTATTCAAAGACTGTCTCATTTCTCGCGGATATCATCTTGACGGTTTGATTCTCGAACTCCGCATACAGGATGTTGCCGTCTTTCAGCTTCCAGACATCCGTGCAACGGTTCTTGACCGGGTATTCCCTTTCCA
>CAZURK010000368.1:0-13902 GCA_964623055.1 uncultured Pirellulaceae bacterium
AACCGGAACACGAAACGAGGGTCGACCAGAACACGACCGACTACAAGACGTTCCTGCAGCCCGACCGAAGCGACGCCTTCTCGATGGCCGAAGGTGCCATTTCCGACGTGCTGGTCAGCGACGGCAGAAACGTCTTCCTGCACCACGTGGGGTTCAGCGCCAAATTGGAGAAGCGGGACCGATTATCGCGGCACCTGCTCTCGACATCGAGCCTGCTGGACGCCACCGAAAACCACCGCTCGCACTGGGTGCTGGGAACAGGTGATTTCAGCCGCGTACCGGTCGCCTATTCGTGGATCGCCAACAGGCCCGGTGGCAAACGCAGGCCGACGATCGCCGTGCCGACCGGCGTGATGATGGTATACGACGAAAATGGGATTTGGGGCGTACGACGGCAGGGTGATTCAAACGGGAAGTATTTTCTGTTCAGAAAGGAGAACACGCCGTTCTCGGATGACGACGCGTCACTGCCCGACTTCCGCAACGTCGCTGAGGACCAAGTCGACAGATCAGTGTGGAAGATCAACCTGCCCGTGCGGACGAGAGCGATGCTGAAATCGGGTGACAACCTCTTTCTCGGTGTGACGCCCATTCAAATCCCAGCGGACGATCCCCATGCGGCGTACGAGGGCCGAATGGGCGGGTCGATCTGGGTCGCATCGTGCGAGGACGGCACTACGGTAGCCGAGTACAAGCTCGATTCATCCGCCGTCTGGGACGGCATGGCCGCGGCCAACGGCAAGCTGTTCCTGTCGACATCCGACGGAGCGATTCTTTGCTTTGGAGGATCGAAATGAAGTATGCGGCATTCGCTATCGCTTCGATCCTCTTGGCCATGTGTGCGTTCGGCATCGGATGCTCGCGAGACGATTCGGTCGACCCAGAAGCGGCCGATTCGGAAGTAGCCAAGCCACCGACCTCGGACGAGCCAACGGAGGATGTGGTCGCGGCGCCTGAACCCTCGTTGCTTGATCCAAGTCGTTGGTCGTTGGTCAAGTGGAATTCACGAAATGTCCACGAGTCGGTGGCGGAAACCGAAGCATCGCTGGAGACGGATCCGCAAGGATTGCTCGCAAAAACGCACAAGAAGTTCCAACGCGTTCAAGCGTTGTTGCAGATGGAGTTGTTCGACGACTTCGAGGTGCATTTGCGAGGCATTTCGCCCAGCTCGGAGGAGCTTCAGGCAGCCGGCGTGACGGACCCAACGCGGCAGTCTCCGTTGATTGGATTCCGTGCGGCGAATGGCCATCCCATGTTTCGCACACACATCAACGCTCGCTGGGACCGGCGAGACGAGTTTGAGGCCACTGTCCGGCGATGCCAAGGAGCACTGTCGATTTGGATTGACGGCAAGCGGACCGTGCATCTGCCCAACAACAGCATCTCGTCAGGATATGTCTTCCTGGAACTTGGCTCACCCACGCATCTCCATATCACCCGATGCGAGGTGCTGGAGGGTGTTGAACCAGACCCTGTCAAGGATAAAACGCCTGCGGTCTCGGCTCCGCCTTCGCCGATGACAGGTCGGCCACCTATGATGGCGCCGCCGATGGGATTCCCCGGCCCGATGTCTCCCGGGGTTGGGTTTCCATTTGCGTCGCAGGCACCTCCGCAGCCTTCGCGTGGCGAACCGTTGAAGTCCAACGGGGATTGGTACGTGCCGAAACTCGGTAACACGCACTTGGATTCTGTGATTGCCCAGGACGCTCGCTTTGCTGACGAGGACCGTGGTTTGAAGATCTCGAAAACCAATGCCTCGGGCACATTGTGGGTCGTCCGTAAGGTAGCGACTCAAGACGATTTCGAGGCCACGGCTTACTTGACCCTGCCGTCAATGCAAACCGTAATGTCCAGCGGTGATCCACGGAGCATGATCGGCTTCGGTGTATATCCCGTCCAAGCTGATGCGAATGGCATATCGATTCCATCACCACCTCCGATGCCCACCACCACGCGCGACGTGAGCATCACGTTTCGCCGCACCAAAGGACGTGTCGAGATGGAGATCGACGGAATCCGTACAGGCAGTCAGGCGGTCCGTATCGACGGGCCCGTGATTCTGGGATTCCTAATGCAAGGCAGCATTCATTTCTGGATCCGCGACTTTCGAAGGTCTGCTAAGGATTTGGCGACGGACGACATGTCGCCGAGACGTACGTGGACCGAAAGCTCGGGCCAACGTACGGTGGTCGCGACCTTCCTTCGCCTGGATGGTGAAACCGTACGCTTTCGCAAAGAAGATGGCAGCGAGATTGCCGTTCCCATCAGTTCCCTCAGCGAGACGGATCAGCATGTTGCCCGCGAACTCGCGCGGCGTCAGACTTCGGCTGGCCCTGGAAGTTCGGATCGCTAACTGACGGCATGGCCAAGCGGGACCTGGCGTGCACTCCAAATGATTTTGCCCGACAATCATTTTGCCTGAAGAAGACACGGCAAGATCGTTTCTGGGCAAAATCATAATTCAACTGTTGGGTGAAGAAACTCTTACGGCGGCTTCCTGGACGCTGGGTTGCGATCACCCGGTCGAGCGACTAGGCTTACGGCGCGTCCGTGAGCGGCTTACGACCGTCCATATTCAGGCTTCAGCATACGCCTGTCGTGATTCAAGGAGATAGAAATGGCAAATCTGTCGTTGTTTGATTTGACGGGGAAAAAGGCCCTGGTGACTGGCGGGGCTGTGGGCATCGGCCGGGGGTGCGCGTTGGCGCTGGCGCAGGCTGGGGCCGATGTGGCGATCGTCGACTTGGATGCGGAAACGGGCCCCAAGACTGCCGAAGAGTTGAAGGCCGGCGGCGTCGATTCGCTGTTTGTCAGTTGCGACGTGACAAAGAAGGATCAGGTGCAGGATATGGTCCGCCAGGTTGTCGAGCAGTTCGGCCGGTTGGACATCGGTGTGAATAACGCGGGGATCGGCATCCTGGGAGCCGACGAGGAATTGGAGCAAGCCGACTGGGACAAGGTGATCGATGTGAACCTCACCGGCGCATACCTTTGTGCCCAGGCCGAGGCCCAGCAGTTCCTCCGCCAGGAGCCGATCGAGGGCAAAATCGTCAACATCGCATCGATGTCGGCCACGATCTCGAACTGTAATGCCTCGTACAACGCCTCGAAGGCTGGGGTGGTGCAGATGACTAGAATGCTGGCTGCCGAATGGGGCCGCTTCAACATCAACGTGAACTGTATCAGCCCCAGCTACCTGCTCACCCCGATGCACGCATCGACGCCGGTCATGGTCCGCGAGCGGATCCGCGAATTGACGCCCTTGGGCTACGTCGAGCGGCCGGAAGACCTTTTTGGGGCAGTGATGTTCCTTGCCGCCGCTGCGTCCAACTACGTCACCGGTCACGATCTGATGGTCGACGGTGGCCACACACTGAACGCCTGGCTGACGCCACTGACCCGCGACGTGCCGCCGAGAGTCAGCCCGGAAGAAGAGATAATCCAACTGAAACACGATCTCGACGCACTCGGCTACGAATACGACGCCGACGGCATCAATCCTGATGTTCACCCGGAAGTCGCGGGCGCCTTCAAAGCAGCATTCGGGATTGAAGGCTAGTAGGTCTGCCGAACAGGACCTGATGCGGCACGGCGGCCGGATGGTTTTGCACGTCGACATGGGGCTCCTGCACGGTGTCGATCCAACGTCTGATTCTCCGCGTGCCGATGGCGACAAGGACGAGGAATGAGGGGAAGTCTTGGCAAGTAGTATGGAAGCCTACAACCGGCTGGACTACACTTGGGCTTTGACATGGCAAATGGCGAGTACCATCTTTACGATCAAGGAGAGAAGGATGCGTAACGTTATCACGTCTTACTCATTCGTGTTGGTTGCCGTCGTTCTGGTTGTTGTATCGTGCGGCGTGACTTGGGCTGATCAAATGCCCGAAAATCAGGCTCCGAAGTCGAAGGTCTCGGCGAGCAGTCAGTTCAGCGATCAATATCGTCCGGAAATGGCCATCAACGGCGTCGTTCCGTCCGAGTTCCAGCAGGACGGCGATTGGGCGGTCAAGGGAACGCCAAACGGGCAGTTTACGTTTCGGTGGGACAAACCGGTCGAAGCCGCACAGATCATCTACTATGCTCGGGTAACCAGCCCACTGCTGGAATGCTTCAAGGACTACGAGGTCTATCTGAACGACGCCGAGAAACCGGTGGTGAAGGGTGCGTTGGAGCATCGTCGTGGACCGCAGATGATCAACTTCCCGAAGCAGCAGGCTACCACCATTCGTATCGAGTTCCTTTCGGTGCATCCCAACTCGCCAAATCCGGGCGCTGCGGAGATCGCCGTGTATGCGAGACCAGTGACCGAGAAGCAGTTGGCCGAATTACGAATTCCTCCGGAGGAGAAGACTCCCGAGGCGTTGGCACTTCGGCGAGAATTGCTCGACGGCAAACTTGGATTCAAGGACATTTTGCTGGTGAAACGCAAGCCGCTGAATATCTCGCATGTTTACGTTTATCATGTCGAAGGATTTCGACCCGGCGGTGGGCTGTATATCTTCTCGCCGAATGAAGAGGGCGGCGATCTGAAATGTATCTTCGATGCCGGCGAAGGCATGATCACCACGGGCGATCTCTCGTACGATGGCAAAGAGGTGATCTTCGCTCTGCGGCGAGGCGGGCATGTTGGATCGAACCCGGTGGCCCATATCGAAGATATCTCTCGATACGAGGACGAAGAGGCCAACTACCACATCTTCAAGATCAATATCGACGGTACCGGCCTGACGCAACTGACCGACGGCCCGTACAACAATCTGGACCCATGTTGGCTGCCGGACGGCGGCATTGCATTCATCTCGGACCGAAAACCGGCCTACGCCTATTGCTACGTGGTAACTTCGCCCGTCCTGTATCGCATGGACAGCGACGGTTCGAACCAGAAGCGGCTTTCGGCCAATTATCTGATGGACTTCACGCCGTCGGCGCTCGAGGATGGACGGATCATTTACACTCGCTGGGAATATGTTGATCGAGCCGCGTGTCCGATCCAAAGCCTCTGGGCGATCAACCCCGACGGCACCGAACTGGCCGGGTTCTATGGCAATCGCGTCATCTCGCCGGGCACTTTTATGGATGCGCAGCCGGTCCCGGGCACGAACCAGGTGCTTGCCACCGCGACAAACCACAACGGCTCGTGCCGCGGCGGAATCGTGGCGATTGATCCGTCGAAGGGAGCCAATTCTCCCGAGGCGGTTCGCAATCTCACGCCGGAGATCGACATCTACGCCCATCGACTCGGCGGCGGGCCGTGGGGGAACGGGATGCTGGACTGCCGGATCGGCGGCACTTACGAGAAGCCGCTGGCGATCAACGAGAATCGGTTCCTCGTGTCCAAGGGCGGTACGATTCAGCTCCGCGATTTTGACGCGAACGCGACGTCGCTGATCTTCCCGGAAGGCGGGATGGGGTACTACTGCCCGATGCCGATCCACGAAACGAAGCGACCGCCGGTGCAGACAGGAACCGTTATGGACCACGCTGCCGTGTTACCGGAAGACGGCAGCGTTTCGGGCGCATGGGCGACCGTGTTTATGCAGGACGTCTACAACGGCCTGGAACCTGACGTGAAGCGCGGTGAGATCAAGCAGATCGCGGTCGTGCAGGAAATTGAAAAGAGCACGCACACGCCGCAAAACAACGAGCGGCTGGACGGGCCCGGCATGCGGAACATCGCGGTGTTTGGGTTCCAGTTCCCGTTGGTTTCGTGCGGTGCCACCTACGCGCCGAAAAAGCTCTGGGGGTTCGCCGACGTGGACGAGGACGGCAGCGCCGCATTCAAGGTTCCGTCGGAAGTGCCGATCTATTTCCTTGCACTCGACGCTGAAGGACGCGCACTGCAACGGATGCGGTCGTTCACGCACTTGATGCCGGGCGAGGTGCAGGGATGTGTCGGATGTCACGCCGACCGGAACTCCGCTACGACGCCCAGCGGCACGCAGCTTGCGATGCGCGGCACGGTCCAAGTACTGAAAAAACCCGAGTGGGGTGTCAAGGGGTTCAGTTACCAAGAGGTTGTTCAGGGCGTATTAGACCGGAACTGCATCGAGTGCCACAACGAACGCGAACAACCGGGCAACGTGGATCTGACCGGCGACATGACCGATTTCTTCAACGTCTCGTACGACATCCTTTGCCGGACCGGGACACAGGCCGAGTTGAATTGGATACGGCATGGCAGCCCGTCGGGGCCCGAACATGACAAGGTCCGCGGGATGAGCCCGTACACCGAATGGATCTGGACGATCAACGGCGCAGGGCACAATGTCCTGGAAATCGCGCCTCGACGCTGGGGTAGCCCGGCAAGCAAACTGGCCGAGATCATCCGTACCGGCCACCCGGACGAAGACGGCAACCCGCGTGTCGACGTACCCGATGACGACCGGCGGAGGGTCTATCTCTGGCTGGACCTGAACGTTCCGTACTACGGCACTTCGTCGTCGAACCACAAGGCCCGGCTCGGCAGCCGGAGGATGATGCCACTGGATCTCGATGCGACGCTCAGCGAAATCAACTCGCGGCGCTGCGCCGGTTGTCACCAGGCCGGAATCCCGCGCAAGTTCTACACACGGGTGATGGACCCCGAGAAGAACAACTTCCTGCTGGCCCCGCTGGCCGAAAAGGCAGGCGGTACGGAGAAATGCAGCCAGCCGGTGTTTCTGTCTAAGGATGATCCGGATTATCAGAAGATCCTCAAGACGTTCGAGCCGATCCACGAGTTGCTGAAGGAACGCCCACGGGCCGACATGGAGGAATTCGTGTTCATTTGCGACGAGACGCCGTAGTTGAACATTATACTGCGGCCGGCTTGAAATGTCCGCCCATTTTGTTTAACGGCAAGCCGAAGGCGACTGTGAATCCAGCGTACAGCCGCAATCCAGCACACAGTCGCCTTCGGCTTGCCGTTAAACGAGTAAACCGTAAACCGGCCGCGGTATGAGCCACGTCTTGATCGGAGACACACCGAATATCCTATCCGCCCCATGGAGCATACGATGATCCACAAGCCAATCCTCGCCGTTTGCATAGTCCTGTCCGCTCAAGTCCTCTATGCCGGGAGCATGGCGGATGCCGTGAAGCGCAGCGGAATCAAAGGTGGCATCGTCGTTCACCTGGGCTGCGGAGATGGCAGCGAAACGGCAGACATGTTGCTTAACGGCAGCTACCTGGTTCACGGGCTGGATACCAGCGGCGACAACGTTGCCAAGGCCAGGGCGTACCTGCGCTCCAAGAATCTGTACGGCTCGGTGTCGGTGGCCCAGTACGACGGGAAAACGTTGCCATACGGCGACAATATCGTGAATCTGGTGGTGGCAGGTGGCGAGTGTGGGGTGTCTGAGCAGGAGATCGAGCGCGTACTGTGTCCCGGCGGTGTCGCGATCACCCTTCGGCCTTCGGCCTCAAGCCTTCAGCCTTTCAAAAAGCCTTGGCCCGATAACATCGACGATTGGCCTCAGTACCTGAACAAAGCCGACAACAATGCCGTTGCCAAAGATTCCGTTGCGGGGCCGCCTCGCCTTCTCCAGTGGGTCGACAACCCGGTCTGGTGCCGCTCACACATGGGCATTCCGACGGTGGCCAGCCTAGTCTCCGGCAATGGGCGTCTGTTCAGCATCGAAGACGCGGCGCCACCGGACAACCCATTCCTTCCGGCCGCGTTTCAGATTGTCGCCCGCGATGCGTTTAACGGCAAGGAGCTGTGGACGCGCAAAATTACGCGGTGGGAATCGGTGACCATGTACATCAAGTGCCAACCGGTGCAACAGCAGCGGCGCATGGCGGTGGTGGGCGACACGCTGTACTGCACGTTCGAGTTGGAGGGGCCTTTGTCCGCCGTTGACGCGGCCACCGGCGAAGTGCTGAAGGTTTACGAGAGCACGAGCCCCACGCAGGAAGTGGCTTATGACCAGGGCATCCTCTTTCTGAATGTCGGCGACCGGTTCGCCAGCTCGGCCTACAACATCGTGAAGACTAAAGGCAAGCCCTTCGTCGAGGGGGCGGATCCCTCGCAGCCTTTCTACGGCGGCGGTTTCAGAGAGGGTTATGCCCCGGAGATCAAGGACAAAGAGAATTCCAAAAGCGCGATTCTCGCGATTGACCCGGAAACGGAAAAGCAGCTTTGGGCAATCCGCGATATCGGCAACTACACCGGCGGTTCACTGGCCATCAAGGGCGACTACGCGGTGTATCAGGCGGCAAACGGATTGTTCTGTGTCAACGCCAAGACGGGCGAAAGCATCTGGGCCAGAAAAAAGAAGATTGTTAACGCACTGGGTCATGACTCGCTGACATCCGGCACGACGCCGAATACTGTCGTGATCGCCGATGACAAGGTCTTTGCGGTCGAGTCAATACGGACAACGAAAATTGCAGCGAACGCGAAGAACACGGTGCATGCGTATTCGTTGGAAGACGGTGAACAACTCTGGCAGACTCCGATCGGCGGGAATTACGAGGCTTCATCCGACGTCTGCTATGTCAACGGAACTCTGTGGATTGGTGGACATAACCCCACACAACTCGACGTGGCAACCGGGGCCGAAATCAAAAAGATCGTCCAGAAAATGACAGGTCCCATGGGCCATGACCGCTGTTACCGCAATTACATCACCGAAAGATACTTCATCAACAGCAAGACGGGCGGCGCCGACTTTCTCGAACTGGAGACAGGCAAGGAATTTCCTCACCATTGGACCCGCGGTGGCTGCGGCTCGGGCGTCTTGCCCGCGAATGGGCTTGTCTACTCGACGCCTTACTCTTGTCAATGCAGTATGGGGGCCATGTTCCAAGGGATGAACGCGTATGCGTCTGTTCCCGGATTACAGAAGTCTGACCAATCTATCACCATCGAACGTTCCGTGCGGCTAGAAAAAGGTCCTGCATTCGGAGCGGTCAGCGATCAGCTTTCAGCGGTCAGCGAAGAAGATTGGCCGTCTTATCGTTACGATGGATTCCGAAGCGGGATCACCAATGATCAGGTTCCTACGAAACTGAACGTGCGTTGGGAGGCGAAGCTCGCTACGAAGCCGACTGCCATGACCAGCGCTGCCGGCAAGGTGTTTGCCTGCGATGTTGAAACGCATACGCTGTATGCTCTGGACCACAGCAGTGGCAAGACAGAATGGACGTTCACCGCAGACGGTCGGATTGACTCACCTCCCGCCTATTACAGAGGCATGGTCCTGTTCGGTTCCCGTGACGGTTGGGTTTACTGCCTAAGGGCCTCGGACGGGGTGTTGGCCTGGCGGTTCAAGGATCTGCCGGACAAACTGATCGGCGCATATGGCCAATTGGAATCCAAATGGCCGGTTTTTGGCAGCGTGCTGATCCTGAACGACACGCTATACTTTGCCGCGGGTCGCTGTTCGTACCTGGACGGCGGCATTTTCCTCTACGCGCTCGATCCGCGCACTGGCGAACTGCTAAAGAGCCGCGCGTGTTACGGCCCCTTTGACGAATCGTCGGGATTCCCCATCGGCGGAAACGCAGGCTTCAAGAATGACATCTTGGTAACCGACGGTACGAACATCTACCTGCGCCACAAAGCGTTTGATCTGGACCTGGCGGATGCGTCCGCTGGGAGACACATCGTTCCCAGCGGCGGTTTCCTGGACGGCGAGCCACAGCACCGAACCTGCTGGGCCCTGAGTCCTACAATCGGCAGATCGCACGCGGATATCTTGGTGAGCAACGGCAAAGAGTATTACGAAGTCCAAGGGTTTCCGCTGTGGGGAAACCACTCCTATTTCGATCCGCGGAAGAACGGATACACCCTTTTCGCGGGCACTTTGAATGCGATAGCAAAGCCCGCGCCCAAGGATACAACAAGAATCAGGCGAGGCGCGAGGAAGAAAGGCAGGGCCGGCGCTGCCGGCAGAGAAATGTGGCGTCTGCAGATCCCCATCACCGGCAAGGCGATGGCCATGGCGGGCAATGTCCTTTTCGTTGCTGGCGAGCCCATGAAACTCGACAATCCCTCATACCAGAATTACGTCGCCGCCTACAACGGCCAACTGGGCGGCCGGCTGTTAGCCGTGTCTGCAACCGACGGCAAGCAGATGGCGGAGTACAAACTGAACGCCGCCCCGATCTGGGACAGCATCGCCATAGCCAACGGGCAGTTGTACATCGGACTCGAAGACGGGACGCTGCAGTGTCTGGGCCAGTGAGCGCAGGACCTACTGACCGGCAGATACACCGAATTTCCTGTCAGTGATCGCACACGGCTCAGAAAGGTCGTCCTGCCTGCGAATTCGCAATTGAATCATCCCGCCGGCTGCGTATGATTTTGCCCAGAGATGATTCTGCGCTGTTCTCTTTCGAGCAAAATGATTGTCGGGCAAAATCATGTGGAGTGCACCTGTGGTGAAGCGACCGGACAGCCCCCTGCTGAGTGTTCACGCGTCGATACAGGCGTGTTGAGTATATGCCGGCCGCGGCATATCACCCTAGGATCGTCTGCAACGTTTGCGTAATGACTGGCGTTCGGAAGAACGTTTCCATACGAAGAAAGTGAATGGCGATGACGCTTATCCTGGGAATTGACATCGGCACGACTACGATCACCTGCCTGGGTCTCGATGCGACCAACGGCGCACGGTTGGCGACCGAAACGGTTCCGAATGATGCAGAGGTCACATCCGAAACAGACAAGGCAGTGGGGCGATCCGAGTGGAATGCTTTGAGCATCGTCGACCGAGCTTGCCAGTGCGTGAAGGCTGTCGTCGAGCGACTCGGCAGCCGTCGGGACGAATTGACCGGAGTCGGGATTACCGGTCAGCAGCACGGTGTTGTGGTTGTCGATGGTACGAATCAGCCGATCACCCCGTTCGTCGGATGGCAAGACAGGCGTGGTCAAGACGCGTTTGAGGACACGGGGCGGACCTATGTCGAGCACGCGGCCTCCTTGGCCGGCACAGATGCACCCCAGCGCGCCGGCTGTCGACTGGCAACGGGTTGGTTGGGGACGACGTTGTTTTGGATGCGATCAAACGGCGTTCTTCCGATATCCGGAACGGCCTGTTTCATACCGGATTTGTTTGCCGCTACGTTGACGGCAGGAACGCCGGTTACCGATCCCACACTCGCCGCTAGTAGCGGCATTTTCGATGTGGCCAAGCGTCAGTGGGATGAAACGATTGTCGAGGCACTGGGGCTTCCCGTTTCAATTCTGCCGGAAACCCGCGAAGCCGGCCAGGACGTCGGAACCGTCAGCGAATTGGCAGCCTCTCGTACCGGTCTTCCACTCGGATTGCCTGTCTTCGTGCCAATCGGCGACAACCAGGCGTCCTTCGTCGGCAGCGTGGCCGACCGCCAAGACTGTGTATTGGTCAATGTGGGCACGGGGGCACAAGTGGCGGCCTACACGGACCGTTATGTCCATTCGCCGCCGCTGGAAACGCGGCCGTTCCCTATGGATGGCTACCTGCTTGTGCATGCGGGATTGTGCGGCGGTCGGTCGTACGCGTTGCTCGAACGGTTCTTCCGTGCTGTGGGCGACCAGGTGTTGCAGGTTGGCGCCGGCGAACCAGTCTACGAAGCCATGAATCGACTTGTGGCCTCCGTGCCGATTGGTGCCGAGGAGTTACGCTGCAAACCTCTGTTCACGGGGACTCGCGAGAATCCTCAGTTGCGCGGAAGTTGGACGGGCGTTTCGCCGGAGAACTTCACTCCAGCTCATATGGCTCGAGCGTTGCTGGAAGGCATCGCTGACGAGTTGGCAAACAGCCATGGTTTGATACGAGAGGCTGCCAAGAAGGTCTATGGCCAACTGATCGGAGCGGGAAATGGGCTCCGCGAGAATTCCGTACTCGCGAGGATTGTCGCCGACAAGTTCGCGATGCCTCTGGTGTTTCCCCACCACCGCGAGGAAGCTGCCATTGGCGCCGCGCTTGTCGCCATGGTCGGTGCAGAGTTGTTTCCCGATCTTACGGCGACCGGAAGCCGGCTTCTTGCTGACCGTGAGACCAGCGCTTCTCCCCACAACTCGACGGAATCCACCGGTTGATTCACTGCGAAGCGGGCGACTGTTGGCTCGCTACCGCTCCGACCACGTGAGGCCGAGGTCCAAATCGGGCTTGGTCTTGGCAGCCCAGAGATTCAGAAGGGCCATGACCAGGGTATCGGCGCGGGTGATGGCCTCGTAGTGGTCGTGCAGAGAACTGGCTTTCGGCAGCGGCGAGTCGTCGGGGAAGAACGTAGCGACCGACGTGGCGGCCAACTGCCCTGCGCGGTCGAGGTACTTCTTCTCGCCGGTCTCGCGATAGACTTCCGTCAACAGCATCACGGCGTCGCCCATCGCTCCTGGCCATACCACCGCGTCGAAGTTGGGATCGTTGGCTACGTATCGGTCGGCGGCGGCTGTAAACAGCCTCTTGTATCCGTCGTCCTTTACCTGTCGCCAGCGGCAAAGGCACATCATGGCGTCCTGGGCGTCGGTGTACTTGCCGTACGCGGTCTCCCAGGTCTTCGTGCCGGTCCACGGGCCGGACGTGTAAGCCTCCAGCGTGTCGGCATTCGCGCCGGACACGAACCCTCGCCCCCCGGGACCAAGGTCGTGGGCGAGTTTCAGGTAGACCTTGTCGGTCTTGTGGGCGCAGGCCCGCATCTTCTTCGACAGCTCATCGGGTACCATCGTCGAGCCGGTCCACAGGTCGATGGCCAGCGACAGGTTGCTCTCCGGCCAGATGTTCTTTTCGCGCGATCGCGATGCGCTCTCGCTGGGAATCGCGTTCGTGTTGGAATTGCGGCGCGTCTCGAAGTGATTGAGGACCGTTTCGATGGCCTTTGCGAACTCTGGGTCTTGCGTGTGCCTGCAGGCGTGCGACCAAGTGAGGATATAGAATCCCCCGTGCCGCGGATACTGCGAATTGGTCCCCGGACCATGGCTCCCGAAGCGCGCGTGACGCGAAAAGTTGCCCGTCTTCTGGTTCCCGATTTGATGCTCCCACAGTCCCAGTGCGTACCGTTTGCACGGCTCGGGAGCCAGTTGGAAGCAGCGATCCCACAGTACCCACGGCCTTGCGAACTCGTGAATATCGCGGATCGGGCCCTCGCTGCGGAAGTCCCAGCCCATGTGCTCGCCCCAGGCAAACAGGCCCGTCGTGGAACTCTGGCAATTCTCGAAGAACCACCGTAGCGCCTCGTCTGCCTGTTTGGCGTAACGCTCGTCGCCGGTCGCCTCAGTCAGTGCGTAGAGCACTTGGTACAGGTTTTGATCGTGCATGGGGTTGGCGCCGGTGAGCGTGCGATCGCCTGCGCGGATGCCCCAGTTTGAACGGGATATCTGTTCGATTCGGGCGGCGGCCTCGCCCTCGGGCAGCTTCATCGTCTTGCGGTCGAGCATCGCCGCAAACGCCGGCGATTTGACGGTGCCATACGTATCGCGCCCGTGCTCGAGCATGGCGTCGGCATACGCGCGGACCGTATCGATGTAGTCAGCAGCGTCGGTGCAAAGTGCGCCCTGCCACAGGGCAACGATGATAGCTACAGCGAGAGTCGATGCTCGGTTCATGGGTTCCTCCTCGGTGGGCATGCGTAGCAGCAGAGTGTTACTTCCCTGGCCCCAGTCAGTGCACGATCGTATATCTCAGGCAGGTACAGCCAGCGTACCAGAAGCGTATCAGATCTACCACCAATTCCGGCACTATGCCCGATTACTCGGCAGAATGCCCAGTTCTTCCACATTGGCGAACACCCGGTCAACTTCATCCAGCACTCGCCGAACACCGACGGACAGTTGGCCATCCATGATGTCGTTGGATGAGACGTCGTCATGGTCGTCGAACCCCAACACGTGTCCCAGTTCGTGCATGACGACAGTCAGTAGGTCCATTTGTCCCGCGGCCGGTCCGCTGGCGTCGGCCAAGAGTCCTTGTGAAACTTGTCGATCGAACTCCT
>CAZURK010000369.1:0-13854 GCA_964623055.1 uncultured Pirellulaceae bacterium
GAAGAAGAAAAGCCAATTCCGCTTCACGTACCCCGTCGAATTGGCCAACGGTTGCGTGGGCTATATACCCACCGAAGAGGCGATGGGGCCACATGGGGGCGGTTACGAGACGCGGTTGACCAGTTACAGCAATCTGGAGATCACAGCAGGCAGGCAGATGCTCGACGCCGGGCTGGAACTGGTGGGCCAGATGACACCGGGCACGGTTCCCACGCCGAAAGAGACTCTGCCATCGAACAAACCCTGGTCGTACGGCAGTGTGCCACCGGAGCTGGAGTAGTACGTGGGGCACGATTCTATCGTGCCGAGGCACGTTGGAAACGTGCCCCACGAAACCCGTGTGGAGAACCTGAAGGAGTGAAGACGTGGCGGTTAAATTGACGGGCAAAGCATGTGTTGGTCAGTCGGGTGGCCCAACCATGGTCATCAACCAGACGCTTGCGGGTATCGTCGAGGAAGCGATGCAGCACAGCGAGATCGAGCAACTGCTCGGCGCACGCCACGGGGTGAAGGGCATATTTCAGGGCGAGTACGTGGATTTGTCTGACGTGCCAAAAGAGAGACTCGAAGGCGTCGCTGTCACGCCCGGGGCCGGTCTGGGCAGCGCCCGCCATAAGGTCACGGACGAGGATTGTGCTCGCATCTTCGAGGAATTCAAGAAGAACGACGTCCGGTACTTCTTCTACATCGGCGGCGATGATTCGGCTCTGGGAGCACACCATATCAACAACATGGCCCGGAACGAGGACTACGAGCTTCGCGTCTTCCACGTGCCGAAAACGATCGACAACGATCTGGCCGAGAACGATCACACGCCGGGCTTCGGCAGTGCCGCCCGCTACGTGGCCTGTGCCGTTCTTGGTGACGTCTTGGATATGCGCAGCATCCCCGGCATCAAGGTCGACGTGATCATGGGCCGCGACGCCGGCTGGCTGACGGCCGCTTCGATCCTCGCGCGCCGAAACGAGGCCGACGGGCCCCACCTCGTGTACCTACCCGAGGTGCCTTTCACGATCGAGCAGTTCCAGCAGGACGTCAAGTCAGCCTACGACCGGTACGGCCGTTGCGTCGTGGCCGTCAGCGAAGGCATCCGCGACGCGGACGGCAAGCTGTGGGCGAAAACCGTTGGCGAGAAGTTGTACGACGCCTTGAAGGACGGCCAGAAGGACATCCTTGGCAAGCCCAAGCAGGACGTCTTTAACCACTTCCAGTTGTCCGGCACAGGCATCCTGGCCGACTACCTGACGGCTCGCATCGAGGAAGTGGTAGACTGCGTGCGGGTGCGGGGTGACACGTTCGGGTATCCGCAACGGTCGTTTCCGGGTATTCAGAGTGAGACCGACGCCCGCGAGGCGCGCGAGGTTGGCCGCGCCGCTGTCCGCTATGCCACGGCTGGCGATGTCGACGGGTCGGTCACGATCCAGCGCGTCGGGGGGCCCGAGTACGCTATGGATACGGAGTTGGTAGAACTGGAGAAGGTGGCCGGCGAAAACCGGAAGGTGCCGAAGGAATACATAAGCTCGGAAGGCAACAACGTCCTGGATGCGTATCGCGATTACTGTTTGCCTCTGGTCGGCGATCTACCAGAGACGGCGGTATTCGATTGATCCTGCAAGTACCATCGCTTAACCCGAAGCCGGAGGCGATGGCGGGTAATAGGATAGATCGTCCACACACGGCGCCCGCCATCGGCTTCGGGTCAAACGGTCCAGCCGAAGAATCTTGGAAGAGTCTGTCACAGAAAGGGCCCGAGATGTTAACGGAACTGTCGATACGGAACGGGAATCGGACTAGCTGCGCGCCGTGGCATGCCCTGACGGGCCACAAGATGACTTTGGCCATCTGCGTGCTGTCGCTGGTGGTCATGTGTCATACAACCTGGGCTGGTGAGGCTGCGGAGGAGAA
This sequence comes from uncultured Pirellulaceae bacterium, assembly GCA_964623055.1. Taxonomy (GTDB): domain Bacteria; phylum Planctomycetota; class Planctomycetia; order Pirellulales; family Pirellulaceae; genus JADHUC01. The sequence goes on from CAZURK010000369.1 coordinate 1,906, forward strand.
GTCCAACGAGTCGGTTACCAGCGAACTTCCCACCGCCAAGATGCTCGTGGACTACTATCACCAGATGTCGGTCCCGAAACCGTTCGTCGTTCGGGAAGGGGACGCCTTCGAGAAGCACCGGGACGATTTGCGCAAGAAAGTGTTTCAGAGTGTCGGCTTGTGGCCGCTGCCTAAGCGGATCCCGCTCGACGTGCGTCAGTCGTCGCCGCTTGACCATCCGTGGTGTACGGTGCGGAGGATCTACCATCAACTTTGGCCAGGCGTCTACTCGGCCGGTCTGCTGTTCATGCCCAAACAACTTTCCGAGAAACCTGCCCCGGCGATGCTCTGCCCGCACGGCCATTGGAGCGACGGGAACGCCCATCCCGAGGTGCAAAAGCGGTGCTTGAACTTCGCTCGACTGGGCTACGTGACTTTCTCGTCCACGCAGAACCATTACGAAGATTTGTACATCGGCGTTTCGCACCAGACGCTGATGATCTGGAACAACCTGCGAGCGTTGGACTACCTGGAATCGCTCCCGCAAGTGGACAAATCACGCATCGGCGTGGCCGGTGCGTCGGGCGGGGGTCTGCAGACGCAAATGGTTGTCGGCTTGGATGACCGAGTGCGCGCGGCAACCATCGTCGGGCTGACGTGCGACTTTCGCGAGATCATGTTCCCCGACCGGCATCACTGCACGTGCAACCACTTCCCCCAGGTAATGCGATTCACCGACCATCCGGAGATCAGTGCCCTGGGCCTGCCCACGCCCCTGCAGTTCTTGACGATGAACGATTGGACGAAGAACTTCGAACGTGACAACTTTCCCACGATCCAGAAGCTGTACGCGGCCAACGGTTTCGACGACCGCGTAGACTGCAAGTACTACAACACGCCTCACTCGTACGACAAAGAAAAACGCGAGCGCACGTATTGGTGGATGGAACGATGGGTCCGAGGCCGCGAACCGGCCGAGCCGGTCGCCGAGCCGGACGGCATCGAAACGTTCCCGGTGAAGACGCTGCACGATCTTGCTGCTGAGGTCTCAGCGAACAAAGGCTTCGGCGAACTGAGCCATATCTACATGCGCGAGCGAGGATTCCAGTCGCCGGTGCTCAGTACGGCCGCAGAGTTGCAGGAATATCAAAAGAAGATGCTGGCGTCGCTCAAAGATCTGCTGGGAATGGACGTCGTGCTTCCACGTTCAAGCAAAGAACCGAAAACGCTTCGCAGCCAAACGGAGGGCGAGTTGGCCGTCGAGCACATCGGCTATCCAAGCGAAGGTGGAATCCTCGTACCGACAATCGTAATCCGGCGCAAGCAGGCAGACGGCAAACGGCCCGTTACAATCGTGATTTCCGAAACAGGCAGAGATTCTCTGTTGGCGGAGGCAGGCCCCAATTTGCCTCGCCAACTCGCCCAAGATGGATCGTTGGTCGTGTTGCCCGCCGTGCGTTGCTACGGCGAGATGTTCTCCACCGCGTCCGCTGGCAAGGTCAACAACCGTCAACGCGCAGGGTGGCAACGGAACGGGATCGTTTGGGGTCGGCCGGAGTCGGGTATGGCGTGCACGGACATCCAAGGCGTGCTGGACGGGCTGTCCTCGCGGCCCGATGCGGACATGACCCGCGTCAAGCTGATCAGCCGCGAATCGGGCGATTTGGGTATTGCCGTCCTGTTTGCCGCTGCATTTGATCCTCGCATTGCTGAAGCCGACGTGGATCTGGCCGGCTGCTGCTTCCAGAAGCGAAACTTGCCGCTCGTGAGTTGTGTACTCCAACACGGCGACGTGCTCCAATGGGCTGCGTTGGTAGCCGATCGAAAGCTGACACTTCGCAACGTTCCGCCGGAAGCCGGTGACACGGCATGGCTGAATACAGCATTTTCCCTAGGGGGAAACAGCGATCGCTTGCGCGTCAACGAATCGACAGCGAACGGGAACGATGCAGCGTTGCGCAGGCAGGAAGACTAATGCCACGTCGAATCATCTTTGACGGGCGAATGCGTAGGCCGGAACAAGTCCGCGCAGTTCCGGCACGAGTACATTGAGACGCCGGAACTGCGCGGACTTGTTCCGGCCTACCCGTCATTTTCGACTTGACGCGGTATTGGCGGCCAATACCGTGTCCAATCGCGAATCCCTCTCCTCCGCCACATCCCGTCAATAATGAGGCTGACGGAGCTTGACTCGGCCTGATGGGACACTCGATAATCTAAGCGGCTGTGCAAGACGGATTTGCAGGATGGATTCTCAGATCCGTCCTGGTAGTGTAGCGGGAACCGGAGGTTCGCCTTGGTATGGAACAGCAGAGGGTGACCACGGATGGTACCCATGACCACGGATGAAGATGGCTGTGGATGAAGGTTACGATTGAATGCACCGTGGAATCAGGACAGCCGCCAGCCGTATCGAATCAATCTTACCAGTGCTTGTTTGGGAGTATTGAAGCCATGTCCGAAGTCAACCGACGACAGTTTCTTGAGCGATCAAAGCAAACCACGCTGGGAGTGGCCACCGGCGTGACGATCTTGGCCAATGCCGCTTCGGCCCGCGGCGCTGTGGCTGCCGACAAGGTCATACTAGCTGCTGTCGGTGCGGGCGGGCGGGGTACGCATTTGGCAACGTATCCCGATTGGAGCTTCCTGGCCCGAGACGATTGCGAGTATGCCTACGTATGCGATCCGGATTCAAAGAAAGCCGCGGCACGCATTCCAAAGTTCACGGAAATGCAGGGCGGCAAAGAGCCAAAGTACGTGCCGGACTTCCGCGAAGCGCTGGAAGACAAGTCGGTCGACGCGATCGTCAGCGCTACGCCCGATCACTGGCACGCGCTGTCGACCGTGTGGGCCTGCCAGGCCGGCAAGGATGTGTATGTGGAAAAGCCGGCCCATCACAGTTGCTGGGAAGGGCAACAGATGGTTGCGGCGGCGCGAAAGTACGAACGCGTCGTGCAGATCGGCACGCAGAACCGATCGGCGCCGTACAACATGGCTGCGCGGAAGTATATCGAGGAAGGCAAGCTTGGCACGATTCACCTTTGCCGGATCTATAACCAGAAGCCGCCGTGGGGGATGACAAAGAAAGTGGACGACAGTGATCCACCGACCGGTTTCAACTGGGACATCTGGAACGGGCCGGCCCCGGAGGCTCCGTACAATGCCGGCTTGCATCGCACGTGGCATCACTTGTGGCGCTACTCCGGCGGCGACATCGCCAACGACGCCAGCCACCAGATCGACTTGGCTCGTTGGCTTTTGGGTGTCACGTACCCGAAGACCGTCTACTCGACCGGCGGTCGCTACGCCACGAACCCGGACGAGTTGGTCGCCGAAACACCCGATACGCAAATCGCTCTATACGATTTCGACGGTTTGCTTGTCAGCTTCGAACTGACGCTCTACGGCGGCTACATGCTCAAGACGGATGGTGGAGTGCGGCAGAGCGACATGTTCCCGTTATGGCCGCAGAATTCAACACGCATCGAGATCTTCGGCACCGAGGGGCTGATGGTCGTGGGCCGGCACGGCGGCGGCTGGCAGGTATTCGTGCGGCCGAAGAGCCGCCAGCCGGTGGTCAAGGCTCAAGAGTTTGGCCGGTTCCCCGATCCGGAGCACAAGGAGAACTTCATCCAGTGCATCCGCGCTCGAAAACGGCCCAATGCCGACGTGCTGGAAGGGCACCGAAGCGCGCTATGGACTCACTACGCCAACATCAGTTACCGGCTGGGCAGTGAGAAAGTGGCCATCGACCCCGAGACCGAGCAGATCGTTGACAATCCCGAGGCGATGAAGCTGTTCCGCCGAACGTACCGGAAGCCGTGGGTGGTGCCGGAAGAGGTGTGACGTGTCGACCGTGGTGTAGTCTTTGTTTGTACCAGTTTCGCCGGCGAGAGAGACCTGTTGCGTCTTCCTCGCTGGCGTTTTTTCTGTTCTGCCCACGGAGGTTCCTTGATGTACGTGCCCCGTTCTTCGTTGTGGTTCTCGTTGCTTGTCGGTTTGGGGATTCTCCTATCCGGTCCAACTCAACTCCTCGCACAGGAGACGAACTCAACCGACAAGGAGTGGCTCCGTACGGCTCCCGATGTCGTTGTCTATCTGCCGAAGGGTGACGAGCATCACGATGGCGACAACGAGACGTTTCTCGTTGTCCCGACCGCCAACGGTGATGAACTGATCGGCATGTGGACACAAAGCAGCGTCGAGGGCCGAGGCGATAACCGGATCATGCTCTCGCGCACCAGCGATGGCACAAACTGGTCCGCGCCGGTCAGAGTCGTCGGTACCACGCCAGGAACCGACGAGCCGCAGGCCAGTTGGGGCGTGCCGATCGTTGTTCGCTCGGGCCGCATCTACCTGTTCTACATCCACGAACACGTTGTGCAGCGAGTGGACCGGCAGGTCAGTGGCGGACTGGGAGTGGTCTACAGCGACGACAACGGGAACACGTGGACTGCGGGACCGGACCTGCCCGTGCCGCGCAACCGTTTTGATGATCCCGACCCAAAGGTGCCCAAGAAGTTCTGGTTTTGGACCACGGCGATCCGCGACGGCAAGGGGCGTTGGCTGTTGGGCTACACGCAAGTCACCAGCTACAAAGTCCGCCCGAAACCTGCACGGGAATGGCCGCACGCGGATACTCGCTGTGCATTCGTTCGCTTCGAGAATCTCGACGAAGCCGCAAAGCCCTCGGACATAAAGACCACGTGGCTACCGACCAACCGCGAAGGGCTGGATGTAGCCAACGAGATGTACCCACAGATCTCGACCTGCCAGGAGCCGAGCGCGGTACTCCTGCCCGACGGCCGTTTGCTGGTCGTAATGCGAACGTTCACTGGGTATCCGTACTACAGTGTATCGGACGATCACGGCGCCACATGGCGCGAGCCGGAACCGCTGGGTTACAGCGACGACGGCGAGAAGGTACAGCATCCGATTTCGCCGTGCCCGATGTTCAGGTTGGCCGACGGCCGGTACCTGTTTGTGTTTCATAACAACGACGGCACACTGGGCTCGCACAGCCAATGGACGAAACGATGGAAGACGAACGAGGCGAATTACATCCGCCGCCCTACGTTCATCATTATGGGCGAGTTTCGACCGTCGGCCCATCAGCCGATCTGGTTCAGCAAGCCAAAACAGATCCTCGATACCGACGGCGTAATCGTCGGACCCAAGCGGACCGCCGAAGCGGGTACCTATCCGAGCCTGACCGAATGGCACGGCCAAAGGACTCTGTGGTATCCAGACCGAAAGTATTACCTGTTGGGCAAACACCTGCCCGATGCGCTGTTGGAGGATATGAGCGTGGACGAGGAGTGAAAGACATGACGCAGTTGTCACCTCTCGCACCTCTCGTTCCCAAGCTCCGGCTTGGGAACGTAATCTCGGGTGGGCCTCGTGAGCGTTGGGTTCCCAAGCCGGAGCTTGGGAACCAGGCTCTTGGTGTATCCAACGAACACGCGAGCATGTTGTGTTCTAGAAGAGTAGCCATCGCCATCCTGTTTGGCATGGCGTGGTTGGCCGATGGCGTGGCCACCGGATCGGATCAGCCGATCGACTACAGGAACCACAAAGCAGAGTTCCAATGGCGAACCGAGCCCACCGGCGAACAGTGGATCTATGATGGGGACCTGCCGGTCGGTGCCTTCTATGCCGGCACCGAGCCGATGAGGAGCATTGCCAAACCGATTTCGCTGCACAACCTTCGGTTGCTGCCGGGCGGCCCAGTGTTCATCCGCAAAGGCGAAGGATGCGGGCCGCTTTGCCTGTCCTGGCGAAAACACCTGATCTTCAAAATGGTGATTGACGTCCTGGAAGCTGAGGACAGCGATCCGGAGCGATTCCGACTTCACCTGAAGACGCATGACGTGGCGTTGCGTGCCGATCAGCCCAAGAAACCGGTGTACAATCCCAACAACGTCGTCGAAGAGACGTGGCTTGAGGTGACGTACGATCGTGACTTGCCCAGCTACGTGTTCGACGTGCGCACGCGACTCACCTTGAAGCCCGAACGGCGAGAAGCGATTCTTGCGCGCGACTTCCGTGGCCTGGAATTTGGCGACCTGCTTCCGGCCGGAGCCAACGACCGCTTTCCGCCGCGAGGTAACAAGAAGTTCCCGTGGCTGGTCTATCGAGGACGCGACGGACATCTTTACAGACTGCCGCAGACCCACCACCTGAACCAGATACACATTCAATACGCTCAAGACGGTTTTCTGGCGTTTGCCGCGGAATCGGACTACAACCCGGTAATCCAATTCACCGGCGAATCCGGCTTGAACGCGCGCAGTGAAGTTTGTTGGGCGATGTACGACGTACATTTCAAGTTCATCCGCGACGAACAATTGAAACTGCTTGACGCTGGAAAACCGCTGGAGGTCCACTACCGGGTGTATTCGGTGCCGGAGACGAAGGCTCGGCAATGGCTGACCGAAGCCACATTAGATCCGGCGATCGAGGAACCGCAGTTTCGTTTGCCTGCTTTCTTTCCAGACCGGGTAAACCGGTTTGAACCGTCCGACGAATACCGCGTGCCTTCCGACTTCTGGTTCTGGCGCAAGAGCGACGGCAATTGCCGATGGGTCTGGGACGAGGGTTTTCAAAGCAAGGGCTCACTGTGCATCAATCGGCCGTCTGCGACTGGCCAATCGTCGTGGCAGTTCGACTTGATCGGTCCGGGGCACTTTCGAGGATTCCGCTTGGCGGGCCGATACCGCATTCGTGTGCGTGTGCGCACGGAAAACGTGACGGGCGCCGTTCGTCTCGGCTGGCAGATGATCTCGCCGAAATCGGACACTGAGTACTCCCGGGTGCTGAACGGCACAGCCGATTGGACTCTGCTAGAACTGGAAACGTCCGATGTAGGCAAGGGCCGTCAGGCGGCCGTTCGCTTCATCCACGAGGGTGCCGGGCAGAGTTGGTGTGACGACTTGGAGATTGTCCCGATTCCATGAACGTCCTCGAAGGTGTTCACGTTCGAGGCCCATGCTTCGGAAGGAGACTAACATGACAAGACAACGTATGCCTGCCCCAGGGCTTGATGCAAAGCCCTGGATCCGTCGTAGCTGCGTTCGCCAGAACGCGGTGATTTCCGCACTCTGGCGAGGGCGGCTACGGGTTTTCGAACAGAGCCTGATGGTTCTTGCCTGTCTCAGCCTAGTGGTGTCTTCCATTTCCGCAGCCGCCGAAGAATACGAAATTGGCGGGCCGTTGGCTGGCGTAAGACTGCCGTTGTTCGCGACCCAACACGGCGAGCAGCCGGGGTATCCGGGGTGTATTCCGGATTTGATAGAAGAGGGTGAAGCGATTGAGGACATGGGGCACGCATATCGCGAATGGGGACCGCAGGGTCAGGCCCCCGAGCGGCAGCTTTACGACGGATCGGTCGAACATTGGCGAGGCTACATGTTCAAATACATGCCGATTCGCAGTTTCTTCGACCGCCAGAGTCAATTGAAGAACTTCGTGGCTCCGAACCTCCCAGGTGCGGACGCTTCACAAGCCGAGACTTGCGCCGCCCCGGTCTACTGGGTGCCGCGTCATCAACAGCCGCGGCCGACCGGCCGTCTTGCCGAGCCCGTGCCGGTCGTGCGAATGAAGGTCGATGTGCCCGTGTTGAAACTCGACCTGGGCGAACTCGATCAAGGCTTCTATGCCGTGCGCGTGATCGGCGCAGTCGAGACGAAAAAGCTGCGCCCGTTTCGCGAACCGCTGTTCATGCGAATGACCGTGAACGATGGCCTGAACGGCGAGGCTTCGTTGTACCGGTTGCGGTTGGGCTACTGCGACGAGTTCTACAGTGTGGCCGAGTTCTATTTCCACGCTACGACCAAACGTCGTTACCGTGCCGAGTTGTCTGTGGATCGTGGTTCGACGGTCGAGTTGTTGGTACATAACGTCACGCTGGACGATGCGCTGGCCGGCACAGTACGGCAGGCGCTCAAGACACGCACTACCGTCGCCAGCGCAGAACCGGTGGCAAAAGCAGCACTGGCCGAAGCCAAGGAGCGAGGTCGAACTATCCCAGAGCCGCTCGACCAACAGCAGCGGCTCCAGCGCGACGCCAATATCTGGAATGCCTTTCCGCCGGTCAACACCCAAGGCAGCAGTATCCGCGTCGGCCACGGAGGCTATGGTTCGATCCGCGGTGTTCGGGCAGGTTCGGACCGGCTGACTGGCGAACAGATCATCGAACAACACGGCAATTGGGTCCCGCCGGAGAAGGCCGGCGAGATGCGGAACCGGGAAGGTCGGCGAGAAGGCGACGTGTTTCTGGCCAACCCGAAATTGAACCTCGTGTACACGATGGATGATTTGCGTGCCAACAGGCCACTTCCCGATCCGTATCCGTTGAAAGACGACGGCGCCGGTTTGTACTTCCCCGACCCGAACAAGGCCGAGGAAGGAGCCGTCTGGTCGCCCATCGGGAACCGCGTGCACGAACTGAATCGCGGCTACTACCAGAATGTTGGCCGGTCCCTCAAGCTGTACAAGCAGCGAGGCAACCGGGATGACGCCCACGACGCGGCGATCACGTTGGTCCGCTATGCCTACGCCTTCCCCAGGCTTGATTTCTCCGAGTACGTGAGTAACACGGCCCACGATCCCGGACCGTTCAACCGCGATGCCAGTTGTCGCCGTCGCTTCACGGCGGCCTTCTTCCTGCCGCATTATCCGCTGTATGTCAAACCGATCATGTACGAATACGACGAGTTGTTCGATTTCATTCAAGGCAATCGTCGACTGGCCGAATCGGTTGGACGGTTCGTGCCTTGGGTGAAGACGCCGGAAGACGTGATCCGTTTGATCGACGTGTATTTCGTTCAGACTGTGGCCAAACGCATCATGCGATATCACTATCACACGGACGTAGTGGACATCGCCAATCTGGCGTCCATTGTCGGAAACCGCGATGTCACGGATCCGTGGATGGAATGGCTCTTCTCGCGCACATTCATCTACCCGTTGCCAGTCGCCGGCGTCCAGGATGTGATGATCAGCGGTTGCACGCGCGAGGGGACGGAGGTGGTTGGTTCGGCCTATTACGCTCAGGGCGAAGGTGCGTTGCGCGTAGCTGCATCGCTGGATCTGTACCTGAAAACTGGCGGGAATCCGAAGTTCGATCTATCGGATTCGCGCCGTTATCCGAAACCTGCAGCGCACAGCTATTGGCGGCTGGATAACGTGGTTGCCGGCGGCGACTTCCTGCGCATCGGCGATGTCTGCGGCCCGGACAAAGCCCCTGGACACACGCTGCGCGATTTGGGCTTCGCCCGCCACGGTTGGCGATGGACAAAGGACCCGAAGTTCGCGTTCGTCACGCGACATTATCTGGATCGCGATGGCGAGACGGACAAGGAATGGTCCGAGATCGAAAAGGCTGCCAAGCAACAGCCTCGAGCTCCTTGGCTGGAGAATCGCTCGCGCGTGCTGCCGATGTGGGCCGGTGTGCTGGAATCGGGCAATACGCACGATGATTACCGCTTTCGTCGAGCCGCATACCTGCGATTGGGTTTTGGCGTGGGACACGAACATTACGACTCACTGGATCTGCAAGTCGCTGCTCATGGACTACCGATGACGATCGACGGCGGGCAGCGTCCGGGCTATTCGGTGCCCGGCGATCGAACCACGCGTGTTCACAATCTGGTACAGGTGGACGGGCATCCTGCGTTTCGTCATTCGTGGGCCACTGCATTGGCCGATCACACTGGTGCGCGATATTTGGCGGCCAATGCCGCACCGCCGGACGGAGTTGACTTGTTCCGTCGGCAGATTGCTCTGGTGGATGTGGACGAAGGCAACGGATCGGAGAAGCTGCCGCCCGAACAGCAGCTTCCAACCGCAGAGTTGTCCGGCGGTGTGACGACGCCTAACTCGTACGTGTTCGATGTGTTCCGCGTCGGCGGCGGGCATCGACACACCTACTGCTTCCACGGGCCGTTGAACGACGACTTCACGTGGAACGCGACGAAGGTAAAACCACCGGCCGCAGGCACCGACGAGGCCGAATATCTAAGCCGATTCAAGTTGATGCCTGAGATGAACGCTGCAGGCGACGCGCCGGAAACGCTGGAGGCGACTTGGCAGTTGGCCCGTGAAGTCGAAGGAACCGGCGCGGGCGAGAAGGAACTATTGCGCAAGAACTATGATCCCGACTCACCGCGGAAGTACACGCGTTTGCACCTTCTTGGTGCTGGCGGAATGCGGGCGCTTCGAGGCGAATTCGTGTGCCGCCAATGGAAATACCATTTCACGAATCTGATGGTCTGCACTGGCGAGGCTGCCGAGTCGGCGCCCAGAACGTTCGTCGCCCTTGTCGAACCCTATGTAGGCGAGCCTTTGATCGCCAGCCGCCGCCAGTTGCGCGTGTCGGGGAATGACACGGATGCGCGACGTCCGGTCGCCGCCGAAGTGAAGACACGCAACGGTCACACCGACGTGTGTTTCGCTGATGGCCATTCAAATCGACTGCGTGACATCCCCGAAGCGAAGCTCAAGGTGTCCGGCGAGTTCGCCTTCTACTCGACCGACGACACTGGGCTGCGGCAGGCGACGCTGGTCGGCGGTCGAACGCTCGAAAGCCCGCTTGTCAAGATTGCCACCGATGCGTCCGAGCGCTGCGCGACTGTCACTCGGGTCGACTACGAAGCACGCAAAATGTGGATCGACCAGCCCTGGGCGAAGCGGGAGGTGGAATCGGTCTTCCAGGTCGGCATTCCGGAACACTGGACAACCTATACTGCCACGTCTGCTGCATCTTCCGGAGACGGCAGCGTGATGACATTGAAGCGAGGCGCCGACTACTTCCGCAGTCATATCGAGGAAATCAGCACCGCCGAATCCACAGTCACGACCACGCTCCGGCCACTGGTCGAGTATCTGGACCACAACCGCGCCGGCTGGGTGGCGTCGGACGAGGCGTGCAAGACGTTCTGGCGTGCGACATACTTGGGCGAAGGCCGTTTTCGACTGGACGACGGACCGTCGGTAAATCGCGAGGCATTTGGCGAAGCTGGTGTACTGCGACTGTGGGAATACGGTGTTGGGGATGTCGTGCGGCAGAGCACGTCGGTATCGCTGCGGCGGGTTGAAAATGGTGTGTTTGAAGTAACCAGCGACGTACCGGTCGAGATTTCCCTTCCCGGAAGACAAGTCCAGGTATCAAGCGACGGAAAGAACTGGGCTCCCAAGGCGGCTACCGTCCAACTTCCGGCAGCCGATCGTCCGATGTACCTGAAGATGTAAACCAGCTTGGCATCGTTCGAGAGACAACGGTCGTAGCCGGAGTGGCAACACTTCGGGCGGTAGCGTCGAATTCCGAAGTCTTGCGACTTCGGCTACACTCGAATCGGGCGCTTATTTCTCGAGAATTGCCTACCGGTCGCTTGACTGGCTCGAGACGTGTTGGAGCCATGCTGTGATGTTGGCTCGGTCTTCGGCCGCCAGTTGCTGGCGCTTGGTGAAGTAGCGCTCGTACTTCTCGACTTCCGGCGCTGTCCAGGTATTCGCCTCGGTGTAATCGCCGCAGTAGGGAACGCTCAGGTCGATCCAGGTGGCAATCTTGTCCAACTCTTCCCGCGACAGCTCAACCTTCTCATGGCCCTTGTCAAGCAATTCCATCAGCTTGCTGCGGTTCGCGCCCGCGGAATACGGCGGCTGCATGGGCGGAGTGGACTGGGCACTGACCCAGTTGACCATGTCATGATCGGCATTGCCTCGCCAACCAGAGTTCTTTTTTGCGTCGTCGGGGCGCGCGTGGGTCAGTGCCAAATATGCCTTGCTCCAGCGGCGTTTGGCGAGACTGTCCACGACTTCACGATCCGTCAGATCGTAAGGCGTGTCGTCCTCGCCGTTGTGGCAGCTCACGCAATGGCGATCGAGAATCGGTTGGATTTCCACCGGGAAGCTGAAACCGCGCGGTTGGCCGTAGAACGCCATCAGTTTCTTCGGTCCGGCCTGAAGAGC
>CAZURK010000370.1:0-13663 GCA_964623055.1 uncultured Pirellulaceae bacterium
ACGGTCCGCAGACGGGGCCTCGCCACCGGATACTGGCGCGAGCCAAACATCCGAGCACTCGGTCCTGGCGCTCCGTCGGAAGTTTCGCCCTCGTTCCTAGATCGCTGTTGCGACGCCTTCCGAGCCATGTCGAAGACAGAGTGTTCTTCCTGCGGTCAGTTGATATTGCTGACAACGTTACGCGGCGAGCGACGTACGCATTGTCCCATCTGCAAGTCGCCGCTGCCTGTCTCCTTGGAGACCGCGACAGCCAGCGGTTCGCCTGCGATCGTCCCAACCACGACTACGGATCCCGAACGCGTAACGGCTTCCGGCACTCCGTCACCGGAGCACTCGGAGCTGCAGCATCAGGAATCGCATCGCCCCATCAATGACGGGGCGCTGCATCATCCCGATGCGAACTGGCGAAGCGTTTGGTTCTGGTCGCTACTGGTCGGCGGGGGTACCGCCGCGGTGATGTGGTCGGCCCAAATTGCGGTCGAGCTTTTCTTCCAGAACTCCGGCGGCACTCCGCACGCGATGCCGGCTTGGGCCAACATTTTGCTTTTCTATGCCGCTCCAATCGTCGCGTTCGGGGTGACGTGGTGTCTCTGCGCCGCAGGCGTGCGGGAGGCGAAGGCCGAAGCCAGCATTGTGGCACGAGCCGGCGCGACGCTCGGAATGCAGTACATCGGGTACGAAACCGTTGCGGGCGAAGAAATGGCGGAGCAATACATGCTGGCCTATCCAGGGCTGCCCAAGCACTATCGCCGCGTTTTGAAGGGCGTTGTGCAAGGAACACTCGTGGAAGTGATCCAATTCACTCACCGCGTCAGGGAACGAGACACTGCGACAGCCCGAGCTCTGACCAACGCTCGTGAAACGCTCGGCAAGAGCCAGACCGTGGATCACATCTACTTCGCGGCCTGCTTCGCAGAACGCATCGCCTGCCTGCCCGACTTCAACTTAACGCCGGTCGGCGACATCGACCATTTCTTCCAACGTCTCGTGCCCGAGGACCGGGTCCGGTGGGAAGCAGACGAAAGGGAGCGGCGGTTCAGTGAGACGTACTTCCTGTGCGCGATGCGGCACAAGCTACTGAAGACGTGGTTCAGTCCACAGGTCATTCGTTATCTCGCAGAGAATCCCGGCTGGAACATCCAGAGCCGCGAAGGCCGCCTGCTGATGTGGCGAGTACAGCCTCCCACGCGGCGGTGGTTTGACGAGCACGCTTGGTGCGCACCGTTGAAGCCGGAATCGCTCGCTGAAACGGTGACCGCCGCCGTGAATCTGCGCCACCTGCTTATGAAACGTTGCGACTGAGCCGCGCCACGCCAGCGAAGTGAATGCGCCCGCCTAGAGCACCGGCAGGCGATCCCGTTTCGCGTCAGCAATTGGTGGCGGTTCACTGGCAGCAACGATTCACTTCGGCCGATGGCGTGCCTCCGGGCATGTCCAAGCGGGGCGTTGTTGCGAGGAGCTTCTGGATCGGCTCGAAGGTAGCCAGGATCGCTTTGTAGTCCGGATCGTTTGCGTCTTCGAAGACCGCTTTGCCGCACCGTTCGTTGCCACCTGCCGACTTGGCCAGAGGTGCGAGCAGGAAGTTGTTGAGTTGGGGATTGGTGACCCGCGTCCAGACGTGACGGGGGATCTTGCCGTCCGCGTGGCATTCGGCGCAACGGCGCCGAGTGACACCCGCCAACACCTTCTCCAAGTCGGCCGGTACCATCTGTCGGCAGCCGGGCGCGTTCGGGTGGGCCGTCTCGCTGCTGCCGTAGTAAGGCACGTTCAAGTCGATCCACGCCAGGATTCGCCGCCGTTCCGTATCGGTCAATTCGACCTTTGGCTTGCCGTTCTCGTCCAGGTGGCCGGACAGGACCACCTCGGCCAACTTGCTCTGCGGCGAGCCCCACGCTTTGGGCTCGACGACCAAGATGTTCCATTCTTGGCCGTTGTACGTGGGAATCCAGTTGACGTATGGGCTGCCGGTGCGGCCTTGGTTTTCTCGGGCCAAGATGTCGTAGGAAACGTTGAAGTAGTCGGTCTTGTCGCCCGTCAGGTCAATGCTTTTCGGCGCGTCCTGGGGGTTGTGACACTTGGTGCAGTGCTTGTCCAGCACCGGCTGGACAACGCGCGAGTAGTCGAATCCGCCTGCGTCCCACTCGGGCGGATGCAATGTTGTCGGCTGCACGGCCAGGTCCGGAAGTTGCAGACGCGGCGACTCCAAACGGTGTTCGTGGCACCCGATACAACCCTGCGTCTCGCCGGGCATGAAGTGCGTGAAGCTGCGCATCCGCTGTACGGCCCTTCCCTGCGCGTCCAGGGCCATGAAATACAACGGTACGCCGGCCGGCACGTGGAAATATGCCGACCCGTCGGAATTCACGTCTACCTCACCAATCACGTCTTTGCCGGCGTAGGTGGCTCCGCAGGAGATGACCGGGAACTGGAAGCCAAACGCACGAAGGCTCGGGTCGATGCGCACCGTCTTCTGCAGTTCGCGCACCACGCGGATCGTCTTGACTTCGCCGCGTTCCACGCCTGGTGTCAGGCCGTTGTAGACGTCCTGAAGGTACACGGTCGCCTGGTCGGTGGACGGCACCGGCGGCAGTCGGCTGGGAATGGCAGGCGGCCGTGGTCGAGATCGAACCGGTGTTGCGCAGAAATACTGCAATCCATCCATCGGCCGCTCCAGGACAACCGATTGGCACGTGCCTGCGATGTTTCGCACCAGAACGGGGCCACGTGCCGACACGAGAAACCGCCGTGCATCCAACGGCATCGGGCCGCTGTACAACTTGCTGCCGCTCGTGTTTCCGTTTCCCTGATCGACGCGCGGCACGGGAACATCAGGCGTGATGTTCTCGATGGCCGCCTGAGCGTTGAGCCCCTTGGCGCGGTCCACGACGCCGATCGCTCCGCGCGTTGGGCCGTTGTGACCGGTCATCGTGCAAATGATTCTCGTTGTACCAGGAATCTGCCTCGCCTCCATAAACGTCCCAGGCGAAAGGACGCGATTGCCGAAGAAGCCGGCCAGTCCAGTGCCGTCCGGATTGATCGCCCACAAACTCTGAATCGGGATCGCCGGACGGTCGACGTATTCCCAACGCGAGTAGACGATCCGGCCGTCCTCCAAAACGCTCGGAGTGAAGTCGTTCAGATAATTGGCAGATAGTCGCCGCATGTTGGAACCGTCAGCATCCATGCGATGCAGCACGCCCACCGGCGCGTGCCAGCAATAGGCGAATTGTGGTGCTCTTGTACTCAAGAACGCGATCCCACCGTCCGGCAGCCAACAGCCGTTGTAGTCATGCCACTCGCCGTCGGTCAATTGCGCGAGCCCGGTACCGTCGATGTTCACCGTCCAAAGATGATACCCTTCGCCAGTTTGCCGACGCCAACTGAACAGCACCTTCGTCCCGTCGTGGGACAGATCGCAGTCCAGGATTTGACCTTCAGTCGAGTCCACCAACTGAATCGGTTCCGCTTCCGGCTCATGGACCGAGACAACGTACAATCCGCCGCCATTCTTCTGGCCCTCGTAGTGATACGTGTAGACGTGCGAGGCCGTGATTTCGTGGCGTTTGATCAACAGCAACCGGTCGACATCGAACAGCAAGACGGCTCGCTGCAGTCGAGCGATTTGCTCCTGGTTCTCCTCGTCATCGCCTCGCGTTAGCGTTTCCAGTTGGCCCAAGTCGTCGATCGCGTCCTGATACTTCTCGCCATGCGTCGTCTTCAGCCAACCGATCAACTCGCGAAGGGATTCGGTATCCACATCATCGGCCAGCCACGGTTCGAGCGAACCGGCTTGTCGCTGCAACCGGGCGAAATCCTTCTTGGTCAATGGCTTGGCGAAGGCCATGATTTCGGCTGCCCCGGGATTATAGCCGCCATAGGAATTGACAAACTTGATCGTAACACGTTTGACTCTGCCGATGCCCAACGGGACCCTCTGCGGGCCGTGCATCATCTTGAAAGTTCCCTTGGCCGCGGGTTTCGCTGCGTCGTCGACGTAGATTTCGTAGTCCTTGAAACACTCGTTCATGAACCAAGACGTTCGCCCGAAGTAGACGATCTCGGCGAGTTCAACGGGCTGGTCCCACGCAAGTGTGAAATCGGCTGCATCGCCCGTTTTGGCTTTCAGCACACACCACGCGGCTTTCAAGTCCGCCGAACTACTGCCGGAAGGCGGTATCTTTCCATCAGTGGCGAACTTGGCCAGATACGAACTGTTGTGTTCGGACGTCGCCGATGCCGTAGCCGAACGAGCCAAGTTTCTTGATGGCATGTCGCCGTCGGCACCCGGTACCGAAGGTTGGGCGCCGACCGCGAAGAAGACGCCCAACAGAATCAAGGACGAAACTCGACGCGAAATCAGCGGCCGGAAACGAAGGACCATCTTGGCACCTCCCATAGCTAAGTTCTTGCGATCGTACGACCTCAGTCTAACACGCCACACGCTTGTGTGCCAACGTCGATCGTCGCCTGGCCCCGGCGTACCGGCTCGTACAAGCTGCTGCAGAAGTGGCTGGAGAAGTAAGATGGCGTCTTGGTCGTTCGATCGCTATCTCGGGCAGATATTTCGTTTACGAGAATTGAGGGATGTTCGCGGGCCTGGCAGCGTACAAGAAATCTCTCCGATACTGCTCTTGACGTTTGCAGAGCAACTGGAAAGCGGATCTAATAGAAGCCTGCGTCAGACTAGTTCCTTCCTTTTCACCACATGGAGTACGAGATGAAACGAGTTACGTTCGCGCTGATCGCCGCCCTGGGCTTAGCCATTCCCAACTCTGTCGAGGCCGCGGAAACGGCGGAACCGAAAACGCCAGCAGCGGAAGCTGCAAAGCCTTTGACCGATCAATTGAAAGAGAAGCCGGATGACAAACCCCTGTTCGACAAGTACATGATTGAGAACCTGGGAAAAGCACGCTCGCTGATCGCTACGGATCCCGATGAGGCGGAGAAGCATCTTACGGAGATGGAAGATTTCATCGAATCGCTGGAGCCGGAGACCGACGCGGGCAAGAACCTGGTCCAGCGTGCCAAGCAGGTAATTCAGTACTACGGGACACAGGTCGCTTTGGGCCGCGTGACGCTCGATGAACTTGCAGGGAAGCTGAAAGAGAATTCGGACGATATGAAGTCGATTTCCATGTATGGTTCCAAGCTGAGGGCAGAAATCTCGCCGTTGACGCGTACGGAGCCGGACAAAGCCGATAAGATGCTCAACGATGCCAAGGAATTGCTGGCAACGACCAAGGAGAAGGCGCAACAGGACGCTACCAAGAAGGCGATCGAAGGGATTGAACGCTCGTTCGCTCGTTTGGAGCGGAGCATCGAAGCCGGCAAGAAGCTGGCTGCCCTGGTCGGCGCCGACGCCGCGCCGCTGGCAGTCGAAGCCTGGGTGAACGGCAACCCGCTGACTGATGCCGACCTGAAGGGCAAGGTCGTGTTGCTGGACTTCTGGTCCGTCTGGTGCGGACCGTGCATTGCGACGTTTCCACATTTGCGCGAATGGCACGAGAAGTACGCGGACAAGGGCTTGGTTATCATCGGGCTAACGAGCTACTACAACTACAAATGGGACGACCAAACAGGACGTCCGAAGCGTCTACCCAGTAGCGAGAAGGTCCCGCCGGAGCAAGAACAGGAGATGCTTGCCAAGTTTGCAGAACACCATAACGTGCACCATCGCTTCGCAATCCAGAAAGGTCGCGCGATGTCCGAGTACTACGCTGTGAGCGGAATCCCGCACGTCGTGCTGATCGACCGCGAGGGCAAGATCCAATTGTTCCGCATCGGAAGCGGCGAGAAGAACGCGAAAGATATCTCGGATATGATCGAAAAGCTGATCTCCGACGCTTGAGGTCGTGTGGCAAGTTCTTCCGGCTTCGCCGAATTCCGTCAACAGGCCGCCGAGGTGAATCGCGGTCACGTCTAGGCTGCGCGTCGCCCTGCGCATTCCGCTAGCAGTCAAAGGTCAACCGATCCAATTTACTGAAGAGTCTGACAACATCACAGGGCAACAACTCCAAGGAGAACGATTGAATGATAGACGAATCCAGGCCAGCAAGGGCAATCGCCATGTCGATCCTCGCCGCCGCGTTGCCCGTGCTGCTCGGCCAAATCACAGGTCGGGGCGTTCGTGCGGCGGAGAAGCCTAACTTCGTTGTGATCTTCTGCGACGATTTGGGATACGGGGATTTGGGGTGCTTCGGGCATCCGACCATCCGCACGCCCAATTTGGATCGGATGGCTGTTGAGGGTCAGAAGTGGACGAACTTCTACGTCGGAGCTTGCGTGTGCACTCCCAGCCGCGCGGCCCTGCTGACCGGCCGGCTTCCGGTTCGTAATGGGATGATGTCGGCCAAGCGGCGAGTGTTGTTCCCGGACTCGAAGGGCGGGCTTCCAGCCAGCGAAATCACGATCGCGGAATCACTCAAGTCCGTTGGCTACGCCACCGCGGCCGTGGGAAAGTGGCACTTGGGCCATCTGCCAGAGTACCTGCCGACTGCTCATGGCTTTGATTCTTACTGGGGTATCCCCTATTCGAACGACATGGACGCCCAGCAAGGATTTCCAAACTACGCTCAGACCGCAAGGCAGGACGCCAACTACTTCGCGCCCATCGAGCAGTACAACGTCCCGATCATCGAGGACACCACAGTGGTCGAGCGGCCCGCGAACCAACACACCATCACGCGCCGGTATACGGAGAAGACTATCGACTTCATCCGCGATCATCGCGACGAGCCGTTCTTCGTCTACTTGGCCCACAATCTGCCGCATATTCCGCTGTATGCCGGCAAAGAGCATTTGGGCACGAGTCGGCGCGGGATCTTCGGCGATGTGATCGAAGAGATCGACGCAGGTGTGGGAAGAATTCTGTCGACCTTGAAGGAATTGGAGTTGGACAAGAACACGTTGGTCGTGTTCACGTCTGACAACGGCCCGTGGCTGCCGTTCCATACCCACGGAGGATCAGCGGGGCTTCTGCGGGAAGGCAAAGGGACGACGTTCGAGGGCGGTATGCGGGAGCCCACGCTGTTCTGGTGGCCGGGCACGTTGAAGCCGGGCATCCAGATGGAGATGGGTGCAACCATGGATCTTCTGCCCACGTTTTGCACGTTGGCCGGTGCGACCGCACCGAGCGACCGTACGCTGGACGGTTACGACCTGGCTCCTTTGCTATTGGGCAAAACGTATAAGAGTCCGCGAGACCGAGTGTTCTATTGGCGCGAGGAGCAGCTTTATGCCGTGCGCGTCGGTCCGTGGAAGGCGCACTTCATCACGCAGGGCTGCTATGGCATCGGGCCGAAACGCCAGGAGCACGAAACGCCCGAGTTGTACCATCTGGGTCACGATCCGTCAGAGAAGTACAACATCGCGGCATTGCACCCAGAACTGATCGAAAAGCTGACAGCGATCGCCGAGGAGCATCGTGAAAGCATTGAGCCGGTGGAGAACCAGTTGATCAAGCGGTAGACTTGCGTGCCAGGACGGAAATCTACACCAACACTGACAAGCCGCGCAGAGGGGAAGAACAGATGCTGGGGTATTGTGGGATGCTGTTGGCAATCACCGTGCTAGTTTCCGGACTTCATGCGGGAGAAGTAACTGGTTTGACGCTCGTCAACGCGGAAACTGACCAGATGATTGGAGCTCTGAGCGACGGGGACACGATTGATCTATCGAAGGTTGGCGGCGAACTGAACGTTCGTGCGGACGTTTCGGGCCAAGTCGGCAGTGTGCGGTTCGCTTACGACAAAGACGACAACTATCGTACGGAAAGCACCGTTCCATTTGCCTTCGCCGGTGACACGAAGGGCAACTACGGAAACTGGTCGCCATCGTCGGGTAAGCACGCGATCGTCGCTACGCCGTTTTCCAGGCCACGGGCGGGTGGTGAAAAGGGGAAACCGTTCTCCGCCAGCTTCAAGGTCGTTGGCGAAGCAAAACGGGTATCTGCTCCGATCGAGTATCCAACACAGGAGGACGAGTCTGTCTTCGAGACGATGGTGATCCCGTCCGGTTCACCCAAGATTACCGGCGAGTTGCGGAAGTGGCACAAGATCACGCTGACATTCGACGGTCCGGAAACCAGTGAAAAAAGCACGCCCAATCCGTTCCTCGACTACCGTTTGAACGTGCTCTTTCGGCAGGGCGACAGGAAGTACCTGGTGCCGGGCTATTATGCAGCCGACGGCAATGCAGCACAGACCGGTGCTGACAGCGGCAACAAATGGCGAGTCCATTTCGCGCCGGATGCGACGGGCCCTTGGCAATACACGGTGTCCTTCCGCGGCGGCAACCGTATAGCCGTTAGCGACGATCCGGAGGCGGGCATTCCGATACGAGAGCTCGACGGGGTCCAAGGCATCTTCGATGTGGCAACGACCGATAAGATGGGACGCGACCATCGTGCCAAAGGCCGTTTGCAGTACGTGGGCAAGCGATATCTGCAATTTGCGGAAACGGGCGAGTTCTTCCTCAAGCAGGGCGCCGATGCTCCTGAGAACCTCTTTGCCTACGCCGATTTCGACGGCGATTTCAAGACCGACGGGCATGAGGATCATTTCATCAAGGCGTGGCAAGCGCACGTCCGCGATTGGTGCCCGGGCGATCCGACGTGGCAAGGTGATAAGGGGAAGGGCATGATCGGCGCGATCAACTACCTGGCCGACAAGGGCATGAACGTCTTTTCCTTCTTGACGCTGAACATCGCGGGTGATGATGGCAACGTGTTCCCATACCTTACCTACGACGAACGCTACCGCATGGACGTATCACGACTGGACCAGTGGGAGATCATCTTCGAGCACGGCGATCGCGTTGGGATGTATCTGCATTTCAAGACCAGCGAGACCGAAAACGAACTTCTGCTCGATAACGGAGACACGGACGTACAACGCAAGCTCTACTACCGCGAACTGATCGCTCGATTCGCTCATCATTTGGCGCTGAACTGGAATTTGGGCGAGGAAAACGGGGCACTCGGCCGTCACAATCAAAGTACGCCTCAACGCAAGGCGATGGCTAAGTATTTCCACGACCACGACCCATACGGCCACTTGATCGTCATCCACAACGGCCGACAACCAGATGATCTTTTGGGTGACGAATCTGTATTGACGGGTTACTCGCTGCAAACCAACCGGACCGATTTTGGGAACGTACACGGGCAAATCGTCCGTTGGATTCAGAAGTCCGCGGACGCGGGAAAACCTTGGGTCGTCGCTTGCGACGAGCCGGGCGATGCGTCGCATTCGCTGATCACCGACGCGGAAGACCCCGAACACAACGATGCGCGGATGAACGGACTCTGGGGATGCCTGCTGGGCGGCGGCGCTGGGAACGAGTGGTATTTCGGCTACAAACATCCTCACAGCGATTTGACTTGCGAGGACTGGCGAAGCCGCGATCTATGGTGGGATCAATGCCGGATCGCACTCGAGTTCTTCAGGACGCATCTGCCCTTCGCCGAGATGGCCGGCCCTGACAGCCTGACCGCCGACCCGGACAGCTACTGTTTTGCCAAGCCCGGCGAGGTGTACGCGATCATGCTCCGCCCCGGCAGTTCGACAGCGTTAGACCTGGGAGACGCAGACACAACGTTCGACGTCCGTTGGTTCAACCCTCGGACCGGCGGCGCGCTGCTGGCGGGTTCCGCCAAGACGATCGAGGGGCCGGGCAAAAAGCCGCTCGGCACCCCGCCGAACGATCCGGACAAGGATTGGATCGTCCTCGTCACGAAATCCAAGTGGTAGATCAGACCATTCCAGCCAGACGGTCGAACGACCTTGACCGAGAATGTTCATTGCAGGCGCAAAAAGCAGGACGGATGGCAAAGGCAATCCGTCCTGCGAAGACGTCATTGCAGTGATCGAAGACGGACCTTAGGCAACTCGCAACAAATAGAATTCCAGTAGCCGAACTCGTGAGAGTTCGGAAGCCGGAAGTCTCACGACTTCCGCTACGACGTGTTGGTAGGTTATCTCCTGCGAGTTGCCTTAGAGGTCGGGTTTCACCTTTGCGATTTGACGGTTGGTGAAATCGTCGGTGAGATACCACTCTTGATAAAGTCGTTCAATCTGTCTCAGAAGGTTGGCTACTTGCCGCTCGCTGTACTTGGGCTTTGCGCCCGGCTTGGGTTTGGGTTTCATTGATTCAGGAATCGGCGGGCGGACACGTGTCTCCGGTAGTCTGAAGGCCGGGTTATAGACTCGAGCCATTAGTTCTTGGGCGGGCATCAGATGCCGCCACAAGAAAGCCTGCATCCTGTCCTCGGCCGGTACGGCCTCGCGGACGATTTCCGCTTCCCCATCCTTCGCAGTGCCTACGACTTTCAGGCTGACGGGATCCTTCAGTTCCCTCAAGGTGGTCCTTACCGTGATCCGCGTAGTGTCCCTTCCTGCCGGCAGATTGACCGGATTCGCGGTGAGCCCCTCAGGCAAGTCCTCGAAGCTCACTCTGATGGCGCCGTCAAACCCGTCTTTGCGCAGAGCGTAGATGGTCGCCGCGCCCGTGTTCCTGCTACGGATCGCGATGCTGGGCGGAACGACACGCAACTCGAAATCGGGCCGCGGCGGGCTGATCCTGAGCCGGTAACCGTACTCTTTTCCGCCCTGTCTCGTCGTTTCTCCCATGTGAACGAAGTACTTGCCGTCGGCGGGCAGTCTGACCATCAGATAAGAATCGGCGTGGTAGGTGTTCAGCCCTGATCCCGCGTCGTGGTGATCGTCGTTGAACGCCACCACTTCGCCGCTCGCATCGGTGATCTTCAGGAACGAATCGACGGGGGAATCGAGTCGACGGGCGTGGACTTCAGCGACGATCGTATCGCCGGCATGAGCTTCGACCTCGAAGACATCCCAATCATTCGGTCGGTCCATACGCCCATTGACGATGACGGGAAGTTCCACCTTCTGCGCGTTCGACTGCTCGTCGTTGGCTTCCTTGTCCAAACACTCCGGCAGCGTGTCCAAAGCGAAAGGCACTTGGTTGGAGACGACTTTTCCCTTGTTGGCGGCGATCATGTGGGTACCCGGACCGGCGTCTGTGGGAGGCGGCGCCAACGTGGCTTTGTCGAGATTCCAGCCGTCCATCTCGATCTTCACCGGTTCGCCCACGCGAGCGCCCAAGGGGAAGATGCTCGTCACAAACGGCGTCTCGGCGACGGTAATCCGATAGACGAAATCGTTGCGACCGCGGTAAAGAGCGTCGATGATCGAGAGCACATATTCGCCGTCTGCGGGCACTTCGAAATTGAGGGTCGGATCGGGCTTGAAGCGAAAGTCGTCGTTGTACGCCAACTCCTTCCCCTCCGCATCGCAGAGCTTCAGCACTGGCTGAAACCAGCCGGGAACGCCGTCGGCAATATACGGGACCAATTCCCGCGCTTTGACGGAGATCACCAGTCGTTGCCCCTTACGGGCCTCGAAACGATACTTGTTCACTTCGCCCGATGCGATCTGGCCGTTCATGGTGCACGGCACCGTGATCTGCATCTCCTCTTCTTCCGGCGGTCTCTTGCGCTGGGCAAGATACTCCTTGCCGAGCACCTGGAAGGTAGCGGTCTTCATGGACCTCCGGGCGACTTCGGGAACTTGGCCGACGTAGAAAACCATCGGGTTGGTCATTCCGCGTGTGCTCAACACCCTGATCTCCCGCGGGCCGGGCTCTGCGTTGGGCGCTATCGTGACTTCGACAAAAACGAGTTCGGCGGCGGAGCGGTTGGCCGGCCTTCTGTTGTCTGCCGCCATCCTCGTCTGAATCTTCTCGATGAGTTTCTGCTTTGCCTTGTCCTTCTCCGTCTTGGGTTTCGGCTTCGTCTTGGACGCCGACTTCGCCCGGGGCTTTGGTGCAGGCTTTGCCGGGGGCGTTGGCGGGCCGATCACGGGGGTAGAATCCATCGACATCATTTTGGCGACCATCGTTGGTGCTAGCCTTGGCGTCGGCTTTCCCCGCTGTAACTCCCTCAGTTGGTCCCTCAGGTACCGGAGTTCCTGGTTGCCCATGTTCCTATAGAAGTCGACCACCCGCGTCGAAACGCCTTCGCCAGTGACAACCACCTTGTCGACATTGTCCAGTGTCTGTCCACCCAGCTTGACGTGGAACGTGGTGCCCTGCTGGCCGCCGGCGGGATAGACAAAACCGATATACGGTGTCCCCCGCCTCTGCGCTCGCGCCTCGGGCACCATCGCCATCAACCCGGCCAGTCCCAAAATCGGAAGCCATGTGGCTCTACTCATGATCCGCTCCATATTTCTGCACGGTTAAAGTCAAACGCGAACGTTGCGATAATGCACAGCGGGCGCGGCCTAGGAGCCGCGCCCACGCGATCGTTACCGTTTGCTACATATCGACAATTGCTACATGATCTCTGTCAGCAGCCCGTTCGCCTTCATGCCTTCCTTCTCGGCGTCCAGCACGTAAGCCTCCAGACCCAAGGGGTGGGGCAGTCTGGCGGTTGAGTCGATGCCGGCCAACTGATAGATGCTGCCAAGCAGGTCTGCCGGATAGACAGGCCGGTCCGCGGGCTCCGCGCCAACTTTGTCCGTCGAGCCGACTATCTGACCACCCTTGAATCCACCGCCAGCCACCAGGACGGTGAAGGCCTTACCATAGTGGTTACGACCACCATTCCAAGGCGGTTGCCAGTCTACTTTGGGGCCGCGGCCGAACTCGCCGGTGCACCAGACAATCGTGCTATCGAGCAAGCCACGATCGCTCAAGTCCTCAAGCAGCGCCGCCAGACCTTGGTCCAATTGCGGACACTGCACTCGCATTCTCTCGAAGTGCCGCGAGTGCGTGTCCCAGCCTCCGGGGAAGCTGATGGTGACATAGGGCACACCGGCCTCGACCATCCGTCGCGCCGCCAGGCACTCCTGCCCGAACGTATGTCGCCGCCCACTGTTATCTCGCCCGTAGCGATCTCGCAGTTCATCCGTCTCCTTTGTGAGATCGAAAACCTCCTTGCCCGAGCCCAGGATCAATTCATAGGCCCGTTCCTTGGCCTCTTGAGCTCTAACCAACTCCGAACTGGACGCCATCGCCTTGCCCATCGTGTCCATCTTGCCGAGCAATTCGCGGCGGGCCACTTGCCTTGCGTCGGTAATCCCCCTGGCGACGACCCCTTCAACCTCGAAGCGTTCCGCGGCCGGGTCGCCACCGGTGGCAAAGGGTTTGTACGCTGGTCCGAGGAAACCCTCTTCAGAGAACCGCCCAGCCGCACGCGTGAGCACCACGTAGGGTGGAATAATTCCCTTGTATTGGTCCTCCTTAAACTTGGTGAAAATGGCCCCGACGCTCGGATAAGCCAGTCGTCCGCCAGACTTGTGCCCAGTCTGCATCAGGTAGGCCGCCGTTTCATGGCCGTTGATGCCGTGGGTCATGCCGCGGATCAGAGAGTACTTGTCGGCCTGCTTGGCCAATTCGGGAAACAGGGCGTTGAGCCGTATCCCGCTAACGTTTGTGTTGACCACATCCATGAACTCGCCCATGTAGTCCTCGCCCGCTTCCGGTTTCGGGTCCCACGTGTCGTTGTGCGACATGCCGCCCCACAGGAAGATCTGAATGACCGATTTGGCCTTGGCTTCCGGCTTCGCTGGGGCCGCCATGGCATGGGTGCCAAGAGAACCGGCCGCCAACATACCGGCCGTGCCGCAGAGGCCGCGACGCA
>CAZURK010000371.1:0-13532 GCA_964623055.1 uncultured Pirellulaceae bacterium
CTAACTGCCACGAATACTCCAATCCTCGCAGGAGAAACATCGGGGCGGTCGAACGTAGTAGACTACGCGATTTGCCTGTTGAACTTGGAAGGAATACACCATGAATACCGTAATCCGAGTGGTTCTTGTCCTGTTGATCTTATCCGTCCCGGCAGCAGCGCAACGCAGGAAGGCCACGAGTTCGGACTTCGCGCCGGGAGACAAAGTACAAGTGAAAATGGGCCGCGACCCGTCGCCTGGCGAAGTCGTGAAGGTGAATCAAAACGGTTGGTTAACGGTCCGAGTAACTCGGATGGGCAGGCAGATCGAAATGACTCTGCCTCCGAGCAGGATACAAAAGGTGGGTGCTGGTACGCCGGCAACCCCGCCCGCGAAACCGTCGGCAGATCCGTTTTCTCCGGTAGGCCAGGCGAATCCACTGGCCGGCACACGCACCTGGACCGACACTACGGGCCAATACAAGACCGAGGCGGAATTCGTCGACTTCAAAGATGGCCGAGTCCACCTGAAGAAAGCGGACGGCACTCTTGTGGCAATTCCCTTGGATCGGCTCAGCCCGGCCGACCAGCAACTGGTGCGTTCGGGCACACAGCTATCGCCCGTGGCAAAGCATCCCATTGCCGCCGGTGTAGGCGATGGGAGATTGGTCGCCGCCGATTGGTCAGCAGCCAAAACGCTCATGCTCAGCGCTCCGCAGGTTTGGTCGCTCGCCGCCAATCCGCCAACCGAACCATCTCAGCCCCTTGCCCGGACTCCGATCGCACTTGCTCCTCCGGCGGGTGGAAAGGGATTCTTTGAGACCGTGTCCTGCATGGGCTTCGATCGCACGCGCGGATACGCCTTTCTATCGCGCGTCAACAATCCGCCAGGTGGCTCGAAGGCCGTCTGGCTGGAACGATGTGATCTGACAAGCGGTCGGTCGCTGGGCGCGGCGGCGATGCCCACCGACATCAAGCTGTTGGACGTCGATCCCAGCGGTCAGCGAATGCTCAGCCGTTCCGACGCGTTTGGGTTTGGCAAGAATGGACGGCTCGATCTGTGGGATGTCTCAGGTAGCGCGCCGCAACGGCTCCTGAGTTGGGAACCGTACGGGGCGGCCGAAAGAGGAAACAAGGACGTCAGCTTCGGTGCCTTTGTGGACACGAATCACGTGATAACCGTCGGGGGCGGCAAACTGGCTCTCTGGGCTCTGCCGGCGGTCAAAGCGCTGTATGCGTTAAAAGTCAATTCGCAGCCCGCGGTGAACGAGGGAGGCAAGTACCTGGCCGTGTCGACCGAGGAAGGTATGTTCGTGCTCGATGCGATGACGGGCGCCACGTTGGGCCGGTTGGCGGGCGATACGGGCTCGTTCATGAAATTCTCCTTCCGCCCCGACGGCTTGCGTCTGGCCATGCACTGTCACGGCGGCCGATTGCAGGTTTGGGACTGCGAAAAGGGCGAGCGGATCCGCGACATCTTCCTGCACGGTATCCACTCGACAGACCAGATGGACTGGGTGTCCGACGACCACATACTGCTCGGTCGGGCTCATCTGCTGGATGTCACTCGCAGGGTGATCCTCTGGCGATACGAAGGAATGAAGGGCCGCGGAGGCGTGTGCGGCGGGCACCTCTGGTGTGCACTGCCCAGCGGTAACGAGCAGAAGTGCTTGTCCCCGTTCAAGCTTCCGCACGACGAGGCCGAACGAGCCGCCGCAGGCCTGTCCGCCGACCAGCTACTGGCACTCAAACCGGGATCCGCGGTGCGTCTGAACGTCAACGTCCCCGTCGCGCCGAGCCAAGCGCCGAAGATCATCGAGACACTGAAGGCCCGTCTCCAGGAGAATGGCGTCTCGATCGGTTCTAACGCTCCGCTTGTGCTGGAGGCGATTTCCGAGAAAGGAAAGACGAAATCGGTCACCTACAGAGGTTTTGGCTTGCGCGGCGGGAAGAACACCGTGCAAGTGACAGAACAGATCTACAAGTTGATCGTCAAGGAAAACGACGACGTGATCTGGCAGTCGGTCCGCGTAAACGCTGCGCCGCATATGCTTCACCTGCAGGAAGGCCAGACGATCGAGCAGGCAGTAGCCGAGTACACGAAGCCGAACTTGGCCTTTTTCCTGAACACACCGCTTCCAAGAATGCTGGCCCGCCCCGGCAAACACAACGGCGCGTACGGCGTCTCGAAACTGACGGCCCAGGGGATGCAGACCGTCGGTCATCCGTAGCCCCGCTAACCAACGCCGTTAGGGATTTCCATGTGGGAAAACGTGGGCCCTCGTTTGTAGCTGAAGTCGCAAGACTTCAGGGTCTGGCCCAAAACGTCCGAATTCTTGCGAATCCGGCTATCAGAGTCCTTGACGGCGTTGTCTGCTAGACCCGTCGTGTGGTGGAACAGCGTCATCGATCCTGTAATAATGGCCCCGCTGTGGATTGCCTTTCTCCTTGCCGGTTTCCGGCCACCGCGTTTCTGCACGGAGTCGAATTGTGTCCGAAATCAATCTGAACGACCGTTTTCCGGATATGACGCCAATCCGTAAGACGCCCGCACTCGGGACAATCAACGGCATTGGTCTCACGATCAACGGTTCACGGGACCATGATCCCGAGACCGGGACGTACGTGGCCACGCACTGTTTCTCTGTACTTTTCATTCCGGTTTTCGCCATCGGGGCGTATCGCGTCGCCCGGGCCGAAGAGGGCGGGTGGTACTTCCTGGGCAAAGAGCCTCTGTCGGTATTTGCCAAAGGCTGGAATTGCCTGGTGATTGTCAGCGTGCTCGCCGGCATTGGATTTGGCTGGAGGAATTCGCACACCGGAACACCCGAGTACGCAGCGGGGCAGAAGCTGGCTCAGGCGGAGACGCTGGCTGGCGACGGCAGTGTAGCCGAAGCGGCAGAGCTGTATCGCGAAGTGGCGACCGGGACCACTAATCGCCGCCAAGAGGCGCAACGGGGCCTGAGGGAAATGCTGCTGGGCGACGGGATGGAGGGCGTTTCGCTGGGAGATCTAGCTTCGGTCTTCGAAATCGCCGTCGATCTGCAGCGACAAAACTTACTCGTCGAAGTGGATTTGGCCGCTCGGGCGGTTCAGCTCGTCGGACAACGCGCAGACGCTGATCCAGCGGCGGCCCTGTCCGTGCTCGACGCTGCGACACGTTATGGTTACGAATCGGACGAGTTGAAGGCTCTCCGGCGACGTTACCTCGAGGCCCTTGTGGCTCGCGACGCCAACGACATCGCCGCGGCCTCTCGTCTAGCGGTGATCTGCGAAGCAGATGGCGACATGGAGAAATGCCAACAGTTGTTGTTGCCGCTCGAGGACCGCTTGGGCGACACCGAAGGAGCACGCATCCTGGGTCAGATATACGCTGCGGAGGGTGAATTCGAAAAGTCGCACGCTCTGCTTGGCCCTTATACGGAACAGCGGCTGGCCCGACTGCACGCTGCCGAGCAGGACTTCGAAAACGCCTTCACAACCGCCCAGGAGCGCGTGATCGGCCAACTGGAAAAAGGCGAAGCACCGGAGTCCTTCTATCAGAAATACAACACGTCCAGCTCGGACCAACAGAACGTCATGGTCCAGGAGTACATGGCCGACAAGATCAAGGATGATCCGGAGATTGCCAAGACGCAGGAGTCGTTGCAGCGAGCGGCCGAGGTCGTGCCGGTCGCATTGGCACTCGGCTTTGTATTGCTACGTCGAGCGCAAGAAATGGATGACCCGCAGGCTCGGCAAGCAGAACTTGAAAAGGCGGAGAAGACCTTCTTGGCGATTCGAGGCGTTGCCGGCGAGTCGGACCAGTACCGTTTGTACCTCGGCCAAGTGTACTACTGGCTGGGAAAACAGGACGAGGGGCGGCAGTTGTTTGACGAATTGCTCGAGGCAAAGGGTCGAGGTTTCGACACTCTGACGGCGGTGGCCCAGGTGCTTCGCGAGGTTGGCGCCGCAACAGAGTTTCGTTCGATGATCGAGGAAGCCTATGGAAGCACATCGGAACAGCAGAAGAAGCAGACAGCGGCGTTCATTCGGTCGCTCAGTTCTGTCGACGTAGACGACCAGATTCTCTGGCTCGGTCGTTCGGACACGTCAAACCTCAGCGTCAAGGCCATGTTGAGTTCCGCTTTGGGTAACAAGGCGATGACGGAGGGCAAGGAACAGGATGCTGCGAACCATCTGCGCGAGGCCATCAAGATCCACGAGTCGCAGCCGGAAACGGCCGACCTACTGAACAATCTCAGCCTGGTCTATCGTTCTTTGGCTCACGTCACAGGAGATCGGAACCATTGCCACAAGGCAGCCGAGATGCTGGAAAAGGCAGTCGCTTTGAGTCCCAGTGACAGCATCCTGCTTCACAACGCCGCGTCGGCCGTGATGGAGTCTGCACTTTGGGACATCACGGGCGAGGTTATTGACTTTACCAAAGTGAAAGGCTCTGCGGACTTGTCGCTGATCGGCTTTCTATGCCGCAGTTCCTCGGACTACGAGACCTATCGAGAACGCCTGAAGACCGATCCAAAGATCGCACGCGTCGTCGTATTGCGGCAGAATTCGCTCGTTCTTGCACCAAGACGCGCTGTGGACTACGACGAACTTGCCGACATCTACCGTCAGCAGAAAGACGTGGAGGCCCTTCGCACGCTTCTGGAACGGGTCGAGGCAACGGAGTTGGACTTCGAAGACGTAAATCGCCCACTGATCGAGCATTATGGCGGACAAAGTGACGCCAAAGGAAAGGCCGAGGCAGAGGGAAGGTTAGCAGGCTTTCGTAAGGCCGTAGATGCGACACGAACCTCCGGAGGCCCTACCTTCGCCGTTGCGGTCGAAAAAGTCTTTCGTCGTCATGCATTCTTGTACATGATCGACGAGCCCATTGACTGCGATCAGTTGGTCCAACTTGCCGAGGAAGCTCACACGGCGTCTCCTTCATCGGGCACCTACGGCATCCTGATTGCAGCCCTCTTGACCAGAGCCAGCACCACGTGCGCGCAGAGCAGTCCAGCTTATGCAGAACACGCCAGTAAGTACCGCCGATCGTTGGGCCCTTCGCACCTGATCGCCCTGTTGCTGTCAAGCGACGAAGAGAGTCGAAAGCCGTTGCTCGAAAACGCGGACGTCCAACGTGTCATCCAACTGATGATCGAAAAAGGCAAGTCATTCCCCAACGAGTGGTCCTTTTGGGATTGGGCTATGTTTCGGCATGCAGACCCCAAACAAGCGACCGCGGTGGCGGAAGCCCTGGGCGGCGACGAGGTGCGTCGCGTGTTGACAGTGCTGAAAACTCGGTTGGCGCCACTTGCTGCAACACCGGCCTGTGACCGGTACTGGATGCTGCAGGTCGACGGAAAACAAGACGAGGCGAATGCCGTGCTGCGTGAGGCCGCTGATCGAGGCGTGCCAATCCCAGTGGACTTCTGAATATGCGGCAGCCGGTTTGAGATGTCCGCACGTTTCGTTTCACCCGGCGGCACCACACCTCTGCTTCGAGTCCCCAATGGCCTGGGAGGGCGACGCTCCCGCGGAGCCGTTTGCGTTGCGTGCGGAGCGCTAGCGCGGCTCGGCGGGAGCCTCGCCCTCCCTAATCACAACAGAGCCTACCCGAACGCGGATTCGACCGTGTCGATCTCGCGCTCAGTCAGGCGATACAACTGATAGACGATCCGGTCGATTTCGCGATCCACCAAGTCGGATTTCCCGGAAACGTTTTCTTCTTCGGCCGCCCCTAATTCGCGCAGCGGTTGTTCGAGTGCCATCTCCTGCATGGCCTCAGCCAATTCGACGAGTCGCTGCTGGCGGTTGCGGTCTCGTTTATCGGATGGCTCGACGATTCGGATTGGCAGTCCTTCAAGCGGCCCCTTGTTGATCGCCAGGTAGCGGCCGGCAAGTTGCTTGGCCTGAAAGCGGATGCGAAAAAGATACGAGAGCAGTCTGGAGTTCAATAGAGCCAGCAAATAGCGAGGGTCTTCTGCCGGTTTGGCCACAGCGTAGACCTGCACGCCGAGCGCGAGCCCACCTGGATCGTAGGCCGCTTCCAAACGACGCGTCATGCCCGCAATGACAATCTTGGGGTTTCGAAACAACTCTCGCTTGCCGTCCGAAAGACAGGCCGACTTGGCCGGCAGTACGGGGCGCGCGAATCTCTGCTTCATGAAACGGACGTCGCCTGGCCGTATGACGTAACGGTCGATGTTTCCGCTGACGATGAAATCAAAGCAATCCTTGTTTCGATCGACGGAGTGCTCGCGCAGATGGGCCGCGACTTTCGAGGCGACAAAGCCCGTCGTACCACTATGCAAGTCCGCTATCTCGCCCAGCCGTCGCGTCGTTGTGCGCGATTCGACGCTCAGCGAACCATGAATGGTCAATCCGGTTTCAGGCGACAATTCGGCTTGGCCAACGTGAAGGGTTGTCCGATCACCAGCCAGATCGTCCGTCGCGCCAGCGTGGAATACCGCGATGCGGTGACGTTTGCTCGGGCGATGCTTCTTCCAGATGATGATGTAAGGGTAGACGCCTGCGTCCGGGAATGCACCGCACTGGGAAATGTCCGCAATCCGAGTGATTGTGGCTCGTTCGAGCAATAACGACCTGCATGGTTTGGCGTAGTCCATTGTGGCGATTTTGTTGGGCACAATCAGCCCACACACACCGCCCGTTCGGAGGAGTTGAAAGGCTTTCTCCAAGAACAGGACGTACAGATCGTACGAGCCGTGCGCGCACCGATAATGAGACTTCAGGTAATCCTTGACCTCTTCGCCTCGTGATTTGGTCAGTATGCGAATGTTGACGTAGGGAGGGTTCCCGATAATGGCGTCGAAGCCGTTATCTGGCGAGTCCAACACGTCGCGGAACGAATCTTCCCACGAGAACGGGCTCGTCGCCTGACGTTCCATCGCATTTGCACGAAAGTCCGGACCGATCAGTGCGTCGCCGCAGTGTATGTTGGCCCCCAGTCGCGTCGTCAAAGCATCCGTTCTTCGCACATCGCCATCGATTACCGCCTTGGCCAGAGCCGACTTGGCGGCCTTGACGCTATTCGCGTCCTGATCCAATCCGAAGACACTTGCGAACAAGATCCGTTTCCGCTCCTCCAGAGTCAAACGCCATTCGTCCGCTTTGTCTTTTTCCAGCCGTCGCTTGGGCCCGACAGCGTAGCCTTCGGGATCCTTCCGGTAGCGATCCAGGGACCAGGCGAGCAGATGGCGATACGCCTCGACAAGAAACACCCCTTCGCCACAGGCCGGTTCCAGGATACGCGGCAGCCGATCCGGGCTGGCGTCTCGCAGCAGGGGGGCGAGCGTATGCCGCACGATGTACCGAACGACCCGCTTGGGCGTGAAATACGCTCCTCGGGCCCTTCGTGATGATTTGGTCTTGGAAACCGGGCAGGTCATGTGGCTCCCGCCGCTCGTCAATTCAGGCGGAGTCTGCTATTCTGTCTACTCTGCACGACGCTCGTGCCTCTCAGTTTCGTGGACACTCACCGAAAGTACAAGTCATGGCGTTTGACGTTTATCAGCCCTGTCCGGGCGGCGAGGACAAGAAGATCAAGTTCTGCTGCGGTAAAGACATCGTTGGCGACTTGAGCAAGGTAATGGATACCCTCAGACGCGGCCAGCGCGCCGCCGCGCTAAGCTTGGTAAACCAACTGCTGGAGACGAAGGGCGAGCAGGCGTGCATTCTGGCGCTGAAGGGCGCCACTCAACTGCAATTGGAGAACTACGAGGAACTGGCGAAGACGGCGGAGACTTTCCTCGAGAAATATCCGGAGAATCCCGTGGCGTTTTCGATGTCTGCGATCGCCGCGGCAACCAACGGAGAGTGGGAGACAGCCATTGTCCAGTTGCAGCGGGCGCTGGAACGGACGGGCAAAGGCATGCACGAAATCACTTACGAGGCCATTGGCATCGTCGCCTACCGTTTATTGCAGGAGGGTGACATTGTTGCCGCCCGGGGCCATTTGATGTTACAGGCATCCGTCGCACCGGAAGAAGACGACCGGCCGATGCGGATGTTGCTGGAGTTGTTGGCGTCGGCCAATGTGCCTTTGTTGCTGAAACAAGATACCGGATTAGCGCCGCCCCCGGAGGGAGTTGCCTGGGAAGATGCAGGTAACGCTGTGCTGGCCCGCGCCGAAGCCGGAGCGTGGAGCGAAGGCTGTGCACGATACACTGCGTTATCGGCGGCAAACCCGACGGAACCGACCCTTTACAGGAACCTGGCTATTCTCCAGGGGTGGCTAAGCAAGCGAGAAGAGTCCACGGAAGCCTGGCACAAGTGCGCTGCCGCAGATGGAATCGATCTTGACGATGCCGTCGAAGCGGAAGCCATGGCGCGCTTGCTGTCGGACACGGAAGAAGAAACGGTCGACCGAGTGGTACAGACATATCCGGTCACGGACGCCGATCGCGTATCAGAGCGGCTGATTTCGGACGAGAACGTTGCGAGCCGGGAACTCGACCTGATGGAGATGGCTGACGAAAACACGCCGCCGCCCAAAGGAGCTTTCTGGTTGCTCGACCGCCCGATACCCGAAAGCTCCGAGGAATTCGCACTAGATGATGTGCCCAACGTCTTGGGCGAGGTGTTCTTGTACGGGCGAGAGACCGATCGCGAATCCCGTGTGGAGTTCGTCGCGGTCAAGACAGCCGATTTCGATTCGAAGACGAGCAATCTCAAGGAGTTGTTGGGCGAATACGGGGAAACTATCGAGAAAGAGGAAACGATTGCCAAAGTCCCCGCGGCGGCCGCCGCTTTGTCGTGGCAATGGCGTTTGCCTGACAACCTTCCGATGGAGCGGCAATCCGCGTTGATCGAAGAGAAACGTCGCGACGTGAACGTGAATGTCTGGCCGGAGACGCCGTCTGCCCGGTTGGATGGGAAATGCCCGTCGGAGGTCGCCGATGACCCGGCCTACCGGGTCCGGGTGCTCGCGGAAATACTGTCGTTGGAGTTGGTCGGCGAGCATAGTCGTGCGGAATTCGATTACAACCAAGTGCGGGCCAAGCTGGGACTGCCCACGCGAGTGGATATCGATCCGGACGGCGTGGAAATCGCCCAGGTGCCGCTTGTCCGATTGCACTTGTTGCCGCCCGAAAAGCTGAAGGACGAGGATCTGATGAAGGCGTATAGCCGCGCGTACATGCATGGCGCGCCGCGTGCACTGCGTCGTTTGGGAACGGCGGTGATCGACCGGGCGAGCCTGAAGGACGAAATTGACCCGACAGGCGTGTATGAGGCATTGAGCCTCGTGGCGTCCAGCACCGAGGAATCCCTGGAGTTGAATGACAAGGCGCGCGAATCGGCAGTGGCCGCCGGCAAGTCCCCCGCAAGGTGGTTGTTCCGCGAACTGGATCTGCGCTTGATGCGAGGCGAGGAGGAAGAGTTCATTCGGATAATGAACACGCTCCAACGGAACCACATCAACGAACCGGGCGTGGAGGAGGCGATGCGCAACGTTCTGGTACGGATTGGTGCGATGACACCGGATGGACAGCCTACCCAACCCGCGATGGAGCAGCAGGAGATGGAATCGAACATCCTCACCAACGAAGGTGCCGCTCCGACCGGTGGCGGAATTGTGCTGCCGGACGACCCGGAGCCGAAGGACGAGGATGAGGGGCAGTCGGGCCTTGTACTGCCGGGGGATTAGCCTTGGTCCTGCATGCTACGCCAAGTACTGCTAACGAGCAAGCAGCGCCACACGACCTTATGGCCAGCACCAAACGGTCTTGGGAACCGTTGGCATTCAGCTTGAGACGCAAGCGACCATGCCCGTATCGGAGATAGACCAGCGACACATGGATCGAGCCCTGGAACTGGCCGCGCGCGGCCAAGGCCGGGTCGAGCCGAACCCGATGGTCGGCTGCGTCATTGCCCAGGGCGAGCGCGTTCTGGGCGAAGGCTGGCATCAACGCTTCGGTGGACCGCACGCGGAAATCGAAGCGATCAGTTCGGCTGGAACCATCACGGTCGGCGCGACCATGTATGTGACGTTGGAGCCTTGTTGCCATCAAGGCAAGACGCCTCCGTGCACGGAAACCGTCATAGCAGCCGGCATTGGCCGCATCGTCGTCGCGGCTCGCGATCCTTTCCCCGAAGTGGCCGGAGGCGGCGTCCAGCGGCTGAGACAGGCGGGGTTGGAGGTCGAGGTTGGGTTGAAGGAAAGAGAGGCTGCCTGGCTGAACGCACCCTATCTGAAGCTGGTTCAAACGGGCCGTCCGTGGATCATCGCCAAGTGGGCCATGACCCTGGATGGCAAATCGGCTACGCGCACCGGCAGTAGCCGGTGGATATCGGGTGAAGCCTCCCGGCGTGCGGTCCACGAAATCCGTGGACGGATGGACGCGATCGTGGTGGGACGCCTGACGGCGTTGGCCGACGACCCGATGCTGACGGCACGCCCTCCCGGACCGCGCTCGGCGACGCGTGTCGTGGTGGATTCGCGGGCCTCTCTGTCGCACGAGAGCCAACTGGCGCGCACCGTCAGCCAAGCCCCGGTATTGGTGGCATGCGGCCCGGAAGCAACCGAGGCGAACCGGCGACGACTGACGGATACAGGGTGCGAAGTATGGACAAGCGAAGCCCAATCTCCGTCCGACCGGTTGCTCGATCTGATGGACGAATTGGGACGCCGCCGCATGACGAACACCTTGGTCGAAGGCGGTGGTCGATTGATGGGCAGCTTGTTCGATGCTGACGAGGTAGACGAAGTCCACGTGTTTATCGCGAACAAGCTAATCGGTGGCGCGGACGCCCCGACTCCGCTCGCGGGGACCGGCGTCGAACTGATGCCGCAGGCCGTTACATTGCACGACCCTACGATCAACTACCTCGAAGGAGATATCTACCTGCACGGTCGAACGACTGAAGCGGCAGAAGAGCTGTTTGCTCGGATCGGTCAACAGGCATAAAATACTTGGCGCGGCAGAGTCGCAGCCGAAGTCGTCTAGCGGCAAGCCGAAGGCGACCGCACGGGCCGGGGCACAGCCGCCTTCGGCTTGCCGGTGAATGAGTCGGCGCACGGAACACGAATCCTGATCGTTTGCAGTACAGACAGTCGACGCACTTGCTTTAGGGAAGGGATCCCGATGAACGGTTTCTGGTGGATCGTAGCGGGGACGCTCGTTGCAGTCGGTGTTCTGGCGCTTGCCGCTTGGCCCTCGTGGCGAAGGCGCCGCGACGCAGGACGGCTTGCCTACGCCGGCAACCTGTTTCACCTCCGGCGCGAATGGCTGGAGGCGGATTTCGTCACGCTGGCGCCGCGCGTTATCGAGGCATCCGGGTTCGAGTGGTCCGACTGTGATTTCGACGACGAAGCAGCCTTTGCCACGGCCCGCAGCAACAGGCAATTGTGCGCATTCGTCGCCGTCACCATCCACTTGGTTCGTTCCAATGCGCGCAGTGAAGGGGAAGCGAGTGAGTCCACCCGGCGACGGGAAGCGACCGCGGTGTTTCATTTCGATGGTCGCCGATGGTTCACTGAAGGCCGAACGATCTTCAATCTGAACCCCCTGGAAGCGATCGAACATTTCCAGCACGAGTTGGAGATGGTGGACTAGGGTTCTTGACTCACACATTGACCAGTAGATACAAGTGGTCCCGAGCAGCGGATGCGGATGCCAAATGAGACGAGCGGATAGGGACGCGTCGCCGTACCTCCCAAGGTGCATGTCCACCGGCGGCGGGCTTTCTTTGTGCGCGAAGCGGTCTTCGACAAACACGAGAAGTCGTTAGGTACAGTGGGTGGATACCCGCCGTCCTCGCAGAAAATCAAATACGGAGTCAGAGACTGGGTGATCATATTTCTGCGAGTGTTCCAGGTTGACCCTCGCCAGATCCCGTGTTGCTGTTCTTATCGCCCTCTCACTAAATCCCCACTCTCTGAGCTTCTTTCGGTCGATTACCCACCGGCCGCCCGAGTACTTGATCACTGCAACGACCTTCCACCATTTTTCCTTGTTCTTGTCTTCCACTACCTGGTGAACAATATCCCAGCAATCCTCTCCCCAGAAACGAAAGATCCTGACATCGTCTACTGCGAAACGGCATTCACTCCGAGCGCCGTCACTGGACTCGAAATACCCGGCAACACAATATACGTTTCCTTGTGGGTCCTCTATCTTCTTGTTCAGCCTTTGGTGTTTGGCCATGGTGCCCCTCCTGGCATGTCCCCGTCCATAAACGCGCCCACTCGGCGTGGCCGATTGTACCACGCGGTCCATTGGAGGTGCAAACACCAGAGCTTCTGTGCGCGGAGCTAACCTTCGGGAGGCCACCCGCCACTCGCCGGTTTTTTGCTGGCAATCGCGCGGTCGCTGTGGCAGAATCGTAGGCAGTAGCTATGGGCGGTTAGCCCAGCCGTCTGGAGCCACAAGCCGAGGGTGCCATGGAAACGCCCGCGCGGAAACGACGGACATCACAGTCCGCACAACGAAGACGCTCGCATCCGTGGGGCGTGATTGGTTGACGCATCTACGCTGCTTAGTCAAATGCTCTGGGAGAGTCTGATTCTGAATTGATGAATCAGATGCATGCAGCGCGCGACGCCAAGGAAGTCCGTGCAGGGTGCGAGACGATGTGAAGCGAAGGTAGCCGGAGCGGGACTCGAACCCGCAAGGGAGATTACTCCCACAGGATTCTAAATCCAGAAGGTACTCTATGCTCCCCTACGTGACACGACAGTTCACCCCTGTTTTCGTTTGGTTCGCCGATTGTCGCTGTCGGGTAGTACCCTACCAGAATCGCCTACGTGTGGAGTGCTTATGGAGTGTCACCGGTCACGGCGAAGTCGTCTCGTGGAACACGGAAGGCGACCCGGATGAATCACTGTGGCAATAGGGTGAATGGGAACCGTATCTGCCCCTGCACCAGCGACGGATCGTGCTCGATCCGCGGGTACATGTCTTCGCAGAGCCGACGACGCCATTTTTCTGACAGCCCGCACGATTCTTGTTGCGAAATGCGCTACTTGATTCGTCTCAATGGATAGACGCCGCTACAACGGCTGGCGGTTTGCAGCGCAGCGTACTGTGTGGAAGTACTGCGGGAATTTGAGTCTGCGTTAGCAGCGGAGCCCATCTGGCAAACACTTCATGTATCACAAGGAGAGAATGATGGTTTTGTCAAGGCGAATCACACGAGGCATGGCGATGGTGTCGACGCTGGGCGCATTTGCGATTGCGTTCGGGGCTTGCTCGACCGAAACAACCTCTGCACAGGAACCGGCCTGGCACGCTCCCTTCAACCAAGCGACGGCTGCGGGCAGAGCCTGGAGTTCGTCTCCGAGAATCTATAATCCGACGAGAGGCTACATGGGTCGCTCGTCGCATTCGACCCCGACCTGGCGTCAGAACCAGCAGACGGTGCGGCTTTACAATTCCCTGCCCCCCTACCCGTCTCACAGAACGTATGCTACGCCAGCGCCGCGTCGTTGGACCGCAGTGACACGTCCTACTCGCTCGTGGTCATCGTCGTCGGCTCGTCCCTTCAGAGGCCTGTTTGCACGCCGCTGGCGATAACGCTACAGCGAGTCGAGGGAACCATCCAACG
>CAZURK010000372.1:0-13469 GCA_964623055.1 uncultured Pirellulaceae bacterium
GTGCCTTCACACTTTGTTTTCGATCGGGTTTACATCCACGGCAACCCCGATCTGAACAGCCAGCGGGGTCTCGCGATGAACAGTCAATGGACTGCGGTCATCAACTCGTGGATCGACGAGTGCCACATCCACGGTTTCGACTCGCAGGCCATCTGCACTTGGAACGGCCCGGGTCCATTCAGAATCGAGAACTGTTTTCTCGAGGGCGGATCGGAGAACATCATGTTCGGCGGAGCGAAGAACTCGGCCGAATGCATGGTCGCCAGCGACATCGAAATCCGGCGATGCCACTTCTACAAAGACCCGGCGTGGTCGAAGCTGAAGTACCCGAACAACTGGGCCGTGAAGAATCTGTTCGAGATCAAGACGGCGAGGCGCGTGCTGCTCGAAGGCAACATATTCGAGAACTGTTGGGCCGAAGCACAGACGGGATATGCCTTCGTGCTGAAGAGTTCCAGCCCAAGTCAGGGCCAACCGTGGGACACGACCAACGACATCACGATTCGGTACAACCGGATCATCAACTGCGTGAACGGCGTTGCCATCGCGCGGCACAGCAGCAGCGGTCCCGTGAAACCGGGGGCCGACCCCACGTCCCGCATCCTGTTCGAGCATAACGTGTTCGAGCGATTCGGCAGCCAGTCTGACTTCCCCGCCCGTAGCGCCGGTCGTATGTTTCAGATAGCCGGACGTGATTTCACCTTCCGCCACAACACCTCATGGAACGACGTGAACATGATTTCGCTCACGAAGCCTGCGACCGACAACCTTGTCTTCGTGGACAACCTGATGACGCCGGGCAGCTACGGCGTGAAACCCGATGGCGGCGGCGTTGGCTGGAATCCCGGACTCGGCTCGCACATCCGCGGCGATAGCGTGATGAAGGGTAACGCGATCATCCGAGTCGGCACGGAACGCGCCCAACGATCCAGCCCCAAGTCCTATCCGGATCGAAATCTGTGGTTCGATTCGTTCGCCGAAGCCGGCGTAGATCCCAAGACGTACCGCGTCTTGCCGGACAGCAAGGCAAAGGGCACCGCAACCGACGGCACGGATCCTGGTGCGGACATCGACGCCGTCATGCAAGCAACAGCCAACGTGCGAGCAAGACGCCCGTAGTCTTGTCGCGTTCCCCTTCCGCGTACGGGGAGATGGCTGCGCCTGACCGCATGGGAGCCGGGATCTGTTTCAACCCAAACATGAGGTACTACTACCATGGCACGCATCGGAATGGCTCTTGCATTGGGTGCACTTGTCGGCGGACTGATCTTGTTCGGCAATCGCTGTAGCTACGCCCAGCGGCCCACGATTCCGCGGTAACCTCGGGTCGAGTGTTTACATCATACCACACCACAATCTGTCGATATCATCAATGATATCTGCGAGCACGGCATCAAACTCGGAAAGCGTCACGTCGAGGTCGGTCAGTTGACCCTGTGGACTCACGCGGCTTGCGACCAGATCGGGTGCAATATGGGCGTTGTCGCTGTGAGTTGGGCCAATACGTGTCGGGATACCATTCAACGCACTCGACCCGCCGCTGCCCGCCGGCGGGTCAGCGATACTCGGGCTTGTACGTGGTCTTAGGCTGTCCTCTCGCGTCAGATGCAGGAATCCCAGCTTGGCGCTTGATTTGATCTCGGCCGCGACCACCGCGTCACTTTCGCCCGCCCCTGCAGTTTCGCTATTGATTTGATTGATTACCATTAACGCATCTAGTGCGGTGCAGAGATGATCCCCGTTCACATCATAGAATTGCCGCGATGACGCGGATTCCGTGGGCAGCAGCGAGTTTCCGCCGTGCGAGTTGACATAGTTGATCACCATCAGCACGTCCGCAGGGGAAACGTGACCATCGCCATTGACGTCACAGGGGTTCTCAGAGTTGTGCCAGGAGTTCGATGGGATTTCGGGAGTTTCAAGCTCGTCGGGTCCCATTCCCTCATCCATCTGTGGACGGCCCCATGACCGACTTGACGGTGCGTCGAAAATACTGAATGAATCGCCCGTGGCCCACGGGTGAGTAACCTTGTCCTCGTACGCACCTCCGTTGAGCGGGTACGAACCCGGATCTGCCGTTCGGGTGTGTTCTTTCGCGTAGTCAAACGCTGAGAATGTGTTCAAGTGTCCCGCTTTGAGGGCGTTGGCGAATTCACGTCCGAATTGCATGCCGTAGCCAAGCTCGTAGTGATTCGTAGCGGCACTGCCAAACTCGTTTTTTCCCAAGCTCAAGTCGTCGAGCATCCCGCCTGCGTAGCATTGGGAGAACACATACGTTGCATACCCTGCATTGATACTGTTCAGCCACGTCGCCAATCGATCGTCCCGGATGTCTTCACCCCAGGCACAGAGGAGTTCCTCACCCGTCATCGGGCTGTTGATCTCGCCCCGTCCGTGATCGCAAGAGAAGAAAAGGAAGTGATCGTTGCGGTCGACGGTCTTGGCCATCCAATTCAGCGTGTCCTGCACGTTCTTCGCGGTAGCCGAAAGGACTTTGGATCCTTTGGCGAACGACATATCGGAGTTCCCGCCGTCGGACCGGTCTACGGCCGAACTGGTTCCATCGGCATGTAGTACGTAGATATGTTCGCGCGACACCCAACCCTTGTCGACAATCGTTTGGTACAGCGACTTGATCGTGTCGTAGTACCGCTTGTGGTTATTGTCCGGGTCGCAGCCTCCGCTGAACAGCACTGCGTAATTGACGACCGAGTTGCACTCCAAACGATAGCTGCCCATGGTCTTGTCGTTATAGGCTTTGGCCTGCACGAAGTAGGTATGTCCCGCGGTGGCATTGAGCGTGACGCTGGCGTCGCGGCCCGGGCCTCCATTGTTGTTGTAGGCGATGCGGTCGCCGTGACTGTTGTGCACGTAGAGATACGGATCCAGTTTCCCGGAGGTGGCCTGCAGATCGATCTGCATCCGCCCGCTTCTGGGAGCGATGATACGGAACCGGTCGCGATCTCCGACGAAATCCACCGAACCCTTGAAGGCCCCAACGCCGGAGGAGTCCAGTTGAAGATACTGGCTGGACTGGGCGCCGGAGGCGTCGCTTTGAGAGGGCGTCAAACGAGGGACGCTGGCGGATGCGTCGCTGTTGACGTTGCCCTGACTGACAACGGCAGTCGTGTCGAGGGGCGCATCTACCATCCCCTCGATGTCGAATGGCCGCTCGTCGAGGATCTCCAACGGCGACTCCACACTCATCATCTGCCGTGCTTCGAGAGGCTCAAACGATAGAGTTCTGCTGCCGAATCGCTTGCGGCGCGAGGTTCTGCCGAACGCGCTTGTCCAGGTACCCTTACTCTGGCCACTACTGGCTCGGTTTGCTGCTTGGCGAAACATAGCTGGGCTCCTTGGTCTTTGACAGAATCAGGATTTGCGTGTTGCGTTGACGGTGGCGAAGGCCTCTCTCAATGGAAAACAACGACGGAACCGTGCGCCCGACACCATCGAAGGGAGATATTTGACAAATCGCGTCAGATAAACAGCCTTGGACAGAACGGTCTCTGCCGTTGGATGCACATACACGAGAGATGCTTGACATCCAGCCAGACGCCGCAAACAATCGTGTACGCAGTAAGTCCTGACTCTTAATCCGCGCACCCTCCCGGGGGTATCTATGTCAGGCGAGGGATCCATCACGCAGTGGCTTGGGCAAATCCAGGAAGGGGACTCCCTGGCGGCGCAGAGGCTTTGGGAACGCTACTACCGACGCCTGACCGCGTTGGCCCACAAGAAACTCCGCGATGCCCCACGCCGCGCGGCAGACGAAGAAGACGTGGTACAGAGCGCCTTCAAATGCTTCTACCAGGGCGTCGAAGCGGGGCGATTTCCCAAGCTGGACGATCGTGACGATCTGTGGCGTATCCTCGTCACGCTGACGGCGAACAAGGCTATCAATCAGTTCAGGCACGAGACGCGACTGAAACGCAACCGTGGGAAGGTACGGGGAGAATCTGTCTTCCAAGGTAATGACCCGGAGGAAGAGGGCGGTGGTATCGATCAGGTAGTCGGCGGAGAGCCCACGCCGGAATTTGCTGCTCTGGTCGCGTCCAATCTCCAGGAGCTACTGGATGAACTGGGTAACGAGACCCTGAAGCAAGTCGCTCTGTGGAGAATGGAAGGGTTCACAAACCGAGAGATTGCCGATCGACTCGGGTGTAAGGAACGGACGGTGGAACGGAAGCTGCATTGCGATGCTGGCGGTTTCGATGGCGCTGTTGGTTAGTGGGGAACCTGCTCTCGTTCATTTGGGCGGATTTCTTACACTGCCTGTACTGCTTGCCTGCATAGGTTGCTTGCTCCGTGGTTGGGAGGGTGGTGTTATCGGTCTGCTTACGGGGCTTGTGCTATACTGGCTCATCGTCGTCTCAGCCCTTCTAATTGATGCTGGGGCCGTCAAAGCTAATTGACGCAAGACAGACGCCACCACCGACCACCAAAGAAAGCTCACCAAAGCCTTAAAAGGAAATGCCCCGACCACAATTCAGCCTAAGAGCGATAATGGTCATCATAACGGTGCTGGCTGTGCCGTTGGGGATGATGGAAAGTGGGCATCTTGCCCTTTTTCCATTACCGCCGAACGTTCACGTCTAATCTATGTATATCATGTCAGGCCTTCTGGGGGAGCTCGGTGGGCCTGGCCGATCAACATACACAGGGATTATGTCACCATCGTATGGTCCTGAGGGGAAGCTCGGCGGGCGTTCCCGATGCCGAGAGTCCTCACTGGGCGGTTCCCGCCGGTCAACAAATACGGGATCTTGCTCAACCGGTGCTCGTCGATCAACGTACACCTGAACGGGAGGATCAGTCCTACTGTTCGACCACGCCGCTGACAGCTCAAAGGCGAATGGGATTTGACTCGCTTGGCGGTTAAACGCGGAGTCGGGCCCGGCTCTGTCCTTGTGCCAGTGAAAGACAGCGTTTGTCTCCGCGCGAAGCTGGGCATAGAACTCGTTCCAATCCACGCGTCCATCGTGGTTGCGGTCGAGTTTCTGGGGCGGGTCTTCAATCAGGCGCGTCAGGGCAAAGTTGAAGATTCCACCTTTGGAAGTCGTGAACGCGTACTTCCCGATCTTCGAGGCAGTAATGTTGACCACACCCCGGTGTTTGAGAAGTAGATGGTTCAGGACCTCCCCCCGCGACAAGGACTCCTCGTCTCCGCCTCCCATAGCCGCCGCCCCCCGTGGAGCCTGAACATAGTTTGCGCAGCATTCGGTCAGTAGCACCGCCAATCGGGGGCCATGTTCGAGCATTGCGTCGCGCAACTCGTGGCGAAACAGATGGCCGTAGCGCATCGCCAGAAAATGACCAGCGTTCCGGTCCGTTGCGCCGTGGCCAAAGTAGTATGCCATCACGGTGTCATTCGGCCTGATATGTAGGTTCTGATAATACGAGAGAACGTTTTGCCGCGTGGCGTAGCGTCCGGAAAGTTTCTTGATCCTGAGTCGATGCGGGCGGGCCGCGAACGCGGCCTGGAGCACATTTTCCATGTTCCGCCCGCTTGCGTCCGCTCCGTTGCCGATCTTATGAGCGTGCGTGTCGATCAGCAGGAGAACGTGGACTTGCGCCTGCCCCTCTACCGGACGTGACGATGCCCTATCCTCAGGCGGGTCTTTGACAATCGGGCCGACGGTCCAGCGATCTGTCCCTCGCACCGGCGCCCAGTTGTCAGGCGAGTCTCTGACGATTGGGCCAGCCGTCCAGCGATCTGTCCGCTGCGCCGGCGCCCTGTCGGCAAACGGGGGCAAGAAACAGA
Source organism: uncultured Pirellulaceae bacterium (assembly GCA_964623055.1). GTDB lineage: Bacteria > Planctomycetota > Planctomycetia > Pirellulales > Pirellulaceae > JADHUC01. Next base: position 5,765 of record CAZURK010000372.1, read on the forward strand.
ACGTGAGCAACGCAGGGACAATTGTCAGGCGGATACGCGGTCGAGGCTTTGTGGTGAAAAGCGGCATGGTTGTTCTCCTTTCGCTTGTCGGCCCGAGAGAGTCGTCAAATGGCGGTAAGGGGTCGGCGATGGGTGTACCTGACGTGGTGTCAGAGGCTCGCGAGCGTTCGCCACTGCCCATTAAGAGAAACAACACCGGCAGTCACCACCCGACATCGAAAGTCGAAAAACCAACGAATTTGACGCAACTCTAACTTGTCCTACAGCAAGTGCGTCGTTGCCTCGGAGGCAACCGGACATGAGAATCCCATCCAAAGCCGTCTTTCTACCCTGCAACCCGAGGCCGTGTTGTTGATGACAAACGGCTGGTAGTCAAAGCGAACAGGATGCCCTACTTCGTCAGTCGAACGGCCGTTTCCGGTGTGGGGGCGTTGGTGCCAGCGAAGGCGTTGTATTGCTGCTGGATGAAGTCGGCTGGCGGCAAACTGCCTTTCAGAACCACGAAACGCACACGCGTGGTCTTTTCGCCACCGTCGGGCAACTCGCCGTTGAACCACGCGCCAAAACGGCCGTACGACCGGTAGGCCGAGAAGATCGCTCCGTCGCTGTTTTCCGAATGGTTCAGGTAGACGACCGAATAACGCTGGTTTTCGCCGATCACAAACGACTCGGCCACCCACGGATAGTCGCGATCTTTGCGCGGGTCGGCGTCCTTTCCTGGAAAACAATAGACCGTTTCCGAGTCTTTCACGTCATTCGCTGGGCGGAACTGCAGACCCGCATGTTCCGGATCGCCGTGCAGTTTGACCGCACCGGCGACCGCCTTGACCGTCGAGGTCACGTCGAACATGGCGTACGCCGGTTTCGGTGCAGGCAAGAATGCCGTCGACCGTTGCTCTTCCAGCAACAGCTTGCCGTCGTCGGTCTGATAGCGGATCAGCGAGGTGAAGGACACGTCATCTTTGTCGGTGAATTCCACATGCTTCTGCACCACGCCCTTCATATGCCACGTATCGTACTTTGCGTCGCCGAGCGTAAGCCGGCTCCATCCGCGAAACACGCCGCGGTGATGCGTGAAGCGGCCGCCAGGGCCCTTGGTGATCGGTGTTTCGCCCTGCGGGTCGAACACGTGCAGAAAAGGCTTGTAAGTTTCATGGCGGGTTTCACCACTCGACAAATCCAGCGCGTACATGTACCGCGCCACCAACGTACCGTCCTGTAACACATCCAGATGTTGGTTCGGCGTGTCCTGCAATTCGAAATCGGCGCCAAGGACGGTTGCAGATGAAACGAGCAGGATGGCTGCAAGGATGGCAAGGTGGGACGTCGAAAGACAATGGAGTCTGGTTGTCATTCTCGCGGTTCCTTATCCAGTGGGTCAACTAGTCCGAGTTCCTGCGCGATACTGTATGCTCGTCCTCGATGGCAAGAGCCATGTGTCTTCCACGCGGACCGGAGAAAGAAAGCGGCGACAAGTCGCCGCACTCCAAAAACACAGCCCAGAAGCGAACCGGATCAGGATTCCTCCGGCACCAAGCCCTGGTACGCGTCGGGCAACGCGTCGTAGATATCAAACAAGTCTGTCAGCGCCGTGATCTTCAGTACTTCGCGGACCGCGGGTTGGAGATTGCAGAGTCGGAATTGCGTTCCGTTGGCAACAGAGTGGTCGCGGATCTTCATCAGCGTGCCGATGGCCTCGGACGAGACGGATTCCGTCTTCTCCAAGTCAACAATCAGCGCGGGTGGCTTCTTCACGTCGACGTATTTTGTCAGCTTGTCCTGGATCTCGTGGATCTTGACACGATCACGGAGTGACTCCTTCGCCGGTGTGGCGATGATCACATCGTGAAACTTCCTCGCGACGATTGGTCCTTCTTCTGGCATGGCTCTACTTCCCATGTTGGCGATTTGAGTTTCCTCCCACCAATCTAAATTATCGCCCACATCGTTGCATCTGTAAACTTGGGAACGGCGCCACTTTGGCTGACGACAGAGGAAATCGGACGGGGGAAATACTTTGGCGCACCCGGTTGATGGTGATAAGATGCGTTGCTGTATGAATCGACAATTGACTCACAGACTCGCGATTGGAACCTCGAACAAGGTGGCGAACATGAAGAGAATCACCCTTATCGCACTTGCAGTTTTCCTGACGTTTCTTTCCACGACGCAGGCCCAGGAAGCCAAGCAAATCCTCGATGCCACGGGCGTCAAGGGCGGATTGGTTGTTGCGATCGGCTGTGACAACCCGGAGATGCTGGCCGGCTTGCGGGCGGATGATTCGTACTTGGTACACGGCCTGGATCCCGATCCCGCGAAGGTCGCAGACGCCCGAGACTATCTGCAGAAGAAGGAACTGTATGGGCCCATCACGGTGTCACGACTGGAGGGTTCGCAGTTGCCGTATGTGGACAACCTGGTGAATCTGGTAGTGGCAAGTGGCGAGCGTCAGGTGGCGAGCGACGAAATCACCCGTGTGCTCGTCCCCGGCGGTGTCATGATTTCCCTTCAGCCTTCAGCCTTCGGCCTTCAGCCTTTCAAGAAGCCGTGGCCGAAGGAGATCGACGACTGGACTCACTACCTGTACGACGCTTCCAACAACGCCGTCTCACGCGACACGGTCGTGGGCCCACCACGCGGCCTGCAATGGACCTGTGGCCCCGAGTATGCCAGAAGCCACGAGCACTTCGGGAGCGTCAGTGCGATGGTCTCGATGGCTGGACGCGTCTTCTACATCATTGACGAGGGCCCTATCAGTTCCGTCTTCCTGCCGCCGAAGTGGAAGCTGGTGGCGCGAGATGCTTTCAACGGCGTGTTGCTTTGGCAGCGGCCGATTGCCAACTGGGAATCCCAGTTGCGCGGCTTCCGTAGCGGCCCGCCCGAAATCGGCAGACGTTTGCTCGCGGACGGCGATCGCATCTATGTCACGCTGGGCTACGGCCAATCGGTCACGGTTCTGGATGCGGCTACGGGCGAGCAGTGCAGTGTCCTGGCCGGCACCGAAGGCGCACGGGAATTGCTCTCGCGGGACGGCGTGCTGTATGTGCTGGCCGATGATATGACAGCAGCGGATCACGACGAGAGGAAGAAATGGATCAACGAAACCGCCCCCACGCTGCAAGGCTACCAGTTTCCCAAGAGACCGATCCCGATGTATGGCAAGCAGCGCATCGTCGCGCTGGAAATCGCAACGGGCAAATCTCTGTGGGGGAAGGAGTTCGATATCGCCGGCGAGATCATGCCTGCAACACTTGCCGTAGCCGAAGACCGCGTCTGCTTCCAGACCGGCTCGCACGTGGTCTGCCTGGGCGCCGAAGACGGTAAGGAGAATTGGCGCAGCGATCGTCCTGTCGCCCGAAGCCGTTTCTCGTGGTCGACGCCCACGCTGGTCATGCACGCCGGCGTGGTCCTGACCGTGGACCGTGTGGCGACAGCCAGCGCGGACAATTCGACTCCCCAGCGGGGCAGCAAGTGGATCATCGACAATACGCATCAGTCGCAGAGGCAGGACGCGGAACTGGTCGCTGTTTCGCTGGAAGACGGCAAGGAACTCTGGCGTGCGCCGTGTTTCGAGAATTACGACACACAGCTAGATATCTTCGTTATCGACAACGTGGTTTGGGTCGGTGATCTGCGGCACAAGCGGGACGTTGGATTCACCGAGGGGCGCGACCTTCGAACCGGTAAGGTGGTGGTCGAGATAACCAACAACCTGGACTTCTACAGCCTCCAGATGGGACATCACCGGTGTTACCGAAACAAGGCGACCGTGCGCTACTTGCTGCTGGGCCGTGACGGAATCGAGTTCGTCGATCCTCGCAGCGGCACAGGCGAAGGAGACTGGTGGGTACGAGGCACGTGCCAGTACGGCATCATGCCCGCCAACGGCCTGATCTACGTCCCGCAGCACTCCTGCGGCTGCCATCCCCAAGAGAAGCTGATCGGCTTCAATGTCCTCGCTCCAGAAAGGGAGTTGAAGAGTCGAGAAGTCGAAAAGTCGAAGAGCGAAGCGCGTATAGAGAAAGGCCCTGCATACGGTACCTCCAGCCTCCAGCCTCCAGCCTCCAGCCTTCAACCTTCTTCTTGGCCCACCTATCGACGGGACGTTCGGCGTAGCGGCTTTCAGGATCTGACGGCGCCGCGAGAAGTGGCCGCTGTGTGGACCACGAAGCTTGTTGCTCCTGTGACCGCGCCGGTGGTGGCTGGTGGTACGGTCTTTGTGGCCGAGACGGATCGACACGCACTCTATGCCCTATCGGCCGAAGATGGAACGCAGCGTTGGGCGTTTGTGGCCGATGGTCGGATCGACTCACCGCCAACTATCTCACGAGGCCTGTGCCTGTTCGGCACGCGGAACGGTTTTGTCTACTGCCTGCGGGCGGACGATGGCGCAATGGCATGGCGTTTTCGCGCCGCGCCGGGCCAGCGGCTGATGCTCTGCTACGAGCAGATTGAATCCGCTTGGCCGGTGCATGGTTCGGTTCTAGTAGACGATACATCGGGCAAGACGCCTTCGATCTACTTCGCGGCCGGTAGGTCCTCGCACCTGGACGGCGGGATTCGCCTCTATGCCCTGGAACTTGCGACGGGCAACGTGCTTCACCAGGCGGATGTGACGATGACCGCCGGGGCCGAAGGCGACGAGGGCATCATCGCACAAAGAGCCCTGCCGGATGTTCTTTCGCTTCAGAGCGGGAGTGTCTTCATGCGAGACCTGCGACTTGACAAGGATCTCAGCTTCGAGCAAACGAACCTGCCTCATCTATACGCGCCGGGAGGCTTTCTAGACAACACGTGGTGGCATCGGACCTACTGGATCTACGGCACCACGATGATGAGCGGTTACGGCGGCTGGCCCAGAATTGGCAACGTGGTGCCGTCCGGGCGACTGCTGGTCTTCGACGGCGGTGAATTGATATACGGCTACGGCCGCATGAAGTACCAGGCGGGCGCCGGGCACGTGACTCCCGACGCGGCGAAGGACTACCGTCTGTTTGCCGAGGTCCTCGCACCCAAGCCTAAGGAAAAACCTCAGCCGAAGCCGGAAGGCCGCAAGAAGAGACCAAGGGGACCGACCGGGCGACGGGAGGTCAAGTGGTCCACGAGCCTGCCCTTCGTGGCCAGAGCAGTCGTGCTTGCACAAGACGCATTGCTGGTCGCGGGCGGCAACTCGATGACCGAAAACGCCGAACGTCACGGCCCGGGCACGTTCTGGATCGCCTCCCGGGAAGACGGGACGAAACTGGCCGAATGCGAACTGACCGCGCCGCCGGTCCTGGACGGAATGGCGTTCACCCAGTCAGGCGTCTTCGTCTCGACGATCGACGGATCTGTATCCTGCTGTTCCTTGAGCAAGTAATACTCCTGCCCCAGAGTATTCCCGCCTCGTTCTTTGGAGCCGGGCAGAAGGCAGGAATATTCAAGGCAGGAATATGTGTCGGAAGACCTTCGTGATTAATCGTCCATGCAAGTCGTTACCTACACTCGGGGAGGGTGTTTTCTGATGAAACAGCGCATCACTCGACGAGCTTTCACCAGAGCCGGCGCGGCGGCGACTCTGGGCTTGACGTCGCTGGAGACCGCCCGTGCCGCCGAATCGTCACAGTCGGACGCCTCCGCGCAGCAGTCGACCGACGCGAACATCCTGGAAGTCCGCCCCTATCAACTGATGTGTATCATTTGCCGGATCGGCGAAGGGCAGACCAAGGACCTGGGCGACGCGAGGCTGACCGAGATCCTTGCGGCGGTGCGCGCGGATCTGATGGTTCCGATCCGCGTTTGCTTGAACACCGAATCTGTGTATGGCTACCAGAACCCCGGCCGTGCGGAGGATACCTCCGAAGGCGAGCTGTTCAACGCCAAACGCGATATTGACATCATCCAGAAGCTTGGGCTGGCGCCGGGCGACACTCGGCCCGCGGTCGACATGTTCGAACGGCTCTTGCTCAACATTCCCACGGCCAAGGGAGTCTGTGGCTACGAGACGGTCACGGCCGATATGTGGCAAGGCTGCTCTCGGGCTGCCAGTGGGAACTACGAGAAAGGCCACGCGCTGGGGATCAAAGCCGTCATTCCACCGCGGGACGAGCGGGAGAAGGCCGAATTCAAGAAGACGTCGGTCGCGGCGGTCTACCAAGCCAAAACGCCTCAGATCCGGCCGCATCATTTGATGTGCATGAGCTGCTTCTACGGCGCACGGATGGAGAAGCTCGCACCAATCAAAGAAGATAACCTGTTCGAAGCCATCGACGCGATTCACAAAAACCCCGACATTCCGGTAAGGCTCGTGCCGGGTTGCTGCATGATCTGCCCGCCTTGTTCGCACTACGACCCCAAAACCAACTTTTGCTTCGGCGGCAGGAGCATGGCCTTGCGCGATCAGAAGAAGGACCTGGACGTTCTGCAGAAACTCGGGCTGAAGTACGGCGACACGCTGCCGGCACAGAAACTCTACGAGTTGCTGTACGAACGGATCCCGTCCACGCGCGACATCTGCGGCTACGGCGACGGCGAGGAGCGGGCGCCCGAGTGGAGCATTTGCGGCGACCCGGAGGGAAAGGAAACGTATCGCAAAGCTCGTGCGGCAAAGCTGGGGATCGAGAGTTGATGTATCAAGGGGTGGCGAGGGATCAGGACTCCTATCATTCAGTAACTCGGAGCATTCTTCGATGAGCGAGAACACGTACTCACGGCGTCGCTTTCTTCGGGAACTTGGCGCCGGTTCGGCTGCCATGGCCGGATTATCAGTGGGTCCAGCGAATTATGCCGACAGCCAGGGATACGCCCAGGATTCCGACGCGCCGTCGGCCCCCGGGACTGTCACCAGGTTGAGCGAGCACTTGCTTATCTACCACGGTCCGATCAACGTGGGCATTGTCCGCCAGGGAAACAAGGCCCTGTTGATCGACTGCGGCGACGGGAGCGTGGCCGGCCAGCTTGCCGAGTTGGGCATCACTTCGGTCCAGCGGATCGCGTTCACGCACCATCATCGCGATCAGGCATGCGGCGCCCATGAACTGACTGCCGGCGGGGCGAAGATCACGGTCGCCGAAATGGATCGCGGCTATTTCGCCAACGTCGAAGCCTACTGGAACGATCCCAAGAGCCGCTGGCACATCTACAACTTCCATCCGCATCATCTGATGCTGACCGAACCGGTGGATGTGGATGAAACCGTGACCGACGGACAGACTTTTCAATGGGGGCCCGCAAAACTGCAGGTTGTTGCGACACCCGGCCACACCAACGGATCGGTCAGTTACGTGGTCGAAGTTGACGGACGCCGGGTGATGTTCTGCGGCGATGTGATCTACGGCAAAGGTCAGGTCTGGGACGTCCATTCGCTGCAAAAGGGATTCAGCCGTGGCGGCCGCAAGATCCGCGACTATCACGGCTTCCTTGGGGCCCAAGACGAATTGATCGACAGCCTCGGGAAGATAACGGCGGCCAAGCCCGAATCGCTGGTGCCCTCCCACGGTGTCATCATGAACGATCCGCCCGCCGCGATAAATCTACTGCTCAAGCGACTCGCCGTGTGTTACGACAAATACGTGGCTATTTCGGCCCTGCGGCACTACTTCCCGCAGCTCTTCGAGGAGTACGTCGGCCGACGGGGACACATGACGATCCGGCCCGGCAAGACACCACCGGACTGCCTGCGGCATTTCGGTACCACCTGGACGCTGGTCTCGAAGGACAAAGCCGC
>CAZURK010000373.1:0-13386 GCA_964623055.1 uncultured Pirellulaceae bacterium
CTTCCACAGCAGGCGTGAGATTCTTGAGAAAATGCGCACTCAACCATAATAGGAGATATAGAAGAAAGCAGCGATGCAGCAGCCGGAAACCCGTCCCAGCCTGATCTTGCGTCTCAAGGGCGAGCGGAATGACCACGCCTGGGCGGAGTTTGTGTCGGTGTACGAACCGTTTCTGCGGCGTTTGGTGGCAAGGCAAGGTGTTCCCGAGCGGCATGTCCCGGACGTGACGCAGCAGGTGCTACTTGCCATCGCGCGATCGGTAGAGGGCTGGCAGGACGATGGCCAGTCGGCCTCGTTTCGGCGTTGGCTGAAGCGAGTTGCACGAAACGTGGTGAGCAGATTCATGTCGCGCGAGCGGCGGGAGGCTGGCGGGCAAGGTGGAACGGACCTGCTGGAGCTACTGGGCAACGTGCCGGAAGTGACCGACGAAAAGGCCCGGAAGTACATGCATGAACTGGTTGTGTGGGCTACTGAGCAGGTGCGGGGCGAGTTTCGCGAGACGTCGTGGAAGGCGTTCTGGGGGACTTTGGTCGATGGCCGCTCCGTTGCGGAGGTGGCTGCGGAACTCGGCGTCACGCCGGGCGGCATCTATATGTCTCGAAGCCGGATCACCGCCCGAATTCGGGCAAAGGTGAAGGAAGTAATTGACGAGTAACTGACTTTTTTGCGGCCGGCACTGTTGTGCGCGGGTCTCCCGACCCCGCACCGCGTTTGACCGAAGGTCTCCAGCTTCGACGCGCGTCTGGAGACCTCCGGTCGGTCGTTTCGGCGGGGCCAGGAGACCCGCGCCGAACATGCTTCACGTCGGAATCGCATCCAAGTATCGTGAAACGAGTCGTCTGTGTAACGGGATTTGCCGCATGAAACCGAAACCTCTTTCCTGCGACCGGGAACTGCTTCGCCAATCGCTGAACGAATGGCTGTCCGAGGATCAGGAGAATGAACTGGCAGACCATCTCTCCGAATGCGCAGCATGCCAGCAGGAGTTGGAACGGCTGGCCGCGGGGAACGAGTTGTTATGTCTTGGTGATATTCTCCGACAAGAAGTTGAACGAGGCGGTCACGGCTGGGCTGAAGACGGATCCAACGTGGGATTTGGCTCTCAGCTCTCCGGCGACGATCACATGAACTCGCTCGCCGACTTTGCGGTGGACTTCCTGGATCCGCCTACAACACCGCAAACGCTCGGACGGCTGGGCGACATCGACATCGAGGAGTTGATCGGTCACGGCAGCATGGGGATCGTGCTCAAGGGTTTCCAGAAAGAACTCAATCGCCCCGTGGCAGTCAAGGTACTGGCGCCTCACCTAGCGACCAGCGGTGCGGCACGCAAACGATTCGCGCGCGAGGCTCAGGCGACGGCCGTGATCGTGCATCCGAATGTCATGCCCATTCTGACGGTCAATTCGTCCGGCAAGCTGCCTTACCTAGTCATGCCGTATACCGCATGCGAATCGTTACAGCAGCGGCTCGACCGTGAAGGACCACTGGAGACGATCGACATACTGCGAATCGGCATGCAAGTAGCCAGCGGTCTGGCCGCCGCGCACGCTCAGGGGCTGGTCCATCGCGACATCAAACCGGCCAACATCTTGCTGGAAAAAGGAGTCCATCGCGCGATGCTGACCGATTTTGGCTTGGCTCGCGCGGTTGACGATGCCACGTTGACTCGCACCGGTGTGATTGCGGGCACGCCGCAGTTCATGTCGCCCGAGCAGGTTCGCGGCGAATCGGTTGACGCACGCAGCGATCTGTTCAGCCTGGGCAGCGTGTTGTACGCAATGTGTACCGGACGCCCGGCGTTTCGTGCAGAGAGCAGCTACGGCATCCTGCGCCGCATCACGGACACGGAGCCACGGACCATTCACGAAGTAAACCGGGAGATTCCCCCTTGGCTGTGCGAGATCGTCGAGAAACTGCACTCCAAGAATCCAGCCGAGCGATTCGAGACAGCGGAGGACGTAGCGGACCTGTTGGGCCGTTGGCTCGCCCACGTGCAACAGCCTACCGGCGTGCCCGCACCGGCTGCGATTTCCAGGGCCAAATCACATGCTCCCGAGGCTGCGACCACAAAGCGACATGTGGCGATTGCCGCGTGTGTGGCTGCCGTGTTCGTGGCTGCCGCTGGGTTGTTCGCGACAATCGGGCTTTGGATGGTGTTGGGTTGGGGCCAAGCCGGACAGGCGGACGGCGTTACCCAGGAGACTCTGGCCGACGAGCCCGATGCCGTGGTAGCGGACGAAGTTGCGCCCGAGGAAAAGGCCCTTCAGGATGTGCTTCAAGGTACGTGGATCGCGGTCCGGTGCCAGCAGGGCGGCAAGGAGCTTCAGCAACCGGCGGTGCCGTCTCTCATCTTCGAAGAAGACCGTCTCACGTTCAAGCAAGGAAGAAAGAGCCTGGAAGGCCTATGCCGAATCAGCTCGGCGACAGACCCGATGCAGCTCGAGATGACAATGCCCGGCCGAGGTAGTCTGACCATGGCTTTTGGATTGGAGCCGGGCAAGCTGACTCTCTGCTTCGACACCACGCCGAATGCTCCGGCGCCGGGCAAGCTGGAGACGGTCGAAGGCGACGCGCGGATGTTGCTCGTACTTGCTCCCTTGCTCGTCCGTCGCTTTGAAGGGCACACGGGCCCAGTCGGTTCGGTTGCCTTCTCCCCGGACGGCAAGCTCGTCGCGTCAGGCAGTGGGTACCCCAAGGGGGACCGATCGGTTCGCATTTGGACCGCGTCTAACGGCCAGGAGATTCGCCGCATCGACACTTCGGCGGATATCACGGAAGATAGCAAACACGGCCCAGGGGAACTCGTGGGCGAGGTACGGAGCCTGGTTTTCTCGGCGGACGGCGGGCAGTTGCTTGTCGGCGGCGGGGGCGGCTTTGTTCATCTGTACGACGTCGCCAGCGGCAAACTGGTTCGTCGCTTCGAGGGCTGTGAAGAAACCGGCGGCGATCAGAACACGGTTCACGGCGTCGCGCTCTCGGCCGACGGCCGCCTCGCTTTGGCGGGCGGCCGCGCGCAAAGGATCATTGTGTGGGACGCGAAGTCGGGCGATGTGCTTAGGCGACTGGAAGGGGTGGGCTGGGTTCGCAGCTTGGCCCTTTCGCCCGATGGGCGACGAGCGCTCTCGGGAAGTTTCGACGGCAGGGTGCTCTTATGGGACGTGGAAAGCGCCGAACAACTCCGCCGTTTTCGGGCGGACGGTTTCGTTTACGGCGTGGCGTTCTCGCCCGACGGACGACGTGCGGCGGCGGCCGTCGATATTGGGGAGGAAGCGGAGAATATGGAGCCAATACACGTTTGGGACTTGGAGACCGGCAAACAAATCCATTGCATCGACGCGCATCGTTACGCGGCGAGCGGCGTCGTGTTCTCGCCGGACGGTCGGCACATACTCTCCGGTGGTCACCACTGGACGATGCGGCTGTGGGACGCAGAAACAGGAAAGGAACTCCACCGCTCTCCAAAACATCCCCATTGGGTACGGAGCGTCGCATTCTCGCCGGACGGCCGATTCGCATTGTCAGCGGGCGGCAGCGTCTGGCGTGCCGGCAAGATGCTTCCGGGCGAGGATTTCGCGATCCGAATGTGGGATCTAGCCCTGGCAACCGGCAAGGAAAAAGACGACGATACGCTAGATTGAATTGGACCTCGACTAAGGCAATTCCGGCGGCGGCCACGGCGTTTGAATTCCCGGACGTATGGGCATCGTTGCCCCTCGCACGCGTTGCAGATGGCGAGGCCACGAAATGGACATCGAAGCGGAGTTTGTCTTTGTCCGCGCCGGTTGCCCCCGAACCCGAACTCTGATTCGCTTTGGCGGCCCGTTCTTGCTTCGATGCTTGGTCAACGCCGGCGCGCAGTCTTGTGAGAAAATCCTCGACCTGCCCGTGCACCTCGGCCGTGTGCGAGATCACCACGACATCCGCGGTTGGCAGCGTGTCAATACTGCCCGGCCCGCCGGTCCAATCCCACGTCTTAGACGCCACCGATTGTGCAACCAAGCCCGCGAGTTGATCGGCACTAGCCTCTCGGTGGTGCAACGCGAATTCACCCAGATCAACAACCGGCCCCATCAGGTCCGCCACGGGGTAGACGCGAATCTCCTGGTGATACTCCGCCTCGCCTGCCGTTGTGATCACCAACGCCTCGTCTCGGACTATCCAGGCCAGCTCCAAATTGCACAATGCCTGCTGAAGGGCATCTCTCAATGGAGTACTCACAGCTTGCACTGTCACGGTTGCGCTATCCAAATCAAAGCCGTCATGGTTAAAGGCTAGACGATCGAGAACGATGTTGATGTTGTGATTCTCCCGCAAAGAACCCACCAAGTCCGCAAGCGGGGCGTCGGTCAACTCCCAGGAGACTTCTTTGGATAGAGCACTGCGGATACGCTCCGTGGTCCGACTTTCTTCCCGCCCCACCGAAACAACCGGTGGCGTCGAACGGCCGGATTCTCGGATCACTTGCTTTGCCTTTCGGATTGCTGCCAAGAGGCCGCGGATTTCTTGATGCACCTCATACATAGTGGGGACGATGAGGGTACCACGGTACGCCTCAATCGGTCCCGGTCCGGTTCCTGTCGGCCAAGCCTGGGGAGCGACGACGCTCGTGATCAGAACGCTCAAAGAGTCGTAGTCGTACTGCCACGGCCCCACGGCCTGATCAGGACTTACGAGATCGACGATAGGGTAGATTTCGAGGAGTTCACTCTCGGCCTCCTCGGGAGTCGTAACGAGCAATGCGCCGTCGCGCGGCAGCCAAGTCAATTCCACCTGAAGCAACAGGTGATTCAAGACGTTCCGGATGGCCATGTCGGAGAATTGACCGCTTAGCTTCGTCCCGTCGGCAGAGATGCCGACATCGTCCAATGCCTTTCGGTCGACCAATATTGGAATGTCCATCTGCGTCTTCAGGTACGCCACTACCTCGGTGATTGTGCTCTGTTGGAACGAGATGGTGACCGCCCTTCCGATCTCCCGCTCGAATCGCTCTCGAAAGTCCAAAGTACTCTCCGCCGCCAACAGACGGATCTGCGCTTCGGCGCGTTCCGATTCCTCGTCCCCTGCTGCCGAGTGACGGGAGGATGCTTGAGGACAGCAGACGGCACAGAGGATTACGACCGTCGAAATGCTCTTTGACATGGTCGCACCTTTCTCGCAGATGACTCGTCCACTACCTCGCCCCAATGCATCGTAGTCTGCCTTCTCGGTATGTTTCAACGGTTTCGGTAGGGCCGGCGGGGTATCGATTACCCAGATGTACAGGTCATGCTGTGCATGACGGCAGCGGGCATTGCGTCAGGCATAGCCTGACCTACACCTCGCGTAACTAATGACTGTTTTGTGATCAACTTAGTGACATATAGAAACTGAAATCGGTTAGTACGCTAGACCATCAGAATGCACTCTCTGAAACAGGAGTACCTCATGACAACTGCGACCTCGGGGCAGACGTACGACGAGATCACACACCGAATCGGCAATACCCCCTTGGTTCGCCTACGTCCGGTGAGCGAAGGCTGCGTGGCGACGGTTTTCGGCAAGTTGGAGAATCTCAATCCTCTCTGGAGCGTCAAGGATCGTATTGCCCGCTCGATGATCGACGCGGCGGAACGCGATGGGCTGATAAGCGACGACACGGTCGTGATCGAGCCCACCAGCGGCAATACGGGCATCGGTCTGGCGTTTGTCTGCGCCGCGCGCGGCTACAAGCTGGAAGTCACCATGCCGGAGAGCATGAGTCTGGAGCGGCGTCGGATGCTCAAAGCGCTGGGGGCGGAACTAGTACTTACGCCAGCCGCCGAGGGGATGCCTGGAGCGATCCGAAAAGCCGAGGAACTTCTCTCTCAGAACTCGAACTACTTCATGCCGCAGCAGTTCAAGAACCCGGCAAATCCGGAGATCCACCGCAAGACCACGGCCGAAGAAATCTGGCGAGACACAGACGGTGAGGTCGACATCGTGGTGTCGGGCGTGGGCACTGGTGGCACGATTACGGGCGTAGGCGAAGCGTTGAAGTCGCGCAAGCCGGACGTGCAAATCGTGGCTGTCGAACCAGCCAAGAGTCCAGTCATTACACAGACGCGCGCCGGCGAGAAGCTACAGCCAGGCAAACATACCATTCAAGGAATTGGCGCCGGCTTCATCCCCGATGTGTTGAACGTGGACATCATCGACGACGTCGTCCGCGTGGAGGACGAGGACGCCATGGACACGGCGCGACGGTTGGCTAAAGACGAAGGCTTGATGTGCGGCATCAGCAGCGGCGCCGCGGCATGGGCTGCATTGGAAGTTGCCCGGCGCGAAGAAAATGCGGGCAAGACGATCGTAGTTGTCTTGCCCGACTTGGGCGAACGTTATCTGTCGACGCAGCTCTATCCGGAGTAATCGCTTGGCTATTCGCCAAGAACGCGGTCGATAATCTCGGCGTACTTCATCAGCACTCCGTAGTTGCGGAGCGAGAACCCATTGTGCCGCAACGCCTCGGCGGAGTAGTCGCCCGCATACTGTTTGGGGTTCGATGGATGGACGCCGTCGCGAGCGATCAACGTCGGCACGTCGTAGCCCTTGTACTGGTTGAACTTCTCCAACGCCCCGTCCCAATCATCCGGACGGCGTTTGAGAATTTCAGCGTGATAGTCGACCAACGGGACCTTCAGTTCGCGAGCGATTTCGCGCACAGCGTCGGCGAACTGCGCGGCCTTTTCGGCCCGGCGGTGGCGAGGCGGGATTGTGCTCAAAATGACAACCGTCCCGTTATCCAGACACTTGCGGACTACTTGCCGTGTCTTGGTCGTGTATTCCTCAAGCTCCAGTCCGTTCAGATCGTTCGTACCGAACATGATCACGGTCACTTCCGGGTCAAGCTTCTTAAGCCAAGTGTCGACGTTTTGATGCGTCCAGCGGATCGTCATGCGGCCTTGGTTACCATATTCGGGTCCCTTACGGTCCCAACAGTCTTCGAGCATATACTCGTTGACCGTCTGGAATGCCTTTTCCATTTCCGGAGATGCGTTCTTCCGGTTGTGGCGCATAGTAAACCAAAAGGCACGCGAAACCGTGATCGAATCGCCGAATTGAGCGAACGTACCCGCTTGGCCGCGGAACTTGGCATGCACTCGCTTCATCGCAGCGGTCCGGTCGGCTTTGGCATCGTCCGATGCGAGCACTCGCGCGTGGGCCGGCACCACGAACACCAAAACAAAGAGTGCCAGGACATATCGTTTCATGACCTTCCCTCCCATCTGTCGCGTTTCGAGAACAGAGCAGCTTGTCGGAGCTTCCGTCCATGACGTCTTGTGCTGGGTACCGTGCCGAGCACGGCCACAGTAATGCGGTCCAGCGATGATTGTACACAGATCAACGACGTCCCACACAACACACGGACACCATTTCCCGCACGAATTGGACGCGGCCTTGCGAAACGACCAGTCGTTCTCGGCCAGGACGTGTAGTATGATATGCCTCCCAACAGACTGTCTTCAGTAGCGGGCGTTCTCGAAGGGGGTAAACCATGACATGCCGCATAGCCATTGGATTTCTCGTTGTCAGCTTCCTGACAACGGCCTTCCTGACACACACTTCATCGGCACAGCAGGCCAATCGGAAAGCTGCAGATAGAACGAGCGAGAACCTGCTACCGAACGCGTCATTCGAAGAAGAATCCGGCCAGAAGCCGGCCCGTTGGGACACGCACAGATGGGGCGGCAGAGGCGAGTTCACGTATGCGAAAATCGGTCGTACCGGCGAGCGGTGTGTCATGATTTCGTCGGAAGAAGGCGCCGATATTGGATGGCATACCACTGTGGCGGTGCAACCGTATTCGACGTATCGGCTTACCGGTTGGATCAAGACCGAAAATGTCACAACGACTGTCGAGGGCGGACGAAGCGGGCGCGGAGCCCTGCTGAACCTGCACAACATCCAGTCCGTCGCTACTCAGCCGGTGACGGATACCAAAGACTGGACGAAGGTTGAAGTGATGTTCGACACGGGCAGGCAGGTCGAGGTGCAGGTCAACTGCCTGTTCGGCGGTTGGGGCTTGGCTACCGGCAAAGCCTGGTACGATGACCTCCGGCTGGAGGCATTGAGCCTGAAGGACTGGAAGCCTAGCATCGCGATCGACGTGACGAAGAAAGGCCATCCGATCTCGAAGTACATCTACGGCCAGTTTATCGAGCATCTGGGCCGCTGCATCTACGGCGGCATCTGGGCGGAAATGCTCGAAGACCGCAAGTTCCTCGATCCCGTCGGCACCAAGGGGTCGCCATGGCAGTTGCTGGGCGACGGGAAAGCGGAGATGAACCGAACGGCCCCGTTTGTCGGCGAGCACTCGCCGCAAATCACGGCCGCCAGTTGCGACGCCGAGGCGGGCCTCGTACAGGCAGGGCTTGGGCTCCGCAAGGGAAAGAAATATGTCGGCCGCATTTGGCTGGCAGCACCACCAGGGATGAAGCATGCAGCTCCCATCCGTGTCGCTCTGGTGTGGGGGCAGGAGTCAGGGCAGCGACAGACGCTGACTTTCAATCACGAATCCGCAGAGTTCGCAGAACACCCGCTGGAGTTCCGGGCGGGCGGCGATACTGACGACGGCAAGCTGGAAATCATTGCACGTGGCCACTACCGAGTGGGTACCGTCTCGCTGATGCCGGCCGACAATGTCGAGGGAATGCGCGTCGATACGTTGACGTTATTGAAGGAACTCGATTCGCCAGTCTACCGGTGGCCGGGCGGGAACTTCGTCAGCGGCTACGATTGGAAAGACGGCATCGGCCCACGAGATCGCCGTCCGCCGCGAAAGAATCCAGCCTGGAAGGGAATCGAACACAACGACTTCGGCCTGGACGAATTCATGACCTTCTGCCGTGTCCTGGGCACCGAACCCTACATCGCCGTCAACAGCGGGCTGGGTGGCGTGGAAAACGCTGTCCAGGAACTCCAATACGCCAACGGTTCGCCCGATACGTCGATGGGTGAGCTGCGTGCGAAGAACGGGCATCCGGAACCGTACAAGGTGAAATGGTGGGGAATCGGTAACGAAATGTACGGCGGCTGGCAGCTTGGGCACATGCCGTTGGACAACTACATCAAGAAGCACAACGTCTTTGCCGAGGCAATGCGGGCCGAAGACCCGTCGATCACGTTGGTTGGCGTAGGAGCCGCGGGCCAGTGGAGCGAAGGCATGATGCAGCATTGCGCCGATCACATGGAACTGATCAGCGAACACTTCTATCGCCAAGGTCATACGGGGCTGGCCTCGCACGTCCGCCAGATCCCCGATGCCGTGCGGCAGAAGGCCGAAGCACACCGCGACTACCGGCGGCGATTCGATTCGCTGAAGGACAAAGACATCGACATCGCGTTGGACGAGTGGAACTACTGGTACGGCCCACACGTGTATGGCGAACTGGGCACACGTTACTTTTTGAAGGACGCACTGGGGATCGCCGCCGGGTTGAACGAGTACACGCGCCAGAGCGACATCATGTTCATGGCCAACTACGCTCAGACGGTAAACGTAATCGGCTGCATCAAGACCAGCAAGACGGCCGCTTCGTTTGCCACAACGGGTCTGGCGCTGAAGCTGTATCGGAAGCAGTTCGGCGTAACGCCGGTTGCCGCCACCACCGAACAACCGCTCGACGTGGCCGCGGCCATCACGAAGGACGGCCGGACGTTGACTGTGGCCGTCGTCAATCCAACGATGCGCGAATTGGAATTGCCGCTGACGACGGTCGGCGCATCGCTCACGGGCTCCGGTCAGCGATGGGAAATCGCCGGTAACGACCCCATGGCATACAACGAGCCGGGCAAACCTGCGAAGGTGACGATACAAGAATCGGTGGTAACCGGCGCAACGGACAGTCTATCGGTGGCACCGTGCAGTGTGACATTGTTTGCGCTGACGTTGAAGTGAATGAACAAATCCGAAATACGAAGCACGAAATCCGAAACGAATTCCCGCTCTTGCGGTATGTCATCCTGAGCGAAGCGAAGGATCTCCCAGGAAGACAGATTCTCCGCTGCGCTCAGAATGACCGATGTTCGGAAGATATTTCCTTATCTACTCACGGAGACGTACACCATGATTCTACGCAAAATGTCTTGGCTGACTCTCGTTCTACTCGTGCTGTCGGTCGCCATGACTGCGCGGGCCCGCGAGTCCGGCGAACAACCGAATATTCTGTTCATCATGGTTGACGACTTGGGCAAGGAATGGGTTTCGTGTTACGGGGCCGAGGAAATCGAGACGCCCCATCTGGATGCCTTAGCGGCAGGTGGCATGAAGTTCCACAACGCTTACTCGATGCCCCAATGTACGCCTACACGTGCGACGCTGCTGACCGGGCAGTACCCTTGGCGGAACGGGTGGTGCAACCATTGGGATGTACCGCGATGGGGCGCGGGGTGCCATTTCGACTGGAAACACAACGTCACCTTTGCACGCCAATTGAAGAAGGTCGGCTATGCCACAGCGGCTGCCGGCAAATGGCAAATCAACGACTTTCGAGTCACGCCGGATGCCATGGGCAAACACGGGTTCGACGAATGGTGCATGTGGACAGGCTACGAGACAGGTAATCCGCCAAGCGGCGCGCGTTATTGGGATCCGTACATCAACACCAACCAAGGCAGTCGTACGTACGAAGGCCGTTTCGGTTGCGATGTGTTTGTCGACTTTCTGATCGAGTTTATGCATCGGCACCGGAAACGGCCGATGCTGCTGTACTTTCCCATGGCCCTGACGCACGGCCCACTGGTCAGCACGCCAGCCGAACCGAACGTCACCGACAAGATGGCCAAACACAAGGCGATGGTTCGCTACACCGACGCAGCGCTCGGCCGGCTCGTCGCGGCGATAGACAAACTGAAGATCCGAGATAACACAATCATCATCTGGTCCACCGACAACGGCACCAGCGGCGGCATTTCGGGCCGGATGAACGGCCGATTGGTCCGCGGCGGCAAAGCGAAACTGACCGAAAACGGCGTCTGCGAACCGTACATCGTCAATTGTCCCGGCTTGGTGCCGGCCGGCGTTGAGACGGACGCTTTGACCGACTTCACCGATCTGTTTCCAACGTTCTGCGAACTGGCCGGGGCCGAGTTGCCAAAAGGCGTCGCCATCGACGGCAAGTCGATCGCCCCGGTTATGCTGGGCGAGAACAAGGACGGCCCGCGCGATTGGATCATGGCCCTCGGGCACGGTGCGGCCCGATTGGACGACAAAGGAGTCCGCCCCAAGGTCGACTACACGCCCCGCGTGATTCGCGACGAACGATACAAAGCGTTCGTCCAAGATGGCCGGATTGCCAAGCTGGTTGACTTGACGACGGATCTGGAGGAGCAGGATGACATCTTGGACAGCGAAGACGCGAACGTAGTCGCCGCGCGCAAGAAGTTCGAAGCCGTCGTTCGCGCGTGCCCCGAGAGGGACGCCCGTCCGCAATACGACGCCACCCCACCGCAACCGTGGGATCGAAAACCGACCGACGACGCCGGTAAGAGGGCGCGGAAGGACAGGAAGAAGGGGAAGAGGGCGAGAAAAGTGGAGACAGGACGTTGAAGCCGGACGACATTCGACGGGCCCGGCGCCATTTGAGGGCCGCAGATCCCGTGATGAAACGGATGATCGACGCTGTTGGACCGTTCACGCTGCGTCTTCATCGGGATCGCTTTGGGCTGCTTGTGCGTTCCATTATCTCGCAGCAGATTTCGACCAGCGC
Organism: uncultured Pirellulaceae bacterium; assembly: GCA_964623055.1. Taxonomy (GTDB): domain Bacteria; phylum Planctomycetota; class Planctomycetia; order Pirellulales; family Pirellulaceae; genus JADHUC01. The sequence goes on from CAZURK010000373.1 coordinate 11,727, forward strand.
CGCTCGTTCGATCCGAGCCCGATTGCAGGAACTTGCCGGTCCGAATGGCCTGACGGCAGCGAATCTCGTCCGGTTCACCGGCGATCAGCTTCGGTCGGCCGGATTGTCGCCTCAGAAAACTGCGTACGTCACCGACCTGGCGCGCAGGGCAAACGACGGAACGGTCAATCTTCGACAAATCGGACGCCTGGCCGATGTCCGCGTGATAGAACAACTCACGCAAGTCAAAGGGATCGGCCGCTGGACGGCGCAGATGTTTCTGATCTTCTCACTGGGGCGCCCGGACGTGTTTCCTCACGACGATCTTGGTGTGCGAACTGCAATCCGCGACCAGTACGGCCTGGATGAACTGCCGAATAGGGAAACGAGTCTTTCCATTGCCGAACCGTGGCGTCCGTATGCTTCGGTGGCAAGCTGGTACTGCTGGCGAACGCTCGATCTGGCCCGAAACAAGGATACGGTTGCGAAAGGCTATCCCTGCTAGGGGACTCACGGACGGCGCGCTTGAAGGTGGGGCGTCGGCCGAGTACATTGCGGTTGTTGACTTCCGAGGGTGTACTCATGCGAATTGTATCTCATCTGACTGTGTGGACTGTAGCCGTCCTCAGTTGCCGTGCTCTGGCATCGGCCGAGGACAGGTTGTGGCTGGCACGTGACGGCGAGGCTCGCGCGGTGATTGTTCGCGGCCGCGAAGACGATTTTGCTGCGCAGCGTCTACAACGTTGTTTGCGCGAGAAGTCGGGAATCGAAGTCGGCATCCAGGTGGCAGACGAAGAGTCGTCGCCGGACGACACCTGCGTGGTGCTCGTCGGCAGTCCCGCCTCGAATCCACTCATCCGAAAGGTCGCTGCCGAATCGGAAATCGACCTGAACCGGGCGGGGTTGGGTGACCAGGGCTACGTCGCCCGGCGGCTAAGCCACGATGGTCGCGACTGGCTCTTGCTTGCCGGAGGCGGGCGCGATGGTGCGATCCATGCGGTAGTTGACTTGATCAACTGGCACTTGAATCACGCGGATCGGGATGTGTGGCTCAATCGGCTCGACACCCGCCAGGTGCCTCGATTCCGCTACCGCTGGCTGTGGACGTGGGACAACCGCATGGACTGGGGTGGTTCGGGGACGGTCGTTACGAGAATGGGCGGAGGTAAATTTGAGAAAGAACCCGACGCATTTCTTGTCGACTACAAACGCTGTGTCGATTACATGGCGGACCACAAGTTCAACGGATTGATCATTTGGGGGTTCTTGCGAGACGGTCACGGCGGTGTCGAGGCGGCGCAGGAGTTATGCCGCTACGCGAATCACCGCGGTGTTCGCATTTTGCCGGGCGTGGGGACCAGCGGCTACGCCGGATACTACTACGAGGGCAAGAATCGCTTCAACGCCGGCACATGGTTAACCGAACATCCCGAACTCCGCTCGACCGACCGGAATGGCAAACCGAGAACGGCCCCTTGCCCGTCCAAGAAAGCCAACCAGGACTGGCTCGACCGCGGAGCCGAATGGCTGTTCGAGAATTTCGGGGTGGGCGGCGTGAATCTAGAGATGGGCGACTTCTTTGTCTGCCACTGTGACGACTGCAAACAGGCTCGCGCGGAGATCCCGTCCGACGAGCCCGATTACTACAAAGACATGGCCATCTCGCACACGGTCACGCTCG
>CAZURK010000374.1:0-13337 GCA_964623055.1 uncultured Pirellulaceae bacterium
TTCGAATTTCTCGAACAGCTCCTTCTGCGCCGGCTGCCCGGAAGGCGGACTCTGTTGATGCTGGCCTGTAGCGTTTGTCATGCTCAGGAAGAACACGAGTGGCGTCAGAACCGCAATTGAGGCGGCTTTCATGGGTTCAACTCCTGATTCGGGTCATTCGTGCTTCGTACTTGGATGATTCAATGACGCGCCCCTTCGTAAGCGGATGGCTTGAGTAGGACCTTCTGCGTCCTGGTTCGGATTTCTGCTGCTATCTCTGCACACCTGGGGTCGATGGCCATCATCAACCCGGCTCGTTGGCGGAGCGTGCGCACAATCCACCGGCACTCGCCGACCAGTCCGTCCTGACTGCCTCCAACGGACGTCAGAGCGTCGGTGTATTTCTTCAGACGCTTCAGCGCGTCCGGACCGTCGTAATCGAGCAGATTCTTGCGGAAGTCCTCGTTCAGCGCGACGACGAACTCCGGCGATTTCGCTTTCTCCCGCCGAGCTTCCATCCGTTCGTCGAGTTCCTTGGCTATATCCTCTAACCCGGTCAGCACCGCCTCAAGCTCGGGATGAGCCTTCTTCTGCTCGGCGAGGTACTCCTGAATCTCACGTCCAAACTCGATGTACTGGTCGATTCGATGGCGGATGTGCTCGACAAAGTCCAGCGCGTCGCCAATGTACGTCTCGATCTCCTTCCGTTTCGTTTTCTGTCGCCCATTTTGGTAGATCTCGTTCAGCAGCCTGCGGACGTGGCAGGTGGCCCGGCCCACATGGTCTTGTCGCTGGCTCTCGACGCTCAGGATATGTTCGCACGGCCCCACCCCCAGTGTCCCGCGCACGACATCGACGATCGTATACGTATCGATCGGCGTTTCCGGCAAGCGATTGATCGGGTAGATGACGGCCGGTCCTCGGAAAGTCATCTTCTTGTGCTTCAGGGGCTGAAGAAAGCCTCTCCCCGCATCGTCCAACCAGCACGGATATTCGTACCAGCCAAGCACGGTGATCCAGCGTCTCCGATCCGGCCCCAAGCGGTTTGACGCCGGCCCGCCCACCTTGTACGCATCGACGTCGATCTCTCCCGATGCGGTTGTGCTGGGCTGGCCGCCCTGCGGTCCGCTCGGCAGCCACGTCGGGCGCACGTACCCCTGTCCGTCCTTGTCCGGCAGCAGCATTTCCCAACTGTCGGTCAGGCCATTGCCACGCGTGAAATCGACTCGCCATTGGGCCGCAAAGGGCCTCGTCCAGTCCAGTGGCATGATTTGCTTGGCGTCCTCGTCTTCGAGTTCCAAGGCGTGCCAGATCTGCCGGGCCTCCATCAGCGCCACCCAGATTTTCTGTTCTTCTCCGAATTGAATCTCGGATCCCGCAACGATTCTCTGATCGCCGTCTTCCGCGAGCGTGACTTTGACGTCCTGCTCGCGGTTCTCGAAGACACACATGGTGACGGCGTCTCCCGTTCCGGTCAGATGCAGCAGGAAATTCTCACTTGGCACTTCGATGGCCGACACGGGAAGCACGTTGGCGTCGATCAGGATATCGTCTGCGAAGAAATCCGGCAGAACGACGTAGCGCCCTGGAGACTCGACGCGAAGCCGCCCCGCGCCGGGGCCGGGTTCGGCCTCCAACCAGATGTCGCCACGCTTGATGCGAAACCGAGTTGTGATCGTGGTCCCTTGGGCCGTGCCATATACAGCCTCCAGGCGCGCGGCGGATCTTGTATTCTCAACGAGCGCCACGCTCCGCAAGTCGGCGGCCGGAGCGTCAGAGCGGCTATGAAGCTGGAGCCGCGCCCGGGATACCACTCCCTCGGAACCTACGGAGTAGACCTCGACGGTCGATCCCTGCTTGCGCAGCACCGCGAGGATGCGGCCGTTGGTCATCACCGCATCGCCCCGGAAGGACGATGGCGTCCGGTTACGAAGTATCTGCTGCCAACCCTCTTTGTCCATCACAACAGAAGGCGACAACTCGCTCGCAGACGGGCTGCCCGTGTCCCAAACAGCGATTCGCGCCGGCGGGGTCTGCAGGGTGCTCCCCTGTGCCACACTATGCGCCAATATGCCGATGACGAGCAAAGTGCATCGAGTGCCAAGGACATAACAACGTCTTCTCATAGCTTCTTCTCCCACATACATTCGGCTGTGGCTCGGCCGCATCGTTTGACCTTGAGCTGGATTATTCAAGCCCGACGCGCGAGCGAGGGAAAGCGCGGCGACTCCTTCGCTTGCGCTTCAGGCTTCAATGCGCGGCGCTTTGGGGAATACAGACACAGCAGCATTGCGCGTCAGCGACCGCTTGTCAAGCAAGCGAAACGATCATTCGAGCCCTAAGCGGTTTCCGCCTTGAGCCACTTCGCGTTGCAGATACTGCCGTCGGTTACGGCAGTTCGAAGAGCGATTGGCTTTTTACGATCGCACAGTCGTCGGGGAAAGTATGGAAGGCTTGTACCAGCATGCATCGGTTGCGCGTTTCGACGTTGACGTAGCTGAGTGCCCCCAATGCCAACCGGCCGCTGGCGCCGAACATGTGCAACATCCCTCGGCGATCGCTGTCGCGAGCCAGTTCCTGCTGAAACGTCCAGAAGATCTCCGGATCGACCGTCTCCAGTTGAAAACCCGTCTGGTACACGATCCCACCGCGGCATTCGATGCGGTCGGTTCGCTCTCCTCGCAGGCGATGAAACAGCAAGCGGCGTTTCTTGGGTAGCGGGTTGTGAGCGGACGCAGCGACCTCGGTCAGCGTGATGCCATCGTATCGCCAAGTGACCACATGGCCGGCGCTGGTGATGCTGATCTTCGCTTGGTAGCCGCCACGTTCTATCGAGTGCGATCTGCAAATCTGAAAGAGTTCCGGATGGAGTGGCCGGCCATAGACTTGAAATGTCAATTCCGCAACTTTGGGCCTGACGGTCAACACGGGATGAGTCCTCGTCGTGCTAGTCGATATGAAGATGAATGATCAGTGAATGATCCCGCTCAGGATACGGCGCGTATTATAGACTCCCGCGGCGCGCGCTACAAAGCCACTTTTATTCTCATTTTTTGACTACCCCGAATTACATCTTGACAACGCGAGCAAATGTTGTTTGGCGCGTTCAGCACGTCAGCGTCGAAAGGTTGTACGCCGCGTGGGTGCCGGCGGCAATTCCAAATCCGCGGAAGACAAACAGAACGGAAAAGCCGACGCCGGCAAGGAAGCGAAAGCAGAAACTGTCCCAGGCAAATTTCTCGCCGTACGTCGTGGCGAAACGGTAGCCGGCAAATGGAATGTCAATCTCGTAGTGCGCGGCCGAGAACAGCAAACTGATGACAATGATCCCAGTCACCGTGCTCCAACGCAGTGAAAGACCCAACAATCGCAACAGTCCCACAGCGGCCGACAGCAGCATCAGGCGAAACAGCAGTTCCTCGTAGATACCTGCTCCCAGATAACCCACCATCTTCGCCAGAGAACTGCCCGTGTCGCCCGCATTCGCCGCACAAGTGGGGATGGCGGCCGAAAACAGCGATCGTTGCCAGCCGGCAACCAGCAGCAGGAAAAACCCAAACGCCAGCGATTCCAGCAACATGCCATAGAACACGCTCCAATTCACTTGCCACGGCAGGCGTTTCACGTGATGCCATGCTAGCAGCAGCCCACAAGTGAGGACGGGTAACAGGAAATACTGGCTGAATCCGAGCAGGTTTAGGATTTGCCGAAGCCAAACGTCGCCTGCGTTGCGGATAGCGTGGTGATCCAGCAGCAGCACCCCCAACTCGTAGACGATCAGCATCGGCGCAACAAAAATCAACCCGGCCAGAGGCCGGGCTGATTCGTGCCAGTAGCCCGTCTTCGCGCCGGGCGATTCTTCTGGGGACTTCTCCGGCATGATGCCGGAGTCTAGCCGTTTTCCTATTCCTGCAACAAGCCCGGAACGACGGCGTCGGTCGGACGCCGAACCGTATTATCATGGCACAGCAGTTTGCCTTCGCCGACAAAGTAGGTGTGGAAATCCGCGACGATCAGGTTGTAGGTCTCCAATTCGGGCCCATCCTCGGTCAGGCTGACGCGAGCCGTACCGCCTGCGCCGTGCAATTCCATGCCTGATTCAAGTTGTCGTGCCCGGACCCACCCGTCACCGGCCACCCAGAACAAATGGCCGCCGCTCGTCGCGAAAGCTTCACCCTTTACTGTACGCACGCGCACCAGCGGGCCTTCCGGCCGAACCGTTGTGCGCAGGACGGGCTTGTAGGCCAGTTCACCCGTTTCCGGATCCTGCGAAAGAACCAGATCGCCGACCTGGACCTCTTCGATCGCCGTTGTGCCCCTGTCCGTCCACACCATCGTTCCGGCGGCGAGACAGTCCGAACGGCGTGGCGGAGGCGGGCTGAAGGATTCGATCGGCTGAGGGCGGGTCGGCGGTTCCACTACCCGCATCAGGTCCTCGGCACGGTCGACCCGCACGAATTGCTCTGCCATGCGGACCGAACGCAACGGCTTCTCGCCCTCAGTGAATACTTCGTTGACTTCATTCCACCACTGCCACCACACCTCCGGATCCGCGGGTAGTTCCTGCTCGGTGGCAGTATTAAGAGCCTCGACGATGCGACGATTCATCGCTTGTGTTCGAAGGTTCTGTCGGATGACACCCAGATCGCGTTCAACCGCGTTGTCCTGGGCATCGTCCATCGCCTCCAGCATCGTCTGCCGCCCATTGCCGCCGGGTAACGCGACACGCTGAAAAGCGGAATCCACCACCATCGCCTCACGGCGATCCTGCCCTTCGCGAGCGAACGTGTGCCGGAACAGCAGGCGTCCACCGCTGGTCCGGAAGACGTCGGTTCGAGACGTGACGGGCGTGTACATCATCGCAAGCAGCGTAGGCACATAGCTGTCCATCTCGCGCGTCCGCAACTGTCGAGCGGCGCTTTCACGGACACGGACAGACGGTGACAGCAACGCTTGACGTGCCAGCACCAACGAGACTTCATGCGCGGGCATCGCACCCAGCGCTCGTATCATCAACTGCGCCGCCTCCTCGCTCTCGTTCCACAGAACGGCCTCGATGGCCGTCGCGGCTTCCGGATCGTTGATGGCCAGCAATCGTCCCGCCGCGTTCTCTCGTCTGAGCCGGCTGCGGTGTCGTAGATCTCGGCGAATGTCTTCAATCTGGGGACGCCAGCGAGCCAACGCCGCTTGATTCCCTCGGAATCCAATCACCGCCTCCTGGATCTCTTCCTCGGTGACCCAGTCAAAACCCATGCGTTGAAATCCTAATCGCCCGCGGGCGATGGTGTTGTCCGGCTCGAGGGTTACCACACGAGTCAAATGAGCCCGTTCCTGGTCGCGCAGTCCGCGCCCAGCACACCAGTCGGCCAACTCCAATTGCCCCAGTGCGGTCTGTGGATAACGCTCGCGCACCTGACGGTAGTCCGCAATCCGTTGCTGCTGGCCGAGCAGGTTGGGCAGGTCTTCGGCCTTGATCCAGGCGTTTTGGTGCCGAACAAGGCCTTGGTGCCATTTTGCGGGTGCGAAGTCGTCGTCCATTGCGGCGGCTCGCGCAAGCAGCCGGTCGCGTTCGGACTTCAGCCCATAGATTTCCCGGTGAAGTGCCTCTTTGGTCAGTTCTTCAGCGACGCGGATTCGCTCGGCTTTCTTCGACGCCAGCGTGGCTGGGGCCGTGGCAAAGAGGACAGCCAGAACGGGGCATAGCAGACGAAGGAGAAAGGGGCGGTTCATTGTAACGCTTCCTCGCGTTTTGCCCCTGCAGAACGACGAAAGTGAAGACGCGGAGTAAGAAGTGAGCGAAATGCCGGCCCTCGCAGTCGCCCCCATCTGTGATCATAACGCCCTGGAGAAGATCCTGCAAAGGTTTCCCCGTGCTTTGTCAATGCAAAAAGTTGGGGTTGGGTGGCCGGGGCTGGACTGAGCGTTAGCGAAGGAAGCCCCGGGGTTTCGGGCTGCGCCCTCCAACCCCGGCCACCCTAAATCTAAGCGCTGACAAAGCGCTAGTAGGTCCCGTCCGGCAGACGGGACCTACCGGGGCCGGCGCTGATGTATGCTTGTAGTTCCGGTCGCAGAAGCACAAAGTGGATCGCGATCCCCAAGGCAACGCTGATGAAGTTGCAGTTGACAAAGCAGAGCATCAGCATCGTTGCCGCCAGCTTCAGGCGGTCCAGTCCACGTCCCGCGCCACGAGTTATGGCATAGATGCCAGCCGCAATCCCGTAGCAGCCGATCACGATCCATACACCGGAGAAATCGAACGGCCCGTACAGTTGAAGAACGGTCACAACGGACCAAATGATTGAGATGACGCCGGCGACAACGAACAGCACCCAGCAGGTCTTCAACGAGGTAGGCGCGTCGCGAGGCACGCGCCGCGATGCCGCTTGGGATGTCATTGACTCTGTGGATTCCATGAAGGGTCCCTGGGACTCGTTTCCCAACGATCCATCGGGTTCGTCTGCCAGTTCCGCCAGGACGGGTGCTTCTTCGTCGGCGACCAAGACGGCCTGGATAGGCTCTGCAGCCGGTGCATCGTCGTGTGGCTCCTGTTGATGCACCGAACGTTCCCACCACTCCTGCCATGCAGCCACGTCGTCCCCGTGCGTTTCGCCTGAGACCCTCTCCAGGGCCCAAACCGCGTCGTCGTGTAGTGGATGCGCGGCGCCGGGGCGCAGCAGATCGATTAGTACATATGCGCCGGCCCGGTAGGCACCGCCGCCGACGCGTCGGACGGCTTCGGCCCGCTCGGCAAGCGGGGCGCTTTCGTCTGCGATCAGCGGGAGTAATTGCTCCTCGATGTGCCGCTTGATGATCGGAGGAGGTGGATCGTACGGCTCGATCTCTTGCGTCAGCGCCCATACGTGCCAGTCCTGCATCAGCCGATCGAACCCGTAATCGAAATTCCGCACGAAGACTTGCTCGGATCGTTCGCCTCGTTTCAGATCGCGCAAGAAACGTTGAAAACGCTCGCGACGATCGCCGGCATCGGGGCCGGCAAGAAATTCGGCCAAGGAAGCCATTTGGCATCCGTAACACGCGGATCGGCGGAACCCCTCCGGCCGATTCGTGTCAAGCAGTAACTGCAGAGCCTCGCGTTGTGGCATGGTCAGCAGCCCCGGTTCTGCCGACGCGGGATCTCGCTGTTGCCAAACGCGAAGCGAACGATGGTCGCGGCGCAGTATGTCAGGCTCGGATCCCGTCGCCGCCAATTGACTTACGACCATCTGCAGCCACGGCTCGATCAGGAACCCCTTGTACTGCTCGCAGAAGTAGTTGCCGAACAAGTAGCGGAGTACGCGCCGCGGTTCTGTCAGCCGTTCCAGCGACCTCTGCTCGCAGATGATGATTTGCCTGCCGCGGAACGCCCAGTACACTCCTCCCATCGGCATATGCCCATTGAAGTAGGCGTCGAATATTTCCGGCCGCTCGAATACGAGGATCAACAGCGGATCGTGCGGCTCGACCGGTTCGCCCACAATGTCCGAAAACCGTTTGCGCACGGCCTCGTAGTCTTGTTGTATCGTCAGTTCGAACTGCGACGATCCGAAGAACACGGCAGTCACTGGCCCGAACTCCGCTCGGCGTCCAGACACCCCGGCGACGCTGGCTGCACGTTTCACGTTACGTTCCAGTATTCCTTTTGTTTGCCAGGCCACTTTCCGCCACACGGTCACACCAAGAATCAGCAAAGCCGGGAAACCAACGAACATGATGGTGAACGCGATGGCAAACGCGACCCAGTAACTCACGCCCCATGAATCCTGCATCCAATCCGCGTTGATCCACGCCCAGGGCACGGCGAAAACGGCGATCACCAGCAGGAATTTCAGCCAGGTTCGACCGGGACGGAGCGCCGCCTGGATATTCGCGGGTAGCTTGGTCCGCGCGGGTGCGACCGGGGCATCCCACGATTCGCGCCGCCGCCGCCGCCGACCGACAACGCCCCAAATCACAGCCCAAGCGATGAACCCCGTACTGAACATCACGATAGAGAGAAACCGCCTGCTTCTGGTGAGAGTGCGGACCCGACGGCAAGTTTGGGCATCCCAAAGCGATACCTCCTCGTCCGTCGCTACCGCGAAGAAATTGCCGTCAGGGGAAAAAGCCACTGAGGCGCGGTAGAATACGTACTGACTTTCGTCACCTGCGATCTGCCCTCGTAGCTTCCCCGTTCTCGTGTCCCAGACGTCCACCCCATCGTACCCAAGCGCCACCAACGAACTGCCGTCGGGCGAGAAACGGCCACTCCAGTACATTTGTTCAGTTTTCAACGGAACCGACGCGCCCGACGTCAAATCCCAGATTGCCTCATTGTCCGGCGCAACGGTGAACAGCAGGCGGCCGTCTGGCGACAACGCATCACCGGCGGAAACGCCGCCAACATTTAGAGTCTTGAGCAACTTGGGTGGATTCACTCTCCAAATCTCGGCCGTCGCGGAACTGCCGGCGGCTGGGAGAGGCACGACGGTCAGCATTTGGCCGTCATCAGAGGTAGCGGCCAAGTGTGGATAGTTGTTTGGCGTTATCGTTCCACATTGTTTTCCAGTGGCAACGTCCCAGATCTCGACAGTGCCGCCCCGTCCCGTACCCAACTGTAACGTCGCCGCCCGACGACCGTCCGAGGAGAACGTGACGAGGGACTGCATGGGCTTCAGAGGCGTCGACTTCTTTCGCACATCGCGAATGACATCCCAAAGTAGAATCTCGACCCCAATGTTGGGTGTCGTTCGCGGAACGACCACGGCAACTGTCGATTCGTCGATGAACGCCAACGACTGGTCATGGTAGTACAGGTGGCTATCCGCTCCTATCGGAAGTTCCGCGCGTGCGGGAGGGTCCCGCGACAGATCCCACACGATGACTGAATCCGTAGCACCGAGAGCTGCCAGCAGTCGACCATCCGGCGAAAAGGCGAGCCCATGCAGATACCTGGTACTCGACTCGCGTCGCGAAGCGGCCACCAGCCCGGTGATCAAACCGCAGAGCGCGGTGATCAACAGGAGTTGCGTGATGCTGAAGTTGAACTTGCCACCGCTCATGTTGCTTGTCTGTTTCGACGGTCAGAGATTCTCTTTCCGTGGAACATCACATCTCCGAGATCCTATGGGAAATTCTACAGAAGATCCTGATGACAATACACTTACATCAAGTCAATCGAACAGAGGCAGTTCAAGTAGATATTGCCCTATTTTGCCCAAACACCTAGGATATGCGTGCGACTTGTGGAAGTGCCTCGAAATCGACCGAGTTGGACCAACCGGCGCAAGGGCTGCTGAGAGATGAAGCCGCAGAAGTTCAACAAACAGTTTGCCACCATCTATGATCTTGCCGTTCGGCTGAGCGCGGCGGCCGAGGCCGACGCAATCATGGTTGTGTTGGACGGGCCGACCGACTGGAGGCAACTAAAGGAACGAGCTGGGGACGAGAAGATCCTGGTGGCGGCGGATCGGCCGGAGGAATTGGAGGGGGCGACCGAGCATGGTTTGGCGACGGTCGTGATCGAAAAAGAGGACGCGCCGGTCTTCGAGAAGTTGACGCAGACGCTGTTGGAAAGCATCGCGGACGAGATTCTGGAGCCCGGTGCGGAAGTGATCGCCGTCTATAGCGGTTTCGAACCCGGCAAGATCGATTCGGTCAGCTACATTCGACTGGAAGAGCACCTCGGCCGACTGACCGTCAGGGACCTGCGCAAGCTGGAAACGACCGTTCCGCTGGAGACCCTGAAGACCGTCCTGGATTTGGCCCTGGAGATCGGTCGCGAAGGGCGCGAGGGCAAGCCGGTCGGGACGATGTTCGTCGTTGGCGACACCCGGCGCGTGCTGAACCATTGTCATCCAGCGGGCTTCGACGCGGTGAAGGGCTACGGGCGAAAGGATCGCGACCTGGACGATGCCCGGGTGCGCGAGGCCGTCAAAGAAATCGCACCGTTGGACGGCGCGTTCATTGTCTCTTCCGATGGGACCGTCGAGAAGTCCTGCCAATTGATTGACGCGCTGCACGCAAACTTAACCCTTTCAAAGGGGCTCGGGTCTCGCCATTGGGCAGGTGCCGCGATAAGCAAGAATACCAAGGCGATCTCCGTCGTGGTCAGCGAATCCAGCGGCACGGTGCGGTTGTTCCAGAATGGCGAAGTCGTGCTTCGCGCCGAGCCATTCCGGCGGGCGATGAAATGGAAGGACTTTGAATACGAGCCTCCTGCCACATCTTCTGAGTAATCCACCGTTCCGCATCGTGCAACTGCCAAGGACTGCGCCAAGAATCGCTGTCGCGTAATCACTGTGGGGCACGTTTCCAACATGCCGGCACGATAGAATCGTGCCCCACCAGCATCCTCCGCGACCGCTAACTCGTTGTCGCAACATAGGATACGGGCAATCGCCAATTTCTCCGTTTTTCGCATTTTCCGCATGCCTGACCGTTCCCTTGGACGCCGGATCAGGTATAGTTGAGAATACGAGGTGGATTACGGTTCTGCGGCGGCGGCGAAACAGCCGCCGTTTGTGTTGATGTTCGAGGCAACCATATCGCTTACGGAACCTCAGTTGGCTCTGTCGCTACTGGGGACTCGAGACCAACATCTCCGAATGATCCGCGAAGCGCTGGACGTCACCGTCACGCATCGTGACGGTCAGATACGAGTGTCCGGTCAGGAAAAGGCTGTGGCCAAAGCCACCGAAGCGCTGGAGCAGCTCAAGAACCGCGCCGAGCGACAAGGTCTACTGACCGGTGACGACGTGTCCAGCGTCTTAGCCAACGTCACCGGCGTCCGCACACCGCAGGGGACTGCAATCGAGGTGATGCACGCGGGCAAGACCATTCGTCCTCAAACCGCCGGGCAGGCGCAGTACGTCAAGGCGATTCGTACTCATGATTTGGTGTTCGCGACCGGTCCGGCGGGCAGCGGCAAGACCTATTTGGCGGTAGCGCTGGCGGTCGAGGCGCTAAAGCATCACATGGTTCGCAAGATCGTGTTGGTCCGACCTGCAGTGGAAGCCGGCGAAAGTCTTGGATACCTTCCCGGCGACCTTCAGGCCAAGATCAATCCGTATCTGCGGCCCTTGCTGGACGCGCTGCACGAGATGATCGACTACGACCAGATCAAGCGTCACATGGAAATGGATGTGATCGAGGTCTTGCCGTTGGCATACATGCGAGGAAGGACGCTGAACGAAGCGTTTACGATTCTGGACGAGGCACAGAACACGACGGTCGCCCAGATGAAGATGTTTCTTACTCGTATGGGAAGGGACTCCAAGATCGTCGTTGCGGGTGACAAGACGCAAAGCGATCTTTCGTCGCACACTCGTAGCGGCTTGAAGGACGCCCTTTCGCGGTTAGCCCGCATAAGTGGGGTCAGTTCGGTCGAGTTGACCAGGGCGGATATTGTGCGTCACCGTCTGGTACAAGAGATCGTTCGAGCATACGATGACCAGCCAAAAAGGAAGAAGAGGAGGTGAGTTTCGGCCAGCGAGTTCTTGAGGATCACAAGCGGTGGGATTCGGTTTTCCCATCCGGTTTGGCCCGGAGGCCCGCACGACTCGCCCAATGATCATGTCTTCCGGCAATCAAGTAAAGACGCGTTCGGACCGAGTCGCTTCGGTCCAACTCTCTCCAGGGCGGCGGGCTCGCATCTCCGCGTATCTTCGGCAACCCACCGTGTTATTGCGTCTCGCGCTGTGCTTCGCTGCGGCCGTGCTTGTGTGGGCGGTCACCGGCGCTTGGGCGCCGCCGTTTCCCTACCGAAGCGGCTACATACCTCCGCGTGATATCGTGTCTCGTGCCTCGTTTACCGACGGGAACGAGAAGACCCACAAGGCGAACGAGAGGCTTGCTGAGGGCGGACGGCCGCTTTCGATCGGCCACATTGAGGTGCTGTCAGCGGAGCATGCGGCAGTCAACTCGCAACGATCCGTCGGGGAGATGTTGTCGTACTCGCTGGCCAGCTTTGGAATGTACGTTGTGCTGTACGCCTTTTGCGGTTGTTACCTGTTCTTCCACCATCGGCCGATCGTTCGGGACCTGCGAAAACTGGCGCTCATCCTGGGGGCGGTTGTTGTCACTGTCTTGTTGTCGGTGATCGTCGCTCGGGTCGAATGGCGCGCAGAGTGCGTTCCACTTGTTCTATTCGGCATGACGTTGGCCATTGCGCACAACCGCGAACTGGCTCTGCTGCTGTCCGTCGTCGTAGCTCTGGTGATCACGCTGGCTCTGGGACAAGGGTTGGCCGAATTCGTCATTCTCAGCATTGCAGTGTCCGGCCCGATCCTCATGCTGAACCGCATTCGCAGTCGTACGAAACTGATCTACGTGGGGCTTGGCGGTGGATTGGTCGCGTTCATTACCGCTATCGCCGTAGGCACGCTGGCCGGGCAGGCGTTTGGCCTGCCGCACGCAACTCACTTGTCGCCGGCCGACGGCGCGGGGGTCTTCTTGCGGACAGCGTTCTCGATGCCTCTGATCTCCGGCGCTGCCTTTTTCGGTGCTTGCGTGATTCTGGCCGGTTTTCTGATGACTGGTTTGCTTCCATTCATCGAACGGCTGTTCGACGTGCAGACCGATATCAAGCTGCTGGAATTGGGCGACGCCGCGCATCCGCTCTTGCAGGAACTGGCTCAACGTGCTCCCGGTACGTATAACCACTCGATCAATGTCGCAACGCTTGCCCAAACCGCAGCGGAAGCCATCGGCGCTAATGGATTGCTGGCGCGTGTGGGAGCGTATTTCCACGACATAGGGAAGATGTTGAAGCCGGCGTATTTCATCGAGAACCAGCGTGAAAACGCCAGCCAACACGAGTCACTGCTTCCGGCGATGAGCACCTTGGTGATCATCGCACACGTGAAAGACGGCGCCGACTTGGGACGCCAGCATCGTTTGCCGAAGTCGATCATCGATTTCGTCGAACAACACCACGGCACTACGCTGGTCGAGTACTTCTACCGGCAGGCAGAGAAAAAGAGCGAGGAGGATCCCAACGGCGAGGACGTGGACGAGACCAACTACCGGTACCCCGGCCCAAAGCCGCAGACGAAGGAGACTGCGGTGATGATGCTGGTCGACGCGGCGGAAGGCGCCTGCCGAACATTGGTCGAACCGACGCCTGCCCGGATCGAGAAAGCGGTTCACGAGATTGCGATGAAGCGTCTGTTGGATGGGCAATTCGAGGAGTGTGGATTGACGCTCAAAGAGCTTCACACAATCGAGGAAAGCCTGGCAAAATCGCTGGCGGCGGTGTATCACGGACGGATCAAATATCCCGATCAGCAGACGGCGTGACGTGACGTTTCGCGAAAAGGGGTCAGGACTGGGTAGGTGAAAATTGCCCTGGTGTGGTTTGCCGGTTTTTGTTCCATTGATGA
>CAZURK010000375.1:0-13212 GCA_964623055.1 uncultured Pirellulaceae bacterium
CCCGGCACCTCATTTCCGAGATCCTCAAGGGCGAGTGGCGGTATGACGGATTTGTCGTTTCGGATTGGAGGTCCGTGCACAGCAGCGCCAGCATCCCTGCGGGTTTGGATATCGAGATGCCCGGTCCGGGTCGTTTCATGGACACACAACATATTCTCAAGGCGGTCGGGGACGGCGCGCTTTCCCAAGAAGAGTTGGATGACCGAGTTGGCAGATACCTGAGAGCGCTGGTGAAATCCAAACTGCTGGATCGGAATCACCCCACGCTGGCCGCCGAGTCGAATTCCGCCGCCCATCGTGCGCTCGCCAGAAAGGCCGCGGAGGCTTCGATTGTCTTGCTCAAGAACAGCAAGGGGCTCTTGCCTCTCGATCGAACGAAATTGAACAAACTTGCCGTAATCGGACCCAATGCTGAGGAATCGCGGCTCGGCGGAGGCGGCAGCGCCTCGGTCACCGCTGGCTATTCCGTTAGCCCGCTGAGAGGACTGCAGGACTACTGCGGGCAGGCCGTCGAGATTGGCTTTGTGGAAGGTGTCGGAATGAAAGGCAACCTGCCGATCGTCGGCAGCCAATATTTGACCACCACGGACAGCGACAGGACGGTGAGCGGACTGAGAGGGGAGTACTTCAACAACTTCGAATTGCAGGGCAAGCCGTCACGTGTTCGGATTGATGAACGGGTGGACTTTTCCTGGGGCTGGGCAGCTCCTTGCAGTGACATTGATAAAACCCGCTATTCCGTTCGATGGACGGGCCGCATTCATGCTCCCACCACCGGAACCTATCGAATCGGCGTGACGTGCCATGAGGGTGGATTCAGGCTGTTTGTGAGCGGCAAGGCGGCCATCGACAAATGGGAAAAGCCCGGCAGCGACACATTTGAAGCGGTTTTCTCCAGAAGAAGCGAAAGCGTGGACGTTCGCATGGATGAGGGGTCGTCCTGTGACATACGCTTGGAATTTCAAAAATGGGGCAACAAGAACGCCATCCGGCTGGAATGGAAGGTGCCGGGAGGGCGCGATCCCATTGACGACGCCGTGCGACTTGCCTCGGCGAGTGACGCAGCAATTGTGTTTGTGGGACTGTCCAATCTGTTTGAAGGCGGGATGAACGACCGCAAAGACATCTCCCTGCCCGAAGGTCAAGACGAATTGATACGGGCCGTTGCCAAGGCGAACGCCAAGACAATTATCGTACTCATCAATGGCACGCCGATTGCCATGCCGTGGCTGGAAGGGGTATCTTCCGTCGTCGAAGCGTACTATCCGGGGCAAGAAGGAGGCGGCGCGATCGCAAGGGTACTGTTCGGCGACGTCAACCCGTCGGGCAAACTTCCCGAGACATTTCCGAAACGTCTTGAAGACAACCCGTCTCACGGATTCTTCCCCGGTGCGAAGGGACGTGTGTCGTACGAGGAAGGAATCTATGTCGGCTACCGCCACTATGACACAAAAGGTATCGAGCCGCTTTTTCCCTTTGGCCACGGACTGTCCTACACGACGTTTGAATACAGCAGTCTGCAAATCAAACCCAGCACCGACGGCGGGATTCGCGTCACGCTGGACGTCGAAAACACCGGGAAAACGCCCGGCGCCGAAGTAGTACAGCTTTACGTGAAAGACGTAGAAGCATCCGTGGACCGTCCCGAAAAGGAGCTCAAAGGGTCCGAGAAGATCGCGCTCGAGCCGGGCGAGACAGAGGAAGCTCAGATCCATCTGAACAGAGATGCATTCGCGTTCTTCAGCCCTGAAAAGAACCAATGGGTTGTGGAGGAGGGGGAGTTCGAAATCCTGGTTGGCGCTTCGTCAAGAGACATACGATTGAGTCAGAAAATGGCCCTTCCGTAGGAGAACAACGGTGAAACCGACGGTCCGTTTTGCTATGGCGTGTAACGTGCTGCTGTTGGCAGTTGCCTTCGCCTGCGGTGCTGCGCGTCCAGGGACAGCGACGCTGGCAGCGACGCCCCAGATGGCCAAGTCCGTCGCTCGCCACGACATCACATGGACGTTCGACAAGGCGTATCGCGTAGGGCAGTTCGTCAATGGTGACCCGTGGGTACTCGGTCCCGTGACCATCGCATCCGTCGCGCCCGGTTGGGACGGCGCGGTCAACGGCACACAGGTCGATCCGCCTGTCGCCAGGGAACAGGGCTTTCGCAAAGAGTACAAGTTTGGCGGACCGTACAAGGAAGAGCTGCGGGCCCGTTTCCCGCTTACGCTGGCGGGCACTCGTTCGGTGGTTTCGACCATCGGCATGAAACCACAGCGCAAGGGCGGCGCGTACGAGGCGTTTGAGTCCGCCTCGGTACTGACCGTCGTGGCGGAGGTGCCGCCGAAAGACGCATTCCGCCCGCCCTACATCAAAGGGCCGAAACCGATCTTCACCGCTGGCCAGATCCATTGGGATCGTCTGCCGACGTTGGACGCGCCCGAAGGATTCGCACCACCGAAGACGAAACCCATGCAGCGTTTGTGGATGGATCACAATGGGTTCAAGGGCAACTCGAACGGCACGATTCACCCGCGCAGAAACATGGACCCGTACTACTTCTTCCTGGATCTCTCGCAGATGGCAGTGGTATTGCTCGTAGACTTCCCCCAGCGCAACGAGTTCCTATACAGCTACATGCAGTACGGCATCGACTGTTACCATATCAGCCTGTCCAACGGCGACGCTTGGCGCGCCTATGGAGGCTTCGGCAACGGCCGCAAGTGGCCGATTCTGTTCACCGGCATCCTGCTCGACAACAAGGACCTAATGCATCCGCCGAAGACGTGCACAACCAGCTTCGCCCGCACCGACACGGTGGACAAGTTCGGCGAGGACGGACACACCTACTACGGCAAGCCCACGGACCAGTATCCCAACGGCAAGCCCCTGTGGGGACAGGACGGTCCTCCCGGCGCATGGTTCCGAAACCACGATCTTCGCGACCCAGAAGGCATCCTGGAACCAAGTCAGTTGCCCAAAGACAACCCCCTTGGCGGCGGCTATCGGTTCACCTGCTCCCGTGGATGGGCCGGGCCAGCACTTGCCGCGCGGATCATGGGAGCGATGGATCTCTGGGACCACCCGGCCTACTTCGATTACGTCGATCGCTGGATCAAGGAAGAGGCTCCCAAAGGCAAGGACGTGTACAGCTACGGCCCGCCGCCCGTCAAAGCCATGTGGCTGAAATACCGCCCGCAAGCCAATGAACTCGGCACCCGCTTCGTGAAGTAAGTCCCGAAAGAGAATAGCGTTTACTCCGCCGACGCAGCATGCGACCAGCCGAAGAACTAGCAGGATCCCACGTCGATCTCTACAACCTGTCGACCGGTACGGACTAACGACTCACGAAGTTTCTGCCGATGATTGAATTCGGCCTAGTCGAGGATACGACGGTGTACGGGTACGGGCAGTTCCCCGAATACAGCAAGTGGAGTACGCCCGTGCGGTATTCCTTTTTTGCGGTGAACAAAGTCCCCAAGGACTACCAGCCGGGTAAGAGCGATCGCGAACTGCACGATCCCCGGATGAATTGGAGGAAGTGGAGATCGGCACGGTGTCCCAAAGTGGAGTTTGATTCTCACTGGAAGGCCGATGCATCGTTAAGAGCCAAGGCGATCGTCAAGACCCCGAACGTGCTGTTTGTCGCCGGACCGAAAGATCTCCTCAACGAAAAGACCCTGTTCCAGGGGCTCCACCTGGAAGAAAACCACAGATTGCTTCGGAAACAGAATGAGGCTCTCACTTCGCGAAAGGGAGGAACACTGTTGGCGGTGTCGGTGGAGGACGGATCCACGGAGCAGATGCTCGACCTGAAGTCCCCGCCCGTCTGGGAGGGGATGGCGGCGGCCTATGGCAAACTGTTCATCGTTGCGGGACGGTCTGAGTTTGTTTATTGACGGCAAGCGGATCGCCAATACCACGGAACCCTCAAAGATGACGCCGGAGTTGCCATTAAGCACCCAAGCATCCAGTATCGACAAGAACGGATGAACTAGGTGTGACCCACCGAACGCACCTCTTCCCTCGGTCTCAACGCGCGCAGGTGGCCCACACCTGTGGACTTCCTGACTGCTCCAGTAAGTTCAGATGTCCGACACACCTCCGCGCGCTGGGAAACGCGAGACGGATCGGCCGGTCAAGCGAGAATATGCGTTACATCCTGCTTACGTGACACTCGGCTGGAGACTGGCGCCAGAACATTGAAAGTACGCAAGGCGAAAAGGCAGGCAGCACACCGCGTCGGGAGTCAGAAACTGCACAGATTCCCCGCAGTGGTCGCGCCGCTAAGAATGTCACCAAGCACGTCTCCGCGTGTGTCGTCCAAATGCGCTAGAGACGGCTAAATGAGTCCATGAGGAAATCGATGTCTCGCTGACCGCGGTTTCCTGTCTGATACCCCTTGTTGATCTTCCAGAGATACTCTTGTGATATCTGCCCCGTGGCCAGAGCACAGTGAATGCATGTGAGGAAATCTTCGAAGCCGGACCACGGCTCACACCGGACCGACGGGGCGCCTTGTCGATCAACTCGGTGATCTCCCTACCACCCTTGTAGAAGAGTTGCTCTTTGCGCAGAAGGCACGCACACCGGCAGACCAGGAAGAGCGCGTCGAGTGCCGCATCAAGAGTTGTCGTCGACGCAAAAAAAACGGCGATGACGGGAGCCATCGCCGAAGGGCACGTGAATCGTTCGCTCAGGGCTGAATCACGGCTTTTTGCTCGGCCACGTGGTCCAGGGCCAGTTTCAGCACGGCGATCGCCGCCGGGAGATCCGAGAGCCCAAAGGACGAAGTGGACTTCCACTCGTCACCGTCCTTGAAGCGGCGTTGAAGGTTGACATTGCGGACGGTCCGCTTGCCGCCCTCGCCTTCGACCTCGTTGACAAATACGCTGGCCGAGATGGCGCCGATTCGAAATACTCGTTCAGGTTTCATGGCTAGTGCCTCCGGGAAAGAAGTAGAAGACTCACGTACGCACCTGACATAGGCCAGGGATCCGATAATGCCACGAGTGGTCCGTGAGCGCAACCGAACCGGGGCGGATGGTGGACAAATGGAAATGGACCGTCGTAATCCAACGAAGCCGGATGGGATGATGCAGTATTGACGGAAATGGCATTTTCCGGCCGCTAGAGGCGCGGAAGGACCCGCGAGGCTATCTGACGACTTGGGAAGCGCCAAGACGCGCCAGAGCGACCAAAGAATGCCCGTGCGGGGACCTGGACATGCAGTCCTGACTGGGTGGTTGAATGGCGCAGCGGAAAGCGTATTGTGGAGGGTTAAGAAACGGCGAGGGCCCCGGAATTCGGTGGCACCTCGCCTTGTGGACAACTGCGACCGGTGGTTGGTGGCCGAGCGGATGGCTCAAGTCGGCACGGCACTTTCCATCGGTCGTTTACTTCTGGCCCGACTGCTTCGGACCTTGACCCTTCCCTTGGTCTTTGGGAGACGTGTCCTTCGTCTCCGGTGGTTTTCCACCACCGTTGGTCATGGCAGGACTCCTTGAAACTAGAGGGATGTGGTTGTGGACCGCCTTTCGCTTATGTAGACGATCATCTGTATAGAAATAGTCTGTAGACATATCGTCTGCAAGTGGGCATCTTGCCTATTATGCAAGAAATCGAAAAACTTTTTGGCGTCGCGATCAGGAAGCGGAGGCAACAGCTAGGCTTGTCGCAAGAGGATTTCGCCGACAAGGCGGGGATTCACCGGACGTACGTCAGTTCTATCGAACTCGGGAAGGTGCAGGTGAGCATTGGCATCGCGTCGCAACTGGCCGTGGCGCTGGAAGTACCTCTGAGCCGAATCTGGCGTGACATCGAGCGACAACAGTCTGCGGAACCGAAGGATTAGCATCGCCCGGGCTCCCTGTCTTCGAGTTCCTTGCATCCCTCGCCCGCTCCGGCGGATGACTCGGTAGCCGGCATGGTACCCGCGACCGACATTTCGCCGAGGACCATTGTGAGCCGCTGGTTGTACTTGCGAAATGTGTCCCGCGAGCCAGCAGAGAAGATCCCGCCCAGCACCAGAAACGCCAAGTCGAGCCATTCGAGCGGAGCGGACCAGAACCCCAGCGCAAGCCGCCGACAGAACCAACTGAACACGAGCGAAACGAGCACGTCACCATAAAATTCGTAGTACTTATAATGCACCTCGCCCAGCTTGTCGTATCCCGCAACCTTCTGGTCAAACTGCGAAAAATCCCACCGCGGTCGCGGAATGCCGGTCAGATGATGGACCGTGTCGACGACCATCCAGCGAACGGTGCTTGCGGTCAGGCCCGCCCCAACTGCCGCAAGAGTCACGTACAGGAAGCCACCTACCGTCGGCGCGTTCGACGCTGCGCGGCCCAGCCAACCAGTGACTGCCGGTGAGAAGTAGCTCACGCCCCAAAGGGCGACCGCGCCCGGAAGCACGTACGCGATCAGGATTCCGAAATTGCCATTCGTTAGGTCTCTCACTGCGGCTACAAAGCGTAGCGGAATGCAGCGGGGCGCGCAATCCGGAGACTTGGAGGTCTGACAGGATACCAAGCACGCATAAAGAGACCCCGTGTCGGTAAGGACACGGGGTCGCGCCTGAACGGTTTAGGCACAGTGCCAACATCGGCCGTGTTCATCTGGAGTCTCCAACTGCGGGGTGACCTCGCGGGCGAAATCGTTGCCGTCATCGTCGCCACGGAGCGTCCTCTCGATATGCTGCAACGCTTCGTTCGTATCGCACCACGAGAACGTGATGCTCTCGATTTGGAGTGGCTTTCCGTTCGGGCCAACTCGCTTGATGGCCGCGTACTCCTGCGCCCCGTCCGGCGATGTGGCGTCGTTCAGCCACAAGTAGTCGTCGATCTGAAACGCCGTGCAGCATGTCCACGTGTGCTCAGTGAGCTTATGGGCGAGGTCTTCAGCCGTCGCAACCGGCGTGACGGCCCAGCGTCGGTCATCGTGCATCATCGGTCGCTACCTCCTCAGCTCTGGCCAAAGCGAATGTACAGCCGGCCATCGCCATAGCCCTATCCCATTCGTTACCCATGTCGTCGCCAGTGACTGCCTGGGGCGGAAACCCGCCTCGCTCCAGCCATGTCTTCAAACCGTCGGCCAACTCCTCGACGCTGTGCCAATCACCTGCCGAGAATGCGGCAAGCAGATCATCCCACGCGGTCTGTGGATCCATCATTGCCTCCTTCGCTAGTCGCATTGTTCAGCTTCAGTCATGAAGCCGACGTAATAGGTCATGCAACCGTCGCCAAAGGCATCCGGTTCCACCACGTAACAATCGCCGCACTCGCACTCGACCGTCATCGTCGCATCGTCCGCGTCGATGATGGTCAGTTCTCCGCCGCACGAGCGGCACACGCCATGCTTCGGGTCAACACGCATCGCGATACTCCTTGTGCCCAAACTGTGAAAAGGATCGAAGTGCTCAGACGCACTGCCTGCCAACCATTGGCAGACAGGAAATAGCGTGCGGCACCGCCTCGTCGGGCGCAAGTGAAAGTCAGAACAGCTCAAGCTGCTGCTGTGGACCATCCGTCGTGCGACCTGGTGGGATCTGCGTTGGCCGGGATGGCATTTCGTCCGCGTTGTCGTGGTCGCGAAGCGCGCTTTCGAGTTCACCGGGACGCATGCGGCGGATGAAGCCGCCGAACATGTTCATGCCCGTGCGGTAGCCTAGCTTGCGCTCCCCTGCCAGACTGTTCCCCCAGAGCAGGTCGCGTCGTTCTACGGCGTTCCCCTCCCCGATCTCAAACGGGTGGGTGATGAGATTCGCTGTCGATGTTTTCTCAATTGCGGACGGAGCGAGGAGACCGGTGACCGTGCCCTGGCGATTAAGGAGAGCGGCCCGGCGAAGAAGTGGCAGTGCCATCAATACGGCTGTGGTCGCGGCGGGAATCTCGTGTCGCTTTGTGACCTGTTGAAGCCCGGAGAGAGCATGGGCGGGCGTCCCCGAGGCGAACGGTTCAAAGCCATCGCCCGCGATATGCTGGCGATAGTTGAAGGCCACGGTGGTCAAGTGACGGAGAGCCAACCTTCATTGCCGGTGGAGCGACCAGCAAAACCTGATGTCGCGGACGTCAATGTGCCGCTTGCCAAGTCGGACAACGAACGAGCGCGTGCGCTCGTGTCGCTTGACAACAAGTTCGTCGTCGATCCGGCGGAGATGAGTCCGAAAGCCGCCTCGTACTTCCGGAAGCGGTCGTACCTAACACCGGAGGTGTGCCGCGAGTGGCGGATGGGATACCTGTCGCGGGATGCAAGTGGTGACCGCACCGGCGGCACGATGCGTGGGCGGATCGTGTACCCCGTCGTAAGCGACGAGGGCGAAGTGCTGACATGGTTCGGCCGCGATCCGGAGTACGAGGACAAGCACGGCAAGTGGGTGGAATCAGGAAGACAAGGACGCGAACCCGAGAAGTTCCACTTCGTCAAGGGCTTCCACCGGCGGCTGGAGCTGTTCGGCCAGCATGTCCTTGGCACTGCGGTTCTGGGACAGCCCGCGGGTGAAGAAGGGACGGAGCATTCCCCTCCTCTGCGAAGCCTGCTTGTCGTGGAAGGCCCGAACGACGTGATCCGACTACGCACGTTGGGTTCGCCCTCGGTGGGTCTGCTGAGTAACACTGTCACGCGCGAACAAGCGGCGAAGATCGCGTCGCTCGCAGATAGGCACGCGGATGGCCGCGTTGCGCTCATGCTCGATTGCGATGTGGAAGGCGAGAACGGTATGCGACGGGCGCTGTGGGAGATAGCGCAACACGGTGTCGACGTTCGCCTTGTGTGGTCGCGTGCGATGCACGACGGTGCGTTCGTCGACAGGCAGCCCGAGTCACTGTCCACCGAAGATTGGGAAAGGTTGCGAACACTGGCTGCGTAGGCATCGAGCGAGGAGTCGGCGGAGTCCGCGAGCGTCTAGCTCGCGGGTCTGTCCCGCTTCGCGGCCGTATCCCGTGGGGGCGGCGTGTGGGACACGCGAGCGGACTCACGAGACGGGGTTTCTCCTCTGACGTGTGCGAAGCAGGAAAGGAGAGGAAACCTCGGCTCGTTAGGCAGCGAGGCCCGGCTTACGGCCGCGAAGATGGTGCGGGACGAACCTCTGACCACGTGTCGAAAGCCGGGCCTCGCGGCCGAAGGTCCGCGAGCGTTGTCCCCTCCTACGAGGCGACTCTTCGCTCTGCGAAGCCCCGAGCTACAGGCTCCGCCTGTGCCGGGAAGTGTACCACCGTCCGGACCGTCTGCGGCACTGCCAGGACATGCCAACGGGACTGTGCTTGCAGAACAAGGATACGGCTGTGGTGTTATACGCCCCTGAATCCACTGAGAAGGGGCGGGAGAATTGCATGGAGCGGCGGATTGCTGGAGATTCCCGGCGTTTATAAACGGGCGCGTTTTGGAAATTCTCAGGGATCGAAACCTCTTCGCTCCGCGCAACTTCGGCCAGCCAAACTGTGTCGGGGTTGTCGCAATTTGCCCCGGGCTGGCCCGGCCCAACTGACTCAGGACACGCCCACCTTGGTCAACTCGGGGATTTGCGTTCGTAACTCAGGACGTTTTGTCCTGAGCGCGCAAGCAGGATGCGATTTCTGCCCGTCGGACGGATATTCCTGTGCGCGCAAGGCTGTCGGCGAGTGCAACGCAGGTGGGGGCAGCCGCGCGTTACGAATATGGCTCCCGACCTCCCTGCTCGCTTGAATCACAATTTGCTCCTGGTACGATCAACTCCGTGGCTGGGAAATCAAATTTCCTATCCCTTCCCTTGGCGGAGGGAGCCGTCTGTCCCGGGTTTGCGATCTCGGCCTTTATCGGAATGAGCGTCAAGCGGACGAGTATCGCGGTCGCCATATACCTGGCGACACAGGTCGGGATGTCGTTTTTGTTGCAGACGATGAGCTAGGCCGCTCGTTGATGCCGCGGGAATGGGCAGGAGTTCTCCCGTCGCGGAGGTGACTGGCTAGTTCTCTTGGGCGAGACTCTTCATTGCGGAAGTAATGATCTGAACGGAGGTTTGTCAGATGAAACTCTCGAAGAAAACAAAACAGCGAATCTACCAGTTGCTTCCACAGGCATATCTTCGATCCGCGGAGTTCCTGCCTGGCCCGATCACGGCGGAAGGGAAGACGCATGAGGAACGGGCTGCATGGTGGGCTAGCCAGTGCGATGCATACCTGGCACTTGCCCTGGACCCGGAAAACTATCAACTGAACCGAAAACGACTCGATGCAATCGCCGCAGAGGTTGGATTCAAGGACGATAACCCGGACAACTCGTACGATTACCAGATGGACATTATGGACCATGCCACGGGGCATGTGACGATGGAAGAGACGATCGAGGTCTTCAACGATGTCCGGTCCGAGCCCGGCGAACCCGAGCATGTTCCGGAGCCGGGAGAGCCCACCGTCGAGGAGCTTTGGGAGGCAGGCGAACGCCTCGCCAGGCCGGTTCTGTATTTGAAGGCGCTACGAAAGCCGACGCGAAAGAACCGCAGAACGGCTATCTGGTCGTATAGAGACAAGGTGGAGTGCGATCCACAACCTTGGGTCACGATCGATCTACGGCAACATCCCGACCCGTCCCTCCGTGCGGAAGGAATCCTGCAGATCGACGAGAATCGACCTCTTGGCCGCTTTGAAGTGACGTTTTCCCACAAGCGTTTGCCCCAGGCAAAGCGCGGACAGAAGACACTCTACGCCGTTGAGGAATGGGATATGCCGTGCCCTGAGATCCTCATGAAGCGGGCGAAACGTTCCATCCGAAAGTGGGAACGGCAGATGGAGCGCCACCAATTGCTCGAGTACGAGTTCAAGTGGCAGGCGTCGCACCCATATCACCAGTTCCATGGCGGCGGAGTCTATGCACAACTCGGAGGTTGGCCGGTTGAGGTGCCGGACGCAGATGCCGTATCTCAATTGCGAAAGAAACTCGTATTGCGGACCTATGCGTATTCTGAGCCTTGGCTCGAAGTATTCAAGCGAGGTCAGCGATACGAGTGCATCGACCGGATTACGTAGCGCAAGATTGACGGGCGTGCAGCGGCGCTGACGTCAACCCGTCAAGTGAACTCGGCATATCAAAGGCCTGAAGGTACGGTCTGGCGAGCAACGTCGATGTGGAGCCCGCAACTGTGGCGTCGTCAGACGTGAATGGACGCCGGGATACCTTCGGTCGTGAGAGTGGACGGATCGGGAGACCCGCCCACTACTCGAGTGAGTCCGCGGCGAGGCAACTACTTAAAGAAAGACTCGGCGACCGAGGTGGGCGTGACATGTGTCGTCAAGGCCGAATCCGTTCGTGACCAAGGACGACAACTCCTGCGTCAGTTACGCCGACATCGTTGAGCACCAAGGTGTATCCGTCCTGAGTCTGAGACTGCGCTCAACTACCGACGCAGGAAAGAGCTAACTGTGAAGTGCGTTCGGTGGGGCAGGCACCCACGCAGGTTGTTGGCATGCGTCTAGTTGCTTGGGCCCGACACATCCGCGCCTGAGACGAAGCCGAAACAACGCATCCAGTTACTCTTGCCCCTCTGTTATCTCGCTCTGGGAGGCGCTCCGTTCAGCGGAGTCATGGCTCATCGCATCGTTGGCGAAGCTCGGCGAGGCACAGGTCGTGGGCGAGCATGGGTCGTCGCTCCATGAGGTCCGCCGGGTGCCCCTTGAGCGCGGCCGATCGGATTTCCCATCGCTCGACGTCTGACAACCGCTCCCATTCTGTTTCGAGTTCCGCTTTGCGTTTGCGGGCAATTTCGCAACGCTCCCGCTCGGTCTCCTGTTCCGCTCGCTCCCGTCGGCGCTGCTTCTCCCGCCGCTCGCGCTCGCGGATCGGTGCGAGAGCCTCGGTCAGGTACACTTCGACGCCTTTGAAGGTCCGGCAGTCTGGCCAATTGTCCTTGAGCACGTTCAGGAGCCTTGGTAGTGCGCTGCTTATCGTATCGTAACCGTGTTCGGTGATGAGATGCTCTGCAATCGCAATTTCCTTCCACAACGGATCACACTCCCTTCGTCCGGTCCATTGTGTGTGGAACTCGCGGACCAGTGCGTGGGCTCGGCTTGCGTCATCCGCAGACGGTGGATCGCTCGACGGCACTCGTCTCCTTCCTCCGGTCTTTCGGTACGCCGGATCGAGTTCGAAACCCACTCGCCACACGCCGGGGCGGACTTTCCGGTACCGATGACCCCCGTCCTCGGCAACGACGTACCCGTGGTCTTCGAGTTCACGAATGCACTGGTCCAGGTTCCGCTTGAGGTACTTCGACTTCTTCATGCCGAGATGACCGCACGCGAGGTGTGTCAAGTCTCGCTCGTAGCGTCGCTGTTCCCGACGACCGTGAAACCGTTTGTTGAGGTGTCGGTACAACTGCTTTGCTCCGGGTCGGGACAAGGCGAAGTAGAGATCAAGATCGATATCCGTAAGGTTGCCGGCCTGGATCGTGGTGTAGAAGTTCTTCGTCCACTGCACGTAGTTATCGTGTGGTTCGTCCTTCCGGGTTCTTCCCTTCCGCCGCATGAGCTTCGCTTCCGCGAGGATGCCGGTAATGAGAATCGGTTCCACTTTCGCCTTGAGTTTGTCGTACCAGGCCAGTTCGTACTTGATCGTGAGGGCTTTGAGTCGCGTCAGCCCCTGTTCGATTCGGTCGCCCAAGGATTCATTAAGCGACTTGTGCATGACGCGGCAAAGCCGGGAGGTCGAGAAGTGTACGATGTCACTTGCGAATCGCTGCTGCTTAGCCAGGTACAGAAGTGCGATGAGGAGGTCCTCGTCCACTGGCGTCGGCAGTCCGATCACCGACGGGGCCATGAGTGTCACTTTCTGCGTCGCGCCGCCGGCCGTTGGGAGACAGAGATGAATGGCTGGAGCTGCCGTGGCCTGCAACACGAGTCACTGAAGAGCATAGGCAGATGCTCTGTGTCATGTCGAATCAGACACGAAAGCCCATGACCCAAATACTCGTTGAATCGATCGAGTTGATGTACGAGGTGTTTACGAACGAGGAATGATTTTCACTATGCTGAAGGCCATCGGCTGGCTGCTGGTGCCGTATCTCGCCTGCGCCAGCTTGGCTGGCGTGCTAACTCTGACGATCTGTCGGATGAACGTGCAGTGAGGCTCTGGGGCGCTGCCGGGCGATGAGCATTTTCTGGATTTTCCCGTTGCAGCCGGGAATAAACGGCCGCCCACACACGTCTTCTATTCTGCCAGCGGCGAATTCTCATTTCTTGTGAACCTTTTCGA
>CAZURK010000376.1:0-13196 GCA_964623055.1 uncultured Pirellulaceae bacterium
GCTTTCGACTTTGGCGCGATAGTAGTTGCGTCCGTCTCGGTGCTCGTGGCTCGTTTCGACGATCTTGCTGATCGGCCGGCCGTCGAATATGTGAGCAACCCACATCATGAAGTCGATGAACTGGGTCTCGTGGAAGTTGTAATGCCTGTAGTTCGGGATCATCTCGATCGTCATGGGCTGCTTCAACCGTTCTTGCATCAGGTTGATGTTGAACATGTTGTAGCCGCCCTCGTTGGTGGCACCGATGTAGAAGACGGGCACGCTGATCTGGTCCTGGAAGAAGGCGTGGTGGAAAGAAAGGTGCCACTGAACTTGGTCTGTGCGATATATGCTCTCGTTGCCCATGATGATGGGCGACGCGACGCGAGAGTCCATGGCAGCGGCAACCGTTGCGCTGCGTCCCCGCTTGGAATGGCCGCCGATGACGGCCTTCACTCTGTCGACCTCTAGCACCTTCTCCATCACGTCCATCGCCCGGATGTAGATGAGAGCCAACTGGCAGTTCATGTTGTAGTAGTCCGTGCCCGTCTTGTGCCGCATTCTGGTGAGGACTCGCATGTTTTCGCCTTCGATGCCCGAGCCGTCGGGATGGACGCCCGGGCTGCTTAGGACCATCGTGGGATATCCGGTTCGCGTGGCGATGGGCTCGCCATACTTCTCCACATGCGCCGGAAACATGGACCAACCCGGCGAGCCGACGATAACCACCTTGCCCTTGCGCTCGGGCGAGCGATTGATGGAGTCGTCGGCCGGCATCAGGATCACGCACGGATGGCCCCACACACGATCTTCCAGTTTGAGACTGTTGAAACGAGCTGTGATCTTGCGAAGCTTCTTGGCTGGATCCGTATCACTCGTAACAATCTCGTCCGATATGATCTTCAAATCCATAGGGATCATGTCGCGTTTGACATAGGGATAGACTTCCCGCGGCTTCGGCACGTTGCGCGAAGCCTCCTCGAAGTTGAACGGCCCTTCTTCCTCCTTCGGTTCCTGGGCGTGGGCCGGCGAATCCAAGGCAAAACCAACAGACACCAGAGCACAAACCGTCAGGGCAAACGCTGGGAGTTTCCGGTTGATCATTGGGAATCTCACGAATAGAGAGTTCTCGCCAAAGCTGCGGATGGTCAAACAGAATCCAGCACGATAAGCCAATGTTGGCACCCTATCAACACGTCGGGTGATTATCGAGTAGAATGGTTCGTATTCGCTGGAATCCTTCAAAGGTATACTGCGCCAAACACTGCGGGGCGGCTGCAGCGTCGCAGCAGTCTCCTTTCTCCAGTGACTGGAGGTGGTCGATGAGAGCTTGGGCAACAATGCGGAGCCGAGTTGTGCTGGTTATGGTCGGCGGGTGCTCGCTTGCGTTGGCCGCGAGCGTCGTCCCAGCCCAGGAAGACGGGGGAGAACCCGAGCAGTTCTTCAAGGTCTTTTCAGTAGGAACCGTGGAGAAGGAGGAGGGCACGACGCGTTTGAAGATCGCGGACGAGTATGGGGATGCGTTGAAAGGTCTAGATGGGTTCTCCCACGTCATCGTGCTGTACTGGCTCCACAAGAACGACACGCCGGACAAAAGGGGCGTCCTTCAGACCCGTTTGGAGCGTTTCCCCAACAAACCGTCAGCCGGCGTGTTCGCTTCCCGAGCGCCGGTGCGTCCAAACCCGATTGGCTTGAGCGTCTGTCGGATCCTCTCGGTGGATGGCAACACGGTGCGTGTCGAGAGTATCGACGCGTTTGATGGCACACCGATCCTCGACCTCAAGCCCCATATCCCGAACGTCGACAGCCCAAGCAACGTCAAGCTGCCTGACTGGTGGAAGCCACCGGGGTTCGGCGGTCCTTTTGGCCAAGGCCGCGGCGGCCCAGGCGGGCCCGGTAGCGGAGATTTTGTCAAGTTCGTGATGGGCTTCGACGCGAACGATGACGGGAAGGTCGCCAAGGACGAGATGCCCGAGCGGATGAAAGAACGGCTTCTGCAGCGCGCCGACGCTAACGGCGACGGTGCCCTGGATAGGGAGGAAGTGAAGAAGTTCGTCGAACAGATGGGCCAAGGTGGACCTTTTCGCGGCGGCCCGCGCCGCTAACAGCGACGACGCCGTCGACAGGCAGGAGGGTAATAGTCGAATCTATCCGTACATGAACACATTGTGGACACCACAGACCTTGATCTGGAGGAAGATATGATGACGCCACAACAACAAGTGACTCGCCGCCGGTTCCTTGGCGCTACGGCGGCAACCGCGGGCGGAATATGGATGCCTGGAGCGATCGGACTGGGCGCCGGCTCAATCGCCGCGCCGGCCGAGTTCCCTTCGACGGATCACTTCTGGTATCGCCCGCAGCCGGAAGGTTTGTTTGTTGACTCGCAACGCGACAACAAGGCGTTCGGCTTTGAGGACGGGAAAGTGTTCCTGTCCGAAGACAACGGCCGTACCTGGCCACACAGCATCGCGTTTCCCGACGCGCGCCACATCGTGTTTAGCTGCATTTTGAAGAATGGGAACATCCTGTTCAGCGCGCTGGCAAAACTGTACCTCAGCACGGATAACCTGAAGACGTATAACGAGATTACGGTGAAGGATACCGACGGCTCGGATTACCTCCAGCATACACCGCAGAACCCGGCCAACCCCGGCTGGTATTTCCATAATCTCACGGGCGACGACACGTTTGATGTGAACGGGGTTGAGATGCTGATTTGGGGCAACTACTGCAACGTGATCGGCGGCGCGACGCCGGTCAATATCTACTACTCGACCGATAACGGGCAGACCGTGAAGATCGCGTATTCCTTCGGCCAGAATCCCTACAATCGAGACAACGGCTCTGGCGGTGGGGGCACAACGGGCACACCGCTTGGCAACCCTGACAATCCCGTGATTTGCCGCCATGTTCACTGTGTGACATACAATCCGGCCGAAGACGCGTTCTACGCCTGCACGGGCGACCGTGATCGAGGAGATAGGCACGAATGCCACTGGCTGCGAGGCACATACGATGCGAACAAGGATCGGTGGAAGTGGAAGGTTATCGTATCGGGGCCGTCGAACTCGCGGTTTAAATGCGGCGGCATCAACTTCGTCGACGGCAAAGTCTACTGGATCAGCGACTCGAACGGCCCCAAGCCGCACGACCGAGGAGTCTTCCGGTGCGATCCGGCCGACATAGCCAATCTCGATAAGCACACGCTGCTGTTCAATCCGGGGGTCGAATCCGGCAATATGATCATCCAAGACGGCGTGATTCTGGCATCGCATTGCGCGCCCGCGTCCCCGATGGACACGGGATTCATCGTCTCCTTGGACATGGGGAAGACTTGGGCGCAATACGATCTCAAAGAATTCGGCAAGCGGTCCCCCTGCCGATTCCATAGGAAGAACAGTGAAGGGTGGTTCAGGGTGGACCTAAGATCCCGTTGGGTTACGCCCGCCGAGATGATGTTCATCAAACCAAAGGAATCGCCTGCTGGTGACGAACGGTGATGCCCTAGTCGTTTTGTTGAGCACCTCTCGGGCAATTTCATTCTTGGCGGGTTATAGATTGGGGGTTATAGATGGGAGGGCGATGCGGATAATGCGCGCGACGTGGCTCGGTCTCGAATGGCAAGGCTGTGGATGGTCCGAGCCAGCCTTCGCCACCTCAATCGCAGGACGTTTTCCAATGGACAGCAACCCAACACGGCGAGAGTTCCTTGGCGCGACTGCGGCGACGACGAGTGCCGGTTGGGCCGTCGGCAAACTCTATGCCGCGGGATCGTCAGCCAGACCGGGTCCCAACGAGACGGTCAACCTCGCACTGATCGGATGCGGTCCGCGCGGTGGGCAACTCGTGGACAGGTTCAAACCACTCCGCGGGGCTCGGTTCGTGGCCGTTTGCGATGTGGAGGAAAGCCGGCTGATCAGGGCACAACGGCACGCTGGTGGCAATTCGATAGCGGTGTACCGCGACTTCCGAGAACTTTTGGAGAACAAGGACATTGACGCGGTGATCATCGCCAGCACCGACAACTGGCACTGCTTCCACACTATATACGCCTGCGCCGCCGGCAAGGACGTCTATGTCGAGAAGCCGCTGGGCAACTCCATCGCCGAAGGCCGCGCGGCCGTCGAGGCAGCGGAAAAACATGACCGAGTTGTCCAATTCGGTGCACAACAGCGCAGTTGGGAGCACTATCGTAGGGCGGTCGACATCATTCAGTCGGGCCGCCTGGGGGAAATCTCGGAAGTCAAAGTGTGGGACTATTTCAATGTGTATCCCGGTTACGGCTCCCCACGCGACTGCGATCCGCCCGATGGACTCGATTGGGACGCTTGGCTCGGCCCCGCGCCGAAGGTGCCGTACAATCCCAACCGGCACCGAAACTGGCGATGGTTCTTCGACTATGGCGGAGCCTGGCAAGTGCGCTGGACGGTGCATCACTACGACATCGTGAATTGGGCGATGGGCGTGAGATGGCCGATCTCCGCCGTCGGCATGGGCGCCAACATGTGCTTCGAGCCAACCAACACCCAGTGGCCGGATACGTTCTCCGGCATCTGCCAGTACGGCCCTGGGCCGGTCGCCAAGAGAGGATTCCTGTTGCAGGTTTCAGTCCGCAACGGCTGCCGGCGGGACCAGCGATCCCACTGCAAGATCTTCTGCGGCACGGACGCTTCGATGATTCTGGACCGAAGCGGATATACAATCACGCCCGAGCCGCGAGGACGCAAGAAAGGCGTCGAAGAGGAGTCCTTTCGTACCAGTGACGAAAACCACGCGGAGGTTTTTCTGACAAACGTCCGCAATCACACCAAGCCCTTCGCCGATGTCGAGCAAGGCCATTTTGCCACCAATCCGGGACACCTGATGAACATCTCGTGGCGAGTCGGCCGCCGGATCCGCTGGGACGGCGAAAACGAGAGAGTAATCGACGATCCTGAGGCCGACGCCATGGTCACCCGAGAAGTCCGGGCACCATGGTCGATGGAGAGCTGAGCACCGTTCGAGAAATAATTGTCGGATTTGGCCGTAGCGAAAGTCGCCAAGACTTTCGGAATTGCAGCGCCGCCGAAACTCTTGGCGAGTTTCGCTACGACCGTAATTGACCGAACGGTGCCTAGTCGTGCCGCAAGGCTGCAATCGGATCGATCCGTGCCGCCCGCCATGCCGGCAGGATCGTCGCCACCGTGGTGACGATCGTGCTGAAGCCAACTACCAAGGCCAGCAGCCACAGTGGGAACTCGATCATGTGCTCCTGCTCGAACGTCTTGTCCAATCCGCTCTCGAGCATCGAGATCGCCCACGATTCGATCGGAATCCTGATGACCAAGCCGATCACCAGAGAGCAGAGTCCGCCGATCACCCCGAGCAGCGCCCCTTCAACAAGAAACAGGAATCGAATTTGCCCCTCGCGGGCGCCTAATGCCTTCATGATGCCGATTTCCCGCGTCCGCTCGACGACACTCATCACCATCGTGTTGGCGATCCCCACCGCAGAGATGACCAGCGCGAAAACCGCAATCAGAGACGCGATCAGCGTCACCTCGCGTACCTGACTCTGAATATACTCCACCGTCTCGATAAGCGATCGTTCATAGAAGCCCATCTCGCGAATCTGTTCCGATACGGTCTTCAGGTGCGACTGATGGGCAACCATCACCGTGCCTCCGTGGAAACCTGTCTTTCCGGTGTACGGGATGCGCAGCGCAAACTGTACGGCCGTCTTCATGGGCAGCAGGAACTCTGCAAAACCGGCACCGCGGCCCAGTCGCACTCCCTGTTCCGTTTCGTCCTTGGTGGGGCCGCGAAAAATGCCGGCCACCGTGAACTCCTGGGAGATGATTCGCTCGGTGGGTTCAGTCGCTTGGTCGCGATCAGCCGACGAAGGCGGAAACGCTTTCTTCAACGCGGCACGCTCCGGTTCAGGCAGCGGCAACTGGTCGATGATCGCCGGTAGGCCGTCGAGCGCACTGTTCAAGGCGCTGATTTCTTCCTCGCTGAAATCGATCTCGCCTCCGCTGCGATAGGCCAGGGAATGCGCGATGGTGGCCTCACCGTGGCGGTACTCGATCCGGACCTTGGTACCGACCAGTTTGCGCATTTGCGATGGTGATATGCAACCCCAACTCCAGGCGACAAACTCGCTGAGCAGAATCGTCTCGTCGCTGTCCGACTCGAACGCTTTGCCGGCGAGGATGCGCTCGCTCAGAACCTCGTCGCCGGCAGCAACCGCCATACCACGTCCTTGCAGTTCGTTTTCGCCCTGCATGAGCTCGACCCAGACCTCCGCGTCAGGGTGGACACTTTCGACATGCTCGATCGCTTCGATTCGCTCGATCCGCTCGCGCGTTAGCCCGACTCTCTCACCGCCATGTTCGTTCTGCCATCGGCGTACGAGCATTTCACGAATACGCGACCGCATGGCCTCGTCCATCTCACCGTCGACTTTCAATTCCTCTTCGGGAATATCCTCCCTATCGACTCCCCACCGCGACCAGACCTGGATCTGCCGCATTTCCTTGCTCATACTGAAGACCCGCGCCACCGCATCCTGAACGCCCCGGCGCGACGCCAGGCTGAATAGCAGCAAGAGCGAACCGATCACCACTCCGATCAGCGACAGGACCGTGCGCGTCTTCTGCTGGCGGATCATCAGCAGGGCCATGGAGACCACGTCATGGTATCTCATACGCCGTCGGCTCCCGAATCGCGATCCAATTGGCCGTCCCGCATATGCAACACTTGCGAGGCAAACCGATGGGCCAATTCTTCGTCGTGCGTGACAAGAATGGTCGCCGTCTGAGACTCCTCCGTGAAGCGGCTGATCAACTCGACGATTTCGTCGGCCGTCGAGGAGTCAAGATTACCCGTCGGTTCATCCGCCAGCAGCAGCTCCGGCCGGTTCATCAGGGCCCGCGCAATGGCCACTCGCTGCTGCTCGCCACCCGAGAGTTCGCTGGGTCGGTGCCCGATTCGCTCGGCCAACCCAACCGCCTCTAGTGCCTCGCAAGCCGCTGTTTCGCGGTCGCCCTTCCCCCGGCGCGCGAAGACCATGGGCAATTCCACGTTCTGCAGAGCCGTGCGCCAAGGGACGAGGTTGTAGGCCTGAAAGATCATACCCACACACTCCCGCCGGTAGTCGGCAATCGCCGTGGCCGAAAGCTCTGATAGCACCCGCCCCGACACGCAAATCCGCCCCGCCGTCGGTCGATCCAGCCCGGCAATCAGATTCAGCAGCGTCGATTTACCCGATCCGGATTTGCCCAATAGGGCCACCCGTTCGCCGCAGCGCACGTCAAACGAGACCTCGCGCACCGCATGCACGGTTGAATGTGAAGTCCCATACGACTTCGACACCCCCGTGAGTTCCGCGAGAATATCGTTCTTCGTTTCGAGCGGCATGGGGATTCGCTTCGCGTGTTACATGACAGAAAGCCGTAAACGCAAACTGACATTACGGCCAATCTAGCGGATGGTCACTGGCCACTCAACTTCCTGCCGTGCCAAGGTATAATACACCGCGAGACGGCCACTGTGTGTCCTGCCTCGATAACGCGACATTCCCATGTACGATTTCACATGTGTACACTGTGGTGGCCACGTCCAGACGCGGCGCGTGGAGCGGGAAGCGTTGCGTCACCAGGGAAGCTTCGTGATCCTCGAAGACGTACCGATTGGTGTGTGCGACAAGTGTGGGGCGCGATACTTCGACGCGTCGGTCGTCCGTCGCGTAGCCGAGATCGGCCGCGGCTTGGCCCCCGCCGAACGCACAATGGAACTTCCCGTGGGCCGTTACTGAGCCCCCTGATCCTCGC
Source organism: uncultured Pirellulaceae bacterium (assembly GCA_964623055.1). Classification (GTDB taxonomy): domain Bacteria; phylum Planctomycetota; class Planctomycetia; order Pirellulales; family Pirellulaceae; genus JADHUC01. The sequence goes on from CAZURK010000376.1 coordinate 7,794, forward strand.
CGCGTCTCGTTAGTCGCGCCGGTCTTTGGCCATGAGATTCGCGATTCCTCTGTATGAGCACCCGCACGATGGATAGCGGGAGTAGATGCTTTCGACTCACCCTTCCTTAGGTTCCCGTGAACAGTTGGCCGCGAACTGAGGCAGACCGCGTAGTCTGGAATGGCATTTCTGGCGTTTCCGTTAACGCCTGGGTCCCACGGGGTTGTGCACTCACCTGTTACGTCCTGTCGGCGTGGGTTTCTGGTTCCAGGGAGATCCGGACGCAGAAACTGGGGAACTCGAGAATTCTTGCGGATTCCTTGTTACCAAAATCGCGTGTTTTCTCCTTGAAGAGATTGAAATGGTCATCGTTGAGGCTACGGCTGGCGTCGGCGGGAGTCAGATCCTGAGAGACATCACGTCGGACGCTTGGTGGCGATGTCAGTCGCCAGCGCACCGAGTTGCCGAGCGTCAACGAGCAGTGGAGCGAATACTATCTCACATGCCGGGAGGATGAAAGATGTCAAGTTCGCGGTTAGATGCTCAGACACCCCTTGTTCGGCGTCATCTGGCACACGGTTTCACGCTGATCGAACTCCTGGTTGTGGTCACCATTATCGCAGGCCTGGTCGCTTTGCTCCTGCCGGCCGTGCAGGCTGCGCGGGAGGCCGCGCGACGGGCGCAGTGCCAGAACAACCTGAAGCAAATTGGGTTGGCGATCCAAAACTACCATGACAGGAAAGAGTGCTTTCCGCCGGGCAAGATAAGCACGGAAGCGCGCCACTGGCCCGTACCGCCCCAACGCACAAACTGGGCGATTTCGCTCCTGCCTTATGTGGGTCAGCAGCACCTTGATGATATGTATCATCACGAGCTTGACAACTACTTGGCACCGGAAAACAAGGATGTGCGGGAAGCCTTCGTGCCAACGTACGCCTGTCCAAGTGATCCGGGGAAGGGAGAGTTGGGCTACCCAAGTCACCATCCGGCACCACCCGTTCACTATTATCGCCGCGGGTCATATCGTGGCATGGCTGGACGCAGTGACGTACCGTATCTGATGGTGGCGGCACAGGGGTACTGGACCTATTCTTGGGGTTACCACAATCTGCCTCCGGAATGGAAGGGTGTTTTCCATGCCGTTCATCCGATCGGCCTAACCGGGTGCGAGTCGTCTTCCACCATCCGTGATGGCCTGTCACACACGATTGCAGTTGGAGAGCACCATAAGTGGTCACAGGAGCATCCGGTTGACCTGCAAACATATTGGGCTAACAGTTATTGTTCTTCCCTTTCGCAGGCCGTGCCTTTGAGTTGGTCCCTTCAATGCACCAGAATCGTCGACTGCTACAACGCGATTGGACACAAGCCCAGCCACGAAGGTTGGGGAAGTTATCATCCTGACGGGCTCAATTGGCTCATGTGTGACGGATCTGTGCATTTCCTCGGCACGCACGTCAACATGATTCTGTTTTGCGACTTGGCTACGATCGCTGGCGGCGAGGTTGCTCAGGTTCCCAGATAAGGTTACTGAGATCCAGTCGCCGCTCTCGACAGCTAGAACGCGACGAGGGAGAGGAAGCATTGACGGATGTCATTCACCGGCCACTGGAGTCCAGGAATGCCGAGATGGTGGTTTCGATTCTGTCGGGCGTTGGCCGTTGTGAAGAAACTCAATCGATTGTCCGATCTCGGACACGGGATAGGGAGCGTCACAATGAACCGCAGAGGTCTCTACGAAGATCGTTGGAAGCAGCTTGTCTCCAGCGAGGCGGCCCGTCGGAGGCAGCGTGAAGCAGCGGCGACGGACCCAGCAGCGCACAAAGACAAGAAACAGAGTTACAGCAAGAGGTCTCCCGGGACTTCCTCACTCGGTCTGTTGCAGCGCTGTCGCGCTCTGGTACGCCGCTATCCGGTTCGTTCGCTCGCCGCCAGTTGCATCGTCTTGATCGGCTACGCGGTTGTCGTTCTGGCGATCAACGGACGAGCGTATCGCGGTTGTGTCAACTTAGTCACTGTTTCGGGAGTCGTCACACTAGATGGAGAACCGATCGCCAACATTCTGGTGCACTTCCAGCCGACTTCCGAGACTCCGGTAGATCGTGAGTTCAGCCCGAGTTCACATGGCGTCACAGACGCGAAGGGGCGGTATGAGTTGGAGTGGGTCGACGGGAGGGGGGCCGTCATCGGCGAGCACATTGTGACGTTGGTGCATAGAGATCGTCTCATGACCGAACTCGACGACTTCATCGAGAAAACCGGAGAGGTATTGCCGCGTGATTTCAAGTTGCCGCCGGAGGCTCGCGACGGCAGCCAACGATTCGTGGTGCCCGACGACGGAACAGAGGAAGCCAACTTCGCGTTTGAGTCGTCGCAGGACTAATCAGGTCATGCCCGCTTCGTCGGAGCTGAACGCAGCTTCTGCAAAGCCTTCTGCCAATCGATCCTGCACTCGCGACAGCCCTCGCTGGAACATCCATTAGCTCGTCGTGCCCGCTCCCGACTGGGGCAAGGCTGTGGCGCAGTCTCACATCACTGGTCCCATCTCTCGATCGGGCCATCGTTTTCGCTAGATCCTGCGCCAACGGGGTCGTTTCGGGTGTTTCGCGCTGGTGAAATCGCCACCCAACCTTCGCTGCGGTTTGCGTCACACTCCAGCGCAATTCGATTTCTGTCACGGTCATCTGAGATCCCCGGGACGAGATTTTCTGTCTCTGGCGTTGTTTCGCCGGGAGGGTCGCGCCGCTAGTGGCGCAAAAGACTCGGTCCATGCCTTCAGGCTCGTGAGAAAATCCGCGCCGAGCCCGCAGTGCGAGCACATGATTGCAGCCCACCTACGACCGTGTATACTGGGCCTGCGGTCGGCAAACACTGATGCCAGGGCTGTCACTATGAGTGGGGACATGCAGAGCGCAGAGAAGCCATCGAGAGAGCTGATCGATTTGTATCGCTCAGGGGACCAAGCGGCCGCTGATGAACTGTTCAAACGCTACTCGGAGCGAATCTGGCGATTGGCGGAGCAGCAAATGGGGCCGCGGCTGCGCCGGCACGAGGATCCGGACGACGTGGTTCAGTCTGTGTTCAATACCTTCTTTCGGCGGGCGAAAGAGGGGGAATTCCGGATTGACCATTCAGGTGCTCTGTGGCGTCTGTTGATGAAAATCACGGCGAATAAGGTCCGCAGCCACGGCAAGTACCACGACGCAAAGAAACGCGGCGGGAAGCAGGATGGGCTCTCGCCAGAACTCCTGGAAGTCATCGACCGCGAACCGTCACACGAAGAAGCCGTGGCCCTGACAGAGGAATTGGAGGCCGCAGTCGACGGATTCCACGAGCGAGACTTGGAGATCGTTCGGTACGCTTTCGAAGGATACTCGACAGGCGAAATCGGTAAGAAGATGGACTGCACGCGTCAAACCGTTGGGCGTGTTCGAAAGCAAATCGGCCAGCGACTTGAGGGCCGACTGAGACGGTATTCAGTGGAGTAGCGCCGAACTCATACTCCGCGTTAGAACCGTCGCGAATCGCCAGAAGGCCCGTACTTTTCCAAAACCCAGATTTCTTGAGAAATCGCGCGGATTTCTTGTACCAGAGAACGGGTGTTTGCAGCTTATGCAGGTGATCAAACAGCTTATAGGCGAATGAGAAGCATCAGGAGCGACACATGAGCGACGATACCCAGCGTTCCGTGGATGTGTTGGATGATCAGCACTGGTTGGCGATCAGCGACGCGATCTGGCAGTTGGAGCACTCGTGGCAGACGAGATCTGGGGCCGACCTGGTCGACTACGTGCCAGCCCCCGGAGATCCGTTGCGGCAGAGGGTGCTGGTCGAGTTGGTCAAAATCGATCAGGAGCGTCGCTGGGAAGCCGGTGAGAAGAAGATGTTGGAAGCGTATGTCGACGATTGGCCGGAATTGGCAGACCAACGAGACACTCTCACGGAACTGTTGGAGACTGAATGCGTGACTCGGGCTGCCACGGATACGGTTCCGGGGGCGGAAGAGATCGAATCCAGGTTTCCGGACATCTGTAACGTGATAGACCTGCTGCGAATCAAGCAGGAAGTCCAGGAGGAAGTTGATGGCTATCGAGTAGCAGAGGGAACCTCTGAACTGTCGAGCACCCCAGCATCGACGCTGGACTACGCACAATCTGCCGCGATCGCAACATCGCCAGTGAGCATCGGCCGACGCTTAGGTCGCTACGAGATCCGCGATCTCTTGGGGCGGGGTGCCATGGGCACCGTGTATCTGGCGTACGACACACAATTGGAGCGCGAGGTCGCGCTGAAAGTGCCCCGGTGTGATCCGGCCACGGACCAGCCGCTACTGGAGCGATTCATTCGCGAGGCCAAAGCCGCGGCCGGGATCCGGCATCCAAACATCTGCCCCATTTACGATGCCGACGAAATCGAAGGGACCTACTACCTCACCATGGCTTTCATCGAGGGGAAGTCTCTTGACGAATGGTTGAAGGGGCGGACGACGGATCCACGTGAGGCGGCCGCCACTGTGCAGAAACTGGCGCGGGCGTTGGAGGCTATTCATGCCGCAGGAATCGTCCACCGCGACATCAAGGCGTCGAACGTCATGGTCGACAAGACCGGCGAGCCGATACTGATGGACTTCGGGTTGGCAAGATCGGTGGAAAGTGAACACCGATTGTCGTCAAGCGGGGCGTTGCTGGGAACACCGGCTTATATGTCTCCTGAACAAGTGGAAGATCACGATGCGGATGCGCGCAGCGACATCTACAGCCTTGGGGTCGTCCTATATGAGATGCTGACCGGCAAGTTACCTTTCGTGGGCACGATAGCCAAGGTACTTGCACGCATCGCGAATTCACAACCGGCAAAACCTCGCGAACATCGTCCGGATTTGGATGCCGACATAGAGACGATTTGTCTGAAGGCCATGGCCAAGAACCCAGAGAAACGGTACGGGTCAGCAGGCGAGGTCGCGGCGGCACTGAGTGGATATCTTCAAAGCGAAACTCGTTCAGCAGCCACCTCCAGACGTGCTCGATTGGCCTGGATTTCGGCGGGTGTCGCAGCGGCCCTCCTGCTTCTAGCCAGTGTCGTGGTCTATTTCCGCACTGGCAAAGGTGTGATTGTGGTTGTTGTCGATGATCCCAGAGCGAAGGTCGCTATCGATAGGGATGAGATAAGAATCGAATCGGGCCAAAAAGAATGGAGGCTGACCGTCGGACGCCATGAACTGGAAGCGTTCAGGAGCGATGGAAGCAAGTACTACGCTGAATCGATCAACATCCGCTGGCGGGGCCAGAGAATTGCGGTCGAGATACCTCCGCCGCCACTGGTGAATTGGATCGAAACCGAACCCAACGTGCGCGGTATCGCTGTGTCACAGGACGCATCGACGATTTGTGTCGCCTATTGGAGCGAAGAATCACCAATCCAGTT
>CAZURK010000377.1:0-13126 GCA_964623055.1 uncultured Pirellulaceae bacterium
TTGAACATCACCACGTGCCGCAGCAGACGACCCGGCGTCACGCCGCCGACGCCCAAGGCTTCCAGCATACAGTCAGCCACAAACCGGTTGCCTGCGAGGTTCAGATGTACTCCGTCGGTAGTCAGCACGTTCTTCTCGTTGTTCTCCTTGTTGTGTTGTTTCAAGTAGGCGAGGAACTTCTTGCGCAAGTCCACCATTTGGCTGTCGGCCCCGGCGGCCACTTTCCGACTGATGCCGGAATACTCATCGAGCATCGTGTCGAATTGGTTGGAAGCGTCCGTTTTTTCGCCAATCACACTGGGCGTGCAAAGGATCACGCGAGCCCCAACGTCCTGAGAACGTTTGATCAGGTCGTGCAGGCCTGCTTCAAACTTCTCTTGGGTAGTACCCGCGTCACGATTCCAGTGCCACACATCGTTGATGCCGATGTAAATCACGACGATCGTGGGTTTCTTGTCCAGCACATCTTTGTCCAGTCGCTTCTGGCAGTCCGGCACCTTGTGGCCGCTGATCCCCGCGCCAATGACTTCGATCCCCAGATCGCCGTGGCACTCGGCAATCGCGTTCGCGACCAGCGTGACGTAGCCATCCTTGCGCACGCCTCCCGCTGTAATCGAATCGCCCAGGAATACAATGCGATCGTCCTTCTTCAGCTTGTTTTCGGCCGCCAACGCACGACGATCGCCTGAGGCCGACAGAACGAGGGGCACGAGAATGAGCTGAATAGGAATAGCGTTGATCAAACGGCAGAATCGTCTCATGGTTGCAGTCTCCTGTGGATGGAAAGAATGAGTGTGCGAGCGCGTGAGCCCGGTCAAAGATCGTTCGTCGTTCCGCCTGGCATCGCGATCAGTTCACGTTGACACCGCGACCGCGGAGGTAGTCTTTCAATTCTGGGATGCCGATCGTGTGGAAATGGAACACGGACGCCGCCAGCAGGACCGTGGCGCCGGCCTCGATAGCCTCGTAGAAGTGTTCCAGTTGGCCGGCGCCGCCCGAGGCGACGATTTGGGCGGATGTAGTTTCCTTCATCGCGCGAATAACGGGCAAATCGTAGCCGGTTTTGGCACCGTCGCCGGCCTTGCTGGTAGGCAGGATCACCGGCACGCCGAACGAATCAACCTTCTTGGCCCAATCGAGGGCGTCGGCACCGGTAGCGGTGCGGCCTCCGTCGATGTACACCTCGTAGCCCGAGGGCATGGCCTCATTCTGATCCACGTCGATCGCCACAGTCACTTTCTCCGAGCCGAACTCTTTGACCATCTCTGCTATGACCTCCGGCTTGCGGAAAGCGGCACTGCTGGTCGAGACCTTGTCCGCCCCCGCCTCCAATACGGCCGCCGCCGATGCCACGTCCGAAATTCCTCCCCCCACAGTGAACGGGACGGTTGCCGCCTCTGCCACGCGTTTCACTACATCAAGCATGGTACCGCGACCTTCGACAGTGGCCGTGATGTCCAGCAACGCCAGTTCATCCGCTCCCGCCTGGCAGTAAGCCTGAGCGCACTCGACGGGATCGCCCGCGTCGCGAATGTCGACGAAGTGAACGCCCTTGACCACGCGACCGTTTTGCATGTCAAGGCACGGCATAATGCTGATTGGTTGAGTCATTCTTCGTTCCTCTTTATGTGTGCATCGAAAAACCACGTGAATTCGCAACTCACAACTGTCGCTCGCCTGTATAGCGTGCCTGCTATCTCGCGTCAACTCGGCGGCATACGACGGCTGGGTAGCGGCCGCACGAGCCACGCGTCGGTGCCGGGAACCCGGTTCAGCGGGAGCTTCGCCCTCCCATTCCGAGTGCCGAAACTCAGTTGGATTGCTCGACGACGATCCGGAAGCCTACGTTGTGGACGGCCTGCCACGGCGGGTAGGCCAGCCGATGGGACGAGCGGCACCGTTTGGGGCGATCGTAGAACGAGCCACCGCGAGCCACTCGTTTTTCCAGGTTGCCAGCCGCGTGGACATCGTTGCGTCCGTCGTCGGCGTCGTAGGGATACAAACGGTACGCCGAGCGCGTCCATTCGGCAGCGTTGCCGTGCACGTCGTACAGTCCCCAGGCATTCGCTTGATACGAAGCCACGTCGCTGGTGCAGATCGCCTGATCGTCGAACTGCATCAAGGCCGGGACAGGCTGAAACACGGCGACGCCCGCCGTCCCCTCGTAGACGCAGGCCAACGAGCGATCGGCCATGTTTGCGGTGTGGGAGAAATCAGCGTCCGCCCCACCGTAGTACAAGGCCGTGACGGTCCCCGCACGCGCCGCGTATTCCCATTGCGCTTCGGTCGGCAGCGTGATCGCACGACCCGAGGTGCCTGAAAGCCGGCGGCAGAATTCCATCGCATCATTCCATGAAACGCGAACAGCCGGCTGATGGGGGTCGTCTAGTTGGATGCCCGGCCCGTCGCGGTCGATCTGGCGTTTTGTGAAAACCCCCGATGCATGCTCTGGATGAAGACGACGAAATTGGGCATTCGTTACTTCTGCCCGGCTGATCCAGAAAGTACGTTCTATCTCGACGATCGAGGCAGGCCATTCGTCGGCGTTGCCTTCGCCTGTTGTGTCGCCCATCAAAAGATGTCCTGCAGGTATGCGGACCAAGTCAATCGTCAGACCATCGCCCAGATCGAGTGTCATCGTATCCATCGACGCCGGTCTTGGGGCAGAACCCGCTACTCTCAGCCGGTCAAGCAGACTTGATATCACACGACGCCGCTCCTCTGGCGTCGGCGACTTCGCTACGGGAATGACAGGCGAGACCGACGTCTTGTTCAACGAGACGGGTACGAATTCCGGATTCGTCTTTGGTCCGCCGGTCGCTTGAGCAAGCTCATATCGGCGTCGATCCGCACGGCGTGGAATTTCGGCGACGTCGCCCCACGTTCCGTGGCACGGACCGTTCAGGTCGATCCACGTGATGATCCGATCCCAGGCTTCCTCGTCCAGCGACACGCCGTGATGGTCTTTCATGAGCATCTGTACTAGTTCGCTCGTATCTGCGTGGTATTCGCCCGGCGATAAGAGATGGGCGCCGTCTTCGATGTTCACGCGGCGGATGTAGGGGATCAGCGCCTCGTAGGCTGGCGTGTAATGCGTCTTCAGCACGCCATAGGGATGCGGCATGCCTTTACAGGGCTGGAAGCGTTCCGGGAACTTGCTGGGGATCGACGGATCGATTCGTCTGGCACCAAGTACGGTAAGTGGAAGGCCCACGTAGTTCTCTACGAGTCGTTCGTCTCGGAGATCGGCTACAATCAATTCGTCGTCACGCGACTGGCCGTTGTGACAGCCGACGCAGTGTTTGTCTAAGACCGGCTGCACGTCGCGCGCAAAATCGAAACCTCGCGCCGGACCGTACCAAGGTTCGATTTCAGATACCTTGCTTGTTGCCGCGATGTCGTTCCGCACGATGGGCGAGTCGCTCGGTGTCTCGTGGCAGCCGACGCACGAGGCCGTCTCGCCCGGCATGGCCGTGTACCAACTTCGCATCAGTTGAACGGCCTTGTTTTCTTTGTCCAACGCCTGCAGCGTGATGGGCGTGTTGGCTGGCACACGGAACTTGGCCGAGCCGTCTTCGTAGACCGGAACCGTGCCAAGAATCCGCATGACTTCCCACGGTCCACCGCGGCCGATCTTGTCCGGACCGGCCATGCCGGGGAACCCGAAATGATAGGCCGCAATCCGCAGTCTCTTGATTGTGCCGCGTGGGACGCCCTTCAAGCCCGGCCCCCTGTAGATGTCGTGCAGCACCACAACCGCGTCGTCGCGAGACGGGTCCGTGCGATCGGGCACCACGCGCGGCATCGGTCGCGTCTTGAGGGGCAGCGGTTCGTAGAAATCGTACCCGGGATCGGTCAACACCGGCGTGATATTGTCGAACACGTCGACCAGGTAAACGCCCCACGGCTGTTTGGGACCCGGCTGCATCGCGGTCAGAATGTACTTCTCACTCAACGCGTACGGATGCAGAAACTGAAGCTTCGCGTGCTGAGTCAGACAGTCCAGCACGACAGGCACAATCGGTTCGCCGCGATGTGAAATGCGGTGCACGACGCCGTTTTCCCCGCTCCACCCCTGCGAAATGTCCAGCACGGCCAATTCGCCCATCCGGTTATGTCCATGATAGCCAGCCAAGACTGCAACGATTCTGGTCGGCGAACCTGGCACGGCCCGCGGGAAGAAGAGGCTGTTGGGATAGTACGAGTTGCTGCCATAAACGGCCCGTTGGCTTGTCCCGTCCGGATTCATCACCATCAGCGGACGCACGTAGGCGTGCAGGATGCCGGTATAGTCCCATCGGCTGTAGATCACTTGGCCGTTCGGCAGCACGGAAGGATGCAGATCCAAATCCTGGTCGTAGCAAACCTGACGCACGTTCGAACCGTCAATATCCATCGTGTACAGGCAACACGCCCGCTCGCGACCGTGCCAGCAAGGCACGCCCGTGAAGGACGCCGTCGAGGAATAGACGATGCGGCCGTCCGGCAGGTAGCACGGATCGAAGTTATCTACGTCCGTAACCTCGCGCGATACCTGACGCAACCCGTTGCTATTTATTTCGATCTCGTGAATTTGCCACGTGTTGCCGATCGGCATCGTGAAGAGCAAACGATCGGCGTCGAAGTGCAAATCCATTTCCCCGACGTACGTGCCGCCGCGTGGGCGGTACAGCGTGGCGAGTTGGCCGTCAGGACGAACGGGTGAAAGCACAGCAAGCTCGTTGTCATAGCCGGTCCGCTTCAGGCAGGTGTTGCATTGATGGTTGGTCGGCAGGCCGAGTTGCCCTTTCTTGCGTTTCAGGACGAGCAATCGCTCGAAATCAAGCAACGGGTTAGCCAACAGGGCTTCGTCGCGAAGCTTCCGAAATTGCTCTTCTACCGCAGGCGATCTGTCGCCACGTACTCTCCAGAGGGCTTTCCAGCGTCGGAGGAACTCTGGACCATCAGGATATGCGGCGCCGAACGTGGTGATCAGATCCTCGATCGCCAAACGCAACGATTCCAGCCGATACGGAAGTCGTTGCTTCTCGGCCATAACTTTCGCATCGTATTGCGGAGGTCGCTTGATCGACCGCGTGCGGGCAGGCGGAGCCGTTCGGACTGGTGGGACGTGAATCGATGGTGCAATGGGGCCGATCAGTTCCCCTCGTTTCTTGGCCTTCGGCGCAGCGGCAAAGGCATTGGAATCGAGCCCCATTTGTGTCACGGCCACAACACACGCGATGGCTGCGGCCACGGTCATACGCAGAAGCGAATTCAGCGTTGGGTAAGCGTATCCAAGGAGACTAGCTCTCACTGTCTGTATCCTCTTGTCACAAGGTATTCTTCATCTGGAGCGATGTCTGTCTCCTACACCATAGGCAACCAGTATAGCAACTGTTCCCTGACTCCATAAACTAGTGTGTCGTACGCCACGTGGTAATGCACTCCGACGACGTCACGAAGACTGCACGGCCGGCTCTTTCTTACTACGAGGATGCCCGAAGAGCGTGATGCCGGTGAGCGTCGCCACGATACCACCGAACAGCCACAAGTTGTAGGGCTCGCGAAATAGAAGAATACCGGCCGTTGCCCCAAGGGCGACCTGCGATGCACTCAACACGTTGGCATGCACCAATGTGGTCAGTTGCAGTCCTTTGGTGATCAATGCCAAAGCGACCAAGTTGAACACTCCGGATGCCACCATCCACGCGAGCGTGTTCGGTTCTGTGGCTAACATCTCTGCCGGGCCCAGCCACACAAGGCTCACCGCGCCAAGCGAAATAACCCCCACTCCGGTCACGACGACAACCGTGACAGCGACCGGCACATTCGATTTCCCGGCGTAGCGGATCGCCGCACTTAGGCTGGCAAACGTGAGGCCCGCCACGCAGGCCGCGGCGATACCCAGCAAGACGAAGAACGCACCTGACGCGGCGGACGTTGACTCTGGGGATTCGTTTTGTCCTGTCACCCCGATGCTCAACAGCACTATTGAACCGATGACCAATGCTATGGCCACGATTGAACGCACAGGGAGCCACTCGTAGAACAAGACAATCCCGATCACGGCGCTACCGGTCAAACTCATGCCCAACGCCAGCGGCAGGGTGACGGCAAGCCCGATCACGCTATAGGCCCATAGTATTCCTAAGTTTCCGGCCAACTGCACGGCCAATCCCGCCAGTACCAGAATCGCCATGGCTCTGATAGTCAGCGAGAAACGACCTCCACGAAAGACTTGCCACAGCAGCCAAGGTCCTACGACCGTAACCGTCACCGCCTCCTTGATACAAATCGCCCAGGCCGGATCGGCGCGCATCTCCGCCAACTGACGCAGACAGATGTTCGTCGCCGTATAGCACAATGCGGACAACAGGCAGCAGACCGTGCCCAGCCAGGGCGAGCGCGTCGATGTCAAATCGGTGGTGGCTTTCACGCGGGCTGTTCTAGACGTATTACATTCCCAAGATTGGTCTCAGGGCGTCTATCTCCTTCTTGTCTTGCGGCATGATGTGAAGGTAGAGCCCGCGCGGATCCAGTGAATCCAGCACAAGACGCACTTCGTCTTCGGTAAGCGACCCTCGAATCAATAACGGGCGATCTGCATCCTGCACCATCTTGTAGTATTCGATCATGCCCTTGACGGGAATGTTGAACGATTCAATGTTGATCTCGAAACATCGCAACTCTTCGATCTCCAGGAAAGCATCCAGCATGAACATGGATGTTGAGTGGAGATGCATGAAGTTGCATTCGAACTGCTTGGCGATCATCCGGTCTACCGGTTGCACGAGGCTTCGATAGAGATCTGGCGAGAAGACCGCAGTCGCATCCTCTTGCATTCGGATAATGGGGCCGGGGGCCCAAACCTGATATTGGGCGTCAAAATACCCATCGCAATACAAAGGTAGTCGCTTCCAGGTCTCTTGGAAAAACTCCGCAAAGACGTGCCCCAAATGCATTAGCAATTCTGCAGATCTCTCCGGCTCGTCTACCAAGTCCATAATGCTCTCGTTGTGACCGCGGAGCACGGCGTGCAGATCCGTGGGCCCTAATTCGGCCCCGTGGCTGATCGGATAGCGTCCATCGGCTCGATTGACCAGCGCATCAGCGAAGTCGACGTATGCCTTGAACCAGGGGCTGTCGTGATCAAGTCGTTTCGCCAGAGACTCTTCCCACGACAGCTTCTGCTCTTCGCCCATCACATTGTCAGGAAGCACGCGGATTTTGCAGCCAAGGATGGCTGGGATGAAACACGGAAACGCCACTTGAATCGGACATGCCCCGCGGAGCATGTCGTCTTCAACTCGTTCGCCTTCCTTAAGCAATTCTTCGTAGTCGTCCAGCCATTCATCAGGTTCGAGCATCTCCGGCGAGATGACGTCACCGACCTTCCAGGACTTGCATGCCGAAAAGTATTCAAGCGGGTACCACCCGACAAACGAAAAACCGACCAGGGGCCGTTCCGCTGGTTCCCTGTTCCAGAACGCCTTGTATCTTTCGACTTTTGCTGGATCGTTCCCAAATGGACAGTCTGATGCCATTGGCTGTGCTCGCTAGTGCTTTGGCCTACCGTAGAATCATGCCCCTGCCTTCTCGGGTTGGAATCGACTAACGCTGCATCCCGTCGGCCATGGACTGTAACAGACGTGCAAGCTCCGCAAGGTACCTCGGTCTCTCCGGACCTTCGAAGTAGACGCGTGCCCATACGGTCCTGCCATTGTCGTCCGTTCCGACAGGGACCCGAATGCAATCGTGGCGACCAGTATCTTCGCCTGCCGGACGGTCGTCCAGCAACCCGCGAAGCAATTCGCGCACCTCGCCGGGATCGGAAAGCCGCTTCTCGATCATCTGGTTCTCCTGCGAACCATCCTGACAGGCAGTCGAATCAACATTCTCGCTCGGCTCGTGTCCCTTCGCCACGCTCACCGAGCGTTCCTCGGCCTTCGGCTCATCGGGCCCTCGAAGCCAGTGACTTTTGACCAGCAATTCGTGGACCGCCCGGAGGCAGTAGAAGGCATTCTTGATTCCCCCGTTCTTCAGGGCCCTGACGTCAAATCCCCCGGTGTCCTCAACAAGCTTCCTGAATTCTTTTCTGGTTAGCGGGTCACGGCCCAGCCAAGCCAGGATACCGGGGCTTCCGAAACCTTCGTCACCGTACGCCTTGATTGCCGAGGCACGGATGTGCTCGACGAACTTCGGCCGGTTGTCGCGGCACGCGATCACCGCCTGGTTTGGCCGGTCCGATTCATCCAGCAAACCGAGGAACTGTAGCAGCGTCCACGTCTGGTTGGGCTGACTGATGCCTTGATCTCCCAGCCACTCCGATGAAAACGTCTGACCGGGCTTGGCGCTCCAAAGCAACATCAACGCCTGCTTGACATTGCCAGGATTGACCTGGGGCAGCTTGATGACGTTCCTGGCCGACAAAGCTCAACTCCTGCAACAACATTTGCCGTCACGAGTCAAAATTCTTGCATAAATTGCCCGCTTATGAAATAGCCAAATCGTTATGCAACGGAGAAAAGTCCAGGTTTTTGCCAACTACGATGCAGGAACGGGAATCAGAGGTGCATGCGTCCAATCACGCGCGACTCTGATCACGAGCCACGTCAATCTGTGTTGTCGCCAGTATTTCCGAGATCCCGGGCCCACTGGCCGCACCGATCGACCCACGGGCAAACCAAGAGGCCATCGCTTATGCAAGAAATCGGCGGGGAATATAGAAAGTTATGCAACGCGATGTTTGTTATAAATTGCGGGGCCAGTACGATTCTGCTTCCTGTGATGCAATTGGGCGTCGGTTTTCTGCTTCGCTTAGGGGTGTTCCGATGCGTGAAGGATGTGCTCTCAGGAAGGTAGAAGAACGCCGATCGAGAGCTTCACAAGAAGGTGAGTTCCGTGACGTATCCAGAGGCAACCGCAACGAAGAAACCAAGGAGGAATCGATGAGCAGGCTTGTGCTTACACTCGACACGGCCGACAGTAGCTGCCTATACATCAGCCACGGCCGAGAGGAGGATCCGGTAGGGCGGATCCGCATTGTTCGGATCCGCAATGGCCACGTCAGCGTCGCGATAGAAGGAGATGAAGATCAGTTCGTCGTGTATCGCGGGAAGGCGTTAGAGAAGATCGTGGGGACGGATGCCGTCGATCGGCTGGACCAGCGTTTCCGGAACTGATGCCATCCGCCGTCATTCCTCGCTAACGCGTCGGGTTACAGTGGCGAAGTCATCAGGACGCTTATTCCCGCACCATTTGGGCCCAGTCGCTGGCAACGACTGGGCCTGCACCAGTGCTTGAAAGAACGCGCCGCCTTTGCGCCCGCGTCAATCGGCTTTCTTGGCTTTCTTTTTGCGCGTGGGCCGCATCTTCTTCATCTTCTCTTGCTGCTCTGGCGTGAGCATCCCCATGATGCCTTTCATCATTTGACGTTGTACGGCGCGGAGTTCCGGGGCGATCTTGTCCAGCTTCTCCTTCTGTTCGTCGGTCAACTGAATAGACGACTCGACGGCCAGGAAAAGCGCTCGGCCCTGCTTGCCCGCTTCCCTGGCTTTCTTCGCTGCCTCCTCGACAGCCGCCCTTTGCTCTTCGGTGACGATTCCCTTCATCTTCTCAAGGATCTCCTTCATCTTCGGCCCCACTTCCTCATGGATCGCCTTCAACTTCTCCTGCTGCTCGTCAGTGAACTCCAACTTCTTCAGGTTCTCCCAGAGTTGCGACATACGCAGCATCGCCTGCGCCGTGGCGCTCAGCTTCGCGGGCTTGCGCTTCGGCTTGTCCTGAGCCATCGCCGGAGCGGCGATCAACAGGGCGACGGTCGTTACCAACATGATTCGTACGGTTCTCATCGATGCATCTCCCACGACAAAGAAGTAATCAAGCCTCGACCGTCGCGCGTTCCCACCGAACGAATCCAACAACCGTCGAGGCAGCGAGTTTGGCCCTCACATTCGTTTCTTCCGACCAACATTTCGCCTGTCGTTGTCGCATCATTGTAGCACAGCCCCCATGCCCTCGAAAGCAAACCCCTCTGCGATCAGCCACACCTGCCTCCTGGGAGGGGTTTCACTCCGTCTTCTCTTGGAGATCTAGGACAACCCGTGTGTATCGTGGCTGTCGTGTCGGCGATTCGCATCTGTGTGCATGGTGATATCCGCATTTTTCCCATCGCTACTCTTCAGAAGAGAGAATTTGTTCCGGCGATGATGTTCTGTATCATGAGAGGAAGCCATGGCGTGCAAACGCCGAACGGAGGCGTGGGGATTCAAGGGCGAGGCAGTCTGACCGAAGGGTGGTAGTTGAAGTCCTGCAACACGTTGACACGGTGGAGGACAGCATGGAACGCTCGTTGCGGCAACTGACCGAGAATCCTGGCGTTCGGGTTCTTTGGAGCATGAAATGGCCAGTACTGGCCTTGCCTCTGATAGGGTATGGGCTGGCGGGATATCCGGGAATGGCGGGCGGCTCCGCCCTGTTGGTCGGATTTTGGGGCGGGCTTGGGCTGCTTGGGGTACTCTTGAAGTCCAGCATCGCGCGCTATCAACGATTGCGGGTGCGACGGCCCGCCCGCTGCCCCTACTGCCTGGACGTGCTGGAGGGTCGTCGAGTCTGTCCGAAATGCGAAGAAGAGTTGCCTCCGATTGCGTTTGCCTCATCCCGCCCCCTGTTGTTGCGTTGCCCGCACTGCGAGACAAGTCTTTCAGATAACAAGCCAGTGGTGCGCTGCTTTGCCACGGATTGCCGTGGGAATCCCAAAAACGACGGTGTTGGCAAGTTCGGGGACAAACCCTTTCGGTACGCGTTACTTGTCGATGCGGACGCAACCGGAGGCAAATTGGACTCGCCGTGGCACCAGGGAAGAGCCTCCCGAAAAAACGAATGGTGGTGTGACGGGGGCCGTTATGCGGTTGTTCTATTGGTGGTTTCCCCGAGCGACGCAGGGCAGGATTCGCTACCAGCCGAATTGTCGCAGTTCGACGCAATTTGGCTCTGCAAAGACGCGCCCGACGCGGTGCTGCTGACGTTGTGCGGGATCGGGGATTCAAGGAAAGCACAACTATTCTGGGAGAAAGTTGTCGGCACGGTTCCCGAAGGACTACGGATGCGGTGGAGCGTATCTCGTGAGGACTTCTTGGCAACGGTCTGCTCAATGTAGACCAAGGGAAGTGGAAGAAGATGCCGGGCTACAATGACGAGCCGTACAGATCGGTGCTGGCGATGATTGTCGACGAGGCACTGCGATGTGAATTTCAGAGGAATGAGGGAGGCTGGTCCGTCACCGATGCGATTCAAGGAGCCTCTGGCGACATGTTCGCCAAATACGAAGTCTTGGACGATATTGACACAGCGGCAAAGAAGGTTGAATGGCCTAACGATCCCAAAGAACTCAATGGCTGGGTACGCCGTTTGTTGCCGTACCGCAGCACCGACATCGAGAATCGCCCGTCAGACGTACCGCGAGAGGCTTGGCATGTGATTCATCGGATTAAGGCTATTCTGTGGACGGTCGTGGGATTTCACATAAGACGTGAGGAAACGCTACGGAAGCGCCGACGGGGCGAGCCTAAGGACGGTATGGGTGAGGACTGCCTCGCGAACGTTCCGCGGCCGGAATCTGAGGAAGCGACCGAGTCTCGTGCCACAAGACCTGCATCACCGGATGTGTTGATTTGGGCTAAGATTCGGTTGGAGGGAACGCAAGGCGAGGAGAAGAACCGGCGAGCAAAGCGACGCGCGGAGGCCCGCAGCCTGGTCAACGAGAACTGCGAGAAATACCTCTCTGAACAGTTGAGCGCGTGGAATGAGCAGTGGGAGTTGGGCCTGGCGAATGAGCAAATCGAGATCGTTGTCGAGGCTTCCCTGGGGAGGCCAGGCAAGCAGGCTGCGAAGGATCAGGGGATGAGCCCGGCGGTGTACAGCAAGGAGAAGAGGAGGCTGATTGGCATATTCCTTGAAGCCATAAACAAACAAACGCAAGGCGATCGATCGTAGGCATCAGCATCACGATCGCGGCGTCCAAGACTGGACAGAAACAGAGGAATAATCATGACCGATATCGAGCGCGACACGCCGAATTGGTGCGAACGATACGGAGAGTTGATTCGCCAAGTCGTTGTGGAAGGAGAACACTCCTTGCCAGAGAATGACCGGGTCTTCATGGAACGAATAGATGCCGCGATTGATTTCTTGGGGCCAGAAGCGATGGAGATTTCTCTCGGGAAAACTTCTCTGGAAGATGTCCCAGTCCCCGAGGCTCCGGATGTCTCGCCCTCGCAGCCCTTGGGAGCAGTCGACGACGCGGCCATGTCGCCGTTTCGCCTGGCGGCGCAAACGGAAGAACGTCGCAGCCCGCTGTACGATCTTCTGCAAGGGGCAAGCCGTGAAATCACCGTTGGGCAGCTTGTCGATTTGCCGGAGGAATGTCGGAACCTGCGGGATCATGTCTTGATCCAGATTGTCGAATCCCCTCAGAGACAAGTTAAGCTGATTGTCCCCGAGTCTCTTACCTTGTGCCTGAGGCTATCGGGTTTCCCCGTACACTACACATCAAGAGACGAGGTCCCGCTACTGGAGCCGACGGCATTACGGGCAGCAAGCGTGTCCTTTGGGGAGGATGACTTGCGAGGGCGGACACTTACGATTGGCACCGCTTGACAGGAGAATCCCACGATGCCCATGCCACCCTTGCTCTTAGGCAGAATCCCGGAATGCGTCGAGTATTTGCTCCGCTGCTGTACAAGAGAGCTGTCCGATATCAGGGATTCGTCCGGCAGCGTTCAGCTAGAAAAGGCCCTGTCGGTTCTCGACTGCCTGAAAAGAGAACACACCAGAATCGCGGATCCGGGGACCATCCCTTGGTATCCGCTGACGAGGAATCCTCGATCCCTGAGTCGTCGCGTCGACAAGCTCTACGAGGCGTGGAGAAGGCTCACCTTGTTCGGCTCAGGCGTCGATTCCTTCCGCTCGAAGAAGGTATGCGAAGAGTTCGACAAGGTGATGTCCGATATCCGGCAGCGTTGGGTCCGCCCAGCCGACCAGACCGGCTGGCTGTTCTGTGGCGGAAGTCACACGGGCAAGGGCAACTATCCCAGTGTCTTGGCCTTTCCCCTTATCTGCTTAGGCCCCGAGGGAGCAGAGCACG
>CAZURK010000378.1:0-13029 GCA_964623055.1 uncultured Pirellulaceae bacterium
CGGATCGCCCGACTTTTCTCCCTGAGCATGGAACGGAACCTTCGCAGAATCGGGTAGATCACCGCTCGCGAGCCCCGCGCCGAAAGCGACCAGCGCCAAGGTTACGGCAAGATGGAAAGCGTTTCTCATCGTCTCAGTCTCCCATGTATCTGCCAGGTGCAATTCCACGCGACCGGCCATCTTCGAAGACGACCAACGGAGCCTCTTGTGCCATGGCCTGGTGCGAAAGCAAGGTTGATAGCACGAAAGGGGAAACGAACAACGGTTTGCCTCGCGGTGCCCTCGCCGCCGTCCTCAGGAATCCGCGTCTGTCCAGCAATCCGAATGTCATTGTCGGCTCCTATCGAGCGTGCTCGATCACGGCGATCTCGTTCCAATCGCTCAATCCGACTTCGACTTGCCAGGAATTGCCGGTTCGCGTGGTTTGGAACGTGTGCGGTTTTTCGCGGCCGTGCAGATCGAAGAGGAAGGTGGCTGGCTCATCGGCGTGCGGCCATTGGAATGTACGCGACACGCAGGTGATGATGCGCTCACGGCCAAGTAGCCAGCCTTCGTGCAGTTCCACCGGTGTGAAAGGAAACATGTGGTTCAACGGACCGTACTCGCCGGCGCCGGGGCCTTCCGTGGGAATGGTCGACGTGTAGTAGTAATACAGCACGCCGTTCCGTAACGCTGTGATAATGCCCTTGGTGATAATCTCCGCCCAGCGTTGCTGCCCCTGCTCTGCGTAACGGACAGGACGCAGGCCGAGAATAATCGGGCTGGCGAGATGACCGCGGGCTTGCCAGTAATAAACAGGCGGCTTGCCGTCCAGGAACTCCAGCGGGTTGACACGATCATTGTCCATTTCCTGGAAGGCGAAAACGGGCAGCCCGCGTGTCTCGCGCACCGTCGGCTGTCCGTTCGTCACAACCTTGCCGCCTTTGTCCAGGATGTGTTTGAGAATCTTGCCTCTGGCAGCAGCGCCGATGAGATTGCAGTCTGTCCGCGTGCGTTGAATGGATCCCGCGGCGTCCAAGTCGACGGTGTGTCCATCCCAGCGGTCAAAAGTGAACCGGTCGAGCCGGCTGAACGCACCTTCCTGGCTGAACTGGTCGATGTAGACGCCGTTAAAGCCGAGTTCGTCCATAACGAAGTCGATCTGGTCAATGAACATCTGATAGCGATAGTTGTTTTCGCCCACGTAGACAAGCAGATTGAACAGCTCGCCTTTGTTGCTCAGATAGCCGGGATAGTACGTATCGACGATGATTCGTCCGTCGCACGTGCGAAGTACCGAGTCAGCCCAGGGGCCGAGGCCCTGATCCAACACGCGCGACTGCTCCAAGCTCAGCGTGAAGCCATAGCGTCCGCTCTGGCGGTCGCTGCCGGGCAGCACCTCGCCGCCGGGAATGCGCGTCTTGACCATCGTGTACAGGTTGCTCTCCAGCTTCGGCATGAAGATGGCTTCTGGCTCGGCCGCCTTCAGTCGCTTGAGTGTCGGCTCGACGATCGATCGGTATCGCTCGCGTGTCTGCGAGCCATCGTGGTGGTAATCGAGCCACGGGCCGAAGGTGTAGATCCCCGCCTTGCGGTCGCGGACAACGTGATCGTCGAAGACGAAAGGGCCCTCGATGGTGTAATTCACTCCCCAGTCGCGCCGCACGCGATTGACGAAACCGAAGTACTCACGATCCGTCGATGGGTAGATTGTCCATTCGAGCGTGTAAGACTTGCCGCCATCGAGTCCGAAATGAGTCGTTTGGAAATCGAAGGCGTTATAGCGGCGCCGCAATTCGAGTTGTAATCGGAACACGTTGTCTTCGGCAACGATGCCCAGGCTGCTGTGGTCTTGAGCGGCAAACAGTGTGGGATTCGCGGCCGCACCGCCGAGCAATGACTCGCGATTGGTTCCGGAAATCCTCCAGCGATCGGTGGTGGGCACTTGGCTGAGGGCCATGGTGTTTTGGACTACGAGTCCGATCGGCTTGTCCGTACGGTTTTGGATCGTGTCGCGCACACGCAAGCGTGGCCCGTCCAGCGAAATAGTTCGCTCGATGCCGTACGCGGGCGTTTCGGCGGTGACCGTGATATCTCCCGTTTTGGTGCGTTGCACCGACGGCTTCCAGGTGAGTTGACCGTCCGCTTTTTCTGAATCGAGCGTGTTGAATCCCATCTTCTCCTTAGCCGGGAACGAAAAGGCCGAACGGAAGAAGTAGTCATCGCCCGCCACGCTCAACTGCATCCCGCCCGTCGGCGCGACTTGGAGCTGAGAGCCTTCACCGGCCAGCGTCGGCCCGGAGGAGATGGGGTGGGGGATCTCCATTTGCGACCGGCGCACCTTCTCGGCTACGTCGGCCGGCAGGTAGCCGATCGTCAGATGGTCGATGACCATCGCGGGGATGTCCTTGCGACCCGGAACAAATCCTTTGACGAAGGTGTTGATGAATGTGAGCGTGTTGGGCTGTTCGCTTTCGATCCGGTCATCCGCGCCCCGGCGGATGAAATGCGCCAGATCGGAGATGTCGAGCAGGTACCAGTAACCTTCCTCACGCTGGTTGGTGACACGTTCGTCAAGCACATGGCCGCCCGGACCAAAGAAAGTATGCAGCACGGCCATCCCGTCACGCGTGCCCCACCACGGTTTGTCCCCTATCGTTGTCTCGACCAAGTTTTGGCGTTTGAGCAAGCGGATGTAGCCGTTTTCCGTGTATTGGCCGAGCGTCTTGCCATTCAGGATGAGGCCGAGATATGGGTTCCAGCCGGCCGGTTGTGGTGTGTTGAGGTAGGCTTCAAATCGCAAACACAGTACCCCGTCGCGGCGGAGCGGGAGACTCGGCAGCTTCAGTTCGAATCGCGTCGATTCCGACTGTGTAGGGACGACGATCTTTGCTTCCGCCTGATAGACAGACTCCAACGGCAAATCGCGGATCAATGGAAGCGGTTCCGCATTCGCACTAGCGACGAGCGCGGCCAAAACGAGCAAACTCTCGAGAGGGATCTTTCGCATGATGAAAAGAACTCCTCATGTCGAAATCATCTTCGGGTGACGGACAGGACTACGTCGCGCTGTCTATTCCTGTACGGAATCTCGTGGATACAGCACATTGAACCGACTCTTCTGGGCTTTCGTCGGCACTTGGTCGTGATGCGGGCCACCGCCGTAGAACACCTCTCGTATGGCATCGACGTAGCCGAATCCGGCAAGATTGGAGGGCATAATGAAATGCCCTTCACTGAACTCGTTCCAGTTCGGCAGCAGAACCATCTTTGCGCCGGTCGAATCTGCGGGCAGACTCGGCATGTAGGCATCTTTCGTCCACTGTAAGAGCGCCCGATAGTCGTCGACCGAGGCCCAACCGTCTCCTCCTTTGCCCCACGGTGAAGGTTCCCACCCCACAGAAACACTGGGCACCACGCCAAGCCCTGCGCTCATCGCGGCTGTGCGCTGTGCCTGCATCATTCCTTTTTGTCGTTGCGTGTCACCGGTGATCCATGTGTAAGCGTAGCAGTCGTCGATGCCGATCGCTTTCATCTGCTGCATGGACATTCGCCGTGCATAGCGTTCTTCACACAAGATGATCACGCCGGGAAACCCTGCCTCTCGGCACGCGTCACACAATACAGTCAGGGCGAGTTGAGTTCCCTGCTCCCCATCGAAATCGGTCAGTAGATTTGCGAGGTGATAGATCGCCAATACCGGTTTGCCGTCGATTTTGAGGTAGCGAGGGTCTTTGAAAAAGTACTCAATCCAGTAAGGGATAATGTGACGCTGCCAATCCTCCGGATTGGTCCGTCCCGCGCCCGAGTTCGTGTACATGATCGTGAACTTCTTAAGCCGACTGTAACGGGCATTGAAGAGCCCCTCACGGATTCCGTGCT
Source organism: uncultured Pirellulaceae bacterium (assembly GCA_964623055.1). Classification (GTDB taxonomy): domain Bacteria; phylum Planctomycetota; class Planctomycetia; order Pirellulales; family Pirellulaceae; genus JADHUC01. The sequence goes on from CAZURK010000378.1 coordinate 3,862, forward strand.
CCAGCAGGCCACTCTTGATGGGCTGATCGATCGCGTCGTTGGGACGGTACCAGCAGTACTGCTCGAAGTCGATCCCGTGTTCGACTTGCCACTTGATCTCCCAGTCGGCCACTTCGGGATTGCCTTCGTCGTACCAGCCGAGGTAGGGCTTGCGTCGGTCCGCATACGGATAGACGTAATCCCATCCGGCGTATGCGTCGCCCTCCTTCCAAAGCGAGCAGCTCTGCGTCCCGACAAGATAGTCGTCCTTTTGGCTGACCGGTTCAGGCTCCGGGACGTAATCGGCCGGACAGTCTTGCCATGGATAGACGCGCACATCGTCCAGCCACATGGTCGTATCGGCCGGCGCGGCGAACTCGATACCGGTGATGCCTCCAGCGGTTCGCCCCAGAATAAGATTGTCGGCCACCGGTTTCCCGTTCACCCAGCATTCGGCCAAGCCGAATTTTGGGTCGGCAATGATCTTGATCGCCCACCAAAGATTTTCGACGTAATCGCGAACGAGTACCGAGGCTTCGCCGGATGGCGGCAGGTAACAAAGATTGCCATCGACGATTTGAATGGACGCCGCTCGGCCGTCAGATGCCAGTAGCTCGATGACCGCTCCGTCCCGTTTGTCGGGCGGTAAGATCCGACATTCCAGTACGGCTTTTGTATCGCTCACAGGGAACGTCTTTCGCGTTCTCCCGCCATTGGATAGCCGAAGACTCAAAACATCCGGCTTGGCCGAACAGGCAAACTCCTCGACACTCACCGTTCCGGCCTTTGAAACACGGGTCCAATCGTCCGGCAACCGCCCCGTCGCGGCGGTCAAGAAGCTCTCGTTGACTCGGTATCCCTTGTGCAGGTTGACCATGGGCAGGTAGAGCTGGCCCACGGCCTTGGTTCCGGTAGTGACGAGCACATAATCCAGCGTTTTCACGTTATTCAGAAAAGGCACATCCGACGCCACGAGCCGACCATCGACGTACAACTCCACGAGTCGCCGCGAGACATCGACAACTGCTCGAACACCATGTTCGCGACCGGCCCCGATTTTCGCGAGCGGTTGCGGTGGCGCGTCGGCCGATTCGACGCAAAGCTGCCCAGCATGAGCGGTCAGGCTGACGGCCGTTGCGCTCAGGTCTCGCAACTGCCAAGCCGCTCCGTCCATGATCTCCGGCATCATGAAACGAAAATCCCAGACGACCACGCCGTCAGCCTGTCGAGCGACCTGATGCGCGATGGTCACGGACTGCTCCGTCGAGATGTCGGACAGGCGGAACCAATCGACGTGGAAGCCGAACTGATCCGGTAGGAATCCCACCGGACTCGCCTCCCAAACGCCGCCTCGGTCATCGGCTTCCCATCCGGTCAGAGGCACTTTCTTCTGCCAAGGGTAGGCTCGAATCGCCCGAAAGCTACAGTTCAGCAAGTAGCCGGTATTGAAGTCGCGCAGAAACGGCTTGGGAGAAGCCGTATCGGCAGGCGGCCAGGCAATCGGCAAGTAACGCTGGCGAGTCGCCTCGGCTTCGGGATCGAGCAGATGTTGCCGCCACGGATCGTACTGGGGATTGGGTTTCGCACGATGCGCGCCGAATGCGTCGCGCCAGTTGCGGAGCAGACCCCGCAGCTCGATCGCCTTTTCTCGCATCGGATAGGCCAAATCAAATTGTTCTTCCAGATCCTCGGCCAGGTTGTACAGTTCCAGGTGCCCATCCTCGGCCGACTCGATCAGCTTGTAGTCACCCTGACGGATCGCCATGCCCGGGAAATCGTGATGATAGTCGGGAAAATAGATACAGAGCGGTTTGCTTCTGTCGACCTCGCGTCCCTGGAGCACTGGCACAAGACTCATTCCGTCGACAATCTGCCCCTGCGGCGGAGCGATTCCGGCTGCTTCAGCGAACGTCGGCAGGAAGTCGGTGGATATGACGGGCGTATCGCAGACCGAACCCGACTCGACATGTCCAGGCCAGCGAACGATCATCGGCACACGAATTCCTCCTTCGTAAATACCGCCTTTCTCACCGCGCAGTGGACTGAGGTCGGTCACCTGTGCCCCTTTGCCGTCATAGAAACAACGCTCGACGCCGCCATTGTCCGAGAAGAAGACAACCATTGTGTTCTCGGCGAGCCCGAGTCGGTCGAGAGCCTCAAGGATCAGGCCGACCGACTCGTCCATGGCCTCGCACATCGCCGCGTAGTGTGGGTGGATGTCGGCCGGTTGACGTTTCCATTTAGCTTCGTACTTGTCAGTCAGCTCCTGGCGGGCGACCAAAGGGATATGTGGAATGTGATGTCCCACGTAGCAGAAGAACGGTTGGTCCTTGTTCGACGCAATGAATTCGATTGCCTGCTGGGTGATCGGCCCCACTTTCTTGCCGGGATTCTCGTCGGAGAACCGAATGAGCTTCTGGTAGAACGCCTGCCCCAGAGTTGCCTCGGCACCGGCCACGTCAGTATCGCCGTCCAGACCTTTTGTAAATGCCTTGGGGACATGCACTTTGCCCAAAAGCTTCGATGTGTAGCCGCCATCGGAGAGAATCGCCCCGATGGGCCTGGAATCGACCGGCCGGGATCCCCAATTCTCCGGCGGTACGACTTTCGCCCAAGGTCGATCATTGCCCCGGAAGGGCACTTTGTAGAGCCCCGTTCGCGCGGAGGACTGGCCCGAGAGGATCATCCCCCGCGACGGCGTGCAGACCGGCGCGGTATAGGCCGACGTGAACCGCATACCAGCGGCTGCCAATGAATCAATGAACGGAGTTTCAATGAACTCGTTGCCGTAGCATCCCAAGTCCGACCAGCCCAGGTCGTCTACCAAAATGAAAACGATATTCGGGCATGCCCCGTCCCGATCCACTTCCGCTCCATGGATACCCGCACTTGTGCAGCAGAGGGCAACAACGGCAAAAGAAAGCCCCAGAGTTCTCGCTGTTGCGGCCATATTCACGTACTTTCCCAAAGTGCTTCCCATCGCGATGGTCCTTCCGATCTGCGATTGAACTCCAGCCAAACAACAAATCGCCATCTCGTAATTCAAGCACATGGCAACAGGCACACGGAGTGTGGCCTACTACATTCGAGATTCGTCAACTTTCTTGACGCGACGCCCTAACGTTTCAATGAGTCCTTGCCGTCAGTTAACCACTCCAGCGAGAACTTCGCGAAAGCGATCTTGCTGCAACCGGCTGTTTCGAACAGACATCCGATCGTTCCATCGGGCATGGCCGTCAGACACGAATAGCCGAAGTACCCCTTGCATATCACCTTGGCGACTGGCCACGTCTTCGCCTCGTCGTAGCTGACGCGTACCGTACCGACGTGCCGATTCGGAGTTGCCCCCTTGCTGTAGAGGATCCGGCTCTTGCCCCCGTTGAGATCAGCCCAGGTGTAGCGGAGAAGGCTGGCTTGGCATCCCGCGTCCGGCAACTCCGGAATGTCGAACCGTCTTGACCAGGTCTTGCCGCCGTCTTTGCTGGTTGCACCGGCCCGGCAGTCTTTGCCACGCCCAGTCCTCATATTCAACAATAGCGTACCATCGGTCAACTCGACGACTTGCGACTCGTTGACGTTGGGCCCCACTTCGTTGTCTGACATTTGCCACGTCTTGCCGTGATCGTCGCTGAAGATGATGAAGTTCCATGAAGTCCCCCATTTGCCGCCGACAGGTTTGGTCTCGTAGCAGGGAATAACCAAACGGCCGGAGCGGGTTTGAATACCCAAGCCCGGGCCATGACCGGTCTCTGTCCACTGGGCTTGCTTGGTCATGGCGGTGATATCGATCGGCGTAGACCATGTGACGCCCTCATCTTTGCTGGTCATGACCCAGGTGGTTATGGAATTGCGACCGAGGCCGGGGGCTCTCTTGTGTTCCCCCAGCTTTTCGCCTTTGGGAATTTCCGGCCAACGGTCGTAGACCAGTACGATCGCCTCCGTCGTACGGTCGATCACCGCGGTGGGATCCATGGCGGCTTCGGGGACTGCCTTGACAAGCACCTGCATCGGTAGCCACGTCTTGCCGCCGTCGAGACTCCGTTTCAGCACCATATCCGTTGCGCTTTGGTCATTGCCGCTACGCCCCTCGCAGAATGCCAGCAATGTACCTTTGGGCGTGCAGATCAGTGAAGGAATCCGGTAATGCCTGTAACCATCGCCATTGACAAAAACATCCACCTTCTCCGGTTCAGCCGCTGCGCCGCGCGTCGCGACCAGGCTTAGGGCTACCAGGGTAACGGTTCCCATTGTCAAAAGGTTTACTCGTGTGACCTTCATTATGTAGTTTCTCCAATAGAACGCGTGTAATGCCCAGCGCATCGTCGGCGTTGAGCTACTGCCGGAAATCCTCGGTAGTGGCCAGTCGCCATGTCTTCCCGCGGCCGGCCGAGACAATGACTGTCAGCTCGCTGGGTGGCGCACTGTAGAACTGGTACTTGGCCGGCTGATGCTCGAAGCTTCCCAGCGGTAGCTCGGGGTTTCCCTCCAGGAACGGCTTCTGGCGATCCGGCCACATGTAGACCGCGGCGTAGTACTCATCCCGGAACAAGCACAGGGCCGCGGTCTGCGTCCAGTAGCACAGGAAGAGCCGCTGTCGCTGCGGGTCGAGTGTCAGCTTGTGATAGTACACGTGGTAGTAGGGCTTGTAGGGCAGGACCAGGTACTGCGGGGCCTCCCAGGGCTGCCCGACCAGTTTACGGTGCAGCGAAAGCCGGAAATAGTACCCGGGCTCGGCGTGTCGCGTGACGGTATACAAAGTGTTCCGGTCGTCGCACACCAGTCCGGCATATGAAGTCCCCGCCGCGACCTTCTCCGACGTGGTCCATTCGCTGATGTCCCACGGCCCCACGGAGCGCGTGTATGTGAACGGGTCGTGATGGCCGTTGATGACCACGTGTAGGATCCCCTGGCTGTCCGCGGCCAAGCCCGGCCAGTTGTGGTCGTCCTCGGCATTGATGCCGCCGAAGCCGATCAGCACCGGCTTGGCGAGCTGCTTGGTCTTGAGGTCATAGGTCCGCGCAAAGGCGGGGACGCCGTCCTCTTTCTTGTGGCCCGCCAGGACCGTGATGCGACCATAGACGAGATAGACCTTGCCATCGTGAGTGAGGGCTTGGTTGGACTCGCCGGAATGGGGAATCAGGGCGACGCCGTCTTCGGCGAGCGGCACCGGCGGCGGGACGAGCAGCGTTCCGTCCGGCTGTTTCTCGGGGACGGTGAGAGAAATCTTCGTCGGTGACAGGTAGTGGCTCAGCAGGATGACCGGCGGACCGTTGAGGCAGTCGGGGTTGTGCCCTACGAACTTCTCGAACCGCACCCTGTACTCGGGCATCACGTGGACCTGCCAGGTCCTCATTCCGTCCGGCGAGTACAGCAGCAGGGCCTTGCGGGTGCGCCAGTTCGTGTTCGTCTCGCTGATGTTGACCAGCAAGTACATCCCGCCATCGCGATCCCAGCGGATGGCGGTTTCATTGCCCGCTCCGTTGTCGCCGGGCTCCAGCGACTTGTACCCCATCTCCTCCCGCGCATAGGGCTCGACGACCTCGGTCAGCAGGTTGCGCACCTGCCACTTACCGTCCGGGCCGAGCGTCTGAATAATCCCCGCGCCGTACTGCAGGTAGGGCTTGCCCTGCGGATCGAAACTCACGAAGCCGGGATGATAACGCGGGTAGTAGCCCTGGCACGCGCGTACGCCCTGGAAGTAGGCGAGCGTCTGGAAGGGCGTGTTGACCGGGTCGCGCACCTCGGGGTAGGGGTGGTTGACGATCGTGGGATCAAAGGCCGGGGCCTCGCCGCGGACAGGGATCGTACCGGCCGGCAATCGCGGCGGCTGCCACGCCGGCGGGTCAGACTTCACCGCCGTGTCGCCCAACTGAAGGTCATCCAGACACAGCACGGTGTAGGGATTGGGCTGGCGACCGAAGATCTTCGTGAAGAAGTAGATCGCGTCCACCTGCTGCCAGCCGGCCGGCTGCTCGTACACTTCGAAGTCCGACAGCGCCAGGCGGAGTTGCTTCCAGCCGGTCCAGTCCACGCGGAAGGTGTACCAGTAGTAATCCTTCCACGCCGTCTGCGGGCCGTCCGAGAGCAGAGCCAGTGTGATCAGCTCGCCGGTCGCGACCTCCGATCGCGCCCAGAAGCTGAGCGATTTCACGCCGCGCCAGTCGTGTGGGATGTCCTGCGTGTGGATCGTCGGGAACTGCGGATGGTTTGCCCAGCGCCCCGCGAGTCGCCCCTGCTTGACGTGATCTCCGCTCAACTTCACACCCGCCGCCAGCTCCGGCAGGGCCATGGTGCGAGCGGCCCAGATCTCCTCAGGCTTGAACTCCGTGAACAGCTCCGGCGCGGCGCTGAGCCAGACGCCTTCGATCTCGAAGCCCATAGCGGGCGTAACAGGCGGGGCGGCATGTGCTGCGCCGCAGACAACCAGCAGGGCTGACAGGGACAACTCAAGCCGTTTCATGGGTCTCCTTTTTCTGACTCTTTCATGGCTCTGTCCTTCGTTAAGGATAGGAACGGTCCTCTTTCATCAAAGATCTGGTTACCGCCCGCCGGGGAAGCCGCGTACACCGAAATTGTCTCCCCACGGGTTCGCGTCTGCAACGCCGGACCGGTCGATTAGGTCGCCCAGCCGATCGCGATAGGCGTACAGTGGGCGTCATGCGAGTACTCGGACAACCGCTGTCTTCTTAACTCGACGTGTCGTGTCTATCGCAGCCAGTGCATCAGCGAGTCGAACGCTCAATCGGTTGCAAGCCATGTTCAAATGGCTCTGAACAGGAGGAGCCGCAACAAGTTCTGCGACAGGCGCGATCATAAGACCGAGCGTTGAGTTCTGCTTTCGTTGTACCGAAAGTTGTACCCTCCGTGGACAAGAAGGTATCACCGACGCCAAGAAACGAAGAAAGGAATCACGGTCGAATCGCCGCAATTCCCTTGTTTTTGTTGAATTTTCGTCAAGTCGGGGCGACTGGATTTGAACCAGCGACCTCTGCGTCCCGAACCGTTGTCCAAAACACTACTCGCGACGTGAAACTCCTTGAATTTATTGAGTTTAACGCCGGTCGCAGTTCTTTCAACACCGTGCATGGTATTTCACGTTTTTCGTTTGTTTTCAGTGTTTCGTGGTAGAAGTGTGGTAGTAATGTGGTAACCGGCACTGAGTCCCGTGAACTGCCGGTCCAGAAGACTTGTGAGGAGTGGGCGGCATAGGTTCCTGAGGCGCCAGCCACTGCGCCCGGACGGAATTCCCCGCGTGGGCCCTTTCCTAGCTTTCAGGTGAACTTGGCGAAGGCGACGATGGCGAGTCGTGTGGTCGATTCCGCAAGTGCCATCTGGACGGCTAATAGGTTGTCAGTGGTGCTACGACATCTAGTCTCTTGATCGGCCCGTCCGGTTCAGTCGCTCTTGCCGCCTACGCCTTTCGCAATCCTCGCTTTGACTCCACGTCAACTGTGAATCAGATTTCACTCAGGTACTCCCCACAGGCCCAGGTTTAGCGCAAGAATGCCCGAATCGTCGCAACCGCGCTGGAAATTGGGCGCATGGTCGATCCAGATGTGACCACCGAGCATGGGTTGCCCAGGGTCCTGGGCCTCCGTCCAGGCTGGATATGGAAAGGCGTGGTTCTGAAGCAACACTGCATTCGCCCACGGCCCGTCCGGCACGGCTGGCGGTACGAATCCAGCGTAGACTATGCCCGGGAGCAGGCCAATCAAAGCGTCGAATACGTCGGGGCGCGCAGGAACTGGGGCCTGCTGAAGTTGATCCGCAAGACCATTTGCTGCCGGACCAACGAATGAGAGAATCTGCGGCCAAAGGATGTCTTGGGCGGCCTGACGTTGGGCCGCGTTTCCTCCCTTATGTGCGTTCAGACGATGGATAAATGCCAGATCGAGTTCGGCCGCCATTTCCTGCAAAGGGCCGAGGATCAGCTGTGGAAAAGATTCAACCACAGTGACTCCGTTGAATACGATGCTTGCCATCTGAAAAACGGCGTAGCCAGGACGGCAACCATTGATGTTGCCCGCTTGAAACTTGGCAAATTGAATGTAACCGTCGTCGCGATTTGGATTCGCGCCGGGTATCCAGACCTTGTTGTGAAAGACGTATTCGACGGGACGAAATGTAGCTGAAGACAACGGTCCGTCGCAGTGAGTGGAAATGGCGGCAGGCACTGGAGGTACGTCGACTAGGATCAAGTCGATATCTGAGTCGTCCGTCCCAAATGTCATTCGTACATCATGGAAAGCTGCCCAAAGTCGATTCATGTAATCCTGTCGGCTTTGCGGATTGTGGGGCATATTGTTGAATGGGCCGTTTGCGTCCGCCCATCGCACTCTGCCGGGGCCCGCACCGTTGGCGATGAAGCCGTCGATCTCAGCATCACCTTCCGGTAGTGGGTCAGACGCAGGGGCAGCATGATGAACATTGCAGTAGGCAATGTTCAACGCTTCTATCGTGTTGCCCGTCACCGTGCCAATCGCGGCTCCAAGGTAGTTCCCCCCGCCCCATGGAATATCGAGAGATAGAATAGTCGGCATCATCAACTCCAACTAGCCAAACGGGGCCGTGGCGGTCCAGCATCTGGTATCAAGAGTTGTCGGGAGGCAACAACTTGTCCCCGTGGCGAGACAAAACGAGCAAGATTGTACTTCGGTGAAACGGGGCCCACAAGCTGCTACCAGGCTTGATGTTCAGGCTCTCGACCGCCTCGTTCGCATCTGGGGCGACATCTTGTGCGCAATCGACGAGAGCAGTTGAACACTGGACTATCGTCTCCAGTAACAAGGGCGGCTCACGCGGATCGCGACGTGGAACTGCAACGCGGGCACCAGCGCAGCCAAGTGGGAGAGCAATCCAATCGAGGACTTCTTGTGCAAGGCGTCCGAACATGTGATCTGGAAGGTCAGTCGCCCTCATCAGCAGGCCTCAGGATTAACACTTGAGCGCTACCGTCACCGTTTCCTGCGCCGCTCATTCCAATACGCTAGACGGGGCGATAACATGGACGTGTCTATTTATATGCTCCTGGCGACCAGGGACCACAAACGATGGCCAAATCCAAACGACGGCAAACTGCGACGGCCAAGAAGCCTCCCACTGAACCGCCCGCTGTCAGGCAGGCACTCCGGAAACTTCGTGCGTTCTACGACGACGGGCTCTCCGTAATTGCTGCTGCTCTGGGCAACA
>CAZURK010000379.1:0-12980 GCA_964623055.1 uncultured Pirellulaceae bacterium
CCCATCCACGGCGGCCAAAGTCGACCAAATTCATGCAGAAACAGGTCAACTCACCCTGCCAAGAAGATGATAAACTACCACTCGGTGATAGAGAGTAGCTGGCATTGGGCGTTAGCCCGCTGATGGAACCGGAGGCTGACACCTCCGGCTCGCCGATTTCTTCACATGCTCGGAGCGTAGTCCGGCAGGTTACACGCCGAATTCGTATCCCTTCCGCGGCTTGCGGTGGAGCATAGCGGCCGCTTCTTCGTCGCTGAGGATGCGTTCGGTTTCGGGGTCCCACCGGGTCGGTCGGCCCAGACGGATCGAAATGTTGGCCAAGTGCAGCGCCGTCGTTGTGCGGTGCTGGGAATCGACGTCTGAGATCGGTTGCTCGCGCGATCGGATGCACTCGACGAAGTTCCGCATATGGCTGCCCGGCTCGTTGCGGCGATAGAGCCGTGCAATGGCGTCTTCCGGCAGCGGGTCGTCGGCGAGCCGTTCGACCGGCGTTCCATCCAGGGTCCGGCGGCTGACGAAGATACGGCCCTCGTCGCCCTCGAACAGCACACCGCTGCGGTTGCCCTTCTTCACCGACAGTTTCACCGGTAGTCCGCCCGGATAGACCATGTCGACCTCGAATTCTGATGGCGTGTTGTAACCGTTCTCGATGTTGGGCAACTTGCCTCGGCCGTCGATCGAAATCGGTCCGGTGTGTTCCATGCGCATGCCCCAATGGGCGATGTCCAAGTGATGCGCTCCCCAGTCGGTCATCATGCCACCGCTGTACTCGAACCACCACCGGAACGTGCGGTGGCAACGCTCCGGGATGTAGTCGACCTTCGGTGCCTGCCCCAGCCACATGTCCCAATTGAGCTGCGGCGGTACGGGTTTGACTTGAAACGGCCCACCGACGGGCGCCTCGCGATTCGAGACGAGCACATGTCGGAGTTTGCCCAACCGACCCGCGTGTACGATGGCCACCGCCTTGAGGAACAACCCGTTGAATTCACTGCGCTGCTGCGAGCCGACCTGGAGGACGCGCTCCGTTTCCTTCACCACCTTTATGAGCATCCGCCCCTCTTCGACCGTCAGCGTTAACGGCTTCTCGCAGTAGACATCCTTGCCGGCCCGGCATGCGGCGATAGCGATCGGGATGTGCCAGTGATCGGGAGTGCCGATCGTGACGGCGTCGATGTCGTTGCGTTCGAGCAGCTTGCGATAGTCGCCGAATACCTGCGCTTTACCACCCGTTCGCTCTCTTGCCCGCTCGGCGTGGTCGCGATCCACGTCACAGACGGCAACGACGTCACCGAACTGCTGAGTCTGTTGAGCGAGCTGCGTACCACGACCGCCGACGCCGATGGCCGCGAAGCTCAAACGGTCGTTCTTGGATTCGCGTGCTGAAGCCCGCCGTGCCGTGAACATGTATGGCACGACGGAAACCCCAATCAATGACGCTCCGGCCTTGAGAAACTCGCGGCGTGTGTTGGTTGAGTGTTGAGTCATTGGTACGTCCATCTTGTGTTCGTGAGAAGAGTCACTCCACACGAGTCAACTCAAAACGGTCTACATAAACAGACTCGATCGCCGATTGGCCGCCGTCTTTCGTGAACGGGCCGGGGCCGATCCACAGGTACTGGTCCCGCTCCGGCGTCCAGGTCGCGACATCGTACCACTGGTATCCGTCTTGGACCGCCGTGGTGTTCGGCTGGATCCCTCCCCAACCTTTCTTCCGAGCCGTATCGTAGACGCCTGCCCAGAAAGCATCCCCATCGCGATCGGTCTTCTCGACACGTACACGTACGCGCAGCTTGTACTTGGCATCCGGTTCAAACACCGTCGGATTAACCTGCCATTGCAGGCACCATTCGTAGTGCGTGTTGAACAGCTTGATCGCAGAGCCATCTTCAGCCTGATCGTCCGGCGCTCGCTCACCCCACTCTCCGGGACGACCGAGGTTCATCAAGCGGTCTTCGATGATCAGGCGATCGGCGCAGCGACCACCGACAGTTGGGGATTGTGAAGCCGAAGAACAGTCTTCGAGTCGTTTGCGCAGCTTCGCCAGATAATCCGTGTGCCGAGCGTGGCTTTCCGAGATGTGGGTAATTCCGCCTTCGGCGATCCTGGCCAGGAACTCGCGGGCCAGCGCGCCGTATTCAGGGGCGATGCCAACCGGCGTCAGCACGCCGTCGCGTTCTTCAAGTGCGATAGTCGTGGCGGGCCACCGCTCGAGCCGGGCGTAAATCACTGGCAGAGCGCTCATGCGCACGTTGTACCTCAGCGCGGGGTCGTCTTTGACCAACGCTTCGGCTTCCGCCCACAGCTTGGCCGCTCGGTCGAAGAAGGCGTCCGTGTAGTACGCAGAGGTCGGCGGATACCAGATTCGCAACACGTTCTCGTCGGGCTTGACCAGCGTCTGCAGTTCGTCGAAGTACTGCCGTATCGGTTTGGCGGCGGGGCCGTAATAGCCGTGGAAGAAATCCCGATACAGTGGCTCGACGTCCTGATCGGGATCCCAGAGCAGCTTGGCGAGAATCCACGCCCGCAACTCAGCGAATTCGGCATGCGGTGCCTGATACGCGCCCTGCTCGAACAAGCCGACGACATGGTTGTCGCGGAAGAATCGCACATTACCCTGCAGACAACCGAAGTTGGGATGCGGGCTGACATAGTGCCCGAAGTTGGTCGTGTAATCCCACACGTACAGTTTGTCGGTGATAGCCGACCAACCTTCGATGTCCTCGACGAACTTCCTATTTTGTTCGTACGTGCTGACGTTCAAGGGCGCGGAGAAGTCGCACTCGATGGTACACAGCCGAGGCACCACGTTGTGCCTGGGTTTGAGCGTCTTGGGCGGATGACGCGTGTACTGGTAGGCCAGCGTCTCGATCCAGACGTCGGGGAATTCCTTCTCGACAGCTTCGGCCACCTGGTTGACGAAGTGGATCATCGTGCCCGACGGCGAGCCTTCGCGCTCGTCAATCTTTCGGCAATTCGGGCATTGGCACCATCCGCCCCAATCGTTTTGGCTGACGCTGAACAGCTTGGCCTGCGGATCTTGACGGATGCGTGCCAACACGCGCTCGGTCATGATCCGAAGCACGTCTGGATTGGTCAGGCAGAGTTGGGCACGCTCCGTGGTCCGTTTGCCGTCCCGCTCGCTATAGTATTCCGGGTGTTCAGCAAAGAACTCGCTCGGAGGCATCAGCGGGTAGAACGTATGGACGAACAAGCCCGCACCGAAGCGGATCTTGCCGCCATGCTTCTCCTCGAGCGCTGGCCGATTTCCGTTCACTTTGCACCGTGCGGCAAAGTCCCCCTCAAACATTCCCCACCAGAAAGGCTCCCGCATGGCAAAGGCAGGGACTTGCGTCTCGTCGACCTGCGGAATCGTCCACGAGTCGAGCCTGGGGATGGAACTGTGATGCTTGGCGTACCATCGGCACCCGCCATACTTCTCCAGCAACTCGTACACGCCATACAACGTTCCGCGGACCCGACTGCCGATGATCAACAGATGCGGCGGCCGCGTTACAATCCGAAATCCGTCGTCGTCCAGCTTGCCCAGGTCGGGCGCCTCGCCGAGCACGGTTTCTGTGTGCCGCGTCACGCCCAGCAAAATTGCCTTTGCCGGCAAGGGTTGATCATCGGTGGTGATGGGTAACTGGGCTCCGGTCATTTCCTTGGTGAATCGCTGCAGTTCTTCGGCGGCGTAGATTTGAGAAGGCGACGCGTCGGGCGGGCGTACAATCGTGAATTGGCTCGCCGCATTGGCAGCCAGAGATAGCCCACTCTCTTCGGCGAGGGCGGCGGAAGTGGTCAACATCAACAATGCAGAGAACGCGTAACAAAGATGAGACATGGGAGTATTCCTGTTGATGAAGGGCGGAATGCCTGATTCTTCACTGACAGACGTGATTCTAACGAGGAGGAATCGGTGATTCAAAGGCAGCAATGGTCTACAGGTCGAGGAACTCGATGGCCGTTGGCGTGAGCGGCGTTTCTGTCGCGCCGTATAAGAAAACAATCGAAAGGCCTCGTACTCACATTCATCGACCTTCATTCATCTCGATTCCAAATACTTTCGCCAGCCAGGGCACTGCCAGCTCCGGGTGGAAACGGTGGTTTGAAACGTCGACATTGGCATACTCGAGGTACTCCTGCGCGCTGAGGCCTTCCGGAATCGGCTGACCATCGAAGGGCCGCCGGTCCGGGGTGGCGTACTTCTCGTAGTAATAGATCTTCAGGTTTCCCGGCGCGCCCTGTAGTTCATAGGCGGCGCGAATTCGCTCAAGCTGATTGGTGCGCCCGCCTTCTGTAAACAGCAAATGGCGCGGGGCCAAGGCAGCCTGGATATCCGGCGCGTCGAACCAGGAGTACATCCCCGGAACAATATGCCATGCCGTAGATGAGTAGCCGCTCATCGCGATGGACTGTTCCCGCCAGTTGCAGCAGAAATCATTGTGGATAACGGCGCTGACCAACCGAGGGTTCAGCAAGCCAACGATGTCGGCCGGATCGGAGCCAAGCGAGAGGCCGCATGTGGCGATACGGCTTGAGGCCACAAAGCTCTGCCTGGCTAGCCATTTGAGGATATGGACCTTTTGGAAGACGGAGATGCCAAGGTAATTGCGGCCCGCCCAAATCGCGCTGTTGGAGACTTCTGTGACGTTGCGAAGAGGGCTCTGTGCCTCGGCTTTCGCGGGATTGTCGATCGCGAGCGACACCATTCCTTGACGCGCATAGTGCAGGGCAAAGCTATTGTCGCTTCGTTTGCGAGCGTCCCACCGGTTCGTCCAGCCCTTCAGCTCGGGCTCGCCAGCGAGGGATTCCTTGCTTCCGCTCGAACCGGGAAAACACATGACAGCCGGTGCAGGCGACTGGGCGCTGGCACCGTCGGGCGCCAACATCAGAAAGGGCACGACGCAGTACGGCTCCGGATAGGCTTCCCAACGCTGCAGTTGATAGCCGTCGCGTCGTTCGACGGAGATGCGTTTGGGCTCTGGTTGCTGAGGAACATCGGGAAACGCCATGAGTTCGAGCACCTTGGTGCGAAGTTTCTCGCGCCAAACGGGAAACTCACTTGCCTCCATGCCAGCGTCGAAAGCTAGTTTCGGCTTATTCGATTTGATGTACGCTTGCATGAAGCCCGCTGTATCGACGAAGCGTCCATCATCACGATCGCTAACAAAGGTCCTGCGCACGTTCGATTTCGCCGGTTCTGCGCGGACCTCGGCACCATCTGACCGGATTCCCTTCAACATGGCCCCACCAACAACTCCAGCGCTGCACATTCCAACGAAGTCACGTCGTTTGATGTGTTTCATTCTCGCCCTCCCATTTTAGAACACGGGGTCGTGGCTATTCCGTAGCCGCAGTCGCGAAGTGACGGAGGCGGCCGGGCCACCAGCACACGCATCTTCCTGTGTCTCAAGAGAGTGTTCGTGGACAGAGACTGAGGCCATATGGCTCTGGATGCCCCCGGCACGGTCAACAACCAGTTTGCCGACTCTAGACGGCTATATCAACGGCGGCTGGCCGAGAGTTCTTCAGTCGCCGGCCACCGATGGGACGCGTAGAGCCCCACTGACAAGCGACGGCCAAAGGCCAAGCGGCTCAGCTATGGCTCACCCGATGCACGCCTCTTGAAGACACGTGCTTCAACGGCTAACGCGCTGTGTCGGACATCTGTACTTTTAGCGCGGTCCAAAGAGCCCGCTGGACCGTCGCAAGTAGCTTTGGTCGGCCTATTCTGGCGATGATAGGCGGGCCGGGTCTGGTCTGGCTATCATCGTACCATTTGCGGAGTTGATTCTCCCTAAATTCATTGACAGGCGGCGGTTAGGGTGGAGAATGAGAGGCGTCGGGGAAAGTGATATGCCGACCGGCGTGGTCGGCCTATCATCGGTCGAGTCGACCGGGATAGGGTGGTCCGCCTAAACATAGTTCGCGCCGCGCTGTCCCGTGGCCTACCGGCGCCTTTCGCAGCGCGCTCCGCTAGACCACTGTTGATTAGCACTCGACTGACCGGTACCCGGAACGGCGGGAGGCGCGCCGGAGATGGGCGCCGGTTGTCGGGAATGGGACTCTGGCAAAACCTCTCACAGACCGACAAAGGCCAAGGGGAGGAACTCCCAATGGACCTACGCGAATTCGATCAACAACTGCGAGCAGTTGCTCCGCAAGACTCCAAACCGTTTTTCTGCGAAGGCTCACCGATGGATTGTGACGTGTTCATCGTCGGCTTGAACCCAGGCCTGCGACCGCCTCCGTTTTGGCCCTACTGGGATGTTTCCTACGGGTTCCACAAAAGACTTTGGCTGCAAGCGTACGCGTCCTGGACGCGTACTCGCCGCCAAATCGAAATCTTGGTAGACGTCCTGGCGCCGGTTCGGTGCCTGGAGACAAATGTGTTCGCGGCATGTTCAAACAGACTTGCTGACCTCCCGCGTGAGCGTCGTTCTACGGCTGTCTTCGACTTCCTTCTCCGGGTAGTCAAGCCTCGATTGCTCTTTGTCCACGGGCGAGACGCGATATCCCACGTGGAACGGCTTGCTGGTTGCGCTCTTCCATTGAATCAGTTTCTCAGCATCCGGCTCGCAGGTCGGGAAACGTGCGTGTACGGGAGAAATCATCTAAGTTTTCAGCTCTCCAAGACTGATTGTCGCAATCTGGGCACTGAGGTCCGCGAACACCTAATGACGCTAGGTTGTGCAGGTGCGCCTGCTCCAGGGTCCGAAGGGTGTGAGGACATTCGCTCGGTAATCACGATGTCCGAACCCAGCCGACTTGGTGTCCACGCGTTTGACGCAGCCGCCAAAGCTGAACGCTCGAACGTACCCGCAGGGCTTAGCGGCAACGAGATCAGGGTCCTAACTGCACTTCGGGATGGTGCTGAGCTTACTCGCCAGCAGATACGCCAGAGGACCGGGATGGGCGAGAAAGGGTGGAGCAAGCTCCTCGGGGCAGCTACCCGGGTGGATGGCGGTGTGCAAGGCGGAGGACTTGAGGGAAAGGGACTCATTTCCACCGTTCGCGACGCGTTCGGCCGTGCCGTGATTCCCTTGCGATACTCGATCACGGAAGCTGGCCGCAAGGCTCTGGAGTTGAGAGCACGGGGATCTGAAGACTAGCTGGGCCAACTCGCTTCGGTCACATCGACCGATGCAGTTAGCAGCCAGAGGATGTTGCACTGATTCGGCCTTGTTTAGTAACGATTGTCCGTCCTCATCTCAAGAGGTCGTCAAGACAGCTTTTTTGATTCGGGCGGTCCGATTACACGTCCGCCGGAGGCGCCGTTTCATTGCCCGTTTGCGTTGCCTGCGTGCATGACTGCACACCACTGTTCGTAGTGCGGCATCAGTTCATCCGCGCGCGATGACGGGAGTATTTTGAGGCGGGTACACAGTCTGTACTTCTTGTCTGTGTTATGCTACTGAATACGCACAAACCACTTGCCACCTCTCAGCAGGAATGCCGCCATGAAACGCCTCTCAAGTCGTCGTGAATTCCTCCGCCAGACTTCTGTGGCCGGGTTAGGTTGCCTGGGCGGCGTGGCACCGACGGTCGCGGGCCTGGCTGGCCAGTCTACCGACGGCAAAACACTTCGCGCGGGCACCGCTCAGGTCGATATCACGCCGCAGAAGTTTCCCGTTCTGGTTTGCGGAGGCTTTCTGAGTCGGTCCGCCAGTCGGGTGAACGATCCTCTGTTCGCCCGGTGCCTCGTGCTTGATGACGGCAGCACGAAACTCGTCCTGATGGTGGCCGACACGATTGCCATACCCAATTCGATCGACGAGCAGGTACGAACGGCGGCGGCCAAGTCCACCGGCATCCCGGCCAAGAACATGATGATCTCGGCGACGCACACGCACGCGGGCGGGGCTCTCATCAGCGCGCTCGGCACGAAGGCCGATCCCGACTACTCTGCCTTCGTGCCGGGCAGACTGGTCGAGTGCATCGAGAAGGCAGCGGCCAACCTCCAGCCAGCGAAGGTGGGATGGTCGGGTGAGGACTATCCCGAAGGCACGTACTGCCGCGTGTTCATTCGGCGACCCGATTGTATCGGTACCGATCCGACGGGACGGCGGAACGTCCGAGCGATGATGCACCCGGGCTACCAGAATCCGCAGTACATTGGCCCCTGCGGCCCGGCCGATCCGGAAGTCTCGGTGCTGGCGGTGCAGACGGCCGACGGCAAGCCGATGGCCCTGCTGGCCAACTACTCGATGCACTATTTCGGAGGATCGCCGATCTCGGCCGACTACAACGGCGACTTTGCCCGCATCATCTCAAGGACGCTGGCCGACGGCGACGAGTCGTTCATCGCCATGATGTCGCACGGCACCAGCGGCGACCAGCAGTGGCAGGACTACGCGAATCCTCGCAAGTCGATTTCCCGCCAACAATACGCCCAGAACGTAGCCAACGCCGCCTTGAGGGCGTACGAACGGATCGAGTTTCACGACGACCTACCGCTCGGTGTGACCCAGCGGCAAGTGCCGATCGATTTCCTGCGCGTCGATAAGGAGATCGAAGTCTGGGCCGACAAGATTCTCGCCGAAATGGACGGGCGCGATCCTCGCTCCAGGGAAGAAGTTTACGCACGCGAAGTCATGCTTCTCAGGAAGATGCGGGGCGCGACCCCCAAGCTGCAGGCCATCCGCATCGGCGAGTTGGGCATCGCCGCCATGCCGGCCGAGGTGTATGCCATCAGCGGGCTGAAGCTGAAGCAGAAGTGCCCGCTTGCCGACATGTTCAACATCGAACTTGCCAACGGCTTCCTCGCGTACATCCCGCCTCCGGAACTGCGACCGCTGGGCGGCTACAACTGCTGGCCCGCTCGGCACTCGATGACTCAAAACGACACCGAGACGATCTTCGTCGATACGCTCCTCGATATGTTCGAGGAGTTGACCGGTCGAAAACCCCGCCCGTGCCAGCCTTCGCAAGGCTCGTTCGCAAAGCGAATTCTTGAGGGCAACCCCGTTGCCTACTGGCGACTAGGTGAGATCGAAGGCAAGCGAGCGTTTGACGCCTCGGGCAACAACAACCACGGCACGTACGAGACCGGCTACGCATTCTACCTCGACGGACCGGACCGCGACGACCTACGCACCGGCGGCGAGAAGCCCCGGGCGGTGCAGTTCGTAGGCGGGAGAATGAAGGCCGAGGTCGATCTGCCCGGCGACTACGAGGCCGAGTTCTTCTTCTGGAACGGGCTGCCCAACGATAACCGAAGCGTGACCGGATACCTCCTGTCGCTGGGACCCGACGGCGCAGGGCGGCAGTGCCGCCAACCAAATTCGAGCTATCGCTCGGACGTGAAAATCCGCTCCCGTTGGTCGCTGGAATCCGCGCAAGAGAAAATCGCATTGACCGTTTGCAGTACAGAAACCTGCCCTGGCGACCACCTGGGAATCGCCGGCACCGCGGCCGAAAAGGACGCCGCCGGTCGACTCTTCTTTTTCAACGGCGACGAGAAAAACGAGGTCCTGTCGGGCGGTCCCCTCATCGAACCCAAGACCTGGTATCACGTCCGCCTGAAGCGCTGCGGCGAGGAAGTGGCCGTCTACTTAGGCGGCGCGGACAAACCGATCATCTCGGGCAGAGTGTCGATTACGCGCCCCAAGGGTTGCAAAGACCTGTTCGTTGGCGGCCGCTCGGACGGCTTCGCCAACCTCGAAGGCCGCATGGCCGAGGTCGCGATCCGCGGAGCCTGACGTGGTGTGAGATTCCTAGAGTTGGTTTCGAGAAGTCGTACCCGGCTTCCCCGGCGGGCGGTGACCAGAGCCATGAGAGAGTTGGCAAAAGGAGATCCATGAAACGGCTGGAGTTGTCCCTGTTAGCCCTGCTGGTCATCTGCGGCGCAGCACGTGCCGCCCCGCCTGCCACGCCGGCTATGGGCTTCGAGATCGAAGGCGTCTGGCTCAGCGCCGCGCCGGAGCTGTTCACGGAGTTCAAGCCTGAGGAGATCTGGGCCGCTCGCACCATGGCCCTGACGGAGCTGGCGGCGGGCGTGAAGTTGAGCGGAGATCACGTCAAGCAGGGACGACTCGCGGGGCGCTGGGCAAACCACCCGCAGTTCCCGACGATCCACACGCAGGACATCCCGCACGACTGGCGCGGCGTGAAGTCGCTCAGCTTCTGGGCGCGATCGGAGGTCGCGACCGGCGAGCTGATCACACTGGCTCTGCTCTCGGACGGCCCGCAGACGGCGTGGAAGGATTACTACTACCATGTGTATTATCACAAGCTGACACTCGCCCCGCAGCGACAGCGGCTCTTCCTGTGCTACTGGACGCAGAGCGCGGCCCTGTGCTTGTTCCGGGATGAGTACTACGCCGCGGTCTACATGTGGCCGGATCGCCAGAAGCCGTTCCTGGAGGGAAACCCCGAGCTACCGCTGGGAAGCTTCGAGCATCAGCCGGCCAAGTACCAGTTCTACAGTGCGCCACCCAGCGAGCTGACAGTCATTGTCTCGGCCGACCGCGGGAAGACATGGCGACTGGCCACCACGGAGGATTTCCGCCAATGAGATGGCGATTGACAGCCTGCATCCGTCTGAGTCCGGTTGGGCTCCTGCCCCTTGTTGCGACCGTCGTCAGCGCTGCCGATCCTATCCAGCCCGGGGCGATGTATGCCAGAATCTGGGAAAGAGTCCATCGTTTCAGGATGCTGGCCGGTTTGTTGGTCATCGCGATCGCTAATCCGTCTATGCAGGCGATGGCCGATCCCGCAGTGCCCGGGCAATTCCGCGCCGCCTGCGTAAAAGTGGATATTACGCCGGACACACCCCAGTGGCTTCAAGGCTACGGTCCACGTCAGTCGGAGGGCGTGCATGACCGGATCTACCATCGCATCGTCGCCATGGACGATGGCGCCGCAACGTTCTTCCTCGTATCAACGGACATCTGCACCATCTCCCCATCCTTCTATCATTCCTTCCAGAAGAAACTCCAACGCCAAACGGAGATCAAGCCGGAGCGGGTCTGGTGGTCGACCACCCACACCCATTCGGCGCCCCACGTGGGGCCGCAGAACATGGGCCGACTTTTCGCCGGAACCCTTGGCGATCGGTTCTCGATTCAACACGATACGGCCTATTGGGCCAGGGTGACGGATGTCTTGGTGAAGGGAATCCAGGATGCCCGGTCGCGGCTGGAACCCGCACGCTTGGGTGTTGGCTCGGGCACGGCCCGCGCCAATGTGAACCGCCGTCAGCGAACTGCCGATGGGCGGACCGTCTTGGGCGTGAATCCCGACGGGGCGGTGGACCGCCAACTCGGCCTGATTCGGCTGGAACGGCGCAACGGCGAACTCATCGGTTTGATTGCCAATCACGCCATCCACGCCACGGCCCTGGGAGGAAGAAATCGACTCATCAGCGGCGACGTGCCGGGATTCGTCAGCGAATATGTGGAGCGAAAACTTGGAGCGCCCATGTTATTCATCAACGGCGCCGAGGGCGACGTGGCGCCCCTGTACAGCGTGGGCTCGGACTTCAACCACCCTCGCTTGCGGGAATGCGAAACGCTTCTGCGCGAGTGTATCATCAGCGTGAACGAATCAATCGCGGAAACCTCGGCCGACGTGGCCTTTTCCATTGGGAAGACGGTGATCGAGACACCACGCCGGGCCGGATTAGGGTGGCCCGACGAATTGGCCGAGTACGCGTCGGTCTCGGAGCAAGGCGCCGCGCAGGTGCGCGTGCCGGTCTACAGCCTGACCATCAACGACGACACCATCATTTGGGCGGCGCCACTGGAACTCTTCAGCCAGATCGCGGTAGACGTGCGAAACGCGTCCCCCTTCGCGAACACCTTCTACTTCGGGCTCACCAACGGCTCGTTGTTGTACTTGCCCACGAAAGCAGCTTTTGCCGAGGGTGGCTATGAGCCGAACGTGTCGCCTTTTACCGACCAAGCCGAGGCGGATTTCACGACAGGCGTAACCCGACATTTGCGGGAACTGGGCCGCCGCTAACCATTCTCTTGCTGCTCATGGAGAAAATCGCAGTGCATAACCTCTACTGCTTAGGCTCTGGTCTGTGGGAAATCAAGTTTGCTATCGCTCTCTGTGATGTGCTATTTGGAAGATCTTGAGAATAAGGTCAAACGTCATGAAAATCGCAACTGTTTTGCTGGTCGGTCTAGTGTGCGCGTTGCCGGTGCAAGCGGCGGTTCATCGCTCGTCGGAGTTCGGCTGGGCGGCGGATCAAGAAGTCACCGAGGAACTCGCCAAGCTGCTGGAAAGCGGTAAACTCAGATCGGGTGACGAACTTGTCCTGGATCACACCTACCGGATCAGCGGCACCCACGAGCTGCCCGACCACTTCACCCTCTCCGCGGTGAAGGGGGCCGGATTCGAGGTCACCGACGCAAAGAGCAACGGCAGACCATTTCTGGAACTAGGCCACAGCAATACGCTGCACAACCTCACGATCACCTACATGAACACGCCCGAACTGGGCGGGCGCAGCTATAAGCACGGGCTGGACTTCTTTGACAAGAGAGCAATCAATGCTTCCGGCAAGAACAATATCCTGATCAAGAACTGTCGGCTGGAGGGCATGATCTCCCACCACATCGTACTTGGCAACTGCAATCAGCCGAAGGTCATCGGCTGTCACATCATCGGCGGCTTCTGGACGGTTGTCATCAGCGGCAAGGACCTGGTCTTTCGGAATTGCCTGATCGAGAAATCCTGCTGCGACTGCATCAAGGGTGGTGCCGATGGTATTCTGGTGGAGGACTGCGTCTTCCAGGATGCCTGCCGCGACGGCATCGACACCACGGGCGGTCTCAACGACGCGGTCATCCGAAACTGTATCTTCCGCCGCCTGGGCTGCTGTGGCCTGGACCTCAAGTCCCACTACGAGGGAGCCCTTGGCAGGCCGGAGAATGTGGGCATTCTCGTCGAGAAGTGCCTGTTCGCCGACATGCCGAACGGCGTCGTATTGACCACCCTCGATCACAGCCTCCGCAAGGGAGGGAAGG
>CAZURK010000380.1:0-12972 GCA_964623055.1 uncultured Pirellulaceae bacterium
TAACTCATTGCCCCGAATCCTTCCTCTCGGTTATTCCGATCCGTCCTCCTCGTTCCCTCTGAGCGGATAGATTAAGGTGCTGCGCGGGAAAGGTCCAGTAGGAGTGGGCGTAAAGTTTCCTCAGAAAAGAGACAAAATGAGAATTCACGTGAGGCGAACGGCAGTTCCCGCCGTAGCTCGATCGCCAAGCGATCAAGCGTGCCGGAAGCTTCCACCTCTTTAGGCGAAAGGAAGCCCTGAAGAGCAAGATTGACGCGTTCGATGTTCTGGTGTCGCTCCTTGCGATGTCCTCGTGGTAGTTGCGTTTGTATCCATTCGTTTTTCTCTGCGACCAGTCGCTCGACTTCAAGCGACCGTGTCACGTGCCGCTCGGGATGAAAGCGGAACTCGCGCAACAGGTGCTTTGTCCGACGCAGATCGTTGCGAATACCCTGCGACCCATCTCCGAACAACAACGCAGTCGCCGAAAGTGTCATGAACTCCGGTGGCCGCACGTCGAAGAACCGTTGGATGATCGCATCGGTAAGTTGATCGTACTTTGCACCGCCGATTCCGTGCAGGAACAGGTCGCCGAGCACCAGCCGTGCGTACATCGTCGTGATGAGCGCGCGAGGGCGGATTTTGACCCCTTCGGCGGCGAAACCGTGGAGTTGCTCGCGGGCGCAACCGGCTTTGGCGTCGACGGACAGTTTCAGGCGGATGCGAACTTGGCGACGATCTGTTAATTCCAGGCCATCCCTGCCGGATCGCACGAAAAGACGCTCGCGATGAGGTGATTCGCCGGTCCACACCCAGAATGGAGCTTCCAGCCACTGGCCGTCGACCGCCAGGTCCGGCACCGGGTGTGAACGGCTGCGAATCCGATGACTGCGGCGATATTCCTTCAGCGAAGTGTTGTGAATCTCGTGAAACCGGGCCAAGTTAGACAGCAAGTGGGCCGTGAAGCAACAGAAGGCATCCGTTTGACAGACAGCACTCAACGGCAGTTCCAGCGTGCTCTGGCCCCAGCGGCCCTCCAAACGATGACGAGCCACGGCGATCGAGTAACCGACATTGGGGCATCTTCGAGACGCTTCGACGGCAGCCGGCCACAATTTGCGTATCAGCGGATCGGACACAAGGTCCGCCACGGTTCGCTCGACGCGATCGCCGAACGACGCAAAGCGGGCCTCGTCCACGATTGGACGTTCCTCGTACGGAATTGCCTCAACGGTTCGGTCAAACGCGATCGTGGCGATGTGCCGGTTGGACGGCGGACCGGCTGGGACGCGAATCGATGGGCTGCGCAAAATATCGTTGTCGACAAGAAGATTGACCGCATTCGCCTGCAAACGATCAGCAAGGGACGACAGAGCGAAATCCTTGAACCAGACGCCGGCATGAAACAACTGCGGTTGGTGTCCCGCCAAAATGATAGGCCCATCTAAGCGAACCGGCCGATCCACATCGCGATAGGCGGTCGTGTAGCGCTGCGCTTGGGTCAGGAAATCGTGGCGCGCATCCTGGATCAGTTGACGTAACGGGCGACCTTGTAGGTCGCAATCGTACTTGTCCCACTGCCGGCGATTCGAGTCGAGCAGCGATTTCGCCTGATCCAGCGGCGGATCGATCAGGGACTCGCCGTGCCCGCGAGGAACGCGAAATGACTTGTACACGGGTGCGACGGGCATCGACAGGCTGCTAACGCTGCGTGGTGAAACTGGACTATTGCCCGAGTGTAACATCTAACTCGGAAGTCCTGTAGGACGGACCTCCAGGTCTGTACCCGGCGTTGGCACGGTTTCGCCAACCCGCTCCAAGAATCCGGACATCCCAGCCGCCTGGATACTGCGGTCCAACACTTCGTAGTAGTGGTCCAGCCGCGTAGTAGAGTCGTCCAAGGCACCGCCGAATGACCTGGCTTCGTCCAGGTAGATTAGCGGAACCGGGAGTTCTACGATCGTCAAACCGGCGGCCACCGCCTGGACCCAGAACTCCAGCGGCATGGCATAGCCGGGTTCGGCTAAACGAAGCCGCTTCAACGACGCGACGCGATAAGCCTTGAAACCGCAGAACGCATCGGTCAAACTGAGTCCCAGACGCCGGTTGAGTTCGGCAGTTACTTGTTGATTGATTTCGCGGCGGGCGGCTGGCGGTTCGCTGTCTCCCGCATAACTCTTCAGGTAGCGGCTGCCTGACACGATGTCAACGCCACGGCAAGCTTCGACGAATTCGGGTATCCGTTGTGGCTCGTGCTGACCGTCACAGTCGATCGTAACGATACAATCATGCTCGTTTTCAATGGCAAACTGAAAGGCACTTATCAGTGCGGCCCCGTAGCCGCGATTCTCCGGATGAGCCATAACACTTATATCATTGCGAGCCGCAAGCAACTCGGAAGTCCCGTCGGTCGAACCATCGTCCACAACCAGGACTTCCGAGGCATACCGGCAGACTTCGTCAAGGACGTCGTCGACGAATCGTACTTCGTTGTACACCGGCAAGGCGGTCAAGGACCGAAAAGTCATGTGGATCTCTTCGCTCGCGGGGGCAAGGGGTCAAATATCATTCGTTGTTTATGGGATATCCCATTGTAGGGACCCGGCCTGAACAGTCAACGCACGCGGAAGAGGTACAATTCATGGCCGACGTAACGGGAACCGCGAAGAAGATCATCACGAATGTGGAACAGGTGATTGTGGGCAAGCGTCAGCAATTGATCCTGTCCCTGGTCTCCTGGTTCTGCGAGGGCCACATATTGCTGGAAGACGTGCCGGGAGTGGCCAAAACGATGCTGGCCCGGGCGCTTTCGCGCAGTGTCGGATGCTCATTCAAACGTATCCAGTGCACGCCGGATCTGCTGCCGACGGACGTGACCGGAGCGTCCATCTTCAACCAGAAGGTCAGCGAATTCGAATTCCGCCCCGGTCCGGTTTTCGCCCAGTTGGTGCTGGCCGACGAGATCAATCGCGCGACGCCGCGAACGCAGGCCGCGTTGCTCGAGGCCATGGCCGAGCGGCGCGTGACCGTGGACGGCGTGACCCACACCCTGACCCCACCCTTCCTGGTCATCGCCACGCAGAACCCGGTCGACCATGAAGGGACGTTTCCATTGCCCGAAGCGCAGCTTGATCGCTTTCTGATGCGGTTCAGCCTGGGGTATCCCACGATGGACGAGGAACTGAAGATGCTCGCCATGCTGCAACACGGCCATCCGCTCGAAAAGCTCCAACCCGTGGCATCGGCGGACGAGTTGCTTGCCTGTCAGCAAGCGGTACGGAACGTGCACGTGGACGACAAAGTGCGGCAGTACTTGATGCAGATCGTCCACGATACGCGAGATCACGAAGATCTTGCGTTGGGCGGAAGTCCCCGCGCTTCGATTGCCCTTTTTCGCACCTCCCAGGCCATGGCGGCAATCCGGGGCAGAAAGTACGTACTGCCCGACGACGTGAAACGAGTGGCCCCATCTGTACTGACCCATCGACTGATTCTGAGACCAGAAAGCCGTCTGCGCAAAGTGACCGCGGAGTACACTCTGAGCGAACTGATCGCCGAGATCGCCGTGCCGACGCTGGAAGAGGACCCAGATGTCAATAGCGTGAAGGTGTAGTCCAGCGCCAAATGGAGATTCGCACGTAGGATGGGCATTCCTGCCCGTCTGCTTGGGATCGGGCAGGAATGCCCAACCTACAGAACAAGAAACTCGCGGCACTACCCCGTCTCGGGTTCGATCGACGCCGACATCGAACCCTGGCACCTGCCAATCAGCGCGTCTTTTCCGTAGGCGTGGATTTGGTCGCGTTTCAATTCTGCGTGCTCTCGCGTCGTGGTCAGGCAGATCGCCCGCCCGCCGTTGTCGACCTGCTCGGCGATTTGGAAACCCTTCTCGGTGGTGTGGCCAAACAGCTCCTTCATCATTCGGATCACATACTCGTATGTATGATCATCGTCGTCCCACAGGATGACGTGATACCGAGGTTGCTGTTTTGGCTTCTGGCGTTCCTGCTCCCGCCGCTCGACACTTGTGTCCTCAGCGGGCTCAGCCACCGCAGCGTTGCTTTTCTCGGCCAACAGGCTTCCCTTTCTCTTGGGTTTCGGACGAAAATCCGCAGGCCAGAACGCGAAGGGAATGGTCGCATCAGGCCCGGCTCACTATATTGTAGCAACCTGACCGGTAGTTAGAAGGATCAAAAGGTGGTAGAGCCATGTCAAATCTAGATCAATACCTGGACCAGCAGCGAGAGCAGTTCGAGAACGACCTGTACGATCTGCTGAGGATTCCCAGCATCAGCACAGATAGTCAACATGGCGAAGATGTGCGGCGTGCCGCAGGGTGGCTGGTTGACCACATGGCCGGTCTTGGCATGTCGACCGAGTTGATCGAAAACGGCGGAAACCCAATCATCTATGCTGAATCTGCTCCGGTGCCCGGCGCGCCGACCGTTTTGGTGTATGGTCACTACGACGTTCAGCCTCCGGATCCACTGGATCAATGGCTCTCGCCACCGTTCGAACCGACCGTGCGTGACGGAAACGTGTACGCACGCGGCGCTACGGACGATAAGGGTCAGATGCTGACTCATGTCAAGAGCGCTCAGACGTGGCTCCAGACCGAAGGCAAACTGCCCGTCCGACTGAAGTTCCTGATCGAAGGCGAGGAAGAAGTTGGCAGCGAAGCGTTATGCCGCCTGCTCGATCAATCACCCGAAAAGCTCGCGTGCGACGTGGTCGTGATCAGCGACATGTCGCAGTTCGGCCCTGGCCAGCCGGCGATCACCTACGGGCTGAAGGGCATCGCTTATTTCGAGCTGCATTTGAAGGGCCCCAAACAGGAATTGCATTCCGGAACGTTCGGCGGTGCGGTCACGAACCCGGCAAACACGCTGGCGCGTATGATAGCCGCTCTGATTGGCGAAAACGGCGTTGTGCAGATCCCGAGCTTCTATGACGATGTGATACCGCTCTCCGATCAGGAACGCAGCCAATTCGCAGAATTGCCTTTCGACGAGGCTGCGTTCATGCGGCAGATCGGCGTCGACGGTGTGACTGGCGAACAGGGCTACTCGACGCTCGAACGCCGCTGGGCTCGGCCGACGTGCGATGTGAACGGCGTTTGGGGCGGCTATCAAGGCGAAGGAGCCAAAACTGCTTTGCCGGCCGAGGCCGGCGCCAAGTTCAGCTTCCGATTGGTTCCGAATCAAGATGCACGGAAAATCGCGGGGAATCTCGGGCAGATGCTATCGGAGCTCTGCCCGCCGGGTATCAAAATGGAACTGATCGATATGCACTCATGTCCTGGCGTGCTTGTCTCGTTGGACAGTCCGTACATCGCCGCCGCATCGCGAGCCATCGAACGAGGGTTCGGCCGCCAGCCCGTGTTCATCCGCGAGGGCGGATCAATCCCGATTGTCACCGCCTTTTCCGAAAAGCTCGGAGTCGATACGCTACTGCTGGGGTGGGGGCTGGATGACGACAACACGCACGGCCCCAACGAGAAGTTTTGTCTGGCCGACTTCCACCGTGGGATCAAGGCCAGCGCGCATTTGTGGGAAGAACTAAGCAAGATCGGCCAATAATTGCCATGTTGGATAGAAAGTTCATTATCGAGAACGTTGAGCAAGTTGGGCAGAACTGTGCAAACCGTGGTATCGACACGGACGTCGAGCGGTTGGTCTCGCTGGAGACCGAGCGGCGCGAGATGCAGCAGCAGGTTCAAGAGTTGAACCGGAAGGCAAACGAAGTCTCCAAGTCCATCGGCAAAGCCAAGGATGCCGACGAGCGCGAGGCACGCAAGGAAGAAGGACGCAGATTGCGGCAGCAGAAAGACGCTGCTCAAGCCGATCACGGCCGCCTGGATGCGGAAATACTGGAAATTCAAATCACGATTCCCAACGTCACGCATCCAGACGCCCCAGTCGGCGCCGACGACAAGGCAAACCTGGAGTTGCGCCGCGGAAAACACGAACCGCCCGAATTTGATTTCGAGCCACTGGATCACGTGGAGCTGTGCGAGAAATTGGACCTGTTGGACCTGGAGGCCGGCGCTCGCACAACCGGCCACGGCTTCTACTTCTTCAAGAACGAAGCCGTGTTGTTGGAGTTAGCATTGCAGCGATACGCGTTGGACCTGCTGATCGGCGAAGGTTTCACGCCGGTGGTGACGCCCGATTTGGCCCGCGACGAGATCATCTCGGGCATTGGCTTCAACCCTCGCGGCCCGGAGACGCAGATCTACAGCATCGAGAACGCCGACATCAGCTTGGTAGCCACCGCGGAGATTACGCTGGGCGGCATGTACGCCGATCAGACGCTGGATGCCGACCAGTTGCCCATCAAGCTGTGCGGCACCAGCCACTGTTTCCGCACCGAAGCCGGCGCACACGGCCGCGCGACGCGCGGCATCTATCGCGTCCATCAGTTCACCAAAGTCGAAATGTTCGCTTTCACGCTGCCCGACCAAAGCGACGCGATGCACGATCAACTGTGCGACCTGGAGTGTCGGCTGTTCGACGGCTTAGGCGTTCCATATCGCGTCGTGGATACGGCCACGGGCGATCTCGGGGGACCAGCCTACCGAAAGTTCGACCTCGAAGCCTGGATGCCGGGTCGCGGCGAAGGCGGCGAGTGGGGAGAGATCACCAGCACGTCGAACTGTACGGATTACCAAGCGCGACGCCTGAAATCACGTTTCAAGAAGA
Source organism: uncultured Pirellulaceae bacterium (assembly GCA_964623055.1). Lineage (GTDB taxonomy): Bacteria > Planctomycetota > Planctomycetia > Pirellulales > Pirellulaceae > JADHUC01. Next base: position 6,681 of record CAZURK010000380.1, read on the forward strand.
AGGGCGAAAAGGGCACTCGGTTCGTGCACACGCTCAACGGCACGGCCGTCGCGGTAAGCCGTGCAATCATCGCTGTCCTGGAGAACAACCAACAAGCCGACGGCTCGGTAATGATTCCCGAGGCCCTGCGAGCGTGGGTAGGCAAAGACCGAATCGGACCTCGGTGTTGATTCGGTCAAACGCATCCGGTCAAGATAGCGTGTAATGGGTGCGATATTATCATCCCTCGTGATATAATAGCGCGAGGCATAGCCCGGATCCGCTCGTCCCCAGAATTGGAGACCTCCAATGCCCGTTCATGACTGGAGCCACGTTCGCGCCGGGAAGTTCCATCACTTTCACAACTCGTGGATCTACAGATTGAGCGATCGACTGAATGGAGGGGTGTTGCCACCCGGCTTTTACGCCGCGGGAGAGCAGGTGGCCGGTGACATCGAACCCGACGTGCTCGCGCTGCAGCAGTCGCCTGAGCCGGAACGCGGCACGGAATGGCAGTCCGCCGAGGGCGTTGTCGCCATACAGGATCATCCCCCTCAGGTCAGCATCACACACGAGGCGGAGCAATCGCTGTACCTCCGCAAGCAGGATCGCTTGGCCATCCGATCGTCGGACGGCGATCGGATCGTGTCTCTGGTGGAAATCGTGTCGCATTCCAACAAGGACAGCCGTCGCCGCTTCGACCAGTTTCTTCACAAGGTCGCAACGGCTCTGGAAAGCAGCATACACGTGATGGTGATCGACCTGCATCCGCCAGGGTTGTTGGATCTCGGGGGCATCCATGGTGCCGTTTGGGAGTACCTCTTCGGAGTCTGCCCCGCTGCGCCGGAAGACCAGCCATTGACCTTGGTCTCGTACCGTGCCGAGCCCTTACCGACAGCCTACGTCGAGCCACTTTCCGCCGGTGCTATCCTGCCGGACATGCCGTTGTTTCTCGATGCTGAATGGTACGTCAACGTGCCGCTGGAGGAAACGTACATGCAAACCTGGCAGGGCTTTCCAGAACCTTGGAAGGCAGATCTGTCCAACGCCTAGGAGCGAGTGGATTGGACCTGGCTGAACCGGGGCAAGCCTTGAAGAACGGACCGCAGCAACAGCCCCACTTCAGCCTGAACGCATGAACCGACACTCAGCTCACATGTACCGGTTGAACACGTTCTCCAGCATCTCTTGCCGGCCGCTCACGTTGGGTTCGATGTCGCCTTTCTGTAGCATGTACGCTTCGAGCGACTTGAAATCGGCGGTGTTGGATTCGATCTCGGCACCAATGCCGGTGTCCCAACTCGCGTAACGCTCCTTCACAAACGCGTCCAACTCTCCGTCAGCGCGGATGTCGGCGGCGATCTTCAGGCCGCGTGCGAATGCGTCCATGCCACCGACGTGAGAGTGGAACAAGTCGATGGGCTCGAAGCTTTCACGACGCACCTTTGCGTCGAAGTTCACGCCGCCCGGTGCCAAACCGCCGTACTTCAACAGGATCAGCATCACTTCCGCGGTCAGGTAGTAGTTCGTGGGGAATTGGTCCGTGTCCCAGCCCAGCATCAGGTCGCCGGTATTCGCATCGATCGAACCGAGCGCTCCTTGATGGCCGGCGTAATCCAATTCGTGCATCATCGTGTGGCCGGCCAGCGTCGCGTGATTGGTCTCGATATTCAGTTTGAAGTGATCCAACAGGTCGTAAGCGCGGAGGTAATTGATACAGGCCGCCGCGTCCGAATCGTACTGGTGTTTTGTGGGCTCCTTCGGTTTCGGCTCGATGAGGAATTGGCCCGTGAAGTCGATCTCTTTGGCGTAATCGACGGCCAAGTGCATGAAACGGGCCATGTGATCCAGTTCCCGCTTCATATCCGTGTTGAGCAGATTCTGGTAACCCTCGCGGCCGCCCCAGAACACGTAGTTCACTCCGCCCAGTTCCTTGGTCACCTCCAAACATTTCTTCACCTGAGCGGCTGCGAATGCGAAAGCGTCTGCATTGCAGCTTGTCGAAGCGCCGTGCATGTATCGAGGATTGCTGAACAGGTTTGCCGTACCCCAGAGCAGTTTGATGCCCGTACGTTCCTGCTCCTCCTGCATCACGGCAACGACTTCGTCCAGGTTCTTGTTCGTTTCGGCTAGATTGGCGCCCTCAGGTGCGACGTCACGATCGTGGAATGCGTAGTACGGAGCCCCCAGTTTTTCCATGAACTCGAACGCCGCGCGTACACGATTCTTGGCGTTTTCGACCGAATCCGTCCCGTCTTCCCACGGCCGGTACATTGTTCCTGGGCCAAAAGGATCTGCCCCGGTACCACGGAACGTATGCCAGTAAACGACGCTGAAACGAAAATGGTCCTTCATCGAGGTGCCTTCCACCACTTCATCCTCGTTGTACCAGCGGAAGGCTAACGGGTTCTTGGAATCGGGACCTTGATAGACGATCTTCTCGACATCGGGGAATGCGGACATTTGTGTTCTCTCTCTGCGACCAATTAAGTTTACGTTAAGCGACTGTCGAATGATCGCAAATTCGCACGCTGGCGGCAAGCATAGTGCAGTCCATTGCCGGCAGTATGGATAGCTGGCTCGTGGGCAGTGGGCTTTCCGCGACCGTCAATTTGCCCAAAATAGGTCACTTGACGGAAGAACGGAGGAAGATCGTTTCGTCCATTCTGTGAAGTTGTCGACGTTGAACCGAGGAGTCAAGAACTGTGGATCTGCAACTTGCCGACCAAGTCGCCGTCGTCATTGGGGCGGCTAGTGGGATCGGGCGCGCCATCGCGAATGAGTTGGCGAGCGAAGGGGCCAATGTGGCGTTGGCTGATATTGACCCGGGCGTGACGGACTTGGCTACCGAAATGGAACGCGATCAGTCCGTTCGCTCAATCGGATATCAAGCCGATGTGGCCGACTTTCGAGCTGTCGAGCAGATGGCCGGGTCAGTGCTGGCCGACTTTGGCCGTTGCGATCACGTGGTCGTTGCGGCCGGGGTAGGATCGGGCAAGTACGGCTTTCCGTTCTGGAACTTGGAGCCCGCCGATTGGGAGCGGGTCTTGCGAGTGAACGTCATGGGACCGGTAAACGCGGCCCACGCGTTTTCTCCGGCCATGATCGAAGCACGATGCGGCACGTTTCTGTTTTTCGCCTCGGTGGCGGCGCAGATCGGATCGCAGACCGATCCGCCATACAGTGCGGCCAAGGCGGCGGTGGTCAATTTCGCCCAATGTGCGGCCAAAGATCTCGCGCCACACAATATCCGAGTGAACGTGATCTCCCCTGGAATGATCAAGACGCCACTGAATCGCTCTGTGTGGCAGGCGTGGCACGACCAGCAACCGGAAGACAAACGGCGGTCGTACGACGAGTGGGCTGAGGACAAGATCCGTCACGTGTCACCGCTGGGCCGCTGGCAGACGCCCGAGGACGTTGCTGCCGTAGCCGCGTTCCTGGCATCGTCCAGAGCCGAGAACATCACGGGGCAAACCATCAATGTGGATGGCGGCCAAGTGATGCACTCGTGAAGCGGCCAGAGCGTGGGAATGGAAGCCTGAAGCGCAAGCGAAGATCCAATGGCGCAATTCGTTTCTTCGCTTGCGCTTCAGGCTTCAGTCGATTCCCGACCCAGCGCACTCCGACCGGGGAGGCAAGAAACAGGAAGGCAGGAATATTTGTGGCGGGAATACCACATCCACATTTTCCTGCCACGAATATTCCTGCCTTCTGACGGACCTGATAGGCCCGTCAGATCTGATCGACCACGGGGATGTCAACGCCCTCGACAAAGCTTGCCAGACGGCGGGCTCGGTACGGTTGTTGCAACTTGCGCACCGCCTTCGATTCGATTTGCCGAACGCGTTCGCGAGTCACCGAGAATACTTTGCCCACTTCTTCCAGTGTGTAGGAGTAGCCGTCCGCCAGGCCAAACCGCATTCGCAGAATCTCTCGTTCGCGGTAATTCAAACCAGCCATCGCCTCTTCGATGCGTCGCTTCAACGCTTCCCGATTTGTCTCGCGCAACGGATCTTCATCGCGATGGTCTTCCAGGAATTCTCCGAAATAGCTGTCGTCGTGGTCGCTTACGGGCTGGTCGAGCGATAGCGGCTGGCGCGACATTTTGAGGATACACTTCGTGTCCTCCAGCGGCAGCCCGGCGCGGTCCGCCGTCTCTTCGGCCGTCGGTTCACGGCCGAGTTCCTGGAGCAGGTCGCGAGAAACGTTGCGCACCTTGCTCATCGTGTCGATCATGTGCACGGGAACCCGGATCGTACGGCTCTGATCGGCAATGGCGCGTGTTATGGCCTGCCGGATCCACCAAGTGGCATACGTCGAGAATTTGTAGCCGCGAGCGTGTTCGAACTTATCCACGGCCCGCATCAATCCGGCGTTGCCTTCTTGGATCAGATCCAAGAAACCGATGCCCCGGTTGCGGTACTTCTTGGCGATCGAGACAACCAGACGAAGATTACCGGCGGACAGCGTTCGCTTGGCTTCGTCATAATCCCGGCGTTTCTCGACCGTCTGCTGTACACGGCGACGCAATGTTGCCGGGCTTTCGAAGGTCAGTCGCATAAGACCTTGCAGCTCCTCGCGCAACTCGTCGACGCTCCGTCCGTCGCAGCATTCACCCCCTTGTTCCGCCTCGTGGATTTGTGATTTCAGAGAATCCATCCGCGCGGAGATTTCGGCCAGTTGGTCAAACAGGGGCTGAAGGCGATTCGTCCGGAGGTTCATTTCTTCGACAAGGCGGACAGCCCGGTTTCGCCGTCGTACCAACGATGCCCAGGCCGTTCTGCGTTCGCGCCTCGGCCGCTGTTTGTCAATGGCGATGAAATAGTCTCTGCGGTTACGGGTGACCAGTTCGCGCAACGTTTTCACGTTGGGCCCCAATCGTCGCAATGTTCGCTTCTTCTCTGCCGTGTTCGTGACAGACACCTCGACGGTACGGTCCAAGCGGAGTTCTCCGTCGCGCACCTGCTCCAGGATTTCGATGGCGCCTTCTATTGCGAAATCCGTTGCCAGCATGCTGTGGCGATAGAGGGCTCTGGTACGCTCGATTTCTTTGGCCGCTGCGACCTCCTCGTCGCGACTAAGAAGGGGAATCCGTCCCATTTGCATCAGATACATGCGTACGGGATCATCCATTGCGGCCCAAACAGCGGCATGTTGCCGATTCACGTCCGCAGGAAGCTCTTGGCCCTCGTCGCTCGCTAGGCTGCCGCCGTTTACCTCGTCGAATGCGTGGTCGACGACCTTTTCGTCCTTTGCCTCGGGCGTGATGTGCCTACCATCAGCCCGTTTCCCGTTCAGCTTGCTGTTCCTTTTCGATCCTCGTACCGCCGACCGCTGGCCAGCGGCCGGCTGTTTACTGCTGTTAGACGGTTTCGCCGTCTTTCGCGTGGTCCTAGTCAAATGGCTGCCCCCTCTGAACGTGACCCCGAATGGCTTATTGCGAAGACAAAACGGTAGAGGGCAATCATCCGATGCACGTTTTGTGCCGGGTACACGTAGGCCGGGCGACGTTCACCGAAAGTCAGCTTGTAGCAAGGACTTTCGATGGTGATGACGGTCGCCTACCCCTTCATCTGACGAGGCGACGCGAAAACAGTCGTCGAGATCGATCAACGTGGTGTTGGAACGCACAAACGAACGCCGCGACGCAATCTGCCGAGTGTCCTTCCGGCGAAGCGGCCCAAACCGCTATAATCCTCACTGGGAACACACTTTGCGAACTCGATGATCAGCAGCACTCTTGGATTCGAACATGGTGGAAAAGAACAGGATTCTGATTGCCGACGACAACCAGCCAAACTGCGAATTGCTGGAGGCATATTTGACGGAACTCGACTGCGACGTCGCCGTAGCGGTCGACGGACTGGACACGATGGAGAAGGTGGATTCGTTCCGCCCGGACCTGATCCTGCTGGACGTGATGATGCCCAAACTGAGCGGGTTCGAGGTCTGCAGGAAACTGAAGGACGATTCGCGAACCAGCCACATCATGATCTTGATGGTGACGGCACTGAACGAACTGGGCGATATTGAACGCGCAGTTCAAGCGGGCACGGACGATTTTTTGTCGAAGCCCGTCAATAAGGTCGAGCTACTGAAGCGCGTGGAGAATATGGTTAAGTTGAAGGACATCAGGGACGAAAACGAACGCCTCCGCCGCTATATCGAAGAGATGGAAGACAGAGACGAAGACGAAGAAGCGGATGAGAACTAGCGGCGCGTCTCTCCCCACGATCACGTCTCGAAGACCGAGGAACAGCGCGACTGCCATGCCGCCCCGTCATAGTGCGTCCATCTTTTGTGTTTTATT
>CAZURK010000381.1:0-12947 GCA_964623055.1 uncultured Pirellulaceae bacterium
TGCCATCTAACCTTTACTTCCACGCGTGGGGCACGTTTCCAACGTGCCTACCACGGTAAAGGCACGTTGTAAACGTGCCCCACGAAACGATGCGCCGACAACGTGTGAAAGACGAAAAGCATCGCGTCTCTACCGGGTTGCCGACGATGGGGAACGTTTCAGGTATATCCGCATTTTGGCTTCCGCGCCCGGTCGTAGCAGCCAGGGGTTAACGCCGCGGCCCGGGCGGTTGGTTACCTTGGCCCAGACTCGGTAGTCGCCGCTGGCCTCGACCGACGAACTAACAAAGCTGATCGTGCTCTCGAACGTTTCGCCCCGCACGCCTTCGAGAAGCACGGTGATCGAGACCTTGGCGCCGTCTACCTCTTCGGGCGCGTTTTCGTAGGCATTCAAGAGCCCTTCTACGCGCAGTGTGCCCATGTCTTCAATACGCAAGACCGGATCGCCGGGCTGTACCCACTCGGCCTTCTGCCGGTGGCGTTTCACGATGACACCATCGAATGGCGCCCGGAACGTGCGGCGGCGGACTTCATTCTCGACCTGCTCAAGTTCTGCTTCAGCCACGTTCGCGTCGAATTCGGCGACCTCCTGGTTGTCTTTTGCAACGACCTCATCCAGCACGGCTTTTTCCCACTGCACGAACTGGCGGCGCACTGTTGCATCCGGTATAGATCCGGGAACACGTTTGTTGATTGCCATGGATTCCTCGTATTCCGCCTTGGCCAGTTGTACGATCTTTTGGGCTACCTCCAACTCGGAACGGCTGGACGCCTTCTTCTGTGCGGCGTCCCGCTTGTTCAGAGCCGCTTTCTTGCGGGCCAACGCATCTAAGTCGTAGATTCTCCCCAACTCCTGACCTTCCCTGACCTCGTCGTTCTCTTCGACCGGCAACTCCACCAGGACACCGGCCTCCTCCGCAGACAGTTCAGCAAACCGTTTGAGCGAAATGACGCAAAGGTCCAGATCTACGTACGCGCGACCACTCTCTTTGGCCGACGGCACCTGCCCGTTCATGACGACAGCAGCAACCAGCAGGATGGTAGTGTGCATTGGCTTGGACTCCGTTGATAGAGTTCGATTCGCACAGCGGACGTCGCCCACCAAGGCGTCTCGTTTTGGCGGGCGATGTCCGCCTAACACGTGCTTACGACAAGTAGAACAGAATACGGGCTTGTACCCACTCCCAGGCTTCATGGAACCAGGAATAGGCGACCGAACTGCGACCGCAGTACACGTCCGCGGTGACCGTTGCACCGGGATGCGGGTTGCCGATTGCCTTACGTTCTAATCCCACTTTGATCTTGTTGATGACACCTTCCTCCGGATGCAATTCAGTGGCGCCCTTGATCTCGCTGATCACGCCGTGCAGGTCAGTTCCCGGATTGGTGGCCAGGATAAAGGTCACTGACTTTCCAGGCACGGGCTTGCCAGGTTTGGGCTCGACATCGCGCCAGCGTTCATCGTTCCTGGCCGTGCGCACGTGACCAACGCGGGATTCTCGCATGTGAAGTTCCAGCTCCCAGTCGCCGGCGGGGTCCGCTACGCTCATCAGGATCTGACCCGTCGTAACGGGCCGGCGTTTCAGGGATTTTTGTACGTCCCAATCCATCATGATTTCGCCGGATATGGGCGCACAGATCAGCAGCTTATTCCGTTTTTCCATCAGCACGTCGCGTTGCTTCTCCAGCGTCTTCAACTCCTGGAGCAACTCCAACTTCTCGCCGCCCAACTGGGTCCTTTCGACCTCCGACAGTCCGGTATTTTTCAGCAACGGTTTTTCCACCGAGGACAACCGCTCTTGCTTTGTTTGAATCTGCCCGATTACCTCCTGGAACTGCACTTCGAGTTCCGGGTTCTTCAGTTTCACCAGCGGGTCTCCCTCTTTGACCTCGTCCTGGTCCTCAACGTAGACGTCGACCACGGTGCCGTCGATCGGCACAAACACGTCTCGTTTGGTGACTGGCTGAAGGGCCCCTTTGGATTCGATGTTGAGGTCCTTCCTGATCACGAACAAGGAAACCACTATCAGGAAGATTATCCCCAGGATGATGACACTCTTTGGCAGCGTCCTGGCTTTGATCATCCATCCCATTTTTCCGACCGTACGCCAAACGGGCATCATTGGGATGCTGGCGTGGTCTACCGCGTTGGTCAGCGCTCGAGCGCTGTGTTCGTATACCAAGTCGGAACGTGAGCGCAGGATCTCCTCCGGCAGATTGCTTTCGATCTGTTCGACGACTAGCACGCCGACGATTTCATTGGCTTCATTGCTCTCTTCATCCGCTTCGCCGGTGACCGTCTGCCGAACCTCGTAGGACCGCTTGGGCCTGCGAAGCGGCAGAATCACCATCATCTTCGTGTGCGATTCGTCGACGTAAGCCTCCAACGCTCGTTCAACCTGCGGCGGCATGTCTTCGGTGGAGCCGTCGTACCAAAGCGATTCGCCGGTGGCGACGATCCGCGTGGCCAACTGGCCCAGCAGGTGGATGATGTTTGAACGGTTTTCGATCGCATCCTGGCCGCTGACCGCTTCGATCTTACATTTTCGACCGCGCATGATGCCCACGCTGACGCGGTCGCAGCCGATCATCCGGCGGCCTTCGTTCACAGCCGTATAGGCCGTCTCGCGGAGATCAAGGTTCTCGTGAACCAAACGAGAGAAGTGGTCCGCCTGGGCCCATAACGAATGGCGATCGCTGATCTGACGCAGCTTGCGCGTCTTCAGCCACTCTGCGGCCAACTCGCACATCTGTACCACGAACTTCAAGTAGCCGCGCTGCGTCACCGGTTGGGCATCCGGGCGCTGGAATATCTCTACGACGCCTTCGATCTGGTTGTCGCTCCGCAACGGTGCCAGAACTAGCAAGGAGCCGGTTGGGTTACCAGCCGTCTGGTCTTCGCCCATCCCCGACTGTGGCGGAATCAGCTTGGGCTCGCCAGTTGCGGCGATCTGGTTCAACAGGCCGAAGTGGCGTGACGCGTCGTCCGACTCGGCGTCCAGCAGTGTCTCGCTCATCCTGATCTGATAAATCAGTTCAAGGCGACGACCGTCGCGCACCAACCAAATGCCGCCTCCGATGGCAGCCAGCGCCGAGACGACCTTTTGCAGGAAAGCGGCGAAGTACTCGTCGGCATCCAGGTCGCTCTTCGAAAGCTGCGCGATCTCGCTGACCAGCCCCCGGATTTGCTGTTTGGTTTGTTCGATTGTCTCAGCGTTCACAGCCTGCTCTGAAGACATGGCTAGCACCGCATGCGAAAAGTGATGTTATGGAAACACAGGATCGTACGTGTCCCGGCAATGTCATCGGGATGCCTGCACGCTCCCGTCAACTCCAGAAGCCGTGTCAAAAAAGGGGAAGGCTCCCCCAAGACTAGATGACCGTACTTAGATCGATCGTCAGGCTGCCTCCAAGCCACACAAAATCCAAGATGTATCTATGATGTGGGTGATGGATTTAAGTTCCAATGTGGGATCGGGCTTTTCTATGTCGCGACGGCGAAGATTCTGGGGGCATGCCGTAAACCATGACGGTCAGGCAGCCTGGGGTAAGCCGGCTCGTCTATTCAGCGTCTAACCACCAGCTTTCCTGATCTTCGATTTCGAACACCTCCCCGATTTCCTCGGCTAACTGGTCAAGGTGGATTCGCGCCGGGCCGTCGCTGTCAAACAGGCCCCCCGATTCGTCACTGGGGGCTGCCTGCTCCGCGTTCCAACTCGGGACAATGACAACACCGTCGCAGACCTGCGCGCACACATGATCTGTTGGAAGCATGGGGACGAATCCCCCTAGGCCATCGGCCGCCAGCATCTGTCGGGGTTCGAGTATCTCCAGCGCTAGCAGGAGTCTATGTCGGCCCCGCCAGGATCGATCGCTACTCTTCCGTCGAGATCTCTCGAACCAAGCAAAGAAGTCAGTCATGCCTGGACCTCCGCACTTTATGCGATCCGCCTCGGAACGGGCGTATCTGCCCATCCGCTACAAGCTACCAACAAACGTGAGGCAGATCAAGGCTATTGTGCTTGGATTTCAAGTATTTTTTAATGGAAATATACTTGAATTATACTTGACTGAGGCGTCTGTTTCCAATTAATATTTACGTGTCGTGAGATGATCTCAGAAAGGAGGCTGATGCCGCCGGCATCGGATATCCCAGGTGATTACCGAGAAATCCTACAAGACGTTCACTGTCGGCATCGACGAGACGCTGGACAAGACGATCGACGAGTTGAAGGAGAAGCTTGGCAAGACTTCTCGAGCCGACGTTTTCCGGATGGGAATCGCTTTGCTGAAAGTGGCTGCCGAGGCGAAGGAGCGCAATATGAAACTTACGGTCTCCGACCAGGACGACGTTGTGCGCAAGGAGATCGTGATTCCCTAGCACCCTGCACAGCAAACGATCGAACGTCGCGCACGGCGCGAGTATTTGGGTAGCATGGGCTTCCGGCCCGTGTTCGCCGCCACGGGCCGGGGGCCCATGCTACGATTTGGTAGCGATCGCAGGCCCGCCAAGTTCTTTGCCATACCGCCGCCGTTTGAAATGTCCGCTGGAGTACAGCCTTTGGCTGCGAAAGACAGGCTGAAGCCTGGACTCCAGCAACCGCCCGCGCCATATTGCAGGTTGGGCATTCCTGCCCGACCTCGAATAGACTGGCAGAAATGCCTATCCTGCCTAGAGTCTCAAGTGGCCCGGGACGCCGTATTAGTCGGGCGTGTCCAGGTAGGGATCCTGGCCCATCTCGCGCTGCAGCTTCTTTCGCTGTTTCTCGTGGTGCAACAGCACGGACCGGTCGCGGAAGTGCCGCCGTTCGACCTTCTTTTGGGCTGCGCGGAATATGGTGCTGTGGCCTTCCACCTGTTGTTGGTTCTTTTCGCCCAGGTCACGGTAGCGATCACCCCGTTTGGGACCGAAGCCTGACTCGATGATGTCGTCCTCCAGCGACAGGAAATAGCGAAAGGTGCCGTCGTCGCCTTGGCGCCCGCAGCGTCCGCACAACTGGCGATCGATACGCGCCGCATCGTGCATCTCGGTCAGAATCACGTGCAGTCCGCCTTTTTCAGGAACGCCTTCGCCCAGCTTGATGTCTGTGCCACGCCCTGCCATGTTCGTGGCGACGGTCACCTTGCCGCTTTCGCCGGCTCGTTCCACGATCTGAGCTTCCTTGGCGATTTCGCGGGCGTTTAAGACCTGGTGCTCGATTCCTTGGTCCGAAAGCAGCCGAGAAAGATGCTCGGATTTGTCGATCGATCGCGTCCCGATCAGGATTGGGCGTCCCATTTCGTGTATCTCGCGGATTTCCTTGGCGATCGCGTGCCATTTGGCGTCGGCCGTGCCAAAGATGTGCGCCTTCAGCCGCTCTCGGCGTATGGGTCTGTTGGTGGGGATTCGAATAACACGCATTTTGTAGATCTTGCGGAACTCGCGTGCCGAGGTCATTGCTGTGCCGGTCATGCCGGCCAAGTGCCGATAGCGGAGGAATAGGTCTTGCACCGTGATCCGGGCGGCTTGGCCCGTTGGCACCGTGACTTCGACATCTTCTTTCGCCTCGATCGCCTGATGGATTCCATCTCGCCATTTGCGGCCTTCGGCCAGACGGCCCGTGAACTCGTCGACAATGACGATCTCGCCGTCGCGGACCACGTACTCTCGATCCAGTTGGTAATCGCGATGCACCTTGATTGCGCGTTCCATGTACTGGTACAGGTCGATCAGCCCCACGGCCCGCAGAATGTCCCCCTGGGGAAGCGAACGGAGGAACTGGCGTCCGGCTGCGGTCAACTCAGCCTTCTTCGTGTCGTGATCGTAGTCAAAGTGATCGTCCTCGACGAACGTGGGAGCATGATTGGCGGCCCACTGGTACGTTGCGACCACCTGTTCCAGCGCCTTTTCGCCCAACGAGCCGATGATCAACGGAGTCCGTGCCTCGTCAATCAACACACTGTCGGCTTCGTCGACTAGCGCGAAATACACGCTCCGCTGAACGGGCTGCTCGCCCGTGTCATCCCAACGTTCGGTGCTGCCTTCTCCCAGGAAATCGGCCTGCTGGCGCCCCATGCGCCGAAGAAGCAGGCGGTCACGAAGAAAATCAAAGCCGAATTCCTTGGCCGTGCCGTAGGTAATGTCGCAGGCGTAAGCCTCGCGCCGCTGGTCTTGTGAATCTTCCGTCTGGATCACGCCCACCGATAGCCCCAGCAGGCTGTAGATCGGTTTCATCCATTCGGCGTCGCGGGCGGCCAAGTAGTCGTTCACGGTGGCCAAGTGGGCGCCCTTGCCGCTCAGTCCGTGCAGATACATAGGCAACGTGGCGGTCAGCGTCTTGCCCTCACCCGTCTCCATCTCGGCGATATTGCCCTGGAACAGCGCAATGCCTCCGATGATCTGAACATCAAAATGCCGCATCCCGATGCTTCGTACGCCAGCTTCGCGGACCAGCGCGTAGGCCTCGGGCAGCAAGCCGTTCAGTTTCTCGCCGCTCTTGGCGCGAAAGCGAAGCGACAGGCTGCGTTTCTTGAGTTGGTGGTCAGATTCCTTCTGCAGCGTGGCCTCGAGCGACGCGATCTGCTCCAGGGTGGCGCTCCAACGAGCGAGTCGTCCCGTGGCGGAGCGTCCGACTAACGAGCGCACGCGGCTGCCCAGACCGCCGGGGCTCCGATTGCCTGCTTGCACTGCTTTCATCCAATTGTTCCCAGAGGGATGAGTTCAGTTGCCACATTCCCGCTGCAAGTGATGGTAACGCCAAGTGAGCAGTTACGGAATGGCACCCGCGGGGCCGTTTCGAGCGAGGTCCGATTTGCCGCGGGATCTCGTCACATTCGTCTCAACCCACCTAACGCACACAGCCGACATAATCCGATGAATGCGTGAAGTCCGAGCGTATTCCCTGACTGGGCCAGATGCGAGTCACCCTGGCAGGAATTTGGAGTGGTCTAGCGAGTCTGCGCAAAGTTTTCCAGTTATGTCGCTTTTCCTGCAATTCGGACATGTAGCAGTCGATCTAGTTTTGTGAGTAACTAGAGTCATTCAGCCGAAGCGGATTATGACCATGAGTTCGATCAGAACAATATTGACCGTCGGAGCGATTTTTCTTGGCGCTGCCGTTCTACAAAATCAAGCGGCGGGGCAAGCGACGTCGTCTTCCAGCGACCGGTCTGCGGTAGCCGGCAGGAACGCCAGCTTCTTTGGCTACACTGGGTTTATTGGCGATAGAAAGGCGAATGCTTCCATTCCGTCCGTCGATCGGAGCGCGGATGCTCCCATTCCGACTGGGACGTTCGCGTTCGAGCTCCCCAAGACCGGTTTCATCAAGTACGTTCAAGACGATACACCAGATGTCCCTACGCCACCCGAGATACCGTTGGCAATCGACGAGGCGGTTAGCGAGGCATCGGACTGTGGTTGTGACGACAAAGGCTGTAGCGGCGAGTCATGCAAATCTTGTGGACCGCTGTTTCGTGATCCCTGGGTGAGCTTCGAGTACATGCACGCGTGGGCCAGGGGGCGTTGGCTACCGCCGTTAGTGACGACAAGCCCGCCGGGCGTAAACGGCGTGTTGCCAAACGATGGCATCAACCCAAATGCACGAGTGCTGTTTGGCGACGAGTACATTGGAAGTGGGCTGCAGGCATCCGGTCGTGTATCCATCGGAGCGTGGCTTGGCGAAGACGACAGTCTCGGAGTTGGCGCCAGGTTCTTGTCGCTCGAAGGCGACTCGACTGCATTCGCTGCGGCGTCCAACGCTGCCGGAAACCCGGTGATCGCCCGACCTTTTTTCAACACCGATCCCATCTTCAACGCTCCGGACTCATTGATTGTCACAGCCGCGGGGCTGCGAACCGGCGATCTTCTGGCGACGGCCGAAAACGATGTGCTGGGTGCGGAGACTTACCTTCGATACGCCGTGCTTCGCGAGACCAACCGCCGCGCGGATCTGTTGCTCGGCTATCATTACACGCGTATCGACGACAGTCTGAACATCAACCATCGCATGCGGCAAATCGGCGGTGTGATTCCCATCGGAACTCGGTTTGTATTCGAGGACCTGTTCGATGTCCAAAACGAGTTTCACGGTGTGGAATTGGGGGTCCTGAGCGAATTCGACCGCGGGCCTTTCACGTTATCGCTGATGGGCAAGATGAGCATGGGGAACATGCAGGAGACCTTGACCATTTCTGGCAAGTCATCCCGTACGCCTCCGGCCGGAGTGCCCGCGGTCTTTACCGGTGGGCTACTAGCAATGCCGACCAACATAGGAACGTACAGCCGAGACGACTTTGCCGTCATTCCCGAAGCCGAATTCAAAGTGATCTGCCGCATCACGGAACGGCTGGAAGCCTCGATCGGCTATTCGCTGTTGTATTGGAGCGACGTGGCTCTGGCGGGCCAGCAGATCGATGTGTCCAGACGCGCCCAGCCTACGGTGAACGCCAGCCAATTGGAGGGTGGTGCACTCGTCGGCCCAGCAAATCCAGCCTTCTCGGGTATTCGAGACACGGATTTCTGGCTCCAAGCCCTCAGCGTCGGCTTCACGTTCAAGCACTAGTTGAACGGCGCCACCTTGGCGGGCAGAGCGTGGAAATGGAAGCCTGAAGCGCAAGCGAAGATCCAGCGGCGCAACTTGTTTCTTCGCTTGCGCTTCAGGCTTCAAACGATCGCCGAAGTGGCGCTGTCCGGTTAGGCAGCCCCGCTAATGCACCTGAAATGATTGCACGGTTGGGCCCAAGCCGCTATTGTTGATAATGTCAACATAGTGCGTTGTCTCCGGATATCCTAGGGTCTGCCGCCGATGCGAACGCTGCTACTTCCTCTAGTCGCCCTTCTGTTTGCGACTCAGGCTGCCCCGGTCTGGGCAGTGATCGTTTTCGAAAAGGGCAAGGACCAGCCGATCGTCGGTTATCTGGAACGCCAGGACGAAAACCGGGTCATTATTCGCGAGTTACTGCCCGACGGACGGACGCAACTGCGGGACATAGCACGCTCGGAGATCGATGATATTCTGATCGCCGTCTCGAACGAACGTCTTGAATTGCTTGATCCCAGCAAACCGGCAGCCTATCGGGACTACGCGGAGGAGTTGGCCGAAAAACGCAAGGATCCCGATGCGAGAGCAACTGGTTTGCGTCTGTATCTGATCGCTGCCTACCTGGATTCGGAGAAACTTGGCCGCAGTTCCCTTCTGGGGATGGTGGGGCTTGCGCGCACGCCGATCGAGGAGCGGAGGTTCCGGGCGATGGCCTATCTGTTGGATCCCAATCACGATCGTAGCCTTCTGCAGAAGAGTAGCGAGCGCGCGGCGGTCGTGGACGACGAGGGGCAGGACGTGCTGTTGAAGGCGATCCGGGCATTTCGACGGGGCGAGCGAAGGACCGCGATGGTCTTGGCCAGCCGGCAGGTTGTGCAGAAGGCGTTCGCGCGGTTCTCGGACGTGTTGACCCACGAGGAGTTCACCACCGTCGGAAAGGATGTGCCGCCAGACATCCTGCGCAAAATGCTGACGCTGGAACTGATGCTGTCTGGCAGGGAGGCCGTCGCGCGCGACAAGTCTTCGGACGATGTGGTTCCCTGGTCGCGAATCATCCGGCGCGAGGGAACAGCCCCGGTCCCATCGCTAACGCTAGAGACGCTTACCGAGTTTGACCCGCGCGAGTGCTTCTTTCGCAACGGCAAGTGGGTGCGTTCACAGCAATAGCGACGTCGGCCAGCGGACGATGGGAGCCTGTGGCTGAAGTCGCAAGACTTCAGAAATCTTGCAGCGATCCCCGAATTCTCGCGAATCCGGCTACGAATCTGCCAGCAGGGGCTACTCAAACGCGTACCATGGAATCGTCTCGTTACCGGCGATTGTGGTCATGGCCTCGACGGCGTCCGGAGGCGCATCGTCGGTGATGAATTGGCTTTCGCCGTCGGCCATCACCACATGAGCGCCTCCCGCGTGCCTGCTGCCGATTTCGACGCCCTGACGTCCGTTGATCTGAAATCGCATCTGTTTGGCCTCAAGGTCCTTCGGCTCCAGCCAGCAGACACCGGATGTGGGCGTCTGAGCCAGCATGATGGTGCAGGCCCTGTCGTCCGTGATCTGGGCTCGCATGACGGACGTGATGCCAGGGAACATTGTTTCGTCGCCTACGATCACCATATAGCTGGTTTCGTACTGGGAACTGGCGTCGGAATCCGCCGGACACGCGTACTCGGCAGGCATGCTGAAACGCAGATTCATGTTATTTGGACCGTCCCACGCTTCGTCGAACTTGTACTGTTCGTAGATATGGTCGTATCCAGGGCCCAAATATGGCAATAACAATACCCGCCAACTGTGCATCGGCTTGCCGTCTTTGTCAGGGATAAACGCTGGCGGGTAGGAGCCGTGGTCTGCTTCGTAGCTGAACATCGCCGCCGCGATCAGTTTCATGTTATCGGCCGACTGCGTCTTCTGGGCCTGTGATCTGGCGGTCGATACGGCGGGAAATACCATCACAATCAGAAGTCCCACGACGATCCCTGCGCCCAGCAGGCCGGCAACGATCACGGTGATCAGAACCAGGGCAGAGGACTTGGAACGGCCGGTCTTGTCGGCGCGCTCCGCCGGTGCATCGGAGGGTCCCGAAGGCTGCACATTGACGGTGGATGGATAGGGCACGGTGATCGACCGTCCACACACGGCGCACGGCCCAGTCCGCCCGGCGTACTCCTCGTACACGTCCGTTTGCGTTCCGCAGTGGGGACAAGTGAACGGGATCATGGTCTTCTCGATTTGCGAAGAACGTGGAGCGCGACAGAGCCTCTGCAGAAGAACCGTCGTAACGATCGTAATTGGACCGCCTGGACTGAGAAACGGCGTAGCATCCCTCAGCCTACGGCGGGCGGAATGCGGTGTCAACGGCGGACTTGCGGGTTGCCCGCCCGTCTGTCCGGTAGATCGGGTCGAACGCCACAAACCCAGTGGAATCAACGGTTTGCGTCTGAAGATCTGCCAAAGCTGGACTCCGGGGGTGCAATGTGCATAATATTGATCGTGCCCATTCGGCCACAACGACAGGTAGTAGCAGTTTCGCTGGCATGGGTGGCCGGCCATGTTCAAATTTCTACAGTCCACACCGGCTCAAGCGGTTTTATGGATCACAGCCCTTCTGGTGCTTTGCGCGATTGGGGCGTACGTGGTGATACGGTTTCGAGGCCGATCGTCAGCGAACCGCATGTCATCCAGCGAATTGTTAACTGGTTTTCGCGAGTTACGCGACGAAGGCGACATAAGCGGAATGGAGTTTCGTAAGATCAAATCCGTACTAGGCCAGAAGCTTCAGAATGAACTGAAGTCAAGTGATGCGGAAGGAGAGGGTTAGAGCCATCGGCTTCGATGCATCGCACAACTTAGTCCCGATGGTTGTACCGGTTGCTCCGCTGCAAGAATCTTCTGTGGCCACGGAAGCCCTTAGTACGCGATATGGAGGTTACTAAAGCATTGTCGGCTCGATGAATGCGGACAGGGATGCCCTCCAATGAACGGCCGGTGGCGCCGCGTAGTGCCGACGGTCGTTTCGAGCAACACCTGGGAGTTTTCTAACCGTTTGCGGCTTCCGAAGATTGGGAGATCGTCAGCGGGTAGTCGAGAAGGAGGAATTATGCCCGCGGGTAAGGAGATCGGTGGCGGTCGGAGAGGCGGCAGCACCACAAAGAAGAACGCATTCTGCTCGTTTTGCCGAAAGAGCTACCGGGATGTCGGGCCGTTGGTGGAAGGCCCGGGCGACGTTTACATCTGTGGCGAGTGCATTGATCTGTGCCAGTCCATTCTGGATCAAGAGAAGCGCCGTCGGGGCCCGTCCAAGAAGCTGTTCAGCGAAATCCCCACGCCGCGCGAGATTGTGGCGAAATTAGAGCAATACGTGATCGGCCAGCAGGCCGCGAAGAAGGTCCTTGCGGTTGCCGTGCACAATCACTACAAGCGACTCTCGCTGGGGTGGGAAGGTTCAGACGTAGAAATCGAGAAGTCGAACATTCTGCTCATTGGGCCCACCGGGTGCGGCAAGACGCTCTTGGCGCGCACGATGGCCCGAATCTTGAACGTGCCCTTTGCCATCGGTGATGCAACCACGCTGACCGAAGCGGGCTATGTTGGCGAGGATGTCGAGAATCTGCTCTTGAAGCTGCTTCACGCGGCAGACTTCGACCTGGAAGCGGCTCAACGCGGCGTGCTGTACATTGACGAAATCGACAAGATCGGCAAGACCAGCCACAACGTGTCGATCACACGCGACGTGTCCGGCGAAGGCGTCCAGCAATCGCTATTGAAGATGCTCGAAGGCACGGTCGCCAACGTGCCGCCCCAAGGCGGCCGCAAGCATCCCGAGCAACAGTACATCCAAATGGACACGACCGACATCCTGTTCATTTGTGGCGGTACGTTTGTGGGCATCGACGACATCATCCAGAAACGCCTAGGACGCCGGACCATGGGTTTCGGCCAGAGATCCGGGTATAAGGACGAGTCGTCCGAGGCGGAACTTCTGACTCAGGTGAATTGCGACGACGTGCTGGAATACGGTCTGATTCCGGAGTTGGTCGGGCGACTGCCGGTTTGCAGCGCACTGACACCGTTGGACGAGGACGGGTTGGTGCAAGTGTTGACCGAACCGAAGAACGCCCTGATCAAGCAGTATCAGAGTCTGTTCGAGATGGAGAACTGCAACCTGGAATTCACCGATGACGCCTTGCGGGCCATAGCCGCCCGAGCCATGGACAAAGGCACCGGCGCCCGCGGGCTCCGCTCGATCGTCGAAGAGGCCATGTTGGACATCATGTACGAACTGCCCGATCAGGAAGAAGGCATGACGTACCGCATCGACGAAGACGTGATCGAGGGCCGAAACAAAGTGCTCCGGATGCCCACGCCGCAGACCAAGAGCGCATAAGACAAACGATTACCGTGGTTGTGAACGCCACCCAAGCGGAGCCGG
>CAZURK010000382.1:0-12838 GCA_964623055.1 uncultured Pirellulaceae bacterium
CACATTGATCTGGTGCAGGTTGATGTCGTCCAGGTAGAGTCCCACCCCGCGGTTTCTGTAGAGATGGCAGTTGGCCACGATCACGTTGCGGTTTCGGATCGGTAGATGAATGGCGTGCAGCACTTCGCGGATCGTAACCCGCGTGATGATCAGCTTCATCGTGTACGCGGCCTCGATACCACATGCCTCTTCGTGGGCGCCGACGATTTCCAGGCCGTCGACGGTGGGCATGCGTTGGCGCTCGTAGACGCTGGGTTTCACCGAGGAGGGTCCGGCCGTGCCACGGTGTGTACCGAAGAATTTGAAGGCCGGCCCCGGGCCGGCCATTACCACGCGCGGCGTGCCGCTTCCGACAAGCGACGTCCAGCCGACCTTATCCAGGTCGATCAGAATCGGGTTGGTAATCCGATAGACGCCCCGCGGCAGACGAATGTCGCCGGTTCCGACATCGACCGCTTTCTGCAAGGCCGCAGTATCGTCGGCCTTGCCGTCGCCGATCGCGCCGAAATCCCGGACCGTCGCCGTCGGTTTCTTCGAAGGTGCGGACAGCTTTGGCTGAGCTGGCTCGCCGGCGCTGCCGTGGGTCGCGCCGATCAGAATCGCCACGAGGCTGGACAGGGCGGCTAGTCGAAGCGTACTTCTCATAGCTTGTAACCTCCGTTTGTGAATCAAGGTCTTGTTTGTTCCTCTGGTGGTTCTTTCGTCGGAACGCGGCCGGAGCGAAGCGAGTCGCACTACGTCGCTACGGTTGGATCACGTTGTCTACCGAACGAGCCGACTTCGGCTGGGCCTGCACCGCCCCGCCCAGCAGGTTGTGTGCAATCAGGTTGCCACGCCCGCCGATCAACTTGATCGACGACCAGGATTGGACGTCGGGCAGGTCGTTGCGGATCAAGCAGTCGGCCACACGGCTGTCAGCGACGTTGTTCATCAGGATGCCGGCGCCCGCGCAGTCGAGGATTGTGCAGTTGCTGACATTCGCGCGGCGGCAGTCTTCGAAGATCAACGCTGCGGCAGTCCGCAGTGTCTTGGTGACGTGGAGCCCGGTGATGGCGATGTCGCGGCAATTGCGAAACAGCACGTTGTAGTCGGCGCGTTGTTCGTCTTTGAAGCGGGGGTTGCGGCTGAAGTCGTTGGGGCCGACGAGGATGTCGGAGCTCTCTTCGACGCGGAGGTTGTACTTGTAGCCGAGCCAAAGAGTGTTGCCAATGATGCTGACCCCGCGGCCTTTTCGGATGTCGATGTTGGTTTCGGTGTCGCTGATCACGTTGTCGGCGATAGTGGCGTTGTAACACGCCCGGCCCTCGTCGTCCCCAAGGAGACGGATGTTGGCCGAATCGGGGCCGCCAGCGTGCTGCAGCGTGCATCCAGTCACTACGACTTCGCCGCCGTTGCCCGATCCGGCAACGTTGTCCAACAGCACGTTGAACCGGTTACCCTCGATGTCGCACCCGCAAACGTGCACGTTGAACACACTGCCACCTCGCACCACAATGCCGCCGGCGGCGTTGTAGCTGATGTGGCAGCCGGTGACGTTCGTCTGGTGCAAGTTGACATGATCCAGGTAAAGCCCCACGCCGCGATTTTTGTAGAGATGGCAGTTGGAGACGATCACGTTGCGGTTGTTCCCGGTCAGGTGAATGGCGTGAAGCGCCTCGCGCACGGTGACGCGGGTGATGACCATCTGCATGGTCCCGGCGGCTTCGATTCCGCAGGCCTCCTCATGGGCGCCGACGATCTCCAGCCCGTCGACGGTAGGCATGCGCTGACGCTGCCAGACCTCGGGCTGGACCGTCTCGGGATCGGCGGTCCCTTGGTGGGTCCCGATGAACTTCAACGCCGGTCCCGGACCGGCCATGATGATCCGCGCGGCTCCGCTGCCCGAGAACGACACCGGCCCGTACCTGTTCAAGTCGATCACGATCGGCCTTGTGATGCGATAGGCGCCGCGAGGCAAGCGCACGTCGGCGATTCCTGCTTCTACCGCTTTCTGCAATGCCGTTGTGTCGTCGGCCTTGCCGTCGCCTGCCGCGCCAAAATCGCGGACCGTCGTCGGTCGGCCCTCAGCACCCACCGCACATGCCAAGGCCGTCAGAATCAGAATCGGGGCGGGCAAGGCCCGCAGTCGACAGATGCACCGCATGGTTGATGACCTCCGTTGGAGTGGAATTGTCAAATCGCGTAGCAACATCAACCCGTGAACTGCGAACAGAAAGCGTTTATCTCGACGCATCTTGGACGACGCCAATCCACTCGGCACGCTTCTGAAGCTGGCCGTCGGGTATGACCAGGATCAGAAACGGCCCTGCCGGGCGCTTGGGCACTAGGTCGAACGTTACACTTGCCGAGGTCTTTCCGGTCAGATCCACGGTCGCTTTGGGATCCTGGCAGGCAAGGTTGTGCAGACGGAGGCTGAGCCGGTGACGTCCGTCCCCCGTACCGCTTCCAAGCCGGCGCACATTAACCTGAAGCTGGAACCGTTCGCCGGGCCGAACTGCCTCAGGACACTGGCCGGCAACCCTGATCTCCCGGCCAAGATCGAAATTGAAGCCGTGGGAGCAGGTCGCCGAAGCGACGAAACACGACCGACGAATCGGACCGCAATGGATCTCATAAAGGCCGCCGCCGGGTAATGTCAGCGTATAGCCGCCTTGCGCGTCGATCTGTGCGCGCGCCGCAATCTCATCGGCATCGGCGAACCGAGCGATGATCTCACTCGGCCGCTGCTGGCCTACGACCCTGCCCTCAAGCGTCGGTCGGAAGGCCAGCTCGCGGCCCGCATTCAGGAAATACGCGGCTTGGGAGATACACACTTCGTTGATCACACAGCGAGGAAGCGGATCCGAGAACGGCTCGTCGTGGTAGCGGCCGTCGCCGTCCAGCCGGCCGTCGATGCCTTTGCACGGAATACCGCCCGGCATTTCGTCATGGGTGGCAACGTAGTGCGGTTGCTCGCGATATCGGTGACCGACGGCCCAAACCTGCGACCGGGAAAAGGGGTTGCGACCGAGCATCCATTGGAGACAACGATGCGCCATCGCCTCGGCGTCCGCGTCCTGGGCCAGGTCGGCAACGGCGGCCAACGTGGCCGCGTTCATGGGCAACGCGCTGTTGGTATTGCGAATGCGGATCAGATAACGTCGGCCAACCCGCGCGAGCCGATCGAACTGAAAATCGAGCTTCTGGCTGCCGCTCTTCCCAAGCACGCGAACCATGTCCCAATAGTGATATGGCTGCGAGGGCCCGTCATGCACAGAGAACGCTGGGATGCCGTAAGGCGTCAAGAATCCGGAGGTTGATAGCGCATAGTATCGGGCGTAAATCCGCAGCGCAGCGTACCATCTGATCCACGAGGGATGATCGGGAAACGCCCGGCAGAGTTCAGCCAGGAAGTATGCTGGATGGCCGTCGCCCGAACCACCGGCGTATGGATGTCGCCGCCCCAGATCCGCGTACCAGAAGCCGGTAATGCCCTGGTTGTTCCACGCGAGGCTTTGTTCCTGACAAGCAGCAAGCTCGTCGCCGCAACGGGCGGCCTCGTCCCGATACCGCGTCTGGCCGGTGGTGAGATAGAGCTCCAGGAATGCCAACCCCACAGAGGCGTATTTGAGGGGCGAGGGGTGCTCGCGCCAGTCTTTCATCGCTCCGGTAAGGTAGGCCTCGGCTTCGAGTCGGGCCTGCCGCAGGCATCGCTCAGCCAACTCTGGATCCGTCTCGCGGAGTGTCCTTGCTGCCAATGCCTCGATCATCATCCCGGCGATGTACCGCTCGACCGACTGCCAAGTGGTCAGGCCGATACGCCGGTCGTCCTCGTTTCCAGGACAGTTGTCGGTCCACACGCCCTCGCCGACCCGCTCAGGCCGATCGCAAAAACGACCGGTCGGCAGCAGCGTCTTCAAGGCGTATCGGACGCCCCAAAGGGCCTCGTCCAACACGGCATCGTTCGAGCAGCCTGTTTGGCCATATCGCAGCCCGTGGCCATAGAGTTTTAGCATTTGGTATGCCGAGTTGTATTCCTGGTAGGCGAACTTGGCCATATCGCCAGCGTCGTGCCAACCGCCGGAGCAGTCGACGTGTTGGCCGAATAGAGCTCGAACCTCCGGGGCAAATCGCTCCGGCGGCATACCTGGGTACGGGCCCACAACACCGTCGTCCAGATGGCACGGCAGGTGATAGCCGGGCACCACATCACCACACCGTTCGGCCCGATAGAAATCGAACACTCGGCGAAGGGCGTCAAGGTACACGTTGGACCCCACATGAAACGGCTCGGTGGCCACGGGGCCCTCGGGGCCATCGGCCACCAACAGGTATCGACCGTCTCTGCACCAAGCGGAGAAATCGGCCACTCTGAATCGACCCGTGCGAGGATGGGAGGCCGATGTGAGCTTGCCTGTCCAGACGACCTGCCCGGTGGCGGCGTCGATCAGTCGTACCGCTTCACTCAACTCGCCGTGGAAAATGGCTGTCTTTCGACCGCCCGGCAGATATCCCACGTGGCTGAACGCGACCCGATGCGGCTGGAGTTCCCAACCTCGATACTTGGTCACAGGCTCGACACACTGCAGTTCGATGCGGCCCAGGTGAAACACGTTTTGATCGCCCTCGCCTGGATTATGGCGGTGGACGCCCTGAGTGATCATGAACCGACCCACGCTGCTTCGCGGCATGGGCGTGACATCCCATACGACTCGCTGCCACTTGCCTCGCGGCACCACAAATATTCCGGTGGTGCGACGGATGCCATCTTCATTGTACAGGTGGACGCTCAGGCTCGCCCCGCGGGGCGTTTTCGACGGCTCCACAAAGACCCGGAGCGCGAGCCGGTTGTACACCGACCAGTCCTGCGGTTCGGCCAATTCGAAGATCTCGCCGGTGAAGGTTCGCTGCCTTCGCGCCTCGGCCGTCTGTGGCACTTCGATGCGCAGTGCCTTCGCGCCCGCTCCCGGCGCGTCCATCTCCGAACTGCTCATCTGCACCGGGCCGGTGGTTCGCCACCGGTCCAACTCAAGAGCATCGGCCAGCTCGACCGATTCCAAAACCTTGGGTTCGACGGCCTCAGACCCTTCTGATCCGGTGGGAGCAGCGCCCTCAACTGCGAGCCCCAACCCTATAGCTATCAAGCAGGTGGACCACATGATTTCATCCCCCGGGTAACGCACGCCCAGCCCCAGACTCCCACTGTCGCACTGATGCACGCATAAGAGCTTCACGACCCAATCCAGGCTTCGCCAGCCTCCCATACTACAGCGACTCGCCCGGGCGATCTACAATCAGGCGCGCTCGGCGTGTTGCTAGATGGCAGATTCCAAGGAGTCTGCAGGATGAGTATGAACGTGACACAAAGGCCGAAAGGTGTCTTTCGGTCCCGCAGACCGTACTCATGGACGCACATTACTCCAATCGCAACCCGGCTGCTCTGCTTGAGACCCGGAAAGAGATGGCGCGATTGATTGATGCATTGGATGGGCGATAGTGTAATGAACAAACCGGGAGGTCCCGCTATGTCTTGTGCCAAGGTAATGTTGCCGCTGCTAGGTGGCGTATCCCTGGTTGTTTCCTTGATCGAGGGAGCCGCGCAAGCCGTCGAGGCGCCGCCGCTGATCACCGAGCTCAAAAGCATGTGTATCGACACCGTGCTGGTGCGCGACGGCAAACCGGTTGCGGCGGTGGTCGCTCCGGCCGACGGCTGCTACGATGCGCTGGCTGGCATGATCGTCGAGGCCGTGAAGAAGAGGACGGGCGCTACGCTTCCTGTCGTGCGCGATGCCGATGTCAAACTGCCGTTTTCTCGTAACCTCGTCATCGTGGGCAACCGCTCGACCAACTCGGTGATCGAGCAGCTCTACAACTTCTACTACACCTACCTCGATTTGAAGTACCCTGGGGCCGGCGGCTACGTTGTACGATCGCTGCATGACCCTTTTGCCACGGGCCACAACGCTATTCTGATCGGCAGCAGCGACGATCAAGGCATGGCCAAAGCCGTCGAGCAGTTCCTCGCCCTGGCAGCCGACTCGGCCCATGACGGGTCGCTGTCGCTCGGTTGGACGCTGCGGGTCCGGCTTGGCGCCGGGCTGGAAACACCTCCAAGCGCCAATGCGCCCACGTGCCGGGCATGGGGTTCCAAGGGCTCGCCCGCCGACTACTTCGGCTGGAACAGCGTGGGCCGGAACATGGCGCTTTATTACATGACCGGCGATGAGAAGTTCGTCCGAGAGTTCCTTCGACTTGCCTTCCCCGACGAAAAGACGATCGAGGAACTCTGGGAGGTCGACGGCGAACGCATCGAAAACAAACAGCATCCCCTGTCCGGATCCTACCATTACTGTGCCCACCCGATGATCCTCCTCTGGGACCTCATCGAAGAAAGTCCCGACCTGACCGACGAACAGCGTCTCCGCGTAACCCAGGAGCTTGCTGGCGGGCAAGGGCATTTCCACGTTCCCGGAAACCGGTTTGTTGGCGATCGGCACGCGACCTATCAATCGTTGATGGTTTATTGCCGCGCCCGCTACTTCGCCAAATACTACCCTCACCCGGCCTGGAAGGCGGCCATGGAGGGCGCCGCAAACCACTTCGCGTCGCTCGCACACTCCATCCACGTCGGCAATCGCCAAGACACGCCCAATAGCGGCCACACCTACGTCAACACGGGATACGAGCCCATGATGAGCTACATGCTCATCAGCGGCGACCACCGCGGGGTGCGAAGCGGGATGTTGGGCACAATACTGCGCGGATACGACGGCTTGATCAGCGGCCAGCGCGACGAACCCACCCTGAGCTACCAAACCCTCAGCTTTGCGAACAAAGCAGCCTATCTTACAAGGGACGCACGGTTCATCTACTACCGCAATCTCACGTCGAAAGACACGAATTGCTTTCGCATCGGGCAGTCTTTCTGGCCCGAGCAGCCCGAACGTGCCCCTGAGGAACTGTCCAACCGGATCGCAGTTCGGCCGCTCTCCCACACCGCCTGCGCCGGGCGGTTCGTGCCGCCCGAGGAGGCATTCCACTGGCTCACCTATCGCAGCGGTCCGACGGGCGCCGACGACTACTTCAAGATCGGCGGCATGTACGACCAGACGCGGCGTCCCTACTACTGTCTGAATCTCGAAAAGCTGCGAATCGGCGAGGCGACCCTCCTCGAAAGCAGCGACCACAACAGCACGGTGATTGCGCGACGCCAAGGCTTGATCGCATCGGAACTCCCCCTGGAATCCGCGCTCAAAGTGCAGAAGGTCGTCGGCGACGTGGCCCACGTGGAGGCCGAGGTGCCGAAGTTCGGCTACGGCGTGTGGCGGCGGGCCGTGCTCCATGCCAAGGACCGCTGGACCCTTGTGGCCGACCGGCTGACCGCACATCGCGATACTCAAGACCTCGAAATGAGAATCCAGTGGGCTCTTCCCACCACGCCGAAGCTCACCGAAGAAGGCTACTTCGAGTACAAGGCCGGAAAGACCCAGGCTGCCCTGGTTCCAGCCACGCGGGCAGGTCTCCGAGTCGGAACGCGGCTTGCCCAATGCACGGTGCGTGGCAACGTTAAGGCGGGAGAGAAGCTGCAAATGATCAGCCTGTTGGGCCTACAGCCGCAAGGCGGCAAACAGCGGCTCTCCTGCGCCAGGATGAGTGATTCCGCAGCCATGCTCAGTGTGCCGGGGCCTGTGCTGGCGGCGCTAGACGCCCTCGATCTCGCAGAGCAACAGGTTCGGGTTGATGCCGAGGCCGTCCTGGTCGGCGACGAGTTCATCTACGCTTCCGGGGTTCGCCAGTTGACATGCGGTCTGCCGCTTCTGGCTGCCAACAAGCCAGTGGATATCTACTGGACGCTCCAAGACGGAAGCGTCACCCTCTTCTGCCCTGAACCGACGGCACTTGCCATTGCCGGTCGGTACGGCAATGACCTGCGCGAGAGTGGGCACCCCGTCTTGGTCACGCGGATTGCCGAGGGGCTGATCTGGACCCGGCTCGATCGCGGCGACCACACCATCACCGGCGCCGTGCTGCCTGGCGAAACAGCAAAGACGTTGCACGCGAAGCTCGAAGCCCTGCGGCAATCGTGCTCGCGTGAAGCGCCGCCGCGGTCGGACCAGCAGTTGCCGGCTGGTCTGGCTGCCCTAAAGCCCGTGGCAACCCAGCAGGTGGAGGGAGCCGTGACGCAGATCCTGCCCGGACCCGATCGCGGCGGGGTCGCCAGCGTCTACGTGATTTCCGCAGCGAATCGCGCCTACCCGTTCACGATCGACGGCACGCTCGACGCCGAAATCACTTGTCCCGCCAAGATCATGTCGGCAGCCTACTGGCCACAGACCAAGCTGCTTTTGTTGGGTGGTGCCGACGATCGCGTTTACGCGTTTAACGACGCCGGGAAGCCCCGTTGGACTTTCCAATCGGAGATGCATCCCGATTTGTACGCCACGGGAAAGACGTACTGGTTCAAGAAGGCCCTGCCCGGCATATACGGCCTCAAAACGGGCAGCCTCACCGGTGAAGGAACCCAGGCTTTCGTGGGCAGCGCGTGCACCGTCGAAGTGCTCGACGAGACCGGCAAGCTCGTCAAGCGCGTGCCGCTGTACTGGGGAAGTTGCACGGTGATGGAGATCGTGCCCAGCCCTGACGGAACTCGCAAACTCGTCGTGGCCAAGGCACCTAACCTGTCCAATACATATAGCACGGTCAGCGGCAGCAACTGGTCCACCGGACGCTTCGGCACCACTCCGCCTTTCCAATTGAGCCAGAGCACTCTGAATATCCTCGTGGACGATCTCGATCATGACGGCCTATTCGAAGTCATCTGCGACACCAACGGCTCGATGAACCACGTGCGCGCGTACAACACCCAGGGAAAACAGCTATGGCGTGCTGAATTCGGCCCACCGCCCGCCGGCGTCACGGAAATCGGTATCAGGGTCCCGCCTCCGACCATGCGCGGCCTAGTGGTGGTTGATTTCCAAGGCAAAGGGCAGAAGCACGTCGTGACTGCAACGGAAGAAGGCTTGCTCACGGCTTTCCAGGCCGACGGCAAGCAGTCGTGGGTCACCTATCTACCTTCGTCGCCGCGGAGTCTGTGCACCGTGCCGCGCGTGACCGGCGACCTGTTGGCTGCGGGGTGCGACAGCGGCACGCTGCTGTTGATCGACGCAGCCGGCAAACCCGTTGCGAAGGCCCAACTCGAAGGCGCCGTCCGGCAGCTCCGTGCTGTCACAACTGACAAAGATCCCGTTTTCATCGCCGGCACGGCCACAGGTGCCGTCACCCTGTTGAAGCCATAGAATGGAAAGAGTGCGGAGGGAGGGCCAAGTCTTCGCGACCCACCGCAGTTATTGAGCCGGCGAGGACGGGAAGAGTGCAAAGGACCAACAAGGAAGGGCGCTGCGTGACTTGCTGGGAGTATCCAAGCAGAAGGCTATCGCGACGAAAGGCGAAGTAGACGCGAGGCGTTTTCGCCCTTGATCTTGCGGAGGGTGTCGTGATCCAGGCTCAGGCTGTCCAGCTTCAGGAACGGCGCCCGCGGATACTGTAGCGCCATGCCCGTGCCCAACAGAACGCGGTCGGGACCGATCCAGTCGAGCACGTCGGCGATTCCCAAGTGGACGGTAGCGCCGAGCATGCCGCGTCCGGAAATGTCCACGTGCCAATTCGTGGCGGCCGACGCGAGCCGGTGGACCCGCCGCACCATATTAGCACTGATTCGCTCCAGCACAAAGTTGACATTCGGAAAGGCACGAATCGCGGCTGCAATTTCCTCCGCCGCCAGTTCGGATGGCTTGAACAGCAGGTGATGTTGGCGGTCATCTTCAATCTCATACGTGATCGAGACCGGCACCGCCAAATCCTCCGCAACGGTCATGACGCTGCGAAAGCCTGAACCTTGAACTTCCTCGCCAAGCCGATAGCCGTGATATCTCGGCAGAAGTCTGAGAGCCTTCATGCCGAAATCGGTCAGACAATGCCGCGCGTCCACTGCCGCGCGAGGGTAGGCGGGATTCACAATGGCCGCGCCCATCAAGCGGCCGTCCGTCCCCGCGAGCCGCTCGGCGAGGATCTCGTTGCCCGCCTGGACGTTGCGATACGTGACGCACTCCAGGGACGAGACAAGGGCCCTGTCGATCCCTTCGCCGCCCATCTGTTTCAACAGGCCGGCTGCACTGCTGTTAGGAACGCGGCGGAAGGCGAAGTGGCCAATGAAGGTTTCAAAATCAATGATCATCCGAGAGGTCCCCGTTTTGTTAACAGCTTGTAGAGATTCTCGCCAAAGATCATGCGCCGCTGCTCGTTGTTGATTTCCGCATTGTAGATCTTGGCCATGCCTCCGCAGATGGAGTTGTCCGTGCCGAAAATGATCCGTTCCGCGCCGACCTCCCGGACGCCGGCCTCGACGTAGCCAGCCGCCAGACCCGATCCGCCCGTGCTGGGATAAATGTTCGGCGTATCTCTCACGACCTTCAGGCCATATTCCCAATCACCCAGGTTATAGTGAGCCATCACGATCATGGCCTCGGGATAGCGACGAGCCAACTGCACCAGTTCGAGGGCGCTCGTTTCGCTCGGATTCCTTGCCACCCGGTCCGGCCTGCGCTCCTTGTCCATGAACGTGTGAAACAGAATCGGGATTCTCAGGTCGATCGTTTTCTCGACGAGAGGAAAGATAGCGGGATCGCTGGCCTTCACATTGAACGACTGCTTGAGGCCGCGGAAGTCGTGGTCTTCCACAACGCGCGTCAGCTCCTCGACCGCCTTCGGGCCGTCGTGCCCGTCCGCGCGCGCAAAAGCAATCACATCGTCCGGGTGGCGCTTGCGCAATTCCATGACGAAGCGATTCGGATCGCCCGCCACAGCGCCCGTGCTGCAGCCGCCGGACAGGAAGGCGCAGATCTTATCAATTCCAGCGTTCTTGCACTGAGCAAGGATGCGTTCGTTCTCTTCGAGATCCTCAAACAGGTGGAGGTGAACATCAATGATCGCGAAATCCTTCTCTTTCTGCTTTGGCATGTCAACGCCTTGACTTCTCGACCCGGCTGCCATCGTCGCACCGAAAGCACAGGCGCCAACCGCCCCGGACGAGGTTTTCAGAAACGTGCGGCGAGTCATCGCGGACATGGCTTCCTCCTCAGGTCATGGATTCGATCTACATCCTGCTAATCAAAAAGGAGGAAGGCTCGGGTGTCAAGAAGCCGACTCCCTTTCGATTTCAACATGGGGCCGAGCGAGGCCCAGGCCGCGCCTCGCATCCACCGCGAGATCGCCGGCCCGTGCTCGCGGAGCGGTTTCGCGATGGATAGCTCAGTCCGCAATGGGAACCGGCCGTCCCCCGGCACCTACAGCGAGTACTGAGGGACCTTCATCGTTTCCCCGTCTTTCATCGCGGAGAGGTGCGCATAGTAGCCGGGGACGGTCATATTCAATGCGTCGATCACATCCACCGCCGGCTTCCGGCCCCGAAGAATGGCGTCGATGAAGTCGTCGCCGAGGTAGCCGTGCGAGCCGCCGTGTCCGCCGGGCCGAACTCCTGGCGGCAAAGCGTATTTCTTGATCTGCAGACCGTTCTTGATCGCATCGTCGTAGCGTTTCCTGCCCGTCCGGTCGCCGACGAACCTCTTGTTGAATCCAGCGTATTCACCCCGAATGCGTCCGGCTTCCAGGTATTCGCCTTGCGACGAGCAGATGATCATCCGGGAGAGACCGCCTTCCGACGTTCGGAACAGACCGACTTCCGATTTGAAAGTGTTTCCAATCGCGTTGGGAACCCGTTTGGATTCATCAAAGAGCGGAGTCCCCTGGCACGAAACGTCGACGAAGCTTTTGTGCGTTACGCTGACGTAGTAAGCCGTGGCGTGCGTCGGGTACCACATCGGGCAGCCCTTCTTCCGCCAGTCCTTGTAGGAACCCAGTGACGGGGCGCCCAGAGAATGAGGATGGCAATATTCTCCTTCGGAATAGAAGATGCGGCCAAACACATCGGCGGCATAGAGCTTTTCCATCGCGTACAGGTCGTCGTGAAAGACAGAGGTCTCGAACATCGCATAGACCAGCCCTCTGTTCTTCCGGCAGCATTCCAGGAGTTTCTCGGCATCGTCGATGTCGCCCCGAAAGGCCGGAACCGCGGTGGCCACGTGCTTGCCGTGCTCCATGCAGAGGATGGCGTGCTTGGCGTGAGCCGGCGCGTCGGTGGCGCAGTAGATGGCCTCGATCGAATCGTCCTCGACCATCTCTTCCAGCGACGGGTACGTCTTTTCGCATTTTGCCTTGCGAGCCATGTCCGCACGGCGGTCCGGGAACAAATCGCTGACCGCGACCAGTTCGACGTTGGGATGGTTCTGGAGGTCGAACGCCAGACCGAATTGGCACACGCCATGGCCGACGATCCCGACACGAACCTTGCGGTCGCTGAAGGGTTTCCATTGCTTTGTTCGGTCGTAGTCGGTTTTGGTTTGGTCAAAGCCGGGAATCTCATCGGCCGCCTGTGCGGAATCGAAAAGCGAACTCCCGCTTGCGGCAGCCGCCACGGAAGTGGCCAGGAACGAACGGCGTGATACGTGCGACATGGCAGGATACTCCTTCAGTCAAAGCAGGTCTGGTGACGGAGACTCGCCGTAGATTCTTCATCATCCTATCGCAACGCGAAAGAGATGGAAACGGTTGCTGTTTGAATCAGGCGAAGACGAACTCTTGAGAAGACACAAGGACGAGAGACGCGCGTTGTGGCACACAGAACTCGTTGCTTGTTGCAATGCCTTTCCGGCTGTGCCAGAATTCCGTCAACGAGTGTGAGTCCGTAGCAGCCTGGGGCAAACACGAGCCGTGATCGCGCCGGGCGCACTGGGGAGGTTCTCCC
>CAZURK010000383.1:0-12806 GCA_964623055.1 uncultured Pirellulaceae bacterium
CCCACGCCTTGTAGCGATGGCAAATTCATCTACGTCTACTGTGGCAACGGCGTGGCGGCATGTTACGACTTGGACGGCAACACGCGATGGATACGTCGAGTGAATTCCGGCGAGATCCACTACCCCGCCTCGCCGGCCTTGGTTGATGGGAAATTCGTCATCTTCGCGCGAGGCGGGTTCAATCTGGTCGCCTTGGACGCAGCGACAGGCACCATCGCTTGGCGCCAACCGAAAGTCGACAAGTGTGTTGGGGCACTGATTGGGACACACATCGGAGGCGTGGGCGTGGTCGTCAGCCAGAAAGGCGATGTCGTACGAGTGGCGGACGGCAAGTTGCTCTACTCGAACCCGCTAAAGACAAGAGGCGACACCGGCTGGGCGCCTCCGCTGTGCCTGGACGACGTGATGTACCTGCCGTGGCTCGGCGTCGGCAGGCTGCTCGTGAGAGATTTCAGTCGCGCCAGCGGCGATGCGTGGACCTGCGAGCGGCGCGACATCGACAGTATCGCCATCACCAGGGACAGAAACGGCAAATGGGTCGACCGCTGGACCTGCTCGTCGCCGCTGGTCGTGGACGGCATCTACTACAACATCGACGTGTTCGGAACGTTGTACGCAGTGGATCTGGAGAGGCGCAAGGTGCTCTATCGTGAAGACTTGAGCGACGACTTCAAAATGCTGACCCACTACAACGCCGTCGGCGTGTCCGCCAGCATTACTCTCGGCGGCAAACACCTTTTCGCTATGGACAACCAGGGAACGACGATCGTCTTCGAGCCCGGCCCGACGTTCAAAAAGGTCGCGACAAACCACATCGAGCAACAACTCGATCGCCCCTGGCCGATTCGCCCCCAGGAAGAGATCGGCTACAGCCCACCCCTGTTCGAAAGCTCGCGCATGTACCTGCGCGGCGAGCATTACTTCTACTGTATCGGTCCGGAGTAATCGACGTCCCCTGGCAGGAGACTTTAAGGGGCCCCAAGGGAACCGGGCGTCTTCCCTGAGGCAATTGAACGATTAGCCTTTTCAGCGTAGCATATAGGCATGCCCGTCGTCAGCAGATTTTTCGGCATCGTGATAGCGTTCTACTAGGAGGACCACGCCCCTCCCCATTTCCACGCCAAGTACAGCGGCGACGAAGGCATGGTCGACATCCGCACCGGAGAGGTCCTTCGCGGTTCCCTGCCTCGCCGAGCTCTCTCCCTCGTGGATGAGTGGCGCCAACTGCATATCGACGAGCTTCTGGACAATTGGGAGCGGGCACGCCAGCGACAACCACTGGCCTACATCGAGCCCTTGGAGTAGAGCCATGATTTTGCACGTCGTAGAGGCACGGTACGAGAGGGACTACATCATCCATCTCAAGTTCAATGACGGTGCCGAGGGCTTCGTTGATTTGGCCGAGGAACTATACGGTGAGATGTTCGCTCCGCTCAAGGACGTGGCGAAGTTTAGATCGTTTCGTGTGGATCCCGAGCTTGAAACCATCGTCTGGGACAACGGAGCGGATTTGGCTCCCGAGTTCCTGCACGCCCGTCTACTTGTGACGGCCGAACCAGGGGATCGACCTGTCCGGAAATAGCCAGTCGCCTCTCTGAGGAGAATGCCATGCAGGTCTCACTTCGATTGCAGTCTGCTGGGCTTCTGTTCGCGCTCCTGTATCCAATCATCGCTATCGGTGCGGAGCAACGGTTTGTGCTGCAAGTTCCTGGTCAGCCGGCTTTGCGATCCGACGCTCGCATCGACGCACGGGGGCTGACGATCACCGACGGTGGCGGTAACCAGTTCCGCTACGTGCGGCGGCCGCAATTGGACAGTGCGGACGGCAAATTCCTGGGGTACTACTGCGCGGCCGCTGATCGGTACGTGAGATGGCCGGTCGCCGGTAGCGGTGCAATGTATCTTGGCGAGTCGCGCGGGGGCCGGGTGATGTGGAGACAAAGCCAAATGCAGGTCCAGCCCGCGGGCGGTGTCGGCAAGGTCGTGGTGAGCCCTAAGGCGGGTGTGGCGGCACCTGCGACCATCGCGCATGTTGCTCTACTGGACATCCCCAACGAACCGCCGGTCGCTGCACATATCGACGGAAACGGTGGCCTGCATATGTACAACTATCGACAGGACCGTTGGGAACGGATGCCCGCAGACCTTCAGCGCGGACTAGTGCCCGGGGCGTCTCTTGTTCTCCGTTCGAGCCCCCGAGCCCGATTTCCGCATGCATACAGCGTGGATGCCCGCGGCGACTTGCTGGAAATCGCCGATGGGCAGCGCACGCACAAGATCAACGATCCCGGTCTGCCTCGTCTGACTGGCGCAGCTCATCTTCTTGGCGCATCGGACCCCACCGAGTATCGCGTCTACGCGGTGGACGCGTTGGGCCGGGTCTGGGATCTCGATCTGCGAAACCGTGTACACCGGCTTGTTGAATCGCGACAAGGACTCTTCGAGCCCGGCATCCCGTTTGGCGTCATGTCGGCGGCTGACGACGAGTTGTTTCTTATCGACCGATCGGGTGATCTGTTTCGCTATGCGAAGACTGCCGGCGGCCGTTGGGGCAGCCCCAAGGTCGTCGCCCGCGGATTCCGCTCTGGCGGTTATGTGGCCGCTGTGCGCACGCCCGTGCCCGGTGGCGTGCCGACCACGTTTGTCTCGGCCGTCGACTCACGTGGGAGGCCGCGTGTGTTGACTTCGCGGGCGCGCGGTTGGTTAGACGAAGATGTGCAAGGCGTCTTGCTGCCGGTTGGTTGTCCGATTGGAATTGCCTATGACGGCGGCTTGAGCCTGTCTGCGATTCACTCGGACGGCAGATGGCGACAGTGGCAGCGCGGTGGCGGACGATGGCAGGAATTCGTTATCGCTGACGGATTCCTGGCGGGCGGGCCCATCCTATTCGACTCCTACGGGCCGCGGGCGTTTGCCGTCGACCGTCGCGGGCGATTGAACGCCGCCCGTTATGTTGGAGGACGATGGCGATGCGCGCTGTGCATGCCGGGCTTCGCTTTCGCGCCGCAACTCGTGTCGCGTTCAGTCGTCCCAAATCCGGCGCTGACTCCCGCGAATATCGAACTTGTGAATTCACACAGCGATCCCGTTGTCTTGAAGATTGCGGATAGACGGAGCCCCGGCAAACCGAAGGAATTGCCCATCGCGCCCGGCGAATCCGGGAAGTTCCGCATCGATCGGGACGCCGGCGCCGTATTGAAGGAGGTCTACCTGGTACCGGGGCCGTTGGGCACGCTTGTCGAGCAGGTTCACCAGTACCCGCTCCCGCCAAAGATCTACTACGACGTCGTTGTCTACGACAACCGTGTCACATCGGTCTTCTTCGACCGCACGAAGAATCGAACATCGAAGCCGGATTCGGTCCAAAGGTCGCTTGTTAGTCTGGGTGCATTTTCCTTGCCGCCCGGCGAACTGCTGCGTGAGGGTGATCGCGTGGACGCGTACCAGGAAGCGAAACATCAGGACAATCCAGGCGCGGCCGCATCGTTCGGCAAGCCGTAACCGCAGGTGGCCGAAGTTGCGAAGGACAATCCTGTGCGACGGTATGTCGTCACGGCCCATGAAGATTGTGAAACGGCGGCGATACCGGCGTTTGAGGCGCGTCGACCGGCGGTAGCAGCCTTAGGCCTTCCGGCAACGCAATCCGCTCCGGCGGAGATTGTGCCTGTAGCTGTGCCGCCTTCTCCTCCTCTTCTCTCGCGGCCATAGCCTTGGCAAGCGGGCTTCGTCCACGAGGGCCCGTTCCGTCGGAATCATGCTGAGCCGGACGCAGCGCCACGCCAAAACTCCCAGATGTACGCCAGCCGATGTACCCCTCCAGCCAGCGCCCTCGACCGCTGATCATCGGCAGATAAATCAATGGGCCGGCGCGCGTCACTGTCAAATTGATCGGCCCCTTGTCATTCCAGATCGAGTGTGCGTTGATTCCGATTCGATGAGTGTGACGATCGGAGACTCCGATCACATAACTAGTGAAGTTGTGAAACGGGTTTCGCGTTAGCCATGTGCGTTTGCGCTCATCCGTAGGCTCGCCATATTTCCACCACCAGGGCAGTGGCTCATCAGAGTTTTCCATCCACCATTTGGGGTTCAGTTTCGCGATACCCAAGACTCGGCCACTATCAACTTCAGGCGTCTTGGGTGTGCCGTAATAGTGATGTCGCGAATCCACTTGCTGATGCGGTGGAATCATCGTCTCGCCCGGAATCACCGCACAACCCGACAGCAATGCCAGCAGCGCAAGTCCTGCAACTGGGGATGTTCGGCGGAAAATCTGATGAATTGTACGCATCGGTGATGTGAGAAAATTGGGTTCGTGTCAGCGGACCTGACAGACGAGCACAGAGGGTTCTGCCAAGAGCAGTCGCTTGTCTGCAGGCAGTTGGCGACCTCGGATAATAGTCCCGGCACGCAGATGCCGTCTAGATGTTTTTGGCCATGTCTGGATGCTACAATGTGCCAACTCAGATCAAAGGAGCCATCCGATGTGTGCAGTATCCAAAGATTTCGTGATTGTGTGCGTGTTGGCAGCCCTTGTTGGCGGCGTGCGGCGAGAGGCAGTCGCTCAAGAGGATGCGGTGGTAGCGTTGCCCAGTGGTATGAAGGCCGCGTGGGGCCTGGACCAGGCGTATTGCGAGTCCACGAAGACGCGCGAGCGAGTATGTATCAACGGTCTGTGGCATTGGCAACCTGCGCGGAACGGCTCGGATGCCGTGCCCAATGCAGGATGGGGCTATTTCAAGGTCCCGGGGTGCTGGCCCGGAATCAGCAACTACATGCAGAAAGACTGCCAGACCGTCTTTGCCCACCCAAGCTGGAAGGACGAGAGGTTGAGCGGCATAACCGCCGCTTGGTACCAGCGCGAGATCACGGTGCCACAGCAGTGGACCGGCCGTCGGATCGTCTTGCAGGCGGATTACGTCAATTCCTTTGCTGTCGTGTACGTCGATGGCAAGAAGGCCGGCGAGATGCGGTTTCCTTCGGGCGAGGCAGATGTGACGGCGGTGTGCCAGCCGGGCGGCAAGCACGTGCTCAGCGTGCTGGTCGTGGCCATGCCTTTGAAGGGCGTCATGCTCTCGTACAACGACACGGCCTCGGCCAGGAAGGTCACGGGCCGGGTGGCACGACGCGGCCTTTGCGGTGATGTCTATCTGGCAAGCACGCCTCGGAGCGATCGTATCACCGATGTGAAAGTGGACACGTCAGTTCGAAATCAGTGCATCAGTGTCGACGTCGCACTCGATGGCCTTGCCAACGACTCGAAATACGTCCTCAAGGCCAACGTTGTGGATGGCGAACGCACGGTTCGGGAATTCACCAGTGAGCCCTTCGGCAGCGACGGTCTCGAAGGCGGTCGCATCGCATTCACGGAAGATTGGAAACCGGAGAAGCTCTGGGACGTCCATACGCCTCAAAACATGTACCAACTTCAGGTTTCCCTTTGCGAGGCGGATGGGGATGTGCTGGATGCCAGCCTACCTGTACGTTTCGGCTTCCGAGAGTTCTGGATCGACGGCCGGGATTTCTATCTGAACGGTACGCGCATCTTCCTCTCGTCGGTTCCGCTGGACAATGCCCAGGTCGGCGCCGCCTGGGCCACCTACGACGCAGCCCGCGAGAGCCTGCTGCGACTGCAGAGCTTCGGGATCAACTTCGTCTACACGCACAACTACGGCTGCCAGCCGGGCGATCACCTGAGCTTCGAAGAGATTCTGCGAGCGGCGGACGACGTGGGGATGTTGGTTGCATTCTCCCAACCACATTTCGGCCACTACGACTGGGACAGTCCTGATGCCGACGCGACGAACGGTTACGCCCAGCACGCCGCGTTCTATGTGCGAGTGGCGCAGAATCATCCGTCGGTGTGGGCCTATTCGACCAGCCACAATGCCACCGGCTACGGCGAGGACATGAATCCGGACATGATCGACGGAATCCAGGTCAAACGAAGCCAGTGGTCTGCCAGGAATGTTGAACGGGCAGGACGAGCCGAAGCGATCATAAAAAGCCTCGATTCCAGCCGCATCGTTTACCATCACTCGTCGGGCAACCTGGGCCCCATGCACACGATCAACTTCTACGCAAACTTCGTCCCCATCCAGGAGATGTCGGACTGGTTCGAGCACTGGGCGACCAACGGGGTAAAGCCTGTCTTCACGTGCGAGTATATGTGCCCGATGCCGTGGGACTGGACCATGTACCGAGGCTGGTACCAGGGCCGCCGGGAATTCGGCAGCGCCGTCGTGCCGTGGGAGTTCTGCGTGGCCGAGTGGAATGCCCAGTTCCTTGGGGATCGGGCATACCAAATCAGCGAACGGGAGAGAAGGAATCTACGCTGGGAAGCCGCGCAATTCCGGACCGGACGTCTCTGGCACCGCTGGGACTATCCCCATCAAGTGGGTTCAAGCGATTTCGACGAACGATACCCCGTGTACGCAATGTACTTCGCAGACAACTGGCCTGCTTTCCGAACCTGGGGGATGTCTGCCAACAGCCCGTGGAGCCATGGGCACTACTGGAAGTTACGCGACGGCGTCGATACCGGCCGCAAGGAACTCTCGGTGGATTGGCAGAACCTACAGCGACCCGGTTTCAGTCCGGACTACATCGAGGACCGTTACGAAAGAATCGACCTGGCGTTCGAGCGTTCGGACTGGATACCCACGGTCGCCGCCGAGGCATTGATTCGCAACAACCGGCCGTTACTGGCCTACATCGCCGGCAAGCCTAAAGCCTTCACCAGCAAGGACCACAACTTCCGCCCCGGCGAAACCGTCGAGAAACAAGTCATTGTGATCAACAATTCCCGAGAAGCCGTGACAGCCGATTGCCTGTGGTCGTTGCGCCTGCCGCAGGCCGTGACCCGGAGTGAACAGATTTCCGTGGCCGCTGGA
The DNA here is from genome assembly GCA_964623055.1 of uncultured Pirellulaceae bacterium. Taxonomy (GTDB): domain Bacteria; phylum Planctomycetota; class Planctomycetia; order Pirellulales; family Pirellulaceae; genus JADHUC01. Next base: position 6,894 of record CAZURK010000383.1, read on the forward strand.
GACCAACACCGCATCCCGTTGCGGTTCGAGTTGCCCGATCGCCTGGCTGCCGGCACGTATCAGCTTGGCGCCACCGTCAAGTTCAGCACAGGCGAGACACAGGAGGATTCTTTCTCCGTCGATGTTTTGCCACGCCCAAAGCGCACCGAGATAGATGCTCGGATCGCGCTTTTTGATCCCAAGGGTGACACGAAAGAGCTGCTGAACGGATTGGGCATCCCGTATCACGATGTGGACGCGGATTCGGATCTGTCAGCGTACGACGCGCTGGTCGTTGGGAAAGAGGCGTTGACCGTCAACGGCTCGGCGCCGGATGTAATGCGCGTGCGAGATGGGCTGAGGGTCATCCTGTTCGAACAGACTCCTGATGTGCTGGAGAGACGATTCGGGTTCCGCATCGCAACATACGGCCTCAGATGGGTCTTCAAGCGACTGCCCGATCACCCAATTCTAGCTGGCATTGCTGATGGGCATCTGCGCAACTGGCGCGGTGAATCGACGATTGTCCCACCCCGCCTGGACTACGAATTGAGTCCCGAGTTCAACTATGCACCGGCGACCCGGTGGTGCGGGATCCCGGTCACTCGTCTGTGGCGATGTGGCAATCGAGGCAATGTCACCTCGGTGCTGATCGAGAAGCCGCCGTGCGGCGACTTTCTGCCGATCGTGGACGGTGGGTACAGCCTTCAGTACAGCCCGCTGATGGAGTACCGGGAGGGCAAGGGCATGGTGTTGTTCTGCCAACTGGACGTGACCGGTCGGACGGAAAGCGATCCCGCAGCCGAAACGTTGGCCCGAAATGTACTTGACCACGTTTCGACGTGGAAGCCAACGCCGCGGCGCAAGGCCATCTATGTTGGCGACACCGCCGGGAAGAACCATCTCGAATCCATGGGCATCTCCCCGGAAGCCTACAGGAGTGGCAAGCTTGCAGACGACCAGGTGCTTGTGGTTGGCTCTGGCGGAGGATGGGAATTGGCCAAGGACGCCGCATCAATCGCCGACTGGCTCGAACGGGGCGGCCACGTATTGGTTCTCGGCCTTGACCAGCAGGAAGCCAACGCCTTCCTGCCCGTGAAAGCCAAGACGAAGAACGAAGAGCACATCGCGGCCTACTTCGATCCGTTCGGCATGGACTCGTTGCTGGCTGGCGTGGGACCAGCGGATGTCCACAACCCCGCTCCGCGAGAGTTGCCCCTCGTCTCCGGAGAAGCCGCCATTGGCAACGGCGTACTGGGCAAGGCCGAAGACGCGAACGTCGTCTTCTGTCAACTTCCGCCCTACACCGTCAGCAAGGCCCAGGGGGCTGTTCCTGCGCTTGCAGTGAGCGAAGAGGACGCCGCGGATGGCAAGCGGAGCGCGCTGGTGACTATGGGAACGGTACCATGGGCCCAGTTCGGACAAAAGGTGCAGGCCGGGAAGGTCGGCAAGACGTACACCATTGCCGTATTCGTTAAGGGTCTCGACGAACCGGTCAGCGGCCGACTGGAGGTCGAGCGAGCCGGCAGCCCTTGGGACAGAGCGGTGCGAGGCGAAGACATCGAGTTCGGTGCGGACGGTTGGACGGAATTGCACGAGACATTCAAGGTCGACAAACCCTATCCACAGGGCTGGTCCGCGTACATTCACTGCGACCAGGAAGGCGCGCGGTTTCGGGCGGACCAGTTCCGGCTGTATGAAGGGAGCTACGTCCCAGGGCGAGCCCCCGCCGAAGGTGCGGCGACACCTGCGACTCGAGAGGTTAAGAACCTCTTTGCCAATCCGAGTTTCGAGTCCGGGGCCGACCCGTGGTTCTTCACTTACCGCACCGAACAGCGCAACCTCAAACGAACCTATCGCCGAACGTCCTTCCTGATCGCCCGGCTGCTGGCCAACATGGGAGTGGCCGGTTCGACGCCCATCCTGGAGCGGCTTTCCACTCCGGTCGGCGGGACACCAGGGCATTCCGTGGCGAAGAACGGCGACTTCAGCGCCGATGCCGATGACGACGGAATGGCCGACGAGTGGACCTTCTCCGCGGGCCCGAAGGAGGCCACCTGTGAACGTGAGAAGACACAAGAGGGTGCCGAAGGCTGGTCTCTGCTGCTCTCGTGTCCTCCTACCGAAGGAGACAAGAATCCGAGCGTCATGCTGGCCCAGTACGATGTGCCGGTCAAGAAAGACCAATGGTACCGCATCTCGTTCAAGGCAAAGGCCGAACGTCTGGCCGCGAACAGCGTCACCATGACCATCACAAACACGGCCAAATGGCGATCGTTTTTCGAATACCAACGTTTCATGCCCGGACCGGAGTGGAAGCAATTCAGCTTCGAAGTGCAAGCAAACGACACAGCAACCGAACGGACGCGACTCCAGATCTGGTACACCAGCGCCGGAAAACTTTGGCTGGCCGATGTGCGAGTAGAGCCGATCGGCGACCCCACCGAAGGCCGTTGGCGCGACGGGCTCTATCTGGACGTGCCTCAAGAATGGGACGATCCCTACCGCTTCTTCCGCTGGTAGGCGTGACTCACGTATTCGTCGTCTCCCTATATTCGTTGGAGTCGTCATGTCCAACGAATTCAAGGAGACGACGAATCATCAAGCTGACCACCTCGATATCGGGAGGTATCGAATGAAACCGTTTCTGTGTGTTCCCGTTATCGGGAGTCTCGTTTTTGTGATGTTGCCGTCCTTGGCAAGCGAAGCGAAAGAGCAACGCGTCGTCACGATTTCGACGATTTGCCTGTTGGACGACGACAGCCACCGCACCCTTGATTACGTCGTGGGAGAAATCGAACGGGCGGTCCAACGTGGGCAGCACGACTTGATTGTCGCCCCGTTGACGCCGTTTCTGTCGTTCCGCGAAGGTCACGAGGCGAGCGATCTGAGCCGGTTTGCGGACTTGGCACGAAGCCACCGCACGCACCTGGTTATCGCACTCAACGAGACCGCGAAAGACGATCGCACGTTTTGCACCTCGGTCCTGCTCGGACGCGATGGCAAGGTCATCGGCAAGTACCGCAAAACGCACGCTCTGGCGGACGACACTATGGCGTTAGGCGATAATCTGCCCGTGTTCCGGACGGATTTTGGTGTATTGGGTCTCACGCTCAGTACAGACTTCTACTTTCCCGAAGTCTACGGTGTGCTGTGGATGAAAGGGGCCGAGATTCTGATCTGGCAGCACAGTCCGGAACGATTTCGAGAACACTTTCAGTGGGTGCCGCTGCTGAAAGCACGCGCGCTGGATAGCCGCGCGCATCTGGTCACCGCCATGTACGCCGATCCACGGACCTACATCACCAACCGTTACGAAATCGGGATGCAGGGAGCCGCCTGGGGACGCAGTATGATCCTGAATCGTGTGGGCACGGCGATTGCCGACACCGGCTACGAAGACGGCATCGCAACGGCAACGATCGACTTGGATAAACGCAAGCTGGATCCCTACTCGCCCTGGAAACGGGACGAGAACATTTTTCTGGTGAACAACCTGGGCGACCGCAAGGCGTTTCGCCCGCTCGCCGAACCGTGGACCAAGCCTGAATTGCCCGCCTTCAAGAAGCGAAAGGCACGGATCGCGGTGGGCCATTTCTGGGGTCGCGATTCTTGGCGGGCCAGCAATGTCCCCGATGCCATGTTCCGTGTGCTGGATGCCGCCGAGAAATGCCAGCCCGACTTCGTGCTGCTTTCAGAAATGAGCGCTCGTGACTGTACCGAAACAACCGAGGAAGTCGTTCGGCAGATCGCCGAGCGGGCGAAACGGATGAACGCTTACATCCTGATTGCCGGCGTGGACGTCGACAAACAGGCAGAACCCGATGGCCGGCGCAGCCACGCGTGGCTTTGGAACCGCCAAGGCGAAGTCGTCTTCAAACAGCCGATCTACTGGACCCAGGGTTACCCGGAGATCAAGGTTTACGACACGGATTTCGCCCGCATCGGAGTCCACATTTGCGGCGATGCCTATATCGGCGAAATCGACCGCGTCTCGGCGCTCAAAGGAGCGGAGATCATCTTCGACGGCAGCCAGATGTGGGGCGCGGATGGATACAACAACGAACTACTACTCCGTGCCCGAGCGATCGACAACGGTTGTTGGGTTGCCTGCGCCCACTGGAACAGTTCGGACCCCGGCCTGCGCAGTCTGGTCATCGACCCTTACGGCTACATTCTGGCCGCATCGCACTTCCAGCAGGAAGGAGTCGTGTTCGCGGACATCGACTTCAGCCAGACAAAGGTCTACTACGCCGGGCGCAAAGCACAACAGCCCAAGCGAGGCAAACAGGGCATACCGTCGTACTACAGCGAAGACATCCCCGAACAACGCCCCGGCTGGCGCGACATGATCTTCGCTCGCCGTCGCCCCGAGCTATACGGGATCCTGCCAACAACAAACGAAGTGACGCGGAAGTACGGTCCGCCGACAGACTCGGCCCCGTGACCCCTTGTCTCACCAAAGTCGATTGGCGTCATCCCAAGTCTGTGTACAATAAGACAGGACGTAGGGGAGACCCAATCTTGGCCGAGCACCCGAACAAGCATGTTCGCGACGCGATCAAATGAAAGAGCACGAATTCACCGTCATTCTGGCCAGTCCAGAAGAATCGGAAGACGATGCCGATCGGCTGTACGAAGCCGGCTGTGCGGATGGATCCATCAGCACGTCGGGCGGAGTAACGAGGATTGATTTTCATCGCCAGGCACCCAGCCTGGAAGATGCAATTCGCTCGGCAATCGCTAACGTTCAGGCGGCAGGTTTCCACGTAGCCTACGTCTTGATTGAACCAGCGTCGATTGTGGCGGCTGGATGACATGGTGATCTGAAGCCGATGGCATCAACTCCAGACAGGTGAGGTCGACACCGGGCACTTGACGCAAACCATCACGCGTCAAGAAGTTATTCGGCGTCATTGAGGGCAAAGACGATGAACATGGTCGTGGTTCGGTTCTGTACGATGGTGGCTCCAGTACTGCTGGCTGCCACTGGTGCTTCTTCCGCACGGGCCGACGATCGGTCGCCGAACATCATCATTATCTTTGCCGACGATCTGGGGTACGGCGACCTGGGCTGCTATGGACATCCGACTATCCATACGCCGAATCTTGATCGCATGGCTGCGGAGGGTATGAAGTGTACCAGCTTCTATTCGGCGGCCGCTGTTTGTACTCCCAGCCGAGCCGCCCTGTTGACAGGACGATTACCGCTGCGCAGCGGAATGGCTGGTGAATCACGCGGTGTCATCTTTCCCGATCAAACAGGCGGGATTCCCCACGAGGAACTGACGCTCGCCGAAGCGCTGAAGAGCAAAGGCTACGCAACCGCCTGCATCGGAAAATGGCACCTCGGTCATCCGATGGAGTTTCGCCCACTGCGGCATGGCTTCGATTACTGGTTCGGCCCGGAAACCAGCAACGACGGATCTATCCGATTCGAACTGCCGCTTTGGCGCAATGACGAAATCGTCGAGGAACATCCATTCGATCAGTCGACGCTCACGCGCCGGTACACCGAAGAGTCCCTTGCGTTCATCCAACGTAATAAAGACCGACCCTTCTTCCTCTATCTGCCCCACACGTTTCCACATACACCGCTGCACGTCGCTGCCGCGTTTCGAGGGCGCAGTGAGCGCGGTCTCTACGGTAACGTTGTCGAAGAACTCGATTGGTCGGTCGGCCAGATCCTGGATACGCTTCGCGACGAAGGACTGGCCGATAATACGCTTGTCGTTTTCACCAGCGACAACGGACCTTGGCTCATCCGCAAGCAAGACGGCGGGTCTGCCGGCCCGCTGCGTGCGGGCAAAGGCAGCAGCTTCGAGGGCGGATTCCGAGTGCCGGGCATATTCTGGTGGCCCGGCAGGATCCAACCCGGTCAAACGATTGCCGAGATGGGTTGCACCATGGATCTGTACACCACCTCGCTGCTGC
>CAZURK010000384.1:0-12732 GCA_964623055.1 uncultured Pirellulaceae bacterium
GTGCCATGCACCCCGGCGCGACAGCCTTCATCCGCTCGGCCGCCTGGTCGAACAGTTCCTTGGCCTTCTCAGAATCTTCCGGTCCGTTGCGAGAATGGTGGGCTATCGCCAACCAGAATTCGAGTTCGGGACATGCCTGGTCGCGGAGTTCAGTCGCGAGTCCTTCCAACGTATCAATGCACGCGCCCGCGGTTCCTGCCCGCAGTTGCGCCGCACCCACGAGCGTTGCGAACCTTCCATTGTCGGGATTGGCTTTGGCGAGCTTCTTGGCAATGGTAAGCGCCTCGGTCGCGCTGCCCAGTTTCAACAGTAACGATGCTTTCCGAAACTCGTACATGGGGAATTCTCGAAGCTGTTCACGACGCGCAAGGGCCTCCCGGTAGAACTCATCCGCCTCGTCAGGCTTCTGCAGATCCAGCATCAGATCGCCGAACCGTTCCAGACAATTCGCTAACCCGTCGATCGCCAAGGCGTGATCCGATTCCTGCTCCAGAACTCTCTCAAACGCGGCAACGGCTGTCGCGTATTCCTCCTTGGCCGTCTCGTGATCGTCAATCAGATGCTCGTACCGACCACGCTCCTTACTCGTCATTGCCATCCCCAATTCATGGCCAAGGGCGTGGGATTCCTTCGGCATCAGGAACAGGTAGTCTTGGACCGCGTCGTGGAAATCCCTGCCGGCCGATTCGGTTTCGCGCAAATCACGCAGAATCTGCCCGCGGATGGTACGGGCAATCGCTAACTCTCGCCGGTGACGCAGTTCTGCGAATGGAGACTTGGCCATTTTCTCAAACACCGCTAGCGCTTCGTCCACTCGTGCCCTGGCCTCGTTGTTCGCGTGCTCGAAGTGCAGTAACCGCGCCAAATTCGCCTGAGCAACGGCCCGGCTTTCTCGGAAACGCGGCACGTCGGGCAGGGCAGCCAGCAATAGATCGCAATCCTTGATCGCATCCTTCAGGGCCACGTGCTCTTCTTCCGGGCGTCCCGATGTTCTCAGCGCGTTGGCCAAGCGGATGTTCGTCACGATCAATCCTTCGATGTGTGACGGGTTGTCCGGTTCCGCGTCGCTCAGATCGCGGTAAGCATCCCGGGCGTTCCGCAGCGCGAGGATCGCCTCGTCATCGCGACCGGCAGCCGTAAGCACCTCGCCCAAAGTGCTGTTCATCATGGCCAAGGCCTGGCAGTACTTCACTTTGTCGTCCGGGTTGGCATCAAGCACGGCTCGCAATTCCGTTTCGGCCTTGCGCAGGAGCGTCTCGGCTGTCTCGACATCTTCAGTCCCCAAAGACACCAGGGCGCGGCTCAGAAGGATTTGCGCAAGTTGATAACCTCGGTCGGCTGGCGACGGAAGCTCTCCCGCCAGCGACTCGGCCCGATCGAGCGCCTCCTTGGCTTCCTGGTAGCGTCCTTGGACCGCGCAGGCGTCGCCCAGCTTCCGCATACAAACCGTGCGCTCCAGGTGCACGTCAATTTCGTCGCCTCCGGTTCGCTCAAGCACAGTGAGGATCGCATCGGCGTCGCGGAATGCCTGCTCGGCCAGCTCGGCTTTGTCCAACTGACGACGCACGTCGCCAAGGAGCACGCGGATGCGTGCCAATTGAGCGCGCAACTTCGGGTCGTTCACATCTTCGGCGGAAAAACGCTCGTAGGCACTTGCAGCTTGTTCCAGCAATTGTTCGCGCAGTTTCTGAGTGCCTAGATACCACTGCAGGGCCTGTGTCACGCCTACCAACATCGTTTCAACGGTGTCGATCGAGTATCCTGACCACATCATCGCTGTGCCCTTGGCTTCTGTAGCCTCGCCCTCCGCCTTTTCGGCGGCCACTTTTGCCTGTTTCTCAAGGTGCCATGCGTCTTCCGCATCGGATCGCGCCTGTTCCGCGTCTCGGCGCGCGCCTTCGATCAACACCAGAGATACCGAGGCGACGATTGCCACCACGAGCACCGTGAGAGAGGTCGCAAAGGCAAGCGTTCGGTGTTTCCTGACCCACCGAGCGAGCTTCTCGTGCCACGCTTCCGGATGCACCGAGACGGGTTCGTCGGCCATCCAACGCTGGACGTCAACAGCCATTGCGGTCGCGCTTTGGTATCGGTCGGACCGTTTCTCTGCCATGGCTTTCGAACATATGGCATCGAGGGCCTTTGGAATCGAGGGATCCGCTTCGCACGCCCGAGGCGTCGGTTGCCGCGCAATGCTGGCACAAACCTCATCTCTGCTCTTGCCGGAATGCGGACGCTGGCCTGAGAGAATTCGAAAGAGGGTCGCGCCCAGACCGTAAATGTCGGTGCGTGCGTCAATCTGGTCGGGTTGCCCTTTGGCTTGCTCAGGCGCCATGTAGGGAAGCGTGCCGACCAGTTGTCCTTCGCGCGTCGCCTCGCCGTCGGTCACCTCGGTCACTTCGATATGCGATGACTCCTCGTCCTGCACCTCCGGCTCGTTCAGCAGTTTTGCCAGCCCCCAATCCAACAGGACGACTTCGCCAAAAGCGCCCAGCATGACATTCGCCGGCTTCATGTCGCGATGCACCACGCCCTTCGAATGGGCGTAGGCGATCGCATGGCAAACACCGACAAATGCATTCAGAAGACGACGCAGGTCGACGCGACTGGCGCTGCCCACTTGACGCAGCCGGTGATATTCGTCGATGGCGGCGCCCAACGACTGGCCTCGGAGGAACCGCATCGTATAGAAGGGACGTTCCTTATCCAGATCATCGGCCAACTCGTAAACGGGCACGATGTTGGGATGTTCAAGCTGGCCTGTGATCTGGGCCTCTCGGACAAAACGTCGCAGCGACAAGTTGCTCAGCTTCTTGTCCGGGCGGATTTCTTTCAGAGCCACCTCGCGGTGCAGACGTTTGTCCCGCGCCAGCCAGACGCGCCCCAGGCCGCCCTGCGTATGGACGCGCGAGAGCGTATAGTGAGATCTCTCCTCCGGCGAAAAATCCACGGTCTCCAGAACTTTGACGAAACCGGAGGGCGGGTCCAAGTGGTCAAGGGTTTCGTCCATCTCCTCGTCGCCCACGTCACGCATCGCATCGCGAACACTAGCGTCGGCGACGTCGCCGAGAGCTTTGCGCGCATCCCCGTCGTGCTTGTTCATTTTGCGAGACAAGAGGCCTTCAACTTCTTGCCTCGCTTCTGGCGTGATCCAACCGCGCTCGGCCAGAATGTCCGCGACCGTCATGTTCTTGCGTACTGCCCACGCAGCGCAAACATCGGCGAACTGACTCGCGTCGACGTATTCCAGTTGCAGGGCCAAGACACCGAACAGCAGGTTCCTGTCTGTGTTCATCGCAGCACCTCCCACACGATCCCACTCGAATGCAGCACTCCCACTAAGGTATTATCACACCACAAATGGAGGCTGGACGCAATCTCTGAGGCGGATGCCTGACCGAATCGGATCACTGAATCCGAGCGGGTTGTGGGAATTCGAGTGTGAATTGCGTGCCGCGACCCACTTCGCTGTGCACGCTTATCCGCCCGCCGTGGGCTTCGATGATTTTCCGCGCAGTGGGCAGCCCAAGACCGGACCCGCCGTTTTTGGTCGAGTAGAAGGCGTCGAACATGTTCATCGCTGTCTGGTTGTCCATCCCGCAGCCTGTATCGATCAGATCCAATGCGACGCCGGAACGCATCAAGCGAGTGCGGGCCAACAGTTTCCCGCCATCGGGCATTGCCTCCAGGCTGTTCTTTACAAGATTCAGCAAAGCGGCGTGCAGTGTCTGCTCGTCCATCTTGATGCTGGGCAACGCAGGATCGAGATAGCGAGTGATATCGACGCCGCTCTCGCGTGCCTGCAGTTCGAACAGATCGAGCACGCGATCCACCACCTCGTTCAGACTCCCGGACGACAATTCCAGGTCGCGCAGTCGAGCGAACTTGAGGAAGTCGCGAAGCAAGTTTTCCAGCCGTGTGCATTGCTTCTGGACGATATCGATCTTGGTCAGTGCGCGGCGCTCGCGCGGAGTCTCCGCGTCCTCAAAATCCTCCGCCAGAAGATCCATGTTCATCCGGATGACGGACAACGGGTTTTTGATCTCGTGAGCCAGCGAACCAGCCAGCTCGGCCAACTCGTTGTACTGTGTCCGCAGCCGCTGAGTGATTTCTTCCGATTTGGAGCCAGGTTCGGGCATTCGGCTATCTCTCCTGGTCGTACGGTTCGCCGAGTCGATACTGCGGATGGTCGGCCAGATAGCTGGCGATTCGGTCGTCGCGCCCGATCGCTTCGGCAAAGAACAGGACGGCTTCGGATAAACGGGCGTCAGGCTCTGCGCAACTGAACCGTATAAAACCCTTGCCCGCCTGGCCGAAACACTCGCCGCCCAAGCATGCGACGCCTTGGCTGTCGTCGGCTCCTTCCAGCAGGTACATGGCCAAACCGTGCGAAGTGATCCCGAAACGGTTCGAGATCGTCGCCACCGACGGGAATGCGTAGAAACTGCCGCCGGGACGCAGGCAATGGACTCCGTCGATTTGGTTCAGCCCGTCGACCAGCAATTGGACTTTGCTGCGAAACAAGTCCATCTGACGGTCGCGTTCGGCGACGTCGCTATCCAAAGCGGCAATGCCGGCCAATTGCGCAAAGGGTGGCACGCAGGACAACGTGGAATTGACCAGTTTGGCGAACATATCGATGATCTCGCGGCTGCTGACCGCAAAGCCGATCCGCCACCCGCTCATACTGAACGATTTGCTGAACGTGTATGCCGCGACGCAACGCTCCATCATGTCCGGCTGGGACAAGATCGTGTGATGATGGCCTTGCCATACCATGCGATCATAGGGCTCGTCGCTGAAGACCGCAACGTCGCGGCCGCGCGCCAGATCGGCCAACGCAATCAAATCCTCCTCGAGCGCCACACCACCGGTAGGATTGTGTGGACTGTTCAAGAAGACGGCCCTTGGTTGCGGGTCGCTCGACAGAAACTCCTCCACGTCGTCCAGATTGGGACGGAAGTCGCGGGCCTGGCGCAACGGAGACAGCACGACGCGAGCGCCTCGCCGGGCAATGTTCGGGTCGTAAGTGGGAAAGTGGGGGCTGAAGACCAGCACACCGTCACCGGGATTCAGGAACGCCTCGCAAAAGAACTGTTCGAACGGCTTGCCGCCATGCCCGGCGACGATACTGTCTGCCGTGGTCTGCAGGCCGTATTCCCGGTTGACGTATCTGGATGCCGCCTCGCGGAATTCCGGCAGGCCGATCGACGGGCCATAATGACACCGATCTTCCTCGATTGCTCGAATCCCGGCCCCGGCGGCAGCTACCGGCGTTGGAAAAGGGCTATCGCCGATTTCCAGTTCAATCACATCTTTACCAGCCGCCTTCAACTGCTTGGCCGTGGCCAGCACGTCGAACGCACCCTCGAACTCGACGGAATTGGCGAAATCGCTAAATTGCGGCTGCATCAGCTACGGTCTCCACGCGCGATAGGCGTGACTCGAGAGTCACTCTTGCCAATCGAGTCCAACATCGAAATTCACGGCCGAATGTGTCAGCGCACCCACGCTGATGCGGTCGACGCCCGTCTGGGCGATTGCGCGAACGGTCTGCAGGTTCACACCACCGGATGCCTCCAGTTCCACCGACGGGGCTGCCGCATCTCGGCGGGCGACGGCCTCTCGCAACTGGCCCACGGACATGTTGTCCAACAGAACGATATCCGGCCCCTGCGGCAATACGTCGTCCAACTGCTCCAGGCGATCCACTTCGACTTCAACGATCATCTGCTCGGCACGTGGGTCCTCCGGCATCATCTCGTGCAGGAATCGCCTGGCCTGCCGAACCGCTTCGCCCGGCGAACACCGAGCCAACGCCAGATGGTTGTCCTTGATCAACACGGCATCAAACAGGCCGGTCCGATGGTTCCGACCTCCGCCACATTGCACCGCGTGCTTTTCTAGACGCCGCCAACCGGGTGTCGTTTTGCGCGTGTCATAGATTCGAGCATCGGTTCCCTGCACCGCTTCCACGTATTGTCGCGTCAACGTAGCGATCCCGGACAAACGCCCGATCAGATTCAGCAGTATTCGCTCGGACGTGAGCAGATCACGTATCGAGGCTTCGATTCTCGCCACGCAGTCGCCCGCGCCGACCGAATGGCCGTCTTGTACGGCCGGTTTCCACACAGCGACGATTTCCATTTCATCCAAGGCGATTGCCACAGCCTTCATACCGGCGATCGTTCCGCTTTGGCGGGCCATCACGGCGGCACGCCCGTGCACATCGCCAGGATCCAACGCTAGCGTAGTCCAGTCGTACCAACGATCCAAGTCTTCACGAACGGCCAAGCGGATGATTTGGCGGCAGTCGTCCGTCAATCGCTCGTCCCACTCGACTTGCGCAAATTCCTTGTCCATACTTCTTCCCGGCGAATCAACTCGTGTTTGGCGGGCAAATGCGTAGGCCGGAACAAGTCCGCGCAGTTCCGGCGTCTGTTCGCGTGCGTGCCGGAACTGCGCGGACTTGTTCCGGCCTACCCCTCCTATCCCCAAATGCACCGAATGGCTCGCTTTCACGTCCCAAACCTTACATAATAACGTGTTGTCGACTCGTCGACACCGGCCCTGCCCAAGATACAGAGGCATCACGCATGGCCTCGTCCAACGAGAAGCCCGGACCGAGCAGCCGATGGCCCCGGCCGCTATTGCGGCATTTCGATCAGGCCGTCGTGGCGGTCATTCTAGGGCTCTCGCTGGCTGCGATTGCCATATCGTTGATATCGCGGGGCGCCCACCGCGGCAATCTTATCGAAATCGACCGCGCCGGACAGCAAAGCGTCCAGTTCCAAATCGACATCAACGAAGCCGACTGGCCCGAATTCGCGCTGTTGCCTGGGATCGGAGAGACGTTGGCAAGACGAATCGTCGATTCGCGCGAGAAGGGAGGAGCGTTTCTGGATCACGACGACTTGCGCCGGGTAAGAGGGATTGGCCCGAAGACGCTTGAGGCAGCCCAGCCCTATCTGCTGCCGATGCCGGACGCCGACGCTTTGGCCGGCCATTGACTCGTCATTCTCGTTCGTCGGACTTGCGCTGGGGCTGGTCGCGAACGGCAAGTGCAAACTTCTCGAAACCCGCCTCCTGGGCCAGCCAAATCATCTTCTGGACATCCACCGTGTGCACGGAAGGATCCGCCAGCAGACGTACGCGCCGTTCGACGAACCATATCTTTCGGCGTGTGGCCTCGCGAGCCAACACGTCAGGCAACGCGGGAGCCTCGATTTCCTCGTCATGCACAATCACCGTACCGGTGGATGTCAGTTCGACACGCAGAAAAGGCGCCGGACGAGTTCTCCACAGCGCAAGGAGACACGCGGCTACGAAGATGACAATAAGGACAAATCGGAGCGTGAATCGCAATTTGAATCTCAAGCCACTATCCCCAGATCATCAAGGCGATTCCGACAACAGATCGGTACAAGAAGGCTCCTCCCCCAGTCTACCACGCACAAGCCGCAAGGCCAAGCGAATCGCAAAGATGTTGCGAGTCTCTCCGGACCTCGCTATGTTGCTACATTGTTGAGAACGTGTACGACGAGCGAATTCAGCCGCGGCCGGTTTACGGTGTCCTCGTTTAACGAGATGGGCGGACATTTCAAACCAGCCGCGGTATCGAGACACTGCGTTGGGAGAACCGATCTTGCGGAAGCCGGCTGTTGTCATCCTTCTGCTCGTGGCCATTGCTTGTGTGTGCGGGTTGGCCATCTTGTTGAACGGTCTCCGCGATCCCGCCGATGTGGCGGAACGGACGAGTTCCGACCAAGCAAAGAGTGCAGTTCCCGATAGACTGACGATCGTGTACCCGCTCGACGGGGCCGTCTTTCCTCCAGAGATTGCTGCACCGACCTTTCGCTGGGAGGATGGCCGTATCGAGGCGGGCCGGTGGCAGGTTAAGTTCGAGGCTCACGGCGAGGAAGCACCCATGAGTTTTGGCTGCGCCGCCGCCGAATGGACTCCATCGGATTCACAGTGGGAAGAGATCAAGCGTCTGACTCGCGAGCGGCCGGCGACCGTGACCGTCTCAGGGTACGACCCGATGGCGAGCGATCGCGTCTTGTCACAGGGCAGCGTGTCGATCAGCACGTCCAAGGATGAGGTGGGAGCCCCGTTGTTCTTTCGGGAAGTGAATCTGCCTTTTCTGACGGCCGTGAAGAATCCGGCGTTGCACATCCGCTGGCGGTTTGGAGAGATCTCCTCGAAAGGGCCACCGCCGATCGTCCTGGACAGACTACCCGTCTGCGGCAACTGTCACTCGTTTGCCGCCGACGGGAGCACGCTGGCTATGGAGGTCGACTCCGGGAACGACAAAGGTGCGTACGCGGTTTTGCCGGTCGAAGAGCAAATCTCGATCAATCCGGACAAAATCATCACCTGGTCTGACTACCGCCCCGAAGACGGCACGAAGACCTTCGGCTTACTGTGCCAGATTTCACCGGACGGCCAACACGTAGTGGGAACGGTCAAAGACCGAGCGCTGGCGGTGTACCGCCCGGACTTGGCCTTTTCCCAGTTGTTCTTCCTGGTCAAGGGTATCCTTGCCACTCACGATCGAGAGACGGAGAGTTTCAGCGCGCTGCCGGGGGCGGATGATCCGGATTATGTGCAGACCAATGCCACTTGGAGCCCGGACGGTAAGACGATTGTGTTCGCCAAGAGTTGCAGCAAGGCCTACGACCCTCCCGGTCTGCGCGATTTCGAGGGCGTTTTGGTCCCCGAAAAATTCGCCCGCGTGTTCACGGAGGGCGAGCGTCAATTCAAGTACGACTTGTACCGAATTCCATTCAACGACGGCAAAGGAGGGAAGGCCGAGCCGATTCCGGGAGCATCGAACAACGGCATGAGCAACTACTTCCCGAAGTTCTCTCCCGACGGCAAGTGGATCGTCTTCTGCAAAGCCGCGAGCTTCATGCTCCTGCAACCCGATAGCGAGCTGTACATCATCCCCGCCGAGGGAGGCGAGGCGCGAAGGCTCCGATGTAACATGGGACGGATGAACTCTTGGCACAGTTGGTCGCCCAATGGCAAGTGGCTTGTCTTCTCCTCGAAGGCTTATTCAGTCTACACGCAGCTTTTCCTGACCCACATTGACGAACAGGGGCGGAGCACTCCTCCGGTCGTCTTATCGAACTTCACCGAGGAGAATCGAGCCGCTAACATCCCGGAATTCGCCAATGTGAAACCCAGCGCGATCGGAAGGATTCACGCCGAGTTCCTCGACGATACGAGCTACGCTCGCGCCGGCGACGCGTTTCGCCTCCAAGACGAACCAGACCACGCCATCGAGTTCTATCGCAAGGCTGTGGAATTGAATCCCAAAAACGCCCTTGCCCTGGCGAACTGGGGAGATTGCCTTCTGCAGAAAGGCAAAACCGACGAGGCGAAGGACCTCTTGGACCGAGCGATTGTACTAGAGCCTGATCTTGCCGTGGCGCACCGTATTCTTGGCCTGGTCTTCATGCAGCAGAACCAGTTGGAGGAAGCCAGGGTCGCGTTCCGAGAGGCGGTGCGGCTCGATCCGGATTATGTCCTGGCTCACCGCTACTTGGGGATTGTGTCCAGTGAACTCGGCGAACTGGACGAGGCGGAATCACACCTTACGGAAGTAACGCGTCTGGATCCACGCGACTCGGCTGGCCGTTACGGCCTGGCCGTTGTATTGGCAAAAGCAAAGAAGCCTGATCAGGCCGTTACGCAACTAACTCGTACGTTGAAGGAGGACCCGGAATTCGTTCCGGCGATAATCGCATTGGCGACCGTTCGCGCGACGAGTCCGGACGAGAGTCTACGCAACGTTCGGGAGGCAGCGGAGCTGGCCGCGCGGGCGTGCGAGTTGACCCGGCATCAAGACCCAGAGGCGCTGCGTGCGTTGGCGGTGGCCCAAGCCGAACTGGGGCAGTTCGATTCGGCGGCGTCCACCGCCCGACGCGCCGCACAAGCGGCTCGCGCCGCCGGAAATCCGGATTTGGCCGAGGCCATCGAGCAAGCCTTCCAGCATCTCCAACAAAAGAAGCCCGACGGCTGAAGCTGCGCGTCGTGGCTTAGGAGTGGCTATTCGCCATCGTCGGGCTTCGACCTTTTGGATGATTCTTCTTTAGGCGGTTTCTCCCGTTCCTGGATCAGGCCGATGAAATAGGGATGGCCGACCTGCTCTTTCCCGTCCCTGTCTTTGTACTTCGTCGTCTTCACCTCGGCGAAGTACTTCGCGGCCTTTTCCGCCTCGCCAGATCGGCGGTAGTATTCGCCAAGCAAGAAAAGCTGTTCGATCTTTCCGATACCTTTGGGATTGGCTTTCAAGTTGGTTTCCAGAAGTGGGATCGTTTTCTTCACGTACTTCATGCTCGTCTTCTGATCTTCTCGGTGGATGTGGGCCATCAGGCGGTAGAATCTGCACCAGAAACTGTCGTCCATCTTGCGTTGGCGGTACACCCTTTCCAGCCACGCAAGCTTCTCCTTATGGGATTTTGGAGCTTGCGATGAATTGTAGTTCTTGGCCAGCCATTCTGTGAGTGTCTTCTTCTTCTCGTCCGGCACCTTCTCGAAATCGTCATTGAAAGCACCGTAGCCATTTTTCGGATTGAAGCAAATCCACTTTTCGTCCGTTAGCGGCCAGAAGACGAGGTCGTACTTGGACGGCCAACTGTAGATGTAACTGCCGTAGCTCATGATCGCCCACGCAGCGACCTTTTCGCCTGTAAGGGGATCGGTCTTCTCCGTGGGCGCCCATGTCGTCGCGCGGGCGGTCCCGGCGATCAGAAGTAACGCGGTTGTCATCACTATCCGGTTCATGCTAACTCCTTTGACTCGACGAGTTTCGATCAGAGCCCAGCAAGTAGGTTTTCCATGAATCTTTGCGGATGATAGACCAGGGCACGGTAAACCATAATTGGCGGGAGAATGAGCCAGCAGAACACAACCGCAATCAGCGAAAGCCAGACGGTCGCAGGTTTGGCGACTTGGATGTCGTAGCTCAGTAACGTACCCTTGGATGACCGTTCCAGCCGCACGTTTGCCTGCTTCGGGAGGAAACTCGCGGTTTGCGTCAGATAGGTTCCATGCCGGAACTGAATTTCGGAATCAGTCGCGGGAACGATTTCGCAGTTCGCCGCGGCCAGTAACATGCGCAGCTTGTCCGCAGCTTCAGCAGGCGACGCTTTCACGGTTCGTGATCCAGTTGGCACGTTTGAATATCCAGTACGGACAACGGGCTGTCACGACCACCCCAGCCCATGTCGGGGGGGAAACGAAGTTGAACAACCGGACACTCTGCCAACACCACCGTCCTTTACGCAACGCCGAAGGGACTCAGCCATGCGGCTGTGCGGAGGCGGGCGAGGTCAGACCGTTCTATGATTCGCCAGTAGCTGCCGGATAACGGGAAGCAGGTCGTCGGGCACGGTGATGACCGCCTGTCCCGCCTGCTCTGCCGCCGCCTCTTCGTCTTCGGCAGCCTGCTCGTCTTCCGAAAGCCCGTCGTAGTGCGACAGCAGGCGGTTCACTCGCTTTGCATCCCACCCTGATGGAAAGTTCTGGTCGCTCATTTTCTTCTCCTCCGACGCCCCCGGCGACGGTGTGCCTGGAGAGGCTTTCCTCGAAGATCAAATGCTGTGACAACGAACACACTGTCAGGTTCCGGATCGGGCACGTATATCACACGGAGATATCGCCCTGATGCAGTCTGCCCCAGGGCCTGCCGCGAACCATCTCGGCCGGGAATATCCTCGCCCGAGTGCCGCAATACGTACTCGACCTCAGCCTCGCTCACGTCGTGTTCGTAGATGTGCGGTTCACCGGTGTCAGGATCGATATAGTAGCGGACCTCCAATTCCGGGCTCCATTATCGAACGGGAACCTCCATTGCCAACTGGTTCGATTATATCGCAAACGTCGTCGAAAGGCGACCAACACACCCAGGAAACCGGCTCCAAACTCGACGATGGTTAGATTCTTTCTGCGGACGCTGCGGAGCCAATCGTAGTATCGTTGTGCCTGCCCGTCGTGGCGTCGTGAGTTCCACTCGAAGTCGCCAAACATCAAGATGTTGGGACGAGCGACGGATTGACAGTGAATGCACGCGGGCAAGGTGGATGTAGCGCGAATCGTCTGTTCGTCGACGGAAACAGCGAGGTCAGCAGTTGGACAGATGTCCGTGGAACAGATTTCAGAACATTGCAGGTCGTGAAAACAGGGCTCCATCGAGAATCTACCAGCCGCGAAGCCGACCGAGCCATCACGACTTCTCATTCAGACATTTGGTACGATAACATTTTGTGAGAGATGATGGCAGCAGCGGCAGAAACCGAGGCCGGCGATGTCCACACGACCTCAGTTCAATCTCAGCGAGATCCTCGTAATCTTCGTGGCAGTGTCCGTGTTGCTGGCGATGGTGGGTAGCGGGTTTGCCGCGGTCGTTTTCGGCGCTTCGGCCGTGTTGCTGGCGGCTACGGGCGCCATCGCCGGGTATTTCGGCGGCGGGCAGAAAGGCGCACGGCAAGGGTTCTATATCGGACTGGTGGTTGCCGTGCTCAGCTTTGGATTCGTGAAATGGCTATGCGACGTTTGACGAAGAACGCGACTCGCTCGCCTGAGACTCGGCCGTATCCCAAAGCCTGTGTCGACAAAGCCCGTCGCACGTGCTTGCGTTGCTGCGAGGGCTAACGTATCCTGCCCGTCTGCTTGGGGTCGGGCAGGAATGCCCAACCTACAGAAACAAGAGTCGCGAGGTACTAG
>CAZURK010000385.1:0-12728 GCA_964623055.1 uncultured Pirellulaceae bacterium
GCTGAACGATCGAATCTATCGTAAGCACCATCGACGTTCGCTCAAGGCCGTATTAGCGGACTACGATTCCTTTCACAAGAAAATGCTGGAATTGATCGAGGAGATTCCTGACGAAGATCTCCTCGCCGTTGGCCGATTCACTTGGACCGGACCAACGTGGACGCTAAGCGATTACGCACGAGCGAACACGGCCAGTCATTACCGTTGGGCATGTAAGCACATCCGAAAGTGGTTAAGAGCGCAGAGGAAGATCAAGCCCTGACGATTGACCGCCAAGTTAGCTCGGTCGCAGGATTGTGTTTTGAGATTCGTAGCGGAAGTCGCAAGACTTCCGATGTATCGGCTAAACGTAGGAAGTCTTGCGACTTCCGCTACTATTATTCGGCCCGTTAGCTCGTAACTGCAAACGGCACAGGTATCAATGAACTGGCGCATCCTCAAGGCAATTTTCGTTCTTCCTGGCACAGCGTTGGTTCTCGTGCCTGGGATTCTTGTTTTCGCAACACGCAATTCTCGCTTTGCCAGCGATCTCAGCGGCCCTTCTGATTTCTGCTTCTGGCTCGCCATTGCCCTTTTCGTTGCGGGGCTCTCTGTTATTGTCTGGACCGTGTCCCTGTTTGCCCACGCGGGAAAGGGGACGCCGGCGCCTTGGGATCCTCCAGAGCGGCTGGTGGTGGCCGGGCCGTATCGGTTCGTGAGGAATCCGATGATCACGGGAGCTGTCACGGTTCTTGCCGGCGAGTGCCTACTTCTTCAGTCGTGGCCCTTGGCTGTTTGGCTCGTTGTCTTCTTCGTCGCAAATGCGATCTACTTCCCCTTGTCCGAGGAGCCTGCATTGCGCGGGCGTTTCGGCGACGAGTATCGCCTCTACGCTGCGAACGTACCCCGCTGGCTGCCAAGGCTCCGTCCCTGGGACCTCCCTGGCGAGTAACGTCGCACTCCTGCGACCCACGATGCACCCTGATCGGCTGCAGCCGACGCGCTGGAGCGGTCATTGTGTGTGGCAAGTTCTTTCGGCAGCTACGCATACGTGTCGTTCTGAGCTTGGCCCAGCCTTCGGCCGCAACCAAAGAGGATTTCTTGGATAGGGTAATTTCGCTACATTGAGGCTTCCACATTCGTGACGCGGACCGCATTGAGGAAGGTCTCGTCTGCGTCTTTGGGTGTGTGGAACAATGCATGGGCTATGAGTACACGCCCCGAAAAGACCGAAGCGGCCCCTGGCTGCGACGCCGCATCCGTCAATGTTCGTTTGTCTACTTCTATTACATGGATCGGGAATTCGGTTTGATGTACGTCCGCCTGCAGACGTGGTTGCCGATGGACATTCAAATTGGAGTGAACGGACGTGAATACCTGGCGCGCCGCATGGACCGCGCTGGAATGGAGATGTACGACAAACAAGGAAGTGTTTTGCGGATTGAGACGACCATCGTCAATCCGAAGCGATTTCGGGTGTACCGCGAGGTGACCCGATTGCTGTCGCTGCTTCGCAGTCACAAGTTGATCAAGAAAGTACCGCATACGTTGTACTACCGGGTGACGAAACTTGGTCAGCACGTGATGTCCACGGCCCTTCGTCTCCGCAATCTCGACGTTGCCCTTGTCGGCAGTTAATTAACCCCAAGCGTTACACCGGCTTACGCCGCAAAAAAGCAAGGATCTTTGTCAAGAAAACAAAAGTCTACGAGTCTGCAATGCAGGGCACGGAACGCGTCGTCCAATGGCACGGGCGCGTCGCCGTTCTTCACGGCGTCGATCGCTGTTTGGAGGTCGTGAGCTTCCGTCTCCACGGATTCCAGCGTGTCAAGAGCGGTGCGAAACAGATCATCTTCGCTGGCATACCGACCCGAGGCCATTTTCTCGTGAATACGTTGTTCGACGTCGGGAGGAAATTGATGCTGCATCTGGCGTAGCCCCTGCATCAAAGTAGGTTGGCCTAGTCATACGTGGCGTCGGCCGACGCCCATCGAAAAAGTAATCATCCGTACCACTAGATTCTGGCCCTACCTCGGCGTCGTGTCGACACGCCGGTTTCCGTCCGGATTGCTGCACACAGGCATCCCTGCCAGGAATAGCCCTTCCAGATTGCCAGCTCTTGCCGTGCGCCGGCCAGATTGTTGAACGTCAAGAATCCGGTTTTGCGGCATTGGGCTCCTTCTCGTTGTCCGACGCCGGTTTAACGTCTACCACATCGCCCGCCATCAGCACGATGTTGTCTTTCACGTGATTCTTTGCTTTCTCGATGCTGACCTCGAGGTACGTCGGTTGATCGGCGTTGGTTGCCGTTCTCTTGATCACTATCCTGCCGACTTCCTCCGACGACAGGCCCCCAGCCAACGCAATAGCATCTAAGATACGGACGTCCTGTTCAGGCGGTATTTCGTACCTGCCGGGTTGCTTGACGGCTCCGACGACCGTGATCGATCCTTTGGGCCGGGCTTCAAGCCTTAACTTCACGTCCACCCTGGCGTCGGACAGTACGCCCCGATCGGCGCACGCGTCACACACCGTGATCGCTGCTTGTTTTGGTGTCAAACCGCCGAGCTGGACCGTACCGATCAGAGGGATGTCGGCGCTTCCATCGTCCGCCACTTTGACTTGGACGGTAACACCAGCTTTGCTGTGCTTTGTGGTGACAGTCAAAACCAGCAAATCGCCGACTTGGATCAGGTCACTGGGTACTTCGTCCGCCGAGGGGCGAGTCTCCTTGCGACCGCTCGGCTGGCCAACGATGCGCGGAGCCTCGACAACCGAGACCCGCACGCCTGACGAGTCGTCGCGCAGGTCGATGTCGGCGATACGGTCAAGGAATGCGTCGCGGTATTGTCTGAGTTGACCGATTTCTTGTTCCACGATACTCGCGCGAGTAAAAACGGCTTCGCCCTCCAAGTCGGAGCCAGGGGCAGAGATTCCCGCCTTGAGTCTGAACTCCGTCAGCAATCTGTAGGCGGCCTTGATGGCCTCCATCCGATCCTTCACCGATTGGACCTTGGGATGCTGCTCTCCATAATCTTGTCGCAGCTCATGCAATTCAGCGTGATTCTCAAGAAGCTCCTCCTCCAATGCCATCCTGGCAAGCACGAATTGTTGCTGTTTCTCTTGGAGCTCGGTACGCGGCTTTCGTCTTACCCGTGGTCGCAGCTCGCGTAGTTCCTCTTCTCTATCTCGAAGCCGTTTTTCGATGGCGGCCCTCTCCTTCAGCAAGATCTCCATGAGCTCCAGGGACGTGTTCCTGTGGGTCCGGTCGAGGAAATTCACATACGCATAAATCACTGCATTTAAGACTGCAACAGCCGACTTCGGATCCTTCGACCGGTATTGCAGTTCCAGTATGCTCGTGTTGCGGATTATCCTGACCGTGAGATTGTTGCGGACGGTTTCGACCCTGTCATCTTCAGGAAAGTCGGTCAGATCCACTCGATGTTCTTCCGGGATACGTTTGAGCGCGTCTTTCAAGACTACATGCGACGTAACTAGCTTTTCATACGTCAACATCAGGGCATTGGGGTCGAGCCCATAGGACGACGCCGTCTCTGGTGGTACGACCAATAAACGAGCGCGGGCCGTTGCCTCGCGGCTGGGAGTGCTTTTCGTGAGGACCTTGTCAACCGGCCCACGCGACTCCTGAGCCGTCACGCACCAGGGCACGATACCGAGGACCGCAACAACCACCAGCAACAACACGCCAATGATCTTCGGTCGACGCTTACGAGGGTTGAATCGTCTCATCGCATCTAACCTCCTTGCCAGATTAGTGTAGGATTGGCCCATTCCCGCAGCCAGAGAAGGAACACGACCGGCCTGTCCGGCATGCACCTTCAGAAGCAGATTGCCATAGTCTGCGACGGATACGCACGAGGTTCGTATTGCCATCTCGTCGCACGCCAACTCCTGAGCCAAATGCCAGCCTCGTTTGGCCAGCCAGACGAGCGGATGGAAGAACAGGGTGATGTGCCCGAGCGCCGGCAGCCAGTTCCAAAGCAGGTCGTGCCGCCTCAAGTGCGCGAACTCGTGGGCAATCGCCATTCGGGCTTCCGAAGGGCGGCAGTCTTCGAGGAGCTTCGCGGGCAGGATAACTAACGGTCGCAGAATTCCCAGCAACAGCGGACTCTCCACAGCATCCGATGCTGCCAGCCGCGGACGCCGAGACAATCGAAGCGTCTTGGCAGTCTCGACCGCCCAGCTTGTCCAATCCGGGGCGTCAATCGACCGGCACGTCCGCCGAAGCCGGCGCAACGACCAGCACCGTGCGGCGAAAAGGCACCCGCAACAGCTCGCTCCCGCTAACCAGAACAGAAGGATCCAAACGGTCGTGCTGGTACTCGTAACGGGGGACCTCTGGCCCGCGGGCCGCGTTGCCGCAGTCACGGGTGATCGTACCGGCCGTGCGGGCATCGACACAGCGGGCACAGACTTCGTCGGCACATCGAATACAGCGGACGGAGGCGGCACCGAAGGCTTGGCCGGCAATAGCGGCAATTCGACCGGCGATGCCCAGATGGCAGCCACAAAGATCTTCAGGTACGCCAATCGCCATAGCCAGCACTTCACGGCTGGTGAAAACCCTCGAAAGAGCCTGCATAGCGTCCAGACGACCAGGATCGCAATCCCGCCTTGCCAGCAGACCCTGAGCATCGCCTCCGACCAAGTTGAGGCCAGATCGTTGAGCGACGAGGCAGTCATGATCAATCCTCCTCTTGCCGTGCTTCCAGCTCTCGTACCACTTGCTTCAGGCGGGTGAACTCCTCGTCAGTGAGGTCGCGAGATTGGGCGAGATAAGCCACGAATGGCGAGACCGAACCGCCCAGCACCCGATCGACAAAGTCTCCTATCAGATACTCAAGCAGTTCGCCCTTGGGGAGCTTCGGCCGATACTGGAACACTCCGCCGACCTTGCGCCGACTGAGATACCCCTTCTTCCGAAGCCGCTCCATGACCGTGAGCACCGTGGTCCGTGCATACCCCTTCGTTTCGGCCGCATGCTCGGCCACATCCCGAACCGTGACCGGACTCCGATCCAGGGCATACTGCAAGATTTCCAGCTCGGCCTGGCCGAGCGAAGCGCGACGTGGTGACATTCCAATCCCTCGTGACTATCGTTGTAGTCAGATGATACAAAAAAACTACAAATGTAGTCAAGAGAGCTTCGCAACCAGCAATACTTCGCGTCTCTCGTACCGTATATGTCCGACAGCAGCATGTGATTTTGCCCACAGATGATTTTGCCTTATCTATCTTCTCGGGCAAAATGATGATGGTCGAGTTTGCAGTACGAGACGCCCGGCAGTCGCTGTAGAATGGATATTGCGCGCGAAAAGAAGGCCTCAATCAAGCGCAGACCCGTGGGCGACCGGCAGATTTGATTTCCTCAGAATCTCTGAAAGATCCATGGGCGGGCGTTGAGTATCTTGTAGACGAGGGAGAGGCATGCAGGAGATTCCGGAGACGCGAGATAGTCTGCTGGTGCGGATGCGCGACCCGCGGGATGGGCAGGCGTGGGCCGAGTTTGTGCAGATTTACGAGCCGGTGGTGTATCGGTTGGCTCGCGGTCAGGGATTGCAGGATGCCGACGCGCGTGATTTGACCCAGCAAGTGCTGATGGCCGTTGCCGCGCGTGTCGAGCGATGGGATCCGGACCGGTCGAAGGGTTCGTTTCGCGGTTGGCTGTTTCGCGTGGCTCGGAATCTGATGGTCAATCTAATGATCAACCGGCGGCGGCATCCGCCCGCAACAGGTGACTCGAACGTACAGCGAATACTGGAAGAGAAACCTGCACCGGCAGGTGAAGAATCGGCGCTGTTCGACATCGAGTACCGGCGGCAGTTGTTCTGCTGGGCGGCGGAACAAGTGCGAGGCGAGTTTCGTGAAACAACTTGGGATGCGTTCTGGCGAACGTGTGTGGATGGCTGTGAGATCAAATCTACGGCCGAGCAACTGGATATGTCAGCGGGTGCGGTTTATATCGCCCGCAGTCGCGTATTGGCGCGGCTAAGACAAAAGGTCGAACAGTCTATCGTTTAACGGCAAGCCGAAGGCGACTGCGCGCGCCGGGACACAGTCGCCTTCGGCTTGCCGTTGAACGAGGAGATCGTGAATGGAAACTCAAACCAACGATTGCGATCGAGCACGACTGAAACTGCTGTTGGCCAGTGAATTGAACGAGACGGAGCAGACCGCGGCGGCGGTGCATCTCGAATCGTGCCGCAGGTGTCAACATGAGTTGGAGCAGTTGGCTGGCGACGAGAGCTGGTGGAACGAAGCAAGCGATTTTCTGCGTCCGCATTCCAATGATCCTGCACGTGACGAAGTATCGGGCGGCATGTTGGCTTCCGAGCAGCTTCTTTCGACCGACGAACTGGGGCCGGTTGAATTCACGTTCGACTTCCTCGAACCGTCCGACAATCCGGCGATGATCGGGCGGTTGGGCGACTACGAGATTCTTGAGTTGATCGGGCGTGGCGGGATGGGGGTTGTGCTGAAGGGGTATCAGCGCGAATTGAATCGCTATGTCGCGGTGAAAGTGATGGCTCCGCATTACGCCAGCAGCGGGGCCGCGCGAAAACGATTTGCCCGCGAAGCGCAGGCCGCTGCAGCAGTCGTGCATCCTCATGTGGTCGCGATTCACAGCGTCGAAGCGAAGGCGAAGCTGCCGTATCTCGTGATGCCGTACGTTGCAGCCAAATCGCTGCAAGCTCGCATCGACCAGGATGGGCCCTTGGAGCTGAAGGAAGTCCTGCGCATCGGCAAGCAGGCGGCCGAAGGGCTGACCGCCGCGCACGCTCAGGGATTGGTACATCGCGACGTTAAGCCGGCGAATATCTTGTTGGAGGACGATGTGGGCCGAGTGCTGTTGACCGACTTTGGACTCGCCCGCGCAGTGGACGATGCGACGATGACGCGCAGCGGCGTGATTGCCGGCACCCCACAGTACATGTCGCCGGAACAGGCCCACGGCCAGGCGATCGACCATCGCGCCGATCTATTCAGCCTGGCCAGCGTGTTGTACGCGATGTGTGCCGGCCATCCGCCGTTTCGAGCCGAAACCACGATGGGCATTCTGCGGCGCATCTGCGAAGAGACACCGAGGCCCATTTGTGAAGTGAACTCCGACGTACCCGACTGGTTGGGGCGGATCATTGAAAGGCTCCACGCCAAGGAGCCCGCCGAACGATTCCGGTCGGCTGCTGAAGTTGCCGATTTGTTGGGCAATTGCCTGGCTCACGTCCAACAGCCAACCGCTGTGCCACTGCCGAAATCGCTGGAAGAGGGGGCCACACTAGCCCGCCGCGCAAGCAAGGGACTCCTCGCTCGCGCGTCGCGCCGGTGTATTCAACATCCGCGCGTGGCGGCGTGGATTGGTTCGATTGCCGCTGTGTCACTGGTCGTCGTTGTGGCAATCGTCCTTTCGATTGGGGATCGCTCGGTCGAAGACGCTGGAGACTCGCAGCAGCCGACGGCGGATGTGTCGACGCCGAATGAGAATGCCACGGCACCTGCGGATTCAGACTTGCCGTCTGCCGTTTGGAGCGACGGCGGGGATGAGTTGCTTCTGGAACTAGACCACGATTCCGCGCAACTCGAGCGTGAAGCCGAACAGTCGTGGGATGACTCTGACGTTTTTCCGCCATCATTCCACGAAGACCGATACGGTAACACAAACGTCCCTGAAAAGGAGACAAAACCATGAAGCGTATCGCTACGATGTTGCTTGCGCTCTCGTTGATCGTGCTGGACGTCCGTCTGGCCAACGCCCAAGATGAACCACCGGCCGCGCCGCAAGCGGTCGACATCGAGGACGATAGCCTGGCATCGCCAGATACGGACGCTGAGGCAAACGAATTTGAGCGGCCGGCGTCTGAGAACCGCAACGATGAAACGGATCCCAGTGCACTCGGCGGGTCAGGAAAGGAGGCTCCTGCGGGCTTTCGCCAAAAAATCGCGGGCAAATGGATCCTCGAGTCTGTTGACGTGAAGGGCGAGACCTTCGAGGGCAAAGCGGCCCTACCTGAGGATCCGTCTGCTTCCCCTTCAGAGCCGGCTCAGAAACAGAAAGCTCTCGAAGCATTGCGTGTATACGCGGTCGCGATCTTCGACCACGATCGTCTTACATTTGGTGCGAGTTGGGACGAATTGGCCGAACCGTGGAACTACGGCCTGGAAGACGAGGCCGACCCGCGACGGATCGTCCTCTCCAGAGGTGGTGAAACGATCAACGGCATTATCTGGCAGGGGGGAGATGGGATGGTCCTGTTGCTCGCCGCGGGTGGCGGTGACTTCCCAAAAGACTTTGAAACGGACGACAACGATAATCTCCTCTTGCGATACGGACGAGACGAGACAGACCCACAGTGGCTGAAACGTGTTGCCGCGCTATTCCATGATCAGGCAGCCGGGTTGGAGAGCGAGGGAACGCATGTTGAGCACAAACAGTATGCAGTTTTCCTGCGGGAGCGAGCAGCATCACTGGAACGCGAAGCAGATGTCCGCGAGCAGTACAATCAAACGCTAGAACAGGTCAAGGAGCTAAAGCGGGCCGAAAAGTACCAGTCAGCGAAGCAACGTGAACGAGACGCTGATCTCCTACGATGTCAGGCGGAGCAAATCGCTGCCGAGCGGGAAGACGCTTGGCTTCTACGGTCGCATGAGCAACAGAGACGCGACAAGTTGAACCAACTGAACGTCCGTGCCGCGTCGCTGCGGTCGGAAGGCCGCTTTTCGGAGGCCGAGGCAGTCGATGCTGAAATCCGCGATATGCTGCGGGAACGGGATCCCGAACTGCAGCGGGCAAACGACTTGAAACGTCGAGCATCGCAGACGCAGTTGGACGGCAATCACGAAGACGCGGAACTGTTCCGGCGAGAAGCGAATCGCCTGCTGGGGAATGTGAGGCAACGATGGGGCTCGCCCGAGGACGTCTCTGAATCCCAGTCTGGATCGCCGGAAATGGCAGACGGTACCGGAGATGGCAGCAGTGGGAGTCGACCTTCGTCGTGGGCCGATCACCAAGCCGCTTTCAAACAGCACGACGTTCGCGCAAGACAACTGGCCCAGGCGTACAACGATCGTCTCTCGGATTCTGATCGGCAGCATCCGGACACTCAGAAGCTCAAAGTCGACTTGCGGAAGGCGGTCG
Source organism: uncultured Pirellulaceae bacterium (assembly GCA_964623055.1). Classification (GTDB taxonomy): domain Bacteria; phylum Planctomycetota; class Planctomycetia; order Pirellulales; family Pirellulaceae; genus JADHUC01. Next base: position 9,137 of record CAZURK010000385.1, read on the forward strand.
CCGCCGCTTTTGAGGCCCGCCAACAACGTCAGCGAGCGGAACTGGTCAAGCTGCAAGAGCGGTTTTCACGCATCCAACAATTGATTGAGAACCGCGAGCGGATCAAGGACAAGATCATCGACCACCGCGTGGACGAACTGCTTGACCCTGCCTTGCGCTGGAATGGATTGACGCAAACAGTCGCCGATAAACTCCCGCCGGACACGAAGTCTGCCACGGGCGATTCATTGCAGCCCGCTCCGGCGTCACGCGCCCTTTGCGACAAGTTACGCGAGCGGTGGAAGTTGCTTGAGGATGGATACAAGGCCGGCGAAACGGGTTTGGTTGAGGTACTTACGGCCGCCGTGGAATACCATGAAGCCGCGGCGTCCGCCGCGGAGAGCCGAGAAGAACGTCGGAACGCTCGGCAGCAGCAGGTGAACACTTTGAAGGAACTCGCGAAGGTGACGCAAACGCTTTACGAAAACAAGGTGGTCGGCAAAGCAGATGTGCTGGCGGCCGAGGTGGAACTGCTTAGAGCCGAGGCTCGACTGAGACACGAAGCGGATCGGCTGGGTGAGGAGATAAAGTATGAACTTGATGGAATAGTCACGGCGGTCGACAATGGTCTCGTTGAAATTTCACTTGGTCACGATGACGGAATCCGCAAGGGAATGACGGCTGACGTTTTTCGCGACCGGTTTTTCGTGGGGCGGATCGCGATCGTCAAAACGGACCCCGACAGATCCACAGCCCGCATCGAGATGGTGAGTCAGCGGGGGCCGATTCGTATCCGCGATCGAGTGAAAGCCCGCCTGGGTTCGGGCGTTGCAGCGAACGAAACGGGCACGCTTGGAGCGCCCGGCGCCGTATTTCAGGGTCAGGCCCCGCGCGCGATCACGCAGATCGGCGGGTCTACCGGTCATCTAGACGCGCCGTCTGGTCCGCAGGCGAGTGCGCAAGTGTTGATCCTTGATCCGCAAGGGGCGACTCTAAACCATCAGTCTGAGATCGACGACGCGGGATCAGACAATCGCATACCCCGAAGATTGCGGCTAACGACCGGCCAGACAGCGGGAGTGACGTTATCCAACATTCCTCAGTACGACGGGGTGGAGCTGACCGCGTCGATCGAGTTGGCCCCAGTCACCCGACAAACGCAGGCCTTCCTGGAGCATAACGCGATTCCAATTGGCATCACAAGCGAGGATATCGAACAGGCCATCAGCGGCAAGCTGGTCACGAAGGTTATCTACCTGCCCAATGCGGATAACGCCGAAATCGCAATTGCCGGAGTCGATTCGCTCGTCTCGGTGCGACTGGATCCGGGTGTTGATCCGCTGCAAGTGGCTCAGCGGCAGGGCTACACTCTGGCGATCTTCAGACTCGGTAACCGAAGTCCCGAAGGCACGAAGGGAGACGAAGCGGTGGATGATGAAGATCAGAAGCGCCGCGGGTCTGCCGATCGGATTGGCAGGTAACCTGTCCGCGGTCTCACCGCTCCAGGGCGCCGAGCCGTTCAGCCTTGACCGTTTCGGATTTCAGGTCTCCGTAGATGACTTGATACTTGCCGTCGGCGAGCTTCCAGCGTAGCAGCACTTTGTCGTTGTCTTTCGGGCCGACCGTCTTGCCGTAGTACGCAGCATCGGGGTTGTCCCGGAGAATCCCGTTGATGCTGGCGAAACCAGAAGTGGCCTGCATCACCTTGCGGTATTCCTTGGATCTGCGATCGTCGGCCGTGGGAGGGCCTTTGATGCCAATGAACTCGAACATCCGATTGCGAGTCACGTCGCCGTAGACCATCTTGACTTTCGGGTAGTCCCCGCCACTGAGCTCTGCGTAGATCTCCAGGGCCTCGGTAATGCGACGCAATTGCTCGTCCAGCGGCTCGGGCTTCGGAGTCTTGTCGGAGAAGTCCGCGGGGGGCTCCGTGGCGAAGAGCTTCGGATCGAGATCTTCATTCCATTGGAAATCGTCCAGGCGGGTAACGGTCGGGACACCGCTCATCTTCATCCTGTATTCGATCAAGACGGGCAGTTGCGCCTGCGAGTCGATCCAGATCGCTGCCGTCCCCGACAGGACATCCGGGTCGATTTTGACCATGGCGATTTCGAATCCGGCCGCCGTCTTGCCTTTGATTTCTTTGGTCCCCAAGTCGCGATCCGCCTTGCCAGCGAACTTGCCCAGGTTCTCCATCATCATCAACGCCGGGAATTTTCCCTGCCGCGCTGCCGCGTGTTGGTAGGTCTCGCTGTCATGATCCACGCGGAGGCCCCTTTCCCCGAACGGAAAGATCATCGTGTCGTCCAACTTGTCCCCTCGGTAGGTTTCCATGCGCACTGACCCTGGGGCGAGCCAATAGAACTTGCCCGATATCTTTTCCTTGACGCCGATGTCGGCTTCAAGGTGCATGGTGAAGACAAGCGATCGAGCCTCACGGATGCTGGCCGCCATCCGTTCCATGGCCGATAGTGACTGTGTGCTGGAAACGCTCCAGATCAACACGATACCGATTGTCGCCGCCAGGGCTGTGCCGCCCATCGCAATTCGTTGACGCATAGTAGTTCCTCCTATCCAACGCTTAACTCGAACGCCAAGTCCCGCGGTCTCCGGCGCCCTGCCGGTCGGCAGCAGTGCCAAGAGCCGTTCCCTTGCTTCTTCATGTCCTGAATCAAACTTGGCGTGGACCTCGGTCAGCTGCCCAGCGAGCGATCGCACCCTCGCGACCGCCGCCCGGCACTCGGCACACTCGTCCAAGTGCCGCGCGAGGCGTGTGCTATCGTCGCCGGCAACGGCAAGCTGCACGATTTCTTCTCGCGATAGGCAATTCATCTACTTCGTTTCCTTTTGCGCCTCGCCCCGGCGGAGCCGAGCGGCCAATCGGCGGAGCGCCCGTTCGAGCAACGCGTAGAAGCCGGACCGCGATAGGTCCAATAACTCGGCGGCCTGCCGAGCGTCGCGCTGCTGGAGAAAGAACGCGTGGATGGCCAGCCGTTCTCGCTCCGGCAGTGCGACCACCTGCTGCATCACTCGTTCGAGTTCCTCCGCGTCCCCGATGGCCTTGAAATCATCCGCAGACGACTCCATCTCCAGGCAGTTGCCAGCCACGAACTGGTGGCGGTCGCGACGGAGGCTTCGCTTTCGCTCCCGAGCAACCTGCCGGGCGATGCCGACGATCCAAGCGCCGAACCGCTCCGCGTTACGCAACTGCTGAAGTTTCCGGTAGGCCCGCAAGAAAGACTCCTGCGCCAAGTCCTGGACCATGGCATAGTCCCGTGCCACACCGCCCACGACCGCCCGAACCAGGGCGGCGTAGCGGTCGTACAGGCGACCGAACGCCTCGCGGTCTCCCGCCAGGCTTTCCGCCACCAATTCGGCATCAGTGGGAGCTTCTTTGTCCATAGTCTCTACACTAGTGGCCGCTATGGAGTGCGTGTCCAACGGAAAACGCGAGATTGGGCGAATAGTCTTGTGCGTAACGTCTGATGTTGTGTTCCTAAAGGTCTGATTCGTTGGCCGAAGGCCTTTCGTCACCGTAGCCTGGGGTAGCACCCCAGGACCGTGAATGCGTTCACCATCGTTTGGCCGAAGGCCATATTTAATTCATGGCTGC
>CAZURK010000386.1:0-12684 GCA_964623055.1 uncultured Pirellulaceae bacterium
AATCGGAGCATCGGCCCCTGCTGCCTCGGGGATGTGGCCGGGAGGCGGACTTTCGGCGATGAATTCTTGGGGTTGCGCGTCGAGTCCGGCCATGCCCTCGGCGTCGGCCCCTCTTCCAACAGGAGAAGGGAGCTTGGCGGGCAGACTCGAATCGGCACTCACTGTTGCGTGCGAATCTGTAATCGCGGTTGCGTGCGGATTTGACTGCCCCGTGACCGTCAATCGAACCAGCGCCAAGCCGCTCCGCTGGGCCAGCCACACTGCGGCCGGAGAAAGCAAAACCAGCGCCAATGTCCAGACCAGTATGCCGTGTCGCAACGGCGCCGAGCCGCCCCGGCAGATGCGTGTTCCCAGAAGCCCCAGACTGCACACGAGACTCACCGCAAGGGCCAGGCTGGCAAGATACGCCAACGTTTCAGCCGACGGCATGATTGCTTCGGGATTGGGCATGGCTAGCCTTCTTTCTTTGCACCAGGCTGCTTCGACACTGATTCCAACACGCGCCGCAGTTGCTCGATTTCATCGGCCTTGAGGCGTTTCGAGCCCAACAGGCTCATCACCAGGTTGCTGGCAGAGCCGCCAAAGAAATCCTCCACGAAACCACCGGCCAGGGCGGCAGCCGTTTCCTCACGACTCAGCGCCGCCAGATAATGGGACGGCCTACGGCGGTCGCGGCGGACGAGCCAATGGCGTTCTGCCAATCGGGCGACTAGGTTGAGGATCGTGGTTCGTCCCACCTGCCGCTGTTTCGCGATGGTCTGCCAAATCCCGGTCACCGTCGCGCCCTCGGCTCCGCTATCCCAGACCACGCCCATGATTTCATGCTGGATAGAGGTCAAGCTTCCTGCAGGTTTTGGCATGGTACGCTCCCCAAGACAATCGTGACTCCCCTTCTTAGACGACATCTGTCGTCTTGGGATCTTACATAAAACGACAAGTGTCGTCAAGTACCTTCTTCGGCAGAAGAGGCGGTTCGCCAAACGCGGGTAACGAAGACCGACTGTCACTGGGTGCGAATCATGCCGGACATGACGCTCCACCCGCAACCGCACGGTTCCGCGACGAAAACCAACGCCGAAGGGAAGTTTAAGCTGCCCGAGCGAACTGAGCCGTATCGCGTGCTTGTGTTGCATGATTCGGGCGTGGCGGACGCTACACGGTCGACAAGGTTCCGGCGTTGACACAACCGACCCATCCGACTACAAGTCCCTCAACGCATAATGCAGGTTGTGTGCTGCGAAGCACTTGAGGAGCCAGTGCGATGAGAAATGGATGGGCGTTCCTGCTCGTCGTCCCGATTCTACTCAGCGGCTGTTCGCTCCAAATCGGCGGGCGGCAGTCCGTCAATCGAACGATCTCGGGCTTCGGTACCGGCACTACGAGCGCCGAGGCCCAGAAGAACGCGTGGGACGACGCCTGGAGCCGCGCCGAGAAACAGGGCATCGAGATCGAAACGATGCGCACGACGCGCCGTTCCGCGTCTGGCGCCAACGGCTCGTATTCATGCGAAGTCGACTTCCAGATCGAAGGGACGAAAGTAGAGTAGTTGGGCTCGGCCTGCAATCCGAGCCCAACTGCAACTGACCTGCTTCGGTATTACATCGCTCCTCAGTCACCTTAGGCGGTCAACGCTCGTCTTCTGGGTAGCGCGCGTCATTCGACCATCCCAACACGATGTCGGCAGAAGTTCGTGCATCGGGTGATCCGGGCATTACGGTAGGCCAGAGTCGAACGATGCCATCCAGATTTGCGGTGGCAAGGAGCGATCCGTCGGGGGACTGACACAATTCGAATATGGAAACTCGATCGGCCGGACCCTCGTATTCGGATAGGAGCTCTCCCGAGTCGAGATCCCAGCGTAACAGCCTGCCACCATATTGCCCCGTCACAACGGTCTTGCCATCCGGCAGAAATATCACTCGCTGAACCGCGTTGGGCGCCGATATGGTTGACACAAGGCGCCGCGACGGGACGTCCCAGACTCGGAGCTTCGAGTCGGCGCAGGCGGTGAGCAAGAGTCGGCCGTCGGGGCTGAAGCAGGCGCGGTCGATCATGTCGGTGTGACCGGGCAGCGTTGCCAACTCCTTCCCGGTGGCGGCGTCCCACAATTTTGCCTCACCCAGTTCTTCCCGCTTCTGCCAGTGGCCCGTCGTGGTAGCGAGCGTTTTGCCGTCGGGCGAGAACACGACACTCAACACGGGAAGTGATTGTTCGTCCGATGTCCATAGATTCCGTTTCGATTTGAGGTCCCAAACCGACACGGTCTTGCTCCAAGTGGCCACGGCCAATTGCGTGCCGTCGGGCGAGAAGTCGATGTTAATCGAATACTCCAGGCCGGTGGCAAGCTCGCCGATCCTGTCGCCGGACGCCACATCCCAAAAGAAGATGCGACCAGCGTACGTTCCCGTCGCCAGTACCTTGCCATCCGGCGAGATCGCCGCACACGTGCTCGAGCAATCGTGTTCCTCCAGCAATCGTGACACCTGGCCGGTCTGCATGTCCCAAACTTTGATGACTTTGGTGATACCGCCGGCAATCAACCACTTCCCGTCGCGAGAGAAGGTGACGAACCGACAGTTCTTGCCATCTGTCGCCGGCAGAGTCGCAATCGGTGGAAAGGCCGGTGGTCTGGCCCTCCAGAGTTTGAGCGTTCCGTCCGAGCTGCCGCTGATCAGGGCGCTTGTGTCGGGCAAGAACGCCATCGAGGTGACGGGCTCGGAATGGCCTCGCGACGCGTCCCGCTCCTTGGCGGAAGCAGGATCCCAAAAGACAACGGTGCCGTCCGAGGTGCCAGCGGCCAGTGTTCTGCCTCGAGGTGAAAAGGCCAAACACCAGATGCCGCTGCGATGCCGGCTTTGTATCCGCTGCTCATTGCCAGTCTCGATGTCTCGCAGGATAATCGTGCCGCCTCCGCCAGCGCTGGCCAACGTCTTCCCGTCTGGCGAGAATGCCAAAGCGCCCCCAAAACGTCCGTCCAACTTACTTATCTCGCTCTGCTTCTGAACATCCCACAGTCGCACCGTCTCGTCCGTGCTGCCCGAGGCCAACATCTTCCCATCGGGCGAAAACGCCAGGCAGCGGACCATCTGGGCATGCCCCTCCAGGACCGCCTTTTCCTTGCCGGTCTCAAGGTCCCACAACCGAATCGTATTGTCACGACTGCCCGAAGCGACGGTCTTTCCATCCGGCGCGAACGCCACGGAGAGCACCCAATCCGTGTGTCCCTCCAGACGCATCGGTTCACCGTTGCCTGTAACTTTCCACAGCTTCACCGTGTTATCGCAACTGCCCACCGCCAGGATCTTGCTGTCGGGAGAAAAGGCTACGGATGAAACCTCGGCATCATCCTCGCTCAGAACCCGTTTCAGTTTCCCGGTTCGGGCATCGCGCAACCGAACGGTCTTGTCCTGGTGTGCCGACGCAATCGTCGATCCATCAGGCGAGCACGCCATGGAGAGGATCGTAGACTGCGCATCCCGGATCGCCGCCTCCGGTTCGAGCATGGCTATCTGTTCGTGCGAGTCCACGTTCCACAGCCTCACGATGCCGCCTTGGCCGGCCGTGGCCACAGTTTTTCCATCCGGCGAAAATCGAGCGGACATGACATCGCCACTATGCCCCTGCAGCATTGCCACTTCACGACCGGATTCGACCTCCCAAAGCCTGGCCGTACGGTCGTAACTGCCGCTGGCCAGCATCTTGCCATCCGGCGAAAAGTCGACCCATTCCAGAATGGACTGATGTCCCGAAAGCGTCGACGCAAGCTCGCCGGTTTCCGCTCGCCACAACCGAGCCACGCGATCACGACCAGCCGTTGCCACCAGTTTGCCATCCGGCGAGATTGCGATGCCCAGAACCGAGTCGGGCATGTCCTTCATTTCGGCAATCTGTTTTCCCGACGCAATCTCCCAGACTCCCGCCCAGCCGAACCGGTCTTCACCGAACGGCCCGCCGCCAGCGACGATCCATTTCCCGTCACGCGAGAAGGCTACGCACTGCAAATTGAACGCGAGCGATGCGAGGCTCTTTAGCTCGTTCCCTTCCTTGGCGTCCCACAGTTTCAGGGCTCCTCTCGTGGTGGCGGTGACGAACGTTTTTCCATCCGGAGAGAAACGGACTCGGGCCGGTGCACCGCCCATGGCGATCTTGAGCACCTCCTCTCCGGATTCGATTGCGCGAATCTTGACCAGGTTGTCATCCAGGATCGAATAGAGCACCAGACGTCGATCCGGCGAGATGTGGACGGAGTAGATTCCTGTGGGCTCCTCCCACACCGCGATTTCCTTCCTCTGCTGCATGTCCCAGATTCGAACGGTTCCTTCCGTTCCGTGACTTCCATGAGCCGCCGCCAGAAGCCGCCCGTCGTTGGAAAAGGCCGTCGAGCGAATCGTCTGCACGTTGCGGCTGAGACCGATTGCCGCCTCCTCAAACTTGATCGGCTCGGGAAGCGAAAACCCCGAAACCTGCTTGGTGGTTCCTGCCACCGACTGTTTCTCGTCGGCCTTGCTCACTGCTGCGGATGTCGGGGGCTGGCTACCTCCCTGTGTCCCGTCGTTTTCCGTGGCCGTGGTTTGTGGTTCCGTTGCCGGCTCCTGTCCAACCGTCGGCCAGAGCGGCAGCGAGCACATAGCAACGAACAAAACCGCCAATCGTCCCGCGCCCGTCAGTCGTCGTGGCGTGTCGCCTTGCATGATCATTGTCAATCTCCGTTTCAGGGACTCAACTCGACCAAACCCGCTGGCCACCGGATGTACCGCGGGCTGCGACTCGGACAGGAAGTCGACCATTGCCAGCAATGCCTTCGCATACGGGCGTCCGCCGCCAGACATGTGCCACACGACCCACGCATCGCAACACGCCTCTTCGCTCCACTGAATCTCACGCCGAGCCCACCAAACCGCCGGATGCCACCAGTAGCAGCAACCGGCTGCGAGTTCCAGCAAACGGACCCAGTTATCGCGACGTTTCAGATGGCACAACTCATGAAGCAGAATGGCCTCGCGCTCTTGGCGATCCATTCGTGCCAGAAGCCCTTCCGGAAGGATGATTTGGGGCCTTCCACCGAGTGACCATAGCAGTGGTGAAACCGTGTCGGGCACCAGCAGCGTCGCTGGCACACGCTTCAGCCCAATCTGCTTGGCCAACCGTTCAACCTCATCAACTAGCCAAGCCGGTGCTGCCGCGCCGTGCTTCAGCAATCGGCGGAATCGAGCGATCCGTACCACAGCCAACGTGGCGATCAGAATCGAGCCGGCAATCCAGACAATAGCCAGAAGAGGCACGACGAGACGTCGCAGATTGAAAACGACGGCAGTTTGCGCAGCAGCCGAACCTCCTCCGGTTTCCAATGGCTCGACCGACCCTGCATCGGCGGCCGGGGCCCCAGCGGAAGACGGCACGGGCGCGGGGGCCGTGGCAGTGAGCGGCTCTTCCAAGACGATCGACGGATCGGCAGGCTGGATTGCATTGTCCCATTCAGCGACTGCCCCGGCGTGGATCTCATTCGGATTGTTCGGTCTGTCGTCCGCCTGCCTCTGCTGGGCAGCTTGCCGTTCGTCGTCGGCACCCGTATTCCCAGCGACCCACAGACTAGCAACCGGAATTTGGATAATCGGAGGCGTGAGCAGCTTGAGCAGGACAAGCAGCCAAAGGGCGTGAGCGAGCGCCGGGCGGCGGGCCAATCGGCCGACGCCAGCGGCCAGCACAGCCAAGAAGCCCGCCACAATTGCGTTGATCAGCGCGATCTCCAGAAGTGCGGACATGGATGTCTCCCTCACGATGAGCGGGGTTTCTTGCCAGTTTTGGCGTCCTTATCCCAGTGGTCGATCAGTTCCTGCAACGACTCGCGCTCCTCCGGCGCGAGAGGTTGAGCCTCGACCAAATGCTCCAAGAGAGGCGTCATGGATCCGTCGCAGAGACTATCAGCTACCGCCTTTAGCCGACGCCCGATCAACTCCTGGCGGTCGACCAGTGCGCGGAAGAGATACACGGAACCACTTCGCTTCCGCTTGACAAACCCTTTGCTCTCGAGGCGTTCCAGGAGCTTCTGGACGCTGGAAAAACTGGACGCCGTGCCGCTCGGGTAAAGCTCGTCGGTCAACTGCCGAATCGTCGCTGTGTCCATCGCCCAAAGGGCCTCCAACACGGCCTGCTCGGCTTGCGTCACATCTTGAGATACACGTCCCATCAATGCTTCCTCTGAAAGAGATACCTTCAAGACAATCTGTCTTGTCAGTCTATGCGATGTCATGTTGGCTGTCAAGACAGTTTGTCTTGTGAATTCGGGTTTCTTGAGAAACGCCGCACACTGGTCCGGCCATGGGTAGATAGACGGCAGTTTGGGATTTGCCGGCCCGGAGTTATGATATGCGGGGGAGGTTTCTGCGTTGGCACTGGAGTGTTTTGCTGGACCGTATTCGTGGAGTACAGTACTACGACTCGCGGGAACCGCGATCTCGCGATTCAACCCACGTGCTTCGGGTCGCCTTTCTATGATCGCGCTGCCCCGATACTGTTTGTGACGTGATTCGAACCACACACGCCATACAAGATTTCGAAGAAGGTGCAAACATGCTCGCAAGAACCGCGTTAACCGTTGCCTTGGTGCTGTCCATCAGTACTACGACCATCGCCGCACAAGACTCGAAGGATCGCGAGCTTTGGGATTGGCTCATGCTGCAAGCTCAGGAGATCGACATTGACCAGCTTTCCTCCCATCGTGCCATCTACGCTCTGCTTTCGATCGCCAGAGGCTGTCATGCGATGGAACAGCATCAATTGGCCGACGACTACTTCCATCGCGCCTTGGCCGTTGACGAGAAGGACGAGAAGGTCAGTCACCATTCCGCGTTATTCCATTACGCCATGGACACGGATCAAATCACACTGGCCGGTAAGATCGCAGAGGAATCGGAGTCTGATTCGCTGCTCAACCGTTGGGATCGGGAGAGATTTCGTCGCGGAGATCACGAAGCAATCAAGGGCTATCCGCGAGGGAAAATGACGTTCTATGCTGCGTGGGGTTTGGCTAAGGTGTTTGTCGAGTTAGGGGACTACGAGCAAGCAGAGGGATTTGTTAGCGGAATCGAGAGCACGGTGGGAAACTCGCCGGAGGAAGTGGCGGGCCTGATATTTAAGGTCATTGCCATCAAGTATCGCGAGAACGGCGAACGGGAGAATGCCAAGCGGTACATCGACAAAGCGATGGCGATAGCGGACGGTCGAGGTTCTGGTTACGTCGGCTACGCAGTCGAGATTGCACATCGCTCCATCCATGGACGGTTGACGAAAGACCTGGATGAGTTTGCCCAGAAGGGGGCGTATTTCCCAGCTCACATGGGCCGCGAGTTGGTCCAAAACCTCGCCGGCGAATTGGTGCGGAAAGGATACGATGACGAAGCAAAGCGATCGGTGGCATTGTTAGAGAAGCCGGAGGATGTGGCCGACAGTATGCGATGCATTGCCGTTGCACAGGCACGACGCGGCGACATGGTAGCTGCCCTCAAGACGGTCGAGGAGATCGAGGATACTCAGACGCGAGATGCTGCGAGGATAGGTATCGCTAACGTGTTGTGCAAAGCTGGGCAATCGGAAGCCGCGCGGGAATTCGCAGACCTCGTGTTGCACGGATTGAGAGAAAAGAAAGGAAGCGATTCGACGCTGGAGGAAGGTTTGGCTGCGCTGTATGCCAAGCTTCGCTGCCAACCGAAGTTGAAACAAGTGATCGCGCAAGCCAAGACACCGCAGTCGAAAGCCGACCGCATACTGCGCGCGATCCTGGGATTTGCGGGCTCAATGGCCGATTGAAACTACTCCCCGCCGGGCGGACAGAAAGGGTGACTCGAAGTCGTTGGTGAAAATGCGGCCGAGGTCGAACCGCAAGTACACCGTCGAGAAGTATCTGTTTTTGGAGTTTCGTGGAGTTGGCAGGTCATGAGAAGTTGCTCGGTCCGGTAGTGGTTTCTGTTAGTTGGCCACCTTATGTTGGAACAGGGCGTTGAGGTCATGGTGAGACGACTCGCGGCGCATGCGTGGTGCGTCTGGTAGCGGCCGCCGGAGAGTTGGATGTCCGCAATGAACCGACGCCATGTCGGCTGGATCAAACGATAGATCTTCTTTTAGAGCACGCGGCATCCATCTGTGATCGCAGCCGCTGCGGTGGTCACTCGCGACCGAAACCACTGGCGAAGACCCACCCGTGCATCTTTCCGAAGATGATGAACCATTTGTTTGGTTTTGCGATTCGCTTTCGCAATTTCTCGTTACGTTCTGCCTTCACGAATCGGTTTTTGGCACTCCGAGCCTATCCGGCGTCGATGACGTCGACGCGATATCTTGAAATCGCACATCGACAAAGCGTCGTTCTATCGGGAATTGCTTGCCAAGATTGAGGCTGAATTTTAGGGTGGTGAATATCGCGACAGCGCGAAGTCGCGGAAACGATGCGACAGCCTGGGGCAAACGGTATGCATCAAACGCCGCGATGGACTCGCCCAAGGCTTTGCGGGTTGCGGACTTAGGCGACGGTATGCGAAGTGATGCGAAGAAGTGCGAAAGTAGGCCCGGAGGGATTCGAACCCCCGACCAAGGGATTATGAGTCCCCTGCTCTGACCGCTGAGCTACGGGCCCAAATGGAAGTTCTTGGTGCTTCCTGTCGTGTACGGCCTCTTATGATACTAAACGCTCCTCGAGCCGAACATCGCGGTATCGAAGATGTAATGATACCAAACGGGGGCTGTCATGACACGCCCGGACGAGCCTTGGTTCTGGACTCAGGGGCGGCGATTTCGGAGCACCGTTTCCGTTTGGCGTTCTTCGAGAGTTCGCGCGTGTAGTTTCGCAACATCGTGCATGTAGTGGTCCTCGAGTTTCGCGGCTGCCGCCTTCCGCATGTGGCTGCGCGCCTTGTCCGCTTGGCCTGCCACCTCGTCGTACAGGCCCAAGTAGAGATGTGCGTACATGCGTGCGCGTTCGGTATCGGCCTTTTCTGCGGCCTCGATCACTGCATTCGCCGAACCGCGACCGGCATAGAATCGGTACACTTGGGACATGGGGACGCGTGTGTCGCGGGTGGTGTCGATCTTGATCAGCGATCCTCGTGCCGCCTTGACGCCGTCGGCGCGTGCCACACAGATGAAATGCCAAGCGGCGTTTTCGGCGTCGTGAGCGTTGACGGCCTTGTGGGATTCAAACTGCTGCCGACCTTTTCGGAACTCGCCCACGTAGTAAAGACTGATCCCACGCTGCCACAGGTGCGGCGCGATTCGCGGTTCGAGTTCTGCCGCTCGATCGAAGTCCTCGATAGACTCCGTAATCTTGTTTTCACGAAATCGCCGCATGCCGCGCGACACGTATTCCGATGCGGTTTCAAGTGGATCGTCGGCGGAGACCGACGCTGCCGCCCAAAGGAGAATCGCTTCCGTCACGCATCTAATTCCCATTGGGTGAACCTCCATTCGCGACGTGTTGCACTGGATTCATTTCTAGTGGATGTGGGCGGACAAGTCGAGTCAACGTTAGAATAGTTGCCGCCTGCGGGTTGCTGCGGATTGGAGATGACCATGATTCGATCGAAGACGTGGCTTTGGATTTGCGTTTTGGGATTGCCCATCCTTGCGGCCCAAGTCCTCATTTTCCTATCCCATCCGACGCAACCGGGATTTCTGGGCCTTCCGAAATGGCTTCCGTATTGCCTGCTGGTTCACGTCGTCTACCTGGTTGGGTTCTATTTCTTCACCAGAGACACCGGTCGGGAGCAGTAGGCAAATGGTGTATCTCTTGCTCGCAGCCTATGTCGTGTTCACCTTTTGGGGAAGCCTACTGGGCAGTAAGGAGAACACGGATACACCGGAGGGCTATTTCCTCGCCAACAGGAATCTCAGGACGCTTACGTTGCTGTGTACGATGATGGCGACCAACATCAGTGCGTTTTACTTCCTCGGTTTCGCTGGCGAGGGCTATCGAGTTGGCTATGTCCACTATTTTGTGCTTGGCTTTGGCTCCAGCTTGGCGGGGCTGACGCTCTATATTGTCGGAACAAGCGTGTGGAAGCTCGGGAAGGCTCGCGGATACATCACGCCTGGAGAGTTGATCTATGGTGAAACGAATAGCAGAACACTGAGCTATTTGTTCTCCGGCACGATGTGTTTCTACACCCTTCCATATCTGTCCATACAGATCATTGGCGGAGGGTATATTCTGGAGAACTTGAGCGGAGGAGAGATTCCCTACGCCCTGGCAGTGCTCTTGCTGACGCTGTTCACCATCAGCTATGTCGTTGTCGGAGGAATGGAGAGCGTCGCCAAAACAGACGTGAAGCAGGGCGTTTTGATGGTGGTCATGATGTTCGCCGCGGTGATTCTGATCAGCGGCAGCCTGGGAGGGATCGGCGCAGCAAATCGTCGTGCCTTTGAGTTGGCCCCCGACCTGTTCTCTATCCATGGTCAGGGCAATCGGTACACGCCCCAACAGTGGATCAGCTTGACTCTGTTTTGGGCGTTTGCCAACCCGATGATTCCCCAACTGTTCATGCGGCTTTATGTTGCCAGGAACGTGGAACACTTTCGGCAAATGTCGTTCTTCTATGGATTGGCCCCGTTCGTGTTGCACATATTGCCGGTGTGCATTGGGGTGCGGGGTGTCGTGTCTTTTCCCGGTTTAATGGGCAAAGAGGTGGATCGCATCTTGCCTATGATGCTGGAGCAGCACACGTACCCATGGTTTGCCGCTTTGATTATGATCGGCGCTATTGCGGCTTTCATGTCCACGTTGGATTCGCAGTTGCTCGCGCTCAGCACGATGGTGACACGGGACTTTGTTCTACCCCTACGAAAGACGCCACTCAGCCTCAAGAAACAAGCTTTCCTCGGAAAGGCACTCGTCGTTCTCTTTGCCGTCATAGGATGTGGGTTTGCCTTCTATCCGTTTGACACGCTCTTCGAAATCGTCAAGCTGGCATTCGCGGGTTTTGCAGTCCTCTTTCCGATAGTGCTCGCGGCCGTGAAACTCGGCGGACTCGATCCAAGATATGGAATCGCCTCGGTGGTGGTCGGACAGTTGCTGATAATGGCTTTCTTTTGTGGCTGGCTGCCTTCCGCCTGGCTTTTCGGCTTTGAGGCGTACCTGCTGGCCTTGACGATCTGTTTCGCCATTTGCCTTTGGGGGCATCGAGTCGCAAAGAAACGAGTGCGACGTTGAGTCACGTCGAATCCCAGACACGACAGCTTCCATTTTGGCTCGTCCGCACAGAATCGCGATCCGTCAATCTGAAGGCGACCGAGTAGCGTATTCGCCGATACCTTCGGCTAGCCGTCAAACGAACCGGGCTACTCACTCATCCCAATCATTCTGCCCACCAATGGTTCTGCCTGAATGGCACTCGAGGAAACAGACCATAGGCAGAATCACTGTTGGGCAGAATCATCTTGCGGCGGTTTCATCCGGTAATACAGGACTTGGCTGGGCCAGTGGCCGCTAGCAGCCAGTTAGCCCGGACTATTGACGTAGGCCGGATCAAGGTCGCGCAACGCATTGCCGGAACAGCGCAAACGCAATCGAGGCTACTTGACAAGTCGTGCACGGAGGAATCCAAGAGAAGCGACCGCAGCTCCGGCACGAAGGGCGTTTGCTCGGTCCGGCCTACAATCTCGTGAATAATCCGGGTTGGCCGATGTTCCAGGGTCCAACGGAGTCGGGCCGAGTGGAGATGCCGAATCAGCGTTTCGGGTTGACCCGCGGGGTAACGGCGATGATCAACGAGCGGCGGTCGTCCTCGGAGCGATGCACAAGCCCACCGAGGACAACTGTCTGGCCGTTTTTTGCCGAGATGGTGGTCTGGGCGGTCGTCTTTCTGATGATCGAGCCGACCGCCCGATCCCCGTTCGCAACCGTTGCGTGTTCTGCGTCAAGTTGCGTGGTCATCAAGCCCTCGAGCGACGCATCTGTTGAGTGTTCTACGTCAAGTTCCATGACGACCAGGCCCTCGGGCGAGATTCGGGGAGTGACGCCGACGGTCAGCCCAACTTCGGCTTGCTGGATCTGATTGCCCTTGGCTGAAGCATCCGTGCCCGGTTTAGGCACGCTGGCCGGCACGGTCCTTCCGATCTTGATGAAGGCCGGTTGGTTGTCTAGGGTCATTATCTGTGGCCGGCCGAGGACATCCAGGCGGTCGTGGTTCTTGGCCCATGCGAGCCACGCAGCCCCGTCCTTCTCCATGTGCGGGGCCTTTTCCATCGCCGAATCGTCGCTCACTCCGTCCCCTGACCGGTCGTCGCGCGAAGGAAGCAACAACTCGGCGATACAGACATCGACCATCACCATGTCTGGTTCGGTATCGAGTTCCGCAATCAGTTCGGTCAACGAGGCCACGGTCTCGGGCGTCCCGCTGATCAATAGACTGTTCGAAAGCGGTTCAGGGACGAGCACCACTCGGTTGGGATTTGAGGTATCCTCGTACCGTCGGACCTTCCTTTCGCTATCGAGAAAATCCTCAATCGCTTTGGCAACGTCGACGACCGGAGCATTCCTCAGGCGGAACACCAGCCGCTTGCGTTGATCAGGTGGGGGTGCCATCCGAGCAGACGTCGACCGCGCGGCTGGCACTGCCAGAGGAGCAGGCTCGGCAGCTATCACCGCCGCTTTTCGCAGGCTTTTTTGACACTTACTTTTCAGGGGAACTCTAGGCG
>CAZURK010000387.1:0-12405 GCA_964623055.1 uncultured Pirellulaceae bacterium
AATACTCTTCTGTGCGTGAAAACAAAATTCCTATCCTTTATCCTTTATCCTTTATCCTTGAACCCGACGACGAGAATGGGTTTGTCATGCCGAAGCGGCTGGCCGATTGGGCAGCCGCCGCGCGCGTCCCACAAGGACACCGCTCCATCACCGTTATTCAAAACGTAAGTACATCCGTCCGGGCTTTCCAAAACGGTCCGCTCGGCCACTTCCTCTACGTCCAGAGCGCGCAGCTCTCCGGTTCCCGGTGCCATGACGGGTTCCGCGCCCTTGGCATCCTTGTCTAGAAGCGAAATCTTGGCCGACGGAGGTGGCTCAAACAAAGCAATCTTAGCGTCCTCGTGCTCCTGGCCGTCGTCGGGAAAGGGTTCTTTGCGCAGCGGATCGAGCATGCGCAGGCGGGCCGTCATATCATCGCATCCGGTGAGGATCATGCTGCCGTCCAGTCTGAAAGCGACAGCTCTCACGGCGGATTCGTGGTAATAATAATCTTCTGCCAAACGGAAGGTTTGTTCCCCGCTGCGGACCTCCCAATAAGGCGCTGGAACATGGAACAGTGGTTCATCGACATCCCAGAGACGAACGCGGCCGTCGAAGCTGCCAGCTATGGCCTTCCGCCCGTTTGAACTGAACGCGACAGAGTAAACGCGGGGTCCGATCTCCCGCGGCTCGATCACCTGATACCCGCCTTCGAGGTTCCAGACGTGGAGCTTACCATCGAGCGTGCCGACGAGAACCAGCCTACTGCAAGGACTCAACGCAAACGTTAAGACATCACTTTCGTGCCGGAATTCTCCCGGCTCAGCGCCGTCTTGATTCCACGTCGTCACAACTCGCCCGCTGGCGAAAACAAACGTCCGACCATCGGCGCTGACGGCAACGGCACGCACCGCCTTATCGTTCTTGTTGAACGGGGGATCAAGTGGCTTTTTGGTTGCGAGGTCCCACAACGACACCTGCCCATCTTCGCTTCCGGTCAGAAGGGTCTGTCCATCGGGACTGAATGCGAGCGAAAGGACCTCGGCCTCGTGACGCAGCGGGTTGCCGATCGGATCTCCGGTCGAAGGATCCCAGAGTTTGACCGTCTTGTCCCAGCTTCCCGTCGCAAGTATCTTGCCGTCGGGGCTGAACGCGAGACAGGTGACAATGCCCGCGTGGCGCATCGGGTTGCACAGAGGCTTTCCCGTCTGCGCGTTCCAGAGCCTAGCCGTGTGATCCCAACTTCCCGTGGCGATGCTCTTCCCGTCGGGAGGTTGGAAGGCGACTGCTGACACAGTGTCCTCGTGTCGACAGCAGATACCCAGCGACGGCATCCATCCGGCCAGAAGCCGCCGAGCACTTTCGCGGAGGCGATCCTTCGAGTCGACGCTCGGAACGCTCAGATATCCCTGGAGAAGGCTCTGTACTCCCGACGCGATGTTGCCAAGTTGGCATTCAGCGACGCCCCGTTCGATGTAATTCTGGGCCAACTGCCGTTGGCCTTCCTCCAACGCCTCGACGGCTTCGGCGCGGGCCGTCGTGGCACGCTCTTTTTCATCGGTCGCCGTCACGGCGAAGTAGGACGCGACAGCCGTCCCGGCGATGAGCGTGAGCACCACCGCTGCCGTCAGAGTCGCCACCACCGGGTTTCGTCGGCACCAGCGCCAGGTGCGTTCGATGCAGCGGACGGGGCGGGCTTTGATCGGTTCGCCTTTAAGCCAGCGTTGCAGGTCTTCGGCGAGTTCGCGGGCGGTCTGATAGCGGCGCTTGGGGTCTTTCTCCAGGCACTTCAGACAGATCGTCTCTAGGTCGCGCGGGATGCGGTTGTTCAAACGACGCGGGGCGCGCGGCTCCTCGTTCAGGATCTGGTGCAGCAGCATCCGCGTGTTCCCGCGGAAGGGAAGCTCGCCCACCAGCAACTCATACAGGATCACGCCCATGCTCCACACGTCCGTTCGGCCGTCGGCGCGATGGCCGTGGCCGCCGGCCTGTTCCGGAGACATATAGGACGGCGTGCCCAGCACTTGGCCCTCAAAGGTGACCGTGATCTCGCCTTCGTCCCGCCGGGCCAGCCCAAAGTCCATGACCTGAGCGCGCCAGCCGTCCGGCTCTTCGCCGAGCATGATGTTCGACGGTTTCAGGTCGCGGTGAACCACCCCTTTCTCGTGAGAGTGCTGGAGCGCCTCGGCGACCTGGACGACGATCTCGGCCGACTGGCGGAAACCGAAACGGCGACCGGTCAGGGCGTCCGACAGCGTCAGGCCGTCGACGTAATCGCTGACAATGTACGGATACGCATCCGCACGGCCGACTTCCAGGACGGAGACAATTCCCGCATGCGACAACTGGGCCGCGCTGCGCGCCTCGCGTACAAAACGGTCTTCGTCTTCCTGCGTGGCGAAGGTTCCGCTGCGCGGGACTTTGACCGCGACCACCCGGTCGAGTTCCGTGTCGCGGGCCCGGTACACCGTTCCAAAGGCGCCGTGGCCGACCTTTTCCAGCAGCTTGAACTTGCCGAGGTCGGGCAGTTTTTCCGGCGACCAGGTGGGGGTGCGGTCCGGGTCCAAGTGGAACGAACTGCCGCACGACGGACAAATCACCTCGTCCTGAGCTTCGTCCTCGACGATCGCAATCGGGTTCTGGCAGTGCGGGCAGTTCAGACGAATGGGGAACCGTCGGCGCGGTGGGCCATCGCTATCTTCGGACGGCTGCGCCCACTCGCGGAACACATCTTGGATATCTTCGCGATACTCTCGGAATCGCTGTTCGTAATCCTCCGGAACCGGAACTTCGCCAACCTGTTTTCGGTACGCTACGTCCAGCGGCAGAAGTTCTCGGAACAGTGCCGGGCAATCCGATGAGTCGACTTGTGGCAGGAACTCTTCGATCTGCGGGCGCGGACCTTCGCCGCGGATGTGGGCTTTCCACGCGGCCTCGAAGCGGTCGCAGAGTTCTTCGATCCGACGCCCAAAAGAGGCATCGTCCATGGCTTCGTCATTCATGGCCAACCTTCCGCCCCACGGATGCCGGGGTTCTGCTTTCAAGCTAACCCGTCCGTTGCGTCGAAACAAGCAGGATTCCGCTCAATTCCTGGCCGAACGGTGTCGGATTTCCTGCCCCGGCGTCGAGTTTCAAGGTAGCGGGCGAAGAGGTCCGCTGCGGAGTCTTGATGTTGGGCTATTGTTGCGAATCGGTGCCCGAGTCGGACGAATCGAAGCCGACGCGATGCGCGGGTCTCCAACCGAGTGCTGTAAACATCTTTGGTCCGGAAAAAGCCGAAAACTCCTGGTTAGGAGGCTCTGCCTCGTAACCGACTGACCGCGAGGCTCTGCCCGGCGTTGAGCCGGCAGAGCCGGCAAGGCAATACGTTCCCTGGCAGGAGCCTGGGAACGAGGAGACACCGCACTCGGCCCGACCCTAGGTCTCCGGGGCGGCTGCCGCATCCTCGTCATGGCAGATAGTTCGATCGGGGCCGGTATCGAGGATGTCGGGAGACCTGCAGTCGAGGGTTTCGGCGGGGTCGGAGACCCGGGCCGAACTGAGAACTGGGGAGCGGCGACGAACTGGACATCGGGGGATTCCGGGCGGCGAGGGGTCGGCTTCTGGTGGCGCACGTCGAGTAAATGGGCAGAGGGGCCTCGATCACAACTTTGCGCATTGATAGGCAAGCGGAGACCGCGACTATGAGTAACGCGATTTACTGCTTCGGCGCGGTCGTCTGTATTGGCGACGTCCTCTTGAGTATTGGAAACATAGACCCCAACGAAGCGAACAGTAACCTGCAACTGATCCTCGCTGCTGTGATTGCAGCATCCGAAAGGTAAAGCAAACGCATCCGCCGACGGGCGTCGTCGGCTAACGACACTTTCGCCAAACGTGAGGTTCCAACAATGTCTTTTCCCGTAGCGTGCCAATGTGGCCAACGTTTCACGGCCCAGGATCACCTGGAAAACACCACGGTTCGTTGCCGTTCTTGCGGCATCCGGTTGACTGTCCGGAGGCCCAGGGTCCAAGGTTTGGGAGCGGTACCGATCGGCGACGCGATCTCGGTGACTTGTCAGTGTGGGCGGTCGTACAGCGTGGAAGCGCGATTTGCGGGGCAAGCGATGCGCTGCAAGGCCTGTGACTCGGTCCTGCACGTACCCTCGGCTGCCGAGGCTGCATCGTTGGGCGAGTTGGACGACGACCCGCTCGGGGCTTGCACCGCTTGGGAGCGTTCGGCCCGGCCAACGACGATATCGCCCGGATTGCCCTCCGGGTACCGGACGGCAGCGCCGGATGGTTCGGCCATCGTTAAGACCGTTGGTGTGGCCGCAGCGGTCGTCGCCGGTGTCGCGGTGTTGTTTGGCATGGGCTACACGGTTGTTTCCGCATTGAAGGGGGATCTAAGTGAGCGCGAATCGGCGCCGGCAGTTGCCGTGTCGCCGCAAGCGCCGTCGCATCCGCCCCCGAAGCCACCTGAGCCGGAGAAACCTCCATCGAAGCCACCTGGGCCGGAGGAACCTCCACCTAAGCCACCTCCGGCGAAGCCGCCTCCACCTCCGCCCGAGGATCTTCCACAGGGGCTAATACGATGGTTCGAAGATCCCACAGGGCGGCGCGCGGGTCTCAGGCGGGTGGGTCCGGCGGGTTCACCGCATTCGCACTACAGTTGGATGTGTGACTTGTTGCCGTACCTGGGCCACCAAGATTTGTATGACGCATTCGACTTCAGCAAGCACTGGACGGACAAGCAGAATCTGCAACGGGCCGGAGTGATCGTGCCGGAGTTCCAAAATCCAAGTGACGATCGAAAACGTTACGACGGATATCCGTTCGGCGGCCTGGCCTTGACGCACTTTGTGGGCATGTCGGGCGTGGAAGATGGGCGAAACGTGGTGGCGGCGTCCCTGCCTCGCAGTGATCCCCGCGCCGGCGTTTTCGGCTACGACGAAGTGGCGGCGATGGAGGACATCACCGACGGCGCAAGTAACACCATCATGATTATCGGAAGCGGTGAACTCGCTTCGCCGTGGGCAGTGGGCGGAGGCGGAACGATCCGCGGTGCTCGCCAGCCATACTTCGACCGGTTGAGCGGTTTTGGCTCACGTGGGCGCAAGTCCGAGGGCGCACTCGCCGTGATGGCCGACGGGTCGGTACGGTTTGTCTCGTCCGACGTTGATCCGTCTGCATTCCGTGCCATGTGTACCATCCACGGCGGCGAGACAGTCGATGTGTCGCGGTGGACGGCGCCAACAAACTTCGGCCGCTGATGCCGGTGTTGGTTCGCCGGATTCAATTCGTCAAGACTCAAAGGAAAACAACGCGATGACACACCGACAAATAATCCTGGTGCTGCTGTTATTGTTTCCGGCGATCGCTCGGGCCGACATCGTTTTCTATCGTGTTCCCGTAATCGAGCGCGTTGTCGTCTTGGAAGGGACCACGGTCGTCAACCAGGGTGGCTCGGTTACGTTTAAGCACCCTCGCGGCAGGCTGTACTTCGACCTCAAGGACACGCGAATTGAGGAGGTGCCGACGACAGCAGGGCTGTTTCAGCGGCGCGTGCGTCTGGCCGAAGGCAAAGCCGACGAGCTGATGGAGGCGGCGGATTGGGCCCTGCGGCGTGGGGAGCTTGATATGTACTACGAGGCAGTGGTGAAAGCGTTGGAGGTGGATCCGCAACATCCCGGAGCAAACGGCGTTCGTGATCTGAAACGCCGCATCAACGAACCGCTTGGCGATTGGTCGCAACAGGAGCGGGAGCTGCGGGAATTGGTGGGCCGGCCCGACATGCGCATCGAAACCAGTGCGCACTTCATCCTGTTGCACGATACGCCCGACAAACCGCCAGCCGGCCAGAAGCTTCCGCGTGCTCAGGAGCGTCTGCGCTTGCTGGAGGCGGTTTACGAGAGTTTTCTGCTGCGGTTTTACGCCAACGGTGTCGATTTGGAGATCCCGCAAGAACGATTGAAAGTTGTGCTGTTCAACGACCACCGAGATTTCCTGGACTTTGCCGAGGCGCTTAGTCCAGATCTGCACAATGCCGCGGGATTTTGGGACGGTTCAACCAACACGGCCGTCTTCTTCGACCACGGAACTAGCGACGTTTTCAAGGCACTTCAGTCGCTTGCCGAAGGGCTCCAGCGAATCAAGGAACGGGGCGTGAAGATGAGGCCGAGCGCACGTCCGGTCTACAAACTTGGTAACCGCATTTTCCCGCTGAAGGACCTGGCACGGATGGCCGACACGATCTCGCTGTTGATAGAAATTGAACGGGAGAACAACGACATTTCGGTCGTCAGCCACGAAGCGACCCACCAGTTGGCTGCCAACACGGGTCTGCTCCCACGGCAGGTCCTGGTCCCCACTTGGGCTCATGAAGGGCTAGCCACTTACTTCGAAGCGCCCAAGGAGGCGGCGTGGAGCGGCATCGGTGCGGTGAATGAGGAGCGGCTGGACTGGTATCGGCAATTGGAGCGACAATTGGAGCAACACCGCATTCGCGCGGCAATCGAGTGGACGGTCACCGACCGGTTTTTCGACTCGACGACATCGCTGGAAGACTCGACGGCGTCGCTCCAAATCGCCTTGCACGGCTACGGACAAGCATGGGCGTTGACTCATTTCTTGATGGAACGGCATTTCGACGAGTTGATGTCGTACTACCGCCGGCTGGGTGAAATGCCGCCCCACGTGATGCTTAACCGTCACGTCCTTACCGAGATCTTCAACGAGGTCTTCGGCGAGGATCGCAAGCGTTTGGAGCTCGAATGGCGCAGCTACATGCGGTCGTTGAAGACGGACCTGGAGAAGATCCTCGATGAGGAGGGACGCTAGTGTCACCCGACTTCCAATGAACCAGCAAGCTGCCCCTGGGAACTGCCGGATGGAGAACTCTGGGAGGTGAAACGATGGCCCACGATCAAACGGCGAACGATCGAAAGTCCGAAGGCAGCGTTGGGGGTATCGGCGCTCTTTTGGCGTCCCTGCTATTGGGCGCGGGCAAGTATGCGGACGATGTCGCCCGCTTTGCCATACGTTACGGTGACGACGTGGGCTGCGCGGTCGTGCGACATTCGGACGACCTCACTCAGTCGGTCATGCGCCACGGTGACGACATGGGCCGGGCGGTCCTATGTCAATCGGACGACCTCGGCCGGCTGGGCATGCGCCACGAGGACAACCTGGCGCGAAGCACGGGCGCCCACGCAGTACCTGTCGAAGCCGGGGCTGAACAGGCCGACGACATTTCGCTGGGCCACTATTTCCACGCAGCAAAAGTCGTCACTGATGGTGTCGAGCGATGCACGCGCAACGACCAGCGCCGTCGTTGACCTTTTCCTCTGGCCGGCTGGGGGCAATAATATGAAAAGTGCGCGCGTTTTTCTCTTCCCCTCCATAGCACAAGGCGGTATCGCCATGAAAGGCACGATCCAAGCTTTCTGTTCTCAGGGCATCCTTTTGTTAAGTGCGTGCCTCCCACTCCGAGGCCCTGTCACGTTTGGTGCCGAAGACGACACAGGCAAGCTCCCTAGCGCGTATGGCACGTACGCGATTCTTGGGGACAAGCTAGTCGAATTCAAGCCAGGTCAACCGGCACCGGATCTCCCGCCGAAAGTCGAGCTGTTGGTGTACGACAAACCGGTATCACAACTTTCGGCCAGTTCTATCGAGCTGCGAACGTTGTCATACGTACGGTACAAGGTGGTGGGTTCATCGTTCGCGCCGATAGATGTTTCCAAGGACCTGCGACACGTGAGGATTTTTTGGGAAGAGAAAGACAAGTGGCAGTACGTCAAAGCAGAAAGCCGCGAAGTTCCCATTCGGGCAATGCCCGTAGAAAACCACCCAGACATGATTCGCCTTGTCCCGCAGGAAACGCTCAAGCCAGGCGTGTATGAACTGATTTATCCGGTCACGCTCGGACGGTTCTTCATCGCACGCTTTTCGGTGGACGCAGCCAAGATTGACGTGAGCAGCGTCGCCGTCGATGCCTACTTTGACAACGCTTTTGCCACTCGTCTCGGCGAAGGAATGGCCACGTACAGATCAGGCGCTGTGTTGGATGTCGGCCTCTTGAACAAGTGGGAAACTCTTCTCGCACGTTTCCGAGATAAACCGGCGGCGACGCCCAAGGAAGTTGAAGCGGTTAAACGCTCCGACCGTACCTATCTTCAAACGGCCTCTGTCAAGATGGGTCTCTTTACAGACAGATACCGGCGATTCAAGAAACTATGGGACGATGGGCAAAGTGCGATCGCGAATGGCGAATACCGAAAGGCCGCAGAATGCTACGAGAGTCTCCGCGAGATGATCGTTGCAAGAGACCGGAGACCGATGGCAGCACTAAGGGGTACAGACGATTACGAATCTCCGGCCAACCTGGCGCTCGCCTACTGTAAACTCGGATACCCAAACACCGCGATTGAGTACGCGGCCACCGCCATGGAGAAATGCCGCCACCCGATCATGTTGCTCGTCGTCAGTGCCTGCTACCGGATGCACGGCAAAGCAGATGAATCGTCGTTTTGGTTTGAGAAATGCTTGAAAGCTGGCGTGCTTGACCGGACTTACATCGAGAAGAACTTTCCAGGGGAGTGCTGTGGTCCTTCAAATCAGGCTCTTGTGGAGCAGTACTTTCCGGCCCACTAAACTCCGTTGGCGCGGTGCCTGTGTGGTTATCATGATGAAGTCCATTCATGGCGATAGAAATGATACACGCCACTAACAGAAAACCACAGGTATACTGCTGGTGGATGCCGTCAATAATGCGTGTCGTTTTCCTTGTTCCTTCGAAATCCGCCTGGCTCCACACCCGTGGGAGAAGATAAGGTGGCTGACTCTGATACGTCCGATCAACGCATTAAGATCCAAGAGTTCCTCAACGCATCTGCCGACGACATCCTGTTCTTGCGCAAGGCCCGGGACGCACTGCTGTCGCATCCAAAGATGCTGGCAGACGAGTACAAGTCCGAATCTGCGGTGTGCCGGATCATGGCAGTTTTGGCTGTGTCGGCCATGGACAGGATTCTAGAGATGTGGCGGGGTGACGATTCTCTCTGTGGCTACTTCAAAGAGAGGCAAAGCAACGCTAAGAAGATAGCGTCGCTCAGTGAATTCTTTGCGAAGTCTGCGGTCACGCCGGACGCGGAGATCATCTCCGACTATTTGGCTATAAAGTATCTCCGCAATACTGTAGTTCACACAGAATGGAAGGGCACTCAAACGGAGTCTATCAAAAAGCGTGGTTTTCCAATCTATTTGCGTGACCTCGACCACACGCACTGGGACCGTATTGTACGAATGATGCTTTGGATGCTTCGTTCTATCGCCAAAGTAGCATTGTCTAATCGGCAAATTGATGCATTCGATCGAGACTATCGGGTCGGAAAGACGGCAGACTTGCAGATGGGGTTTGGATACGGCTCGCACGAACGGTTGGTTGAAAGCCTCATCCGTCCTGCTGATTTGCCAGCCCTTTACTGGCGCAATCTGGAGAAGATCAGCTTTTGGCTTGAGCGTGAATTGATCGAGCCGACCGACTACGTGTCCAATCTCGCGCTAGAAGCTTGGTCAGAGTACTTACGTCTGAGTACGGAGGGTAGGGGTATCGATCTCAAACAGATTGACACTAACCTGCGAACGCTAGAGCGGTTTCATGCGGACGGCGTCTACGCGAGACATCCCATCGGCTCTTGTGGACTCCTCGCCTTCTCATCGAATATTCCCTTGGTCAAAGAGCACGCTCAAAAACTAGGTCTGGGAGCCCAACAGGTCGAGACCGTCCAGCGCGGCTTCGAGACCATCGCAGATGCAAACAAAGCGGGGCAGCTCAAAGTGCCGGCCGGGCAGTGGTTGCAGCTCTGGAATGCGTCCATACCGGACCACGCAGTAGCGGACGTCCTGCCGTTATTTGTCGCCGACTTCGAAGCGATTGACCCCCGTGCTGTGGTCTCATCCCTGCGAGTAGGGCATGTCGTCCACTCGATGATGCCAAGCGAAGCTCACGTCCCCGTTGCGCTTTTCCTTTCGCAGCTACCGCAGTTCTTTTCAGCAAATCGCGCGAAGCTCATAGCAGCGGGCCGTGTCGCACTTGCGCTGTACAAGCTGCGAGACGCTTGGCACTCGTGGGTAGAAAGCATCGAGCAGCTTCCAATCAAGCCCCACTACGACATATGGCACCGTTTTGATCGACTCGTTGCCGAGCACGCGGAAGACGGGAAGTGACTGGGCGGAATCGGACGACGGAAACGTAGGCCGTCCGGGCTGTCTTAACCATGGCTGAGCCCGTTCAAGCCCACGCCACTCCTTCCAAGAGACTCGCCGGTACCTCAGCCCGGCTGATTCTTCGAAAAGCCCTTGCGCTCCAGGCAATTCTATGGCGTGGCTGCCCGCCTTGTGCTGACAGGACAAGGAACCGGCCTGCGAGTGCGCCCTTTCCGATTCTAAGCGAATGAGTCATTTTCGCCGGCTCCGTTGAGTGCCATTCACAGCCATCGTACCTACGTGTGGGCTTGTTACACCGAGTTTCGTGCTTCCAACTCCTTTGAACGAACGGTTTCCACTTTTCTCCGTTGCACCATTGCGCCGTCGTGTAAGCCTCAATCCTTCTCGTCCGCCTTTAGGCGTTGAACCAGTGCCTGGTAGGCGGGGTCGGAGCGGATGGGGGCTAAATCGGGGTCGGATTCCATGTGCGCGATGTCTTTGAAGCCGTGCTCGACGGCCTGGGTCAGCGCGTCGAGCGCCATTTTGGCGTAGCGGGCCTGGAGGGCCTTGTCTTCGTCGCTGAGCTGCTCGGCGTCTTTGCCGTGTGCGACCGCTGGGATGCAGAGGGAGAACGAGCAGGCCGCGTTGTACAGGTTCGTTGGGTCATCGGGGCCCAGTTCGCGCTTTTTCTGGGCCGTCTCAGCCGCCTCGGCGTGGCGGCCCCGTTCGGCCAGCACGCTCGCACGGATCATGAGCAGCACGGTTGCCTCGGCCCGTGGCCGCGACAGGGCAAACGCCAAATCCTCGATGGCCCGCTGCGCGTTGCGTGTCACGGAAAGATGGATTTGCAGTTGCGCGACCCAACGCTTGTTCGCCGGGGCCAGTCGCCCCGAGCGCTGCAAATTGGAAACGATGGCCTGAGCATCGGCATACGTCTTGGCAGCCTCGGCGTAAGCTCGCCGCTGCTCGCTTACCTTGCCGATTCGGAACAACGTCGACGCTAAGCGGCTCTGGACTTCGGCATTCGTCGGATCGACGGCGGCCAGCTTCTCGCCGATCCCCAGAGCGCGCTGATAGAACCCCACGGCCTCGTCCAGCTCGCGGCGCTGGCGGTTGACGTCGCCCAGTCGCTCGTAGGAGGTCAACAGGCGGGTTTGGAGTTCGGCATTGGTCGGATCGGCTGCGGCTAGCTTTTCACTGATCATATGGCACTGTTGAAAAAATCGCAGCGCCTCGTCTGCTTGGCCGGACAGTCCGCTCACGACGCCTAGGCTCTCGTACGACGTGGACAGGTCGCGCTGGGCTTGGGCATCGCTTGGATCGGCCGCGGCCAACTTCTCGCGAATCTCCAGAGCCTGCTGGTAAAACCGCAGCGCCTCCGGGTACTGCCGCCGCATTCGGCAGAGATCGCCCAAGCTCGCATAGCAGGCGCCGAGTCTTTGCGTTTCGGCGGAAAGAGCGTCATCCTCCAGGACGAGTTTCTTGTAGAGTTCCACGGCGCGGATCAGGTCTTCATCGCCGCTCGCCGAGTCGGCCTTCAGCTTCTGTAGGGCTTCTCGAATGTGCCGTTCGGCTCGTTCCAAGGCCTTGGCGCGCCAGGGGAAACGGTCCACAAGTTCCAATGCCTTTTGGCGGACGACCTCGGTGCTCGTCGGGGCCTCTCGAATGCGTTCCCGGGCCTGCCCTTCGTCAAATACGCCTTCTTCGCAGAGTGCGCTGAGCACGGCGAGTGCGTCGCGGGCAAGCAGGATTTCCGGGTCGTAAATGGATATTGGGCCGCCCAGTTGGTCCAGCCGGTCGCGTCGTTCCCACCACTCGGCAGAGTTCAAGCGACTGACGGCTCCGTCGATGACGGCCCCGCCCGAAAGGACTTCCACCCACAAACCGATTCGTTCCGGGTCATCAGAGACGAGGTGCGGGACCAGCCACACGCGGGCAGTCTTGTCCTGACTCCCCGTCAGCACCCTCTTCCCATCGGGACTGAACGCCACGGCATCGACGGGCAGGTCGTGGCGCATCGACCGGCCGATCGCTTGTCCCGTCTCGGCGTCCCAGAGCCGGGCGGTGTTGTCCCAGCTTCCCGTCAGCACCCTCTTGCCGTCGGGTCTGAACGCCACGGCAAGTACTTGGTTCTCGTGGCGCATGGGCTGGCCGATCGGTTGTCCCGTCCCTGCGTCCCAAAGCCGAGCGGTCTTGTCATCGCTACCCGTCAGCACACTCATGCAGTCGGGACCGCAC
>CAZURK010000388.1:0-12321 GCA_964623055.1 uncultured Pirellulaceae bacterium
ATGACCCGTTCGTCTTATCCGGATCCTACATGCAATATGTCGGCAACGTCGCGTCTAGGGTTCCCCCGCGACAGATTTGCGACGAGGCGGCACAGAAGTTCACGGAACTAGTCCCGGACGCGCCGCGTTTCGGCGGAACTACGGACGGAGAGCAACGACGGTCCATTCAAGAGATAGCGAAATGGTGGAAAGCGAACCGCAGCAATCTCACATGGGACGCCGAGCGTGGCATGTTGGTTCTGCAGAAAGGACCGTGATGCCCGGCTGTATTGCGGCGCGGAGACATCGCCGCTAGGGATCGGCCAATGAATTACTGTCGCATTTGAGTGTAGCCGGAGTCGTGAGACTTCGGTTCTTGCCGCTTCCGTCCGAAGTCTCACGACTTCGGCTACGACACCTATTGTTTGGCCAGTGCTAACCGAGGATTTCTACAGGGTCGCTACGTGATCGTGTTCCTTCTTTGTTCAACGCATGACCCGATGGTACAATGAGGCGCAGTTCCCCGTCGCTCGCTTCGTTCACGGCGGCGACGAGCGTTCTTGCCGTTGGGCGTGCGCCAGAGTACCGGGTTCGAAATCCACTTGTATCAGGCAAACAGCGAGTGATCCGAGCTCAGTTCAGCCTACGAACCATTCTGGCAATCGTCGCCGCCTGCTGCTTGCTGCTGGCTTGGTGGGTGCCTTCTGACGGTGAAGTACGATTCGCGTACGTCTACTTCGAACGATGGGAACCCAGCATGGGCACTTTGCGCATCACAACGACGAGGCAGCTTAGTGATCTATTGGGCTACGGGCCAGATGGTCTCCCGGACTGGTGGTCTCAGTGGCCTGATTTCTCCAAGTCCGACGTGATCCCCGTTCCCTTGAACGGCCTCGCGGGAGAGCTGGCTGCCGAGTTCCGAATCCAGGCGTTGCAGGAACCGGTGTCTGTGGATTACCGGAACACACCGCTATGGGACGTCGTTGACGACCTGCGGGAGCGGTGCGGAATCGACCTCCAACTTAGCCTCCACCAATTCGCGTCGGATGGTGTGGATCCCTATATGCCGATCACGTTTTGCGCACAAGAGGCCCCGCTTCGCAGCGCCCTGCATTCCATGCTGGAGCCGCACAATCTGACCTTTGGCATTTGCGAGGAGTTCGTCTTCATTACACCTCATCGGCGTGCGCCGAGTGCGTATGGCCCTTCTCCCATTGACCGTAAGGATTGGTTTGACTACCAACAGCCCAAGCTCAAGCATCGACTGAGGCTGCGCGGTAAACTGGTCTTCATAACCTCGTTTGCAGATAGTGTCGAGCCGGATACCCGCGCGGTTGGATATACCGTCCCGAAAGGAGCGAAGGTCCTGTTCGTGACGGATCGCGGGGCCAACATGCTTGATGCTGGTTACACCGTGGCAGTCATCTTGCTGACTGTCCTTCTGGCTGTGAGGCTAAAGCGAAGGGGATGCGACGATGGCTTTCGAGCCAATTGACATTTTCTCAAATCGAATTGATCCGCGAGGCGTTGCCGAGTTGCTGCGGAGCACCGTCGCCGGCGTGGAGGTGGTTGGGCCTGATGACGATTGGGAGCAGATCGTCGTGGTGTTTCCGAAGAAGGTCTGTTTCGCAAAGCGCGCGTACTCACCTTCGGTCATGATGCCAATTACTACGATGGTCCCGACTGGCCGCGGCAGGTCGCTGGGATGCAGGGCTATTTCTCGAATTCTCCAGATTGCCCAATCAAATCGGACGTACTGAGCTTGATTGGGACGTTTCGGTTCTCGCTTTCCGTGCCCCAACACGATCTGGACATCAACAGCAGCGACGAACGGCTACGTCTCGTCTATGCCGTGTGCCAACATCTTGACGGGGCCATCTTCACGCCGTCGTCACTGCGCGACGCGGCGGGACGGATTTTGATCGGAGCGGATGGCAACTCAGACCCGGCTGCCATTCTACCCCAAATGCCACCCGTGGCAGACCATCCGGAGGCCGCGCGGGACGACGAATCCGCGGACGACGACGATGACTATGATCCTGAGCCACCCACCGCCGAACGAGTCGCACGTAAGCTTCTGGCATTAACCGCCGTCGCGGCGCGGGCGACGCTTGAACTCGAC
Organism: uncultured Pirellulaceae bacterium; assembly: GCA_964623055.1. Lineage (GTDB taxonomy): Bacteria > Planctomycetota > Planctomycetia > Pirellulales > Pirellulaceae > JADHUC01. The sequence goes on from CAZURK010000388.1 coordinate 2,102, forward strand.
GCTCCCGATCTTGACAACGCAGAAGACCATCGCGAGCGCATCCAATCGTGGATCAGCGACGTGGGCGTGGCGGACGAATTGGAGCCAGATGAATCAAAGGTCATTCAACGGCCGGTGGGATCGTTGGATCAGCAAGCCTTCATCAATTCGATGTGGCGTGTTGAGGGACTGGCCGTACTTGCCTGGGCACTCCATCTGCATCCGCTTCCCCCGTACGATGAACTCGTCGTCCCGCCGGAACTCTATCAAGCGACCGGCCTGTTTGACGCCGACTCGGGGCGGCAACTCCTATCCGCGCCCCGACTTCGAACGAGTGAAGAACTGGCCGAAATGCAGGAGCACCTACTAGCATTCCACTGGCGATTGCGGGATTTCTCGCTCAGGCCCGTAGCGATGGATTTCGTTGAGTTCTCGCGCAACTGCTGGTTCGGAAGCTTCGACATCGACCGATTTCGGGTGATAGACGGCGATTTGGCGATCGGGGATTTCGCGATCAGTGATGCTCCGCAGGAAGAGATTCAGAGGGCGCAAAGTACCGCCATGGAACGGCACTTGGCGATCAACGGGCTCATGGGTTACAGCGAGATTTATTCTCAAACCGACACGTCTACCTGATGTGCCTGTATCCCCCAAACCGCCGCGCATTGAAGCCTGAAGCGCAAGCGAAGGAGTCGCCGCGGTTTCCCTCGCTTGCGCGCTTTGATGTTGCGCATTTGGGCGACGAATTGCGCTTCGCCAAAGGCGAACTTCACCGTAGCCTGGGGCAAGGCCCCAGGAACACATCGTATTTCGGCGCTTTTGGCCGAAGGCCATATTCACACCGATCCGTGGCAATGAATTGAATATGGCCTTCGGCCAACGAGTCAAACCGAATAGCGCAAGATCAAAACTTGCGCCCCGAGCTTGAACAATCCGGGCTAGCGGGCCGGAGCAGCCTGGGCCAAGTGCTCGAACGCGGATGCAGCCGAAACTGCCCACCCGGGATGCGGCTTCCAAGTCGGGTCCATCTGGATACCGCGGAAGCTGAGCCTTCCGCCGTGATCCTGGATGACGATGGGGCCGGACGCCGTTTCGGCCTTGCCACGCTGCGAGCCGGTCGGACCGGGGATGCCATAGCGATCCTTTCCGGCGAAGTGGACCCTTTGGCCGTTGATCTTCACGGCCACCGTGGCCTGATGGGTCTTGCGCCCGTTCTTGAACCGGGCAGGCACGAAGTAGATGTCGAGCCTGTTCCACTGACCGCTTGGCTTACAGTAGTTGTACAGGCCGCCGGCGGCGTCGGTGGTGGCGCCAGCGATCGGATCCTCGGCCAGTCCGCCACCGTAGATCGAGCCACAGAGGCACTTGTTGGCCGCCGTTTCGTCCGACCGACCGTCGAGCACGGTCCCGATGCGGCCGGCGTACAACCGGTCCTCGGGCACCGCGCCGCACGGCAGAAAGCGGCTGGTGTCCAGCAGTTGGACCTCGTACAGCCCGAAGATGTAGATGCCGCTGTTGCCGCACTGCTCGACGGCAGTTTCCGTGTTTTCGGTCGGGTCGAAACGGAAGTCGAGTCGGAGGTGAAATGAATGCCATTGCTCGGTGGTCTTGACGGTGAACTGCTGGTGGTTAGGGCGCGGGCAGCCCTTGTGCTGGACGAGTTGCCGATCGGCTTGCTCACCCGGCAGCGTCCAGACGTCTCGGTCGTTGATCCAGCGGTCGTCGGTGCCGACGAACCTGGCAGAGAGAAGGTCGCCTGCCGGCTCCCACAGGGAAGCACCCATCAGGCTTGTCTCGATCAGGTCCAGCGGCGTCCGATGGGCAAACTTGGCCTGGATCAGCCGACCCTCGACCAGAAGCAGGGCAACCGCGACGGCCAGCAGCGTAATGCGAAGTGGTGAGTTCTTCATGATCGTCTCCTTTCCCTCACCTGTTTGTTACACCCTACAGCGGCCGATCTTGCGCGGCTGCGGGTTTTTCCGTTCGTCACGGAATTCCGTGAGCGACTCGCGAGCCAAGGAGGAAAGAAGGCCGGCAACGAGGAGCCTCTGGCGACGATGTTCCGGAAGACCATCGGCTGACGCGTATTGCCCTTCCGGAATTGCGCAGGCTTGTTCCGGGCTACATCCAGCAGAGGGCCTCCTCCCGGAAATCCGTGAAGAACCATCTTTTTTCTGGCATTCAGCAAATCGCGGGATGGCCGCTTCTCCGCATCCCCATCCGGCGATGGAACGCCAAGGATGGCAACCCAGCCCGAATTTCTGCTGCGGAGCCCACCATCCTCCGTTCCGATTCCCTTCCATCCTCCGGTGTGGCACAATGGGGATTGGTCACGTTGCTGCTTCGTTCGGGGCGGCGACGGCCATGCAAACCGTCATTCAGCGTGACTTTCACGGCATGAACAGGCGTCAGTTATCGCTCCGCTTGATGTTTCTTGTGGTCGCATCCTTGTGTGTTTCACTTGCAGCACTACGCTACGGTTGGGTTGGCGCGTCGGATGCGGTGCAAGATGTCGACTTGATCATACCCTCGTTGCTCTTTTTCGGAGGTGCCTATCTGCTCTCAGGTGCGATTGCCGTTCCTGTTGGGTACTTTTTTGCTGGACGGCGCGGAGCTTGGATCGGAGTTGTGGTGGTCGCGGGCGTGGCAACTGCAGTTTGCTGCGTTCTGGCCATCCTTCCAGCAATGCAGCCAGCACGTGGTTAGCTTCGTTCACGGCGGCGACGTGCATGCGATCGAGTTCGCCGCGCCAATTTCTTGGGCGTAGGAATCAGATGTCGAGACGGCTTCGGTTTCTCCAGTTTCGATTGCGGACGCTCTTTGTTCTCCTCACCTGCGCTTCTTCCGCAGTTGGGTTGAACGGATGTCATCGTGACCTCAGCGACGTACGCCCCGAGGTTTCGGCTACCAGCGCAAAGTTCGGCGTCTACTGGCCGCCGTGGGACTTGAAGCATTCGCTCAACGCATCGGGTGAGCCGCTATTGCACGGTGAATTGTCCGTCTTTGAGAGCGAGACGGGCAAGTCGAACGCGTTTGGGATGCACGTTACTCTTGTGCGTCCACACGGCGAAGGTGACCGAATTCGCTGGAACAAGAAGCTCGCGTTTCCAGAGTATTCGTGGATGGCCAAAGTTCGCGTTTGGGATCGCAAACGAGAATGGCTTTGGCCCAATCTCCCGTACCTCCTGCGGGCACACGGTGAGGAACGGATGGAGAGGTATGGAGGCGTCGATCCCAAAAAAGGCATCGACAATGACTTTGCTGCCGTGTTAGTCCGGCCGATTGCACACGAATTGTCGGGAACCGAAGAGCAGGAGCCTGAGCAACTGGTACGGCCACTGGTTTCCGCTGAATGGCATTCCGTTGACGCGGGGGAAATAAACAGGAGATCTGTAGTCCACATTGCTCGCTCCGACAGTTTTGTCGTGCGTCTGTTGCCGAGCAGCAGACAGTCCGTATCGGGAAGGCTTGGCGTGTGGTTGATCTATGCTGACTTCCTGGGCGAGGTCACGCCAAAAAGCTGGCCCCCAAACGATGAATGGAATGGTGGCATTTTGGCGTACTTCGAGGTCTCTTGGCAACGAAATTCCGATGGTGAATTTGAGTTTGAGATTGAGCATCTCGTTCCACCAACGGACACAGGTTTTGACTGGGCGAACTGGTCAAGTGGCCCGTCAGCCCTGCAAAAGAACTTGGAACTCATTCAACCAAGCGAAAGACCTGAAAAAGCGGTCCTGAAACAACAAGCCACGGGCGATGACGGTCGTGCCGCCCGTTGGCCGCAGCCTCTCCAAGATGGATGAGAACCCATATCAGCCCCCGATGACGAATGAAGACGGTGGCGCAGCGCCGCGACGTGGTATCCGTTTTGCGGCAATGGGGCTGTGTTTTCTCGTGGCGTTGATGCTTTGTGCCAATCCGATCTACAGTCCGGTCTACGAGGGGATAGCATTCCTGGGCACGTACGGCTTCAGGCATGCCATCAGCACGCGTTCTGGATTGGGGTCGCTAATGAGTCTTGCGTGGGGGGGTGTGAGCGCCGTGTCCTGCGTGGTAGTCGGCATAGGGTTGTTTTGCGCCCGCACACGATTGTCAGCGGTTGGCGGTTGTATTCTCGCACTGGCTACGGCGTTCTACGTCGTAGGACACATAATTCTTTGACGAGTGCAACAGCACCGATTCGAACTAGTCCGCGAGACGCGGCTCTGTTTCGTTGAGATACTCCTCAATATTCGTGTAGCCGTCCCGGTCGATGTCGTCGTTGTGATCGTGGATGCCAACTTTCAACTCGTGCTGCTTCTCCCAACTGTCGGGCATACCGTCCTCATCCGAGTCTGGCGGTGAGGGTGCCGAATCGTAGTCGGGCCAGCCGTCGACTTCGGTTTGCGAGTCGATCAGGTCGCCCGTTCCAGACCGAATCTGCCGGACGATCCGTGCGTCGACCGCATCGCGTTTCGGCAATGTTGCCCCGCACAGTTGCAGTATCCGTTCGGATACATCCTGTGCGTCGTGTGTTTTGACCTTCGCAACGGGAAAAGGCTCTGCGGCTCTGTTGGCGGCTGTTGCGCCAGCCATCAGACGCCAGTTGTCCTGATTCGCTTCGCCGCCTCCGTCCAGATGGTTGCCGCTTGCGTAAAGTCGCGTGGTCGGACCGCCAATTCGAAATACAGCACCGCGCGGCCGGCGTATGAAGTTGGCGATGTAGTTCATGCGAACTGGGTCTGCGGCCGAATAGCCGCTCGAGTCGTATATCACGTTGTTGCGGAAGTCGAGCAGGATGCTGCCGTCGCCGTACGTTCCAGGACGCGGGCTTCGCGATCTGTGGTGCGCGTAGATGTTGTGATGGAACGTCACGTCGCCATTGCATCGCAATAGCGATCCGTAGCCGTGCGGTCCCTTGGGATGAAAGCTGTCGTTCAACGACTCGGTGATCATGCACCACTGAACGGTCACATTGCTAATCCCTTCGCCGGAAACGGACAGGCATTCGTCAATCGACCAACTCGCCGAGCAGTGGTCGAAGATCACGTTGCGGCTTGGGCTGCCGATGCTCACCGCGTCGGGCGCAAAGCCCCTTCCTTTCGCTTTGTACGCGGGCCCCGGTTCGTCGCCCGTTCGGAACCGCAGGTGCCGAATGATGACGTCATGCGTCGTGACAGAAAAGCCAAAGTTCTTCAGACAAATGCCGTCCCCCGTGGCGGTCTGCCCGGCGATGGTAAGGTATGATTCGCGTACTCGAAGCCCGGATTTCAATTCGATGATACCGGACGTGCGAAAGACGACGGTGCGTCGTCCCTCGGCCTCGATCGCCGCACGCAGGCTGCCCGCTCCGGAATCGTCGAGATTCGTCACGAACAGCACCTCCCCACCACGGCCACCTTGCGCGTACGCGCCAAAGCCTTCGGCCGTTGGAAACGCTCGCACCGGCTGCGCCGCGTGAACGTTCCAGGGGTACAACAAGCAGCACGTCAATCCGATCACGAGTGAACGCTGGTAGAACATCGCTCTTTGTCCTTCGCTTGAAGAATCCTGACCATTCCCTTGCTGGTGGAAAACTGGATCAACGCGAGAAACAGCCAAGCCGCCGGGGGCGAGGCTCGGGATGCCGTCTCTGCGAATGACGGTGTTTTCGTCGTAGACGACTGTCACGCCTGCCATGGGACGGTCGTTGCTTCTGCTGTCTGCAGTGCGAACGCATCACAACCTGGACAGGAGCTGCCTCGCGATACAGGCGGACTTGAAGGAAACTCTCGTACCCTTCCAGCCAGTCCATCGAAGGGGCATAAGTGACCTCGTAATACAGGCGGAACTCGTCCGCGATAAGCTCGCCATTCTCTCCCACCGGAAACCGCCCGGCGAAGGGGCCCCGGCCCGAGCTCGTTGGATGCACCTCGACTCCGTTGCCGGGAGTGTTCGCTGCCTTCTCCGCGATCACCACACCATCTCTTAGAAAGACCCACTTTCGCGGCTGAATGTACACAAACTCAGGAGCAGTTCGTCGGTCGAAAACCCACCAGATCTCATCCCCGGAACCCAGTGTCGTGAGATTGAAGGCATGGTTCAGAACCGACCTTATCTCCGGCTCCGTAAGACCGCGATGTTTCAGCAGCGACCACATTTGCCTCTTGACCGATTCGTCCTCCTTCCTCTCCGAGAGCTTCGCGAGCAGGGCGGCACGGGCTTGCGGATGAGACTTGAACCTGGACATCTCCTCGTCGAGCGGTGGCTTTGCAGCCAACCTGCCCGATCCGAACAGGGCAAGAATCACGACTGTGATGGTTCTCATGGCACCTGGTTCACTTGCTGATAGCCGGATCAGAATGCGGATGACGTCGAACACGCGTTCCAGAACAGCCTGCAGTATAGCGCCGCCACCGAGCGACCTCAATCCGCACTGGATTACGTACTGGTTCTCGGCTTGCGCGACTTTTGTGATATCATGGGCTTTTTCCACGCAACGACAGATAGGGAGGAAGGTCATATGACAGATAACACCATCCGTAGAACGGCCGTCGCTTGCGTTCTGCTGCTATTGACAATAGCGGACGCTGCGCTCGCATCCGACGGGCAGGCCGACCTGACCTTATGGTACCGACAGCCGGCAGTGGATTGGGTCGAAGCGTTGCCGATCGGCAACGGATCGATGGGCGGGATGGTCTTCGGCCAGCCCGCAAAGGAGCAGATCCAGTTGAACGAGGACACCGTATGGGCAGGCGGCCCCAACGACTACATCAACCCCAAGGCAAGTCCAAAGGTTCTGGAGAAGGTCCGCCAGTTGCTTTTCGACGGTAAGCAACGTGAAGCTGAACAAGCCGCGCGGGACCTGATGAGCGAGCCGCTACGGCAGATGGCCTACCAGCCGTTTGGTGACCTGTTCATCGAGTTCCCAGGCCACGAGAACGTAGGCGACTACCGCCGCCAACTCGATCTCGATTCAGCCGTGGTGTCGGTCACATACAAACACGGTGGCATCGCGTATCGTCGAGAGATCTTCGCGAGTCATCCCGATCATGTGATCGTGGTGCGTGTGACAGCAGACAAGCCCGGTGCCGTGTCGTTTCACGCGTCAGTGACCAGTCCCCATGCGGAGACTATAACGAAAGGGATCAGCGAAGAGACATTGGCAATCCGGGGCCGCGTGGCGGACTTCGACTACAAACGGATCAAGAAAGTGATTCCTGGACGGCTGAAGCTGGAGGCGCGGTTGCGTGTTGTTGCCGACGGCGGAACGGCGAAAGTGACCGACGAAGCGGTGCAGGTCAACGGCGCCGATGCCGTCACGCTGCTCCTGGTCGCGGCTACGTCTTACCGGGACTACCAGGACGTGAGCGCTGATCCAAGCGCTCGCTGTGCCTCCTTTATGGAGAAACTTGACCGTCGGAGCTACGAGCAGTTGAAGCAGACGCATACGGATGACCACCGCCGGCTGTTCCGGCGTTGTTTGCTTGATCTGGGGAGATCCAAGACGGCGGAACTGCCGACCGACGAACGTCAGTCGCGGCTGAAAGGGCAGCCGGATGCGACGTTTGCAGCCCTGTTCTTCCATTACGGTCGTTATCTGCTGATCGCCTCCAGCCGCCCCGGCAGCCACCCGGCCAACCTGCAGGGCATCTGGAACGACAGCCTCACCCCGCCGTGGGAAAGTAAATACACTACGAACATCAACACCGAGATGAACTACTGGCCGGCCGAGTTCACGAACCTCTCGGAATGCCACGAGCCGCTGTTCGACATGCTGCTCGACGTCTCGGTCACCGGCGCGAAGGTGGCTCGCCAGCACTATGGGATGGACGGTTGGGTGCTGCACCACAACACGGACGGTTGGCGGGGAGCCGCAGCGATCAATGCGACCAACCACGGTCTGTGGCCTACTGGCGGAGCTTGGCTGGCCCAACACCTGTGGTGGCGATATCAGTTCACCGGCGATGTCGATTTCCTGCGTGACACCGCTTATCCGTTGATGAAACAGGCATCGATATTCTTCCTCGACTGGCTGATCGAGGATCCCCGCAGCGACAAGAAATGGTTGATCAGCGGCCCGAGCAACTCGCCGGAAAACGGCGGTCTGGTCATGGGGCCGACCATGGACCACCAAATCATTCGTCACCTGTTGGGCAGCACAGCCGAAGCGGCAGAAATCCTCGACATCGATGATGACCTGTGCAAGCAACTCATTGCTACCCGCGCCCGCATTGCTCCCAACCAGATCGGCCGCTACGGCCAGCTTCAAGAATGGCTCGGAGACATAGACAATCCAAAGAACACTCATCGACACGTTTCGCACATGTGGGGACTACATCCCGGCGACGAGATCACGCCGCGCGGGACACCAGAACTCGCCGACGGCTGCCGCGTTGCGTTAGAGCATCGTGGAATGGGCAACGTCGGCTGGTCGCTGGCATGGCAGGTCAACTTATGGGCCCGCCTGGGCGACGCCTCGCGCGCCCGCCAGGCGTTGCATAAGCTACTGGCCGACAACATGAATCCGAATCTGTTCGATCAGTGCTTTTCCGGTCGTCCCCTGCCATTCGAGATCGACGCCAACTTCGGCGGCTGCGCCGGCATCGCCGAAATGCTGCTGCAAAGCCACGCTGGCGAAATCCATCTGCTGCCCGCCCTGCCAGAAGCCTGGCTCGACGGCGCAGTCCGAGGCCTCTGTGCCCGCGGAGGCTTCGAAGTCGACATCCAGTGGGCCAACGGGAAACTAGTTGAAGCGAAGATCACATCACGGCTCGGCAATACGGCAAGAGTCCGTATCGCCGACAGCGACGCAGTTCAAACCCTCCAGACGGATAGAGGCAAGACGTACGACGTAGTCGGAGTCAAGAGATAATCGAGCCGCACAGCTTCAGAAACCCGTCCGTTGCCGTGTGTAGTCACGTGCCGCAAAACGTCTCCGGCTTCTTCCACTTCACTTTCGCGTGGAATACACTCACCCCCGTGGGAGTTCTCCGATAGACCCTGATTCTTGGCAGACTGCACTGCAAAATGGAGGCAAACACGTGATATCCAAGGGAGGCTTGAGTGTTCGTGATGTCGTTTTCGCGACCTGTCTAGTGCTTGGCGCGTGCGGGGCGGTGGTGGCGGCCGATTCCGGCAAGTTGATCGCGTCGAGTGAACCCGATTGGCCCCAGTGGCGCGGACAACGGCGCGACGCAGTGAGCGATGAAACCGGCCTGCTTGACACTTGGCCTGAGGCGGGGCCGAAACTGGTGTGGAAGACTACGGGCCTCGGGCGGGGCTGGTGCTCTCCGATCGTTGCGGGCGGCTCACTATACATTGGCGGCGACGTGGGGGAGGAGTTGCGGATCTTTGCGCTCGATGTCGACGGCAATATCAAGTGGCAGGCGGTCAACGGCAAAGCGTGGAAGAAACCGTACCCGGGCAGCCGTGCCTCGTGCTGTTACAGCGAGGGTCTGCTCTACCAGATGAACGGATATGGCCGGGTAGTTTGCCTCGACGCAGCCACGGGCAGCGAGCAGTGGGCCGTTGATGTACTGGAACGTTTTGAGGCCAGGCAACCGTTCTTCGGCGCGTCCGAGTGCCTCCTGGTGGACGAGGGCAACGTCATCGTAACGCCTGCGGGCAAGAAGGCTCTGATCGCGGCGCTGGACAAGAGAACGGGCGAGACCGTCTGGACGGGCACTGCCGTGCCGGAGGCCACGGAGACAGCGGGCTACTCCTCGCCGATCCTCGTCGAGTTCGGTGGGCGCCGGCAAATCATCGCGATCACGTCCTTCCGGACGTTCGCCGCCGATGCCGTGACCGGCAAGGTGCTCTGGACACACGGGTTGAAACTCACAGACAATGCCTGCAGCACGATACCGGTGCTCTGCGGTGACTCGGTTCTCGTTACGAACACCAGCGTGACGGAGCAGTCCTCGTCCCTTCTGCGCATGAGCCCCTCGAACGACGAAGCGGAGAAAGCATGGACCATACCCCTGCGCACCACCAGCGGTAGCGCGCTCGAAGTGGACGGGAACCTGTACGTCGCCGGGGCCAGGAAGTTCAGAGGCTTTCTTTGCCTCGACTCCACAACCGGAGAAATCAAGGCCGAACTGCCCCGGCCTACGGACGCCGCGGCTATCTGGGCCGACGGAAAACTCTTTGTCTTGTCCGCCGACGGCAAGGCCTTGCTGCTGAAGCCGACGGTCGATAGCTTCCAGACGCTCGGCGCGTTTTCCATCGTCCAGAGAAGAACGAAGGATGCCTGGGCCCATCCCGTGCTCTGCGTCGGTCGG
>CAZURK010000389.1:0-12300 GCA_964623055.1 uncultured Pirellulaceae bacterium
CGTTCATGACCAGGATATCTTCGGCCGACTTGTATCCGCTGGCCGGGTGATCCGCAGTCCACAACTGCTTGCCGGTTGCCGCATCCAACGCGTACATTGTGTTGTCGTCGCCGGTGGCGTTCTTGGCATCGCGGTCCGAACTGCCCCCGGAGAACAAGACCACATCTTTGTAGGCCACCAGTGTCAGGCCGAAGAATGTGGGAATCGACTTGCGTCGCATCACGGTATTCGATTGCCATAGTTGCTTCCCGTCGCGGCGGTCAAGACAGATGATCCGCTCGTCGCCACAGAACAGGACATGTCGGTCGTCCGCGGTCAGAGTGATCGGCAGCACGCTGGGCTGAGGCTGGTTCCACAGCACTTTGCCCGTTTCGGCGTCGACGGCCACAATTCGCCTCGATCCCTCGACAAAGTCATAGTTCAACTCGCTGGGAGTCCTGGGCTGGCGGAACGGGTTGTCGTTGATCAACAAGAACAGTACGCCATCGGAGTAGATGATTTCTTCAGTTCTGACTGTGCCCTCGTAAATGCGAATGGTCTCGCCCGTGGCGGCGTCCAGAGCGCTGACGGGTGCTTCGAGGCCCAGCGTCACGTACACCACGTCGCCGATGGCGACCAACCGCCGAGTCAATTGTGCCGGACCACTCTTCAAGCGGAACATCTGCGTGTGCCACTCGTCGATATCCCGCTGCCACAGCGTCTTGCCGTTGAACGCGTCGCGGGCCGCCAGCCGCCAATCCGATGGCAGTTGGATCGAAAACGGCGAGGCATAATCGAAAATGTGGAACAAACGGCCGTTGGCGGAGACCATTGCGCTGGCACCCGACATGTGATCGTGCTGACGAGAATAACGCGGCCCGCCAAGCCACTGCAAATGACGCGGAGGGCCGACCGCCGTATCGTGCGCCACGGCGTTATTCGTTGCATCGTGCAAGTAGTGAGTCCACTCGTCCATCTCCTTTGGCCGCGGCTTGACGGTTTTGGTCCATTTGCCGTCTTGTCTGACATAGGCAACGCCGTTGGGGCACAGCACCCTGTTCACTTCGTCCATCGGAACGAAGCCCAAATCCTCGGCAACCACTAGGTTGACCAGGTTCTCGATGAAAGGCAGATGCCTGCCGTCAAGCCGGTCAATGGCCACACTTCCATACAGTCCAAGCGAATGGGCGTGTGCGCGAGCCTGCTGGACCTTCTCCGGGTCGGTATCTAGCCCCTGGACCAAATAGCCATCATCGGCGCGCAACGCCGCGGTCAGTTTGCCATCACTACAGCCAAGGTGCACGACTAGCCCGCCTTGGATTCCGGTATCTGCGAGAATCTGGCGAGCTTGTTCGCGCAGATCTTCTGCTACATCGGCGGACGCGATACCGAGAGTGCTCGACAACCCGACCAATGTCAGGCATACGAGCAAGGGTCTCACAGTCGATTCGCCGTCAAGTGATCTCATTGGTTATTCCTTTCATAACATCGTTAGAGCCCACGGGTTAAGAGTGCTATCGTAGACTCTCGCCTGCGGTTGAACCAGTGCCTCTGCCGCCACGATGGACGGTCGGCAGTAGGTAGGTCCCGCTTGCCGAGCGGGCCCTTGAATTTCGAGGTCCGCTGCCACCTCGAGGTCCCGCTCGGGAAGCGGGACCTACTTTTTCGGCAGCCTGCAAAGGCGATGGAGTACGATCTCTGTTCGCAGAATCAGCGTGACCTGCTAGAATTCAAAGGCAAGGTGCGCTGGCTATTTCTCACACTAGTCTTGTCTTCGAGATTTTCACGGAGGAGCAGCGGTGGGTTTCATGAGGGAAACCACGGTACGGATTGTGTTGGGCTTGTTGACATGTGCACTTCTCTCCGTCGCTGGTTGCGGGGGAGGTGTAGACAGGGTAACCACGGTCCGTCCAACGGACGAGGGGGAGACATCGGCTGGTGGCACCGGCGGCGTGGATTCCGATACTCAGTCGGTGCCGCGAAAGATCAGCGAGGAACCACCGGAGCTTGCCCCGAAATACGTCAGCCCAGTGACGCCGAAGATAGAGGTACGACCGCCGGTGGTCGACCCGAAGACCATCCGTCCGGTTAAGCCGAAGATCCTGCATCAACAACCGGAGGTCCCTCCGGATTCAGTCGAGCCGTATTTGTCGAAAGAGCCTATTGCGATGCGCCGCGTTGATCCAGAGACCGGCGCCCATCTTGTCCAAGTATTCTATGCGACGGATCGCAGCCCGATTGTTGACGAGGCGGATCGAATCGACCTGCGCGTTTTCCTTCTTCCTTCGATTGCAGGCGTTGTGACCGTTCTGTTTGGACTCGCCACGATCTTCTGGTCACGTCGGGTCGTGTTGGGATTGCTGACGTTGGTTTCCTTGTTGGTCGCGCTTGGACTGGGGCATTCGGCCAACCTGAAATACCAGAAGCAGAAACGCCTGGTCGAATCCGGTAGCCGCGTCTACGGTAGCGGTCGTCACCTGGAAGGCTCGAAGCCGGTCCTTGAACTCGGCGTTTGTGAAGTCAGCGTGCCGCCGGATCATCGCGTCGGGAAGGTCGAGTCGCCGTCGATCATCCGGCTGGAATTCCGTGAGGATCCGGAAAAGCACGTGATCTTGCAGCATGTCGTCCACAGGAAGGAAGATGTCTTCTACGAAGAACTCAGGTCGTGTATCGGCAAGTCAGCTCGAAAGCAGGCATCTGTTTTCATTCATGGGTACAACGTCAGCTTTGAAGGGGCGGTGAAGCGCACGGCGCAGATCGCACACGACCTGAAGTTTGATGGGGCGCCCATTTGCTACAGTTGGCCGTCGCTGGGCGGACTGACCGACTATAGCAAAGACGAATCGAACGTCACTTGGACAGTGACTCGCTTGGAAAGTTTTCTGAAGAAGGTCGTCGACGAAAGCGGTGCTACGTCAGTTCACTTGATTGCTCACAGCATGGGCAATCGCGCACTGGTCCAGGCGTTGGAGCGAATGGCGCTCAGCCAGCCAAGTCCGGAACCCGTCTTCGGCCAAGTGATCATGGCGGCTCCGGATGTGGATGCCGGCGAGTTTCGTGATCGCTATGCGCCGTCGGTCGCGCGTTTGGCCCGCCACGTAACTCTGTACGCATCGACAAACGACAACGCGCTCGTCGCCTCTACCAAGGTCCATGGACATACTAGGGCGGGACTGTCGGGGGAACATCTGGTGGTCGTCGCCGGAGTGGACACCGTCGACGTGTCGCCCATCGACACCAGCCTTATCGGCCATTCTTACTACGGCAACAATCCCGTAATGATTCAGGATCTGCAAGCGTTGGTCGAACTTGGCAAACCGGCCGCAGACCGCGAGTGGCTCCAGCGCATCGCCCGTTCGCCAACGCTTGCGTATTGGATGTTTCGGGAGTAGGCGTAACTCGCCGGAAGCGCAGTCCAACGGGCAGGAATATTTGTGACAGGAAGATGGGAGCCTCAGAATGGCCCGTTTGACCCGTAGCCGAAGATTATGGCGGGCGCTACGCGTGGACGATCCATACCACTGCCCGCCATCGCCATCGGTTTCGGGTTAAACGAAGGAGTTGTTTCGTTTGCGATCGTAGCGAGGGAAGTCCGATGCAAAGAACCATCGTCGGCGCTGTGCAGATGACGTCAGGCCCGGATAAAGGCCGGAATCTGGATACGGCCGTTCGTCTGGTTGAACGGGCCGCAGCGCGCGGAGCCCAACTTGTTTCACTGCCCGAGTTATTCAATTGCCTGGCGAGTTCCGAGACGATCGTGTCGCAGGCGGAGCCGGTGCCAGGTCCGACTTCACAGGCGATGAGCGAACTGGCCGCTCGGTTGCGAGTAACGCTCCTGGCCGGCAGCATCGCAGAACGCGTGGAAGGCTCAGACAAGGTGTTCAACACAAGTTTGCTGTTTTCACCCGAAGGCGAACAACTGGCCTGCTACCGGAAGATCCATCTGTTTGATATTGACCTGCCGGGCCAGATTACGTTTCAGGAATCCAGTTTCATGCAGGCCGGCGATCGCCTGGTTCTGACGAAAACCGCGATCGGGCGGCTGGGCCAGGCCACCTGCTATGATCTTCGTTTCCCCGAGTTGTTCCGCCGGTTGGTGGACGCGGGGGCCGACGTGCTCTGCGTGCCTTCGGCCTTCACCTTGCCAACCGGCCGCGATCACTGGCTGCCACTGCTGCGGGCGCGGGCTATCGAAAACCAAACGTATGTGATTGCGTCGAACCAATATGGACGCAACGGACCAGGTATTGTCACCTACGGCCGATCGGCAATCGTCGACCCTTGGGGCGTCCCGCTGGCAGTCGCCGCCGACGGGGAGACCGCGATCACTGCCGAAATCGACTTTGACCACCAAGCCGAAATTCGCGCCAGGCTTCCGGCGCTTCAGCATCGCCGAAACCTGGACGAATTGGATCTCGATCTCTCCAACGCCGACCCAGAGTGATTGGCGCAGACTGTAATGACTTTGCCCTTCAATCATTTTGCCTGAAGAAGCCTGGGGCAAAATCGTTTGCGGGCAAAATCACTGTCCCGCCTCACAAGATACTCTCTGGGAAAGCCCCGAACTTCTTCCATTTTCCTTCCACGTTGATATTCTGCAGCGTGTCAGTTCTGTTCTTCACAGCCACACCGAGGAGGACGGTACCATGCGGCAGGTAACTCGTCGTGACTTCTTGCGAACCGGAACGGCTTTGGCGGCGGCGGGTTGGGGGCTGTCGCGGCTCGCGCCGCAGAATGCATCTGCCCAGGCTCCGACGGGCGAGCGGCCGACACAGGCTGATGGTGTTCAGGTGCTGAATCCGCTGGGCCGAGTGCCGCTGTCGTTCATCATCGACGATTCCACTTGCCTGGTGAACATGGGCTACTTCTGCATGCCGCAGTTCGCCGCGGCACGGCCGCAACGAGATACCTATGAGAAGCCGTGGAAAACGTGGCCTCGGGAGATTCCCGATGCTTTTGTCCGTGAATTCGGCGAGTGGTGCGGCGAGCATGGCGTCAAAGGCAAGTACACGATCGTTCCCTATCCGGCGCTGGTGGGTTGGCTGGATCGAGAACTGCCCGGATGGTCGCGGCGCGAGTTGCAGGACAGTCTGAAGCTGGTGCGTGAGTTGATGGCGCCCAACTGGGACATTCATCCTGAGATGATCACCCATACGCGCGTGATCGACATTCGCACAGGCAGACCGTTCGAGGAAATCAGTGCGGCTACCATGGAAAACTCGTATCCCCGTGAAAAGAAGAGCGTGGACGAGTTGGCCGCTTACCTGGCATATGCGCTGCGCATTCTGAAGAATTGCGATCTGCCGTGCGAGGGCATCACCACGCCGGGCGGTTTTGGCAATATGGTCAAGTCCGAGCTTTCGCTGGCCGTGCATCAATCGGTTCGCGAGGTGTACGGAACGGATTTGCCGCACTACTTCAAATACGTGTCCGGCGGCAATCAAAGCACCGAGCCGAAGCTGGAGCACGTCAAGGGGCTGGACACCGATGATCCGCAGGCCGTCGCGAACGTTCCGGCCGGCACGGGCGACTGGTTCGGCGGCTGGGACGGCGATCGCGAGCCAGAAGGCTACCGCTACGCCAACGAAGACGCGACCGAGGGGCGATTGGTCGAATTGATCGAACTCGATCAGCCCGCAGTGATGCTGTGCCATTGGCCCGGCATGTACTCACACGGCGCGAAGAAAGGGTTCAAGCAGTTTCAGCAAGTGGTGTTGGCACTGGAAGGTCGCTATCGCGATCAGACCATCTGGATGAAAGTCAGCGAAATCGGCCGCTACTGGGCGGCAAAAGAACTGACCCGGATCGAACGGAACGAGAACCGCATAACACTCACCGCCCCGTTTGCCAGCCCGCGGTTTACGCTTCGCGTAACAGCCTCTGCCGAGACCGTGCCGAAGGTGACCCAAGACGGCACACCCATACCGATCGAACCGGTCAAGCGTCTCGTTGACCTGAAATCCGGAAACTGGCTGCGAGAAAAGGATGCGCTGATCGTCTGTTTCGATTTGCCCAAGGGCAAGGTGTCACTAACCACATAGGCGGAGTTCTTCCCTGGCCTATTCCGGCTTCGGGTTAAACGAGCCAGTAAAGCGAGAAGACGACCATGCGAGAACCACTCATCGGCTTCTGCTCACGCTGGGCCTTCATACTGGCCAGCCTGTTCGTTGTAGGATCTCGGCCGGCATACGCCGAATTGAAGGCGCACTATCGGTTCGACGGAAACTTGAAGGATGCCACCGGTCAGCATCACGGCAGACGCGTTGATCCGAAGGTTGCTCCCGCGTTCGGTTTGGGCAGATGCGGCGATGCCCTGCTGGTCGAGTGGGCTAACGCAGGGATTGAAGTAACGAAGCCGGAAGCAATCGACTTCAGCCGCGACTTCACCATCGCCGCCTGGGTCAGCGCATACCTCGGTTCGGGCCCTTACGAACGCACAATCCTCTTCAAGGGGCACCGCGGTGGGTTCGCCCACCCGGACAGGCATTTCAGTCTCTTTGGCGACAAGGGGATTCTCCTCTATGCGGGAGGCCAGGGGAGTTGGGGAACGAGTTTTGGCGCGACGCATCAGATTGAGGTCAATGATGGCAAATGGCATTTCGTTGCTATGACCTACAACGCCAGCAAAGAGCCCCACCTGGCGTTCTACGTAGATGGGCATCGCAAACAACCTGGTGATGACGGGACCTTCATGGGAGGTGATTTCCTCATGCGACCCGACGCGGCGGGTAGCGTGTTGCGGATCGGCTGTCGGGCGGATGATGAGAGTCCTTACATATCCGGTCTTCTGGACGAAGTGCAAATCTACGACCATGCGTTGACCACGGAGGATGTTCAATTCCTGTTCACCCACCCCGGCAGCGACAGCGACTCCAGACAGACTGTGCGCCCCAAGCCGCGGATGCGAATCGCTCCGGGCCACCCGTGGCGGCCGCCTTTTGGCGTCGAGCGCATCGGGCAGCCTCCAACGGTAATTGCCCAATTTGCCTGTAACGAACATCCCGTGCCGGAGCATTGGTTGTCCGGTTACCGGGATGGAAAAGAGGTCGAGCGCAAGGTCTTGTCCGCAACGGGGACATCTCCTTTCACCGTGAAAGTGAAACTGGATACATCGTGTGATGAGGTGGCCTTGTTTTCCAAGGATGGACAAGGCAAGCCCGTTGAAATGGCACGCTGGCTCGTTGACGGGCCGAAATTTGAAGCGGAGGCCGAGGCCTTTTCTGAACCGGTGATCAATCCGGTGGATTTGGGCGCCATCTTGCCGCCTGGCGACTGGCTGATCCTGAGCCCGAAGCAGAAGGGCAAGGTCAGGGTAGCTGCCTTCAGCGCTAAACAGGATATCTCAGGTGCGCAGGCCGCGGCGTGGTTCGAGTCTTCTCCGGAAAAAAGGACGGCGACTTCCATCGAGTTGCCCAAGAATACCCGTGTTGAGACCAGCCTCACATTGCCGGAAGCGTCCTTCGCCAGAGATCGGGATATCGTGCATGTGGCCATTGTCGACGAAGACGGTCGCGAAATCTGGCAGAAGAGGATTCCGACCATGTTGGTAGGCCAGCCGCCACAGTGGCCGAGTTTCGGCGCCACTGAAACCAAACTCCGCTACGACGCCCCCATCTCTGTCCGCGCCCAGGACGGCTCGTTGACTTCGATGGACTACGCAGACGGCTGGAAACCCGAACTGAACGATGTGGTGGTCTCGCTGCCGAACGGCTCGCGTTTCGTTTTCTGGCGTGGTTCAAGTTACGTTCCATTCTGGGCGGGCCGCTACAATTCAGGCTTGTGTTACGAATGGGCGGAGACCAGTCCGCCGCCGGATGGAGAGGATTGCGTCGAGCCGCTGATGGACAAGCAGTTGCGTTACGGACAGGTTACGATCGTCGAATCCACCGCCACCCGCATTCACGTTCGCTGGACCTACCAGTCCTGCGACTTCAACTACAAGGTTTGGGGAGACTCCGCCGTCGAAGACTACTATTTCTATCCCGACGGCTTCGGCACAAGGTTCCTCACTCTGACAAGTGCGCCGGATGGAGACTACGAGTTGAGCGAATTCATTATTCTGACGCCCAAAGCCGCCTATCCGCTCAGGGTTCTGCCGCCGAACCTGGTCGATGTGTTGTTCCGTGACGGCCGCAAACACGAGCTGCAGTTCCCCTTGCTCAAACGGGAGCACGATTTAGAGAAGCTGCTGTCTGGCGACATGCCTGCCATCTACCGAGTTCGACTGAACGACCGGGAGACCTCAACAGCAATCTACTTCAACCCAAACGATCCGCACCTGCCGCGAGTCTTCAGGCCATTTTTCGATCGCCGAGAGCTGGCCACGCCCGTTTACTGGGGCTGTCACTGGCCGCTGGCCCGAGGAAGGACCACCGGTCACGCCATCGACCACCGGGTCGGTCTGACGCCCGCCCATAACAGTATCATGAGCTGGGGCCGCCGCCGGCCCGCACCGCTGGGCAAGAAGCTGGTAAATACGGTCGACACGCTCGGCCGCGCCCGGCAGATGCTCGTGCAGGAATGGGCGTGGCTGATCGGCAAAACCGACGCCCCGGACGAGCGACTGCTAGAGTGGGCACGCAGCTACGCAAATCCGCCGAAGCTGGAAATCACCGGCGGACGGTTCGAGTCGCAGGTGCCCCAACGTCGTGCACACAGGATCGCGGTCGAGGCCAACCGGGTAGCCATCCGCATCAAGCCAACGGCTCGATGCGTGAACCCCGTGTTCGAGTTGGCCGACGCACCGAAAGCCCAACTTAGCGTGAGATTGTCAGACCGTCCACTCCGACCGGACCAGTATGCCTGGGACGGCCAAACGCTCTGGCTGAACGCCAATATCGACGAGCCGACCACGTTGGAGCTTCAGTTCGGGGAATAGTTCATGTGAGGACCCGCGTGCATGCCTGCTGAACTCCTTACGACCCTCTGGCAAAAGCTCGGCTTTCGTCCGAACGATCAACAGAGGAGGCGATCTTCTACGGTGACGGACCGCTATTTTTGCCAGCGGGTCCAGGGTCGGGTAAGACACTCGCGTTGATGTGGCGCGTGGTCAATCTGATCGCCGTCCGTGACGTTCCGGTTGAAAAGATGTTCGTGGCGACCTTTACCGAAAAGGCGGCACGACAGTTGCGCGAAGGGTTGCGGACACTGCTTGGGCTCGTCACGGAAACGACCGGACGGCCGTTCGATACGGCGAATCTTTATGTCGGTACCGTCCACTCGTTGTGTCAGCGACTGATCCACGATCGTCGCGTTGGCAGCGGCGGTCCTCGTTCTCCTGCGTTGCTTGATGACTTGTCCCAATATCTCTTCCTGCGGCGGAAATGGGTCTGGAAGGAACTGGTCCGTGCGGCGGGAGGTGACGACTGGGACAACACATGGATCAATACCGTGTTTGGAAGCCGGTCGAGATCCCGTCATGTAGCCATCACGCATTGCCAGTCGTTGTTCAATCGCCTTTCCGACGAATGTTGTGATCCTGGGAACACCGAGAGCCCCGCCATGCGCGACCTACTCAAGATGTTTGCCGCGTACCGAGAGCTGTTGGTAAAAGAAGAACGCGTCGATTTTTCGACACTACAACAGGAAGCGCTCGACGTGGCGGGCGGCTGGAACCATCCGGACTTCGCCTTTGAGCACGTCATCGTCGATGAGTACCAAGACACAAACACGATCCAGGAACGGTTGTTCTTTCGGCTTGGCGACACACACCGAAACCTGTGTGTGGTCGGCGATGACGATCAATCGCTGTACCGCTTTCGTGGTGCGACGGTCGAGAATCTTGTCGAGTTCCCCATCCGGTGCCGGAACGAACTCGGCGTCGACCCGCACACAATCGTGCTGGCCGAGAATTATCGCTCACGGAAAGAGATCGTTGAGTTCAGCGCCAGGTTCATGTCGATGTGTGAATGGCGAAAAAGGGAAGAGTTATGGGATCGCGGCTCGTACCGTATCGAAGGAAAACGCCTTCGCGCTTTCCGTGAAGACGACGGACCCGCGGTGGTCGCATCGGCACCGGGCACTCCCAATGAAGTCTGTCGCGAAATCGCGAGCCTCACCCGTCGGCTCATTGATCAGAAGGTCGTCGCCAACCCAAACCAAGTTGCGTTCCTGTTCCCGTCACTGAAATCGAAACAGGTTGGACGCATGCGCCATGCGCTTTGCGAAGCCGGCTTGGAAGTCTACGCGCCGAGGGCGGGGCGGTTTCTGGAGGTGGACGAAGCGAAAGCAATGATCGGGCTGCTGTTCAATGTCCTCGGCCACCCCGAAAGGGGCTCCGCACGGTCAAGCGACTATGTGGCGTTCCACGATTGGGTAGATGAGACACGCGAGTTTGCCGCCGCGTTGGTAGCGAATGACGATGAACTGGCACGCTACGTCGAACGGCGCCGGGCGGATGTCACGCGGTCGGCGACCGATTTTCGCAAGCTGCACGATGTCGCGAGGCGAAACCGATGGGACCTTTCGTCGCCCTACGATCCAGATCGAATGCTTCGGAGGCTCGCCGCGACGACGCTCTCAGAAAAGACGGCCGCAGACTTGCATGGCCCGAAGTTCGAACGCCTCGCGAGAAGCCGCTTCCAGACGGCCAACCCCGTGTCGCTGCGCTATGCGTTCAATCGGGCTACGTCGCTTGAATGGACAATCCTCGATCTGTTCCATGAATTCTGCGGCTTCAGTCACTTCTGCCAGATGCTTGAGCGAGCAAGAGAATCTCGCGAACGAAAAACAATTGATGAAGGTCCGCTGTGCAATCTTGGTCTCGTTTCGCGGTATCTTGGCCGGTTTGTCGAAGAGTTCCGCTGGCTGATCACCGGCGAACGGCTGGCATCCGGGTGGTACCCGCGAGTATTCGGCAGCTATCTGTACGCCCTTTTCCGGCGCGCCGAGTCCGAATACGAGGACGCCGACGATCCGTTTCCCAAAGGGCGAGTTCCGTTTATCACCGTCCACCAAGCAAAGGGGCTGGAGTTTCCGGTCGTCATCCTCGGCAATCCACGCAAGAGCCAGCAGCCACAACGATTAGAGCAACTCATGCAGCCGCTACTCGGTCGTGATGGCGAGCCAATCGAACGACAGGGGAAATTCGACGCAATGCGGCTGTTCAATGTTGCACTGACGCGAGCGGAGAACCTGCTCGTTTTGCCGGACTATCGGGGCAAAGGACAGACGCTTAATCGACCATTCTCTTCCCTCGTACCTCGCTTACCACAAATCCGCGACTTGGACTTTGCGTCTGTTCCAGCGGCGGCTGCCTCGCAGAGTGAGCTGCCTCGCACATGGTCGTATACTGGCGACTACGTTCCGTACCGGCAATGTCCACGCCAATACTTCATCTTTCGTCAGCACGAGTTTGCACCCGCCCGCGCACAACCGGCGTTTTTTGGTCGGTTGGTGCATGAAACGATTGAGAGCCTGCACCGGGAACTGATCAGCCAGCGGGATGCGGGTGTGACGGACCCGCGTGTTGATGACGACGTTCTCCGCCGGTTGTTCGATGTGACGTATCAACGTCTCCAATCGGAAACCGGGTTCTTTCTGTTGTCATACGTGGCGGAGATTGCGTGGCGGCAGGTGCAGATGTACTGGCGCGGGCTGCCACACATTGCCACCGCAGTCGCCGAGCCGGAAGTGAAGCTTCACCTACCCAACCAGAGGACAGCAAAGCGGCGGCGGTACGCGATCGAAGGAGTTGTTGATGTCGTCGCAGGCGTTAACGGCGTAACATTGTATGACATCAAGACGTGCCACATTGAGGAGATCCATGCAAATTCGAAACTGTATCAGCAGCAGCTTCTCCTTTACGCTCATGTATGGAATGGCTTCCGACCCACCACGCCAGTGCAACACATCGCGATCATCAGCACGGCGGTACCGGCTGCCGCTAACGATGCGATAGACTCGCGCGACACAAACAAACTGGATCTGGCTTTGTCAAACTGGAACCCCGTCGTTCCGATCCCACTGACTGGCGAGGACGTTCAGACGACATTGAACGATTTTGGCCGAGTCGTGGACCTCATCGAGGACGGCCAATTCTCGCCGCCAACGCCAAACGCGCTGGCAAATCGCGCCGGCAACCGATCATTTGCACAGCGAGTCTGCCGGAACTGCGACGCGAGGTTCTCATGTCCTTCGTTTCAGGAGCACATTAAGAAGGGTCACCCGGCCAGATCTTTGTCTACGCGTCAAACGTACGAGGCTCCCGACAGGTGGCGTCGCGACGTTGGACTATTGGACGAAGGAGTACCGGGTGAGGATTTGGCGTAGCGATAAGAAAGAGGCAGACTGCCGGTATAAGAATGACGGGTTATACATTAG
>CAZURK010000390.1:0-12282 GCA_964623055.1 uncultured Pirellulaceae bacterium
TGGGCGAGGGGACTCTCTTCGCCGTGTTCTTCTGGTGGTGATGTTGTTGGTTGCCATCCTCGTGCTGCAGTTTTGTGCCTCGCCGCGAATCATGGCACTGATGTCAGTACCCATGATCTGCGTGCAGTGGTTTGGCGTACAAATCCCGTATCTGCTGATCCGGCTGCTAGGCCATTGGCGTCTGGCTGGCCCAAGTTCAGCGGATTACCTGTTGCCGCATGAGCACGCGCGATTCCGTTCTGTCGCAGGGATAACCGGCCTCGTGGTGCTGGTGGGAACCGGATGCTGGCTGACAGTGCGTGCCGTGAACGCAAGCGGAACGGAGCAGTTGCAGATGCCCGAAGCATATGTGGTGGCATGCGGGGCTAACGTTGTGGTTGGATGCCTGGCTATCCGAGCTGCTTTGGTGCAGCGCGACACAGCGGCGTGGGTCGCGATCGCGCTCATCGGGACAGCGATCGCGACAATGATCGAAAGCCATCTGTTTGCGCATTTTCGCGTCGGTCTCGGGCGCCACGACCAGCACTTGCCTTGGTGTGCAAACGGGATCCACTTGGGGTTGACGCTGATATCGCTTTGGGTAGCCCGCATATGCGGCTTCCGGTTTCAGCGAATCCGGTCCGCGACCGTCTGAGCGAGGAAAAGACCCGCTCCGCAACACTCAGTTCCGGAAGGAGTTCGCATGGCCCAAGGCGGTGTGGGAATCCCCGGCCGCGTCCGCCACACGTCAAATCCCGGGGGATCGAAGAATCGCAAGCTGGACGCTTCGGCGACCACATCGGGCCTCACTTCGCGCACGCCTCCGCAGGCTGCTGAAGAAGTCGCGATTGCGGCGAAAGGTGGGTCCCGCTTGGCGAGCGGGACCTTGACGTGGCGTGAAGCCTGGATTCAAGGTCCCGCTCGGCAAGCGGGACCTACTTCTTCCGCAGCCTCCCTCGGCTTTGGGCTAAACGGTGTAGTATCAAGGCAGAGCCTCTAAACGCAGGCGATTCGTTCGGCATCGCTTACGTAATCGTCCGATACTGGATAGTTGCGAAAGCGGACGGAATAGTACTGCTCGAACCAATCGCCGATGTCGCTTTCGAGCGATGGATCGTAATCCGGTGCCACGTGCAATGTCTTGCCGGTGAGGGTCTCCCTGAGTTCGCCGTCGTCGACTAGCACGCGCCCGGACTTGATGACGTATCGTGGCAACTGAAACATCGTTTCCTTGTTGTCGTGCGGCGTATAGATCGTCACGTCTGCGTCGGCGCCGGGTCCCAGATGGCCTTTGCTGTCCAGTCCAAGCAGCCGGGCAGGGCCGGCGCGCGTGATGATGGCGATTTCGTTCAACGAGTATTGTCGATCCAAGTCGGCCAGCACGGAGCCTTGACGCACGCTTTGATGCACCGTCTTTAGCATGTCCTTGCGATAGGTGCTGTCCATTAACATTCGGATGATCTGCGGATAGGCCAGGAACGAGCCGCCGTTCGGGTGGTCGGTGCTCATTACGACTCGCCACGGATCCTGGACCAACAGGTACCATTCCAGACCGATCGCCCACTGCCACGCGTGTACGAGGCTCTTGTTGCGATACTTGATCGGTGCGATGCCACAACCAGCCTCCAACTCGGTATCGGCGCTGAACCATTTCGTGCCGTACACGTTGTGTAAGTAGTAGCCCAGTGGGCCATCTCCGGTCATGCTGGTCGTCTCGCCGAACAACACTTGGCCCACGTCGACGGTTACGTTCTTGTGCGAATTGACATAGTCGGCCAACGGCTGGACCTTCGAGTTGAACGTGCTCTCGTCCCCTTCGCCTCCACCGTAGCTGTGAAACTGAATGTGCGTCATGTGGCCTCGATGGCCTTCCAACGTCCTCATCGTTTCCAGGGTCGTTTCCCAGTTGCCCGGCATGCCAAGATTGTTCGAATGGATATGGACCGAATGGGGAAGATTCAATTCGTCCGCCGACCGAGCCACCTCGCGGATGATCTGGCGCGGGGTCACGTCGTAGAAATCAACCGGATCGTCAACGCCGTTAACATTACCGCCCGCGTGGTGCTTCCATACCTCTACGCCGCCGGGATTCACCAACTTGACGGCGAATCCCTTGGATGCGCCCAGCAGCCATGCAACGAATCCCTTCAGCCGTTCCGGTTCCGCGTCCTTAATGGCCTTCATCACGTAGTGATTATTGCCCATCAGCACGTAGAAGCCTTTATCGATGCACGGCGTGTCCTCCAGTTCCTCGTGCGCGTGGCGAGCCGACAGCGGCGGCACGGCGGCATCGAACGCCGTCGTGTATCCCAACCCGATGTACTTGTAGCCTGTGGCAAAGGTGCTCGGCACGCTGCCCATCGTCCCGCTGTGCGTGTTCGCCGTGCGTCGAACGACCTCGCCGTGGCGTTTTTCCTCGGGACGCATCTTGCGTGCCGCGTTGACCTTCGGGCCGGCAATGTGGCAGTGCATGTCGATGCCGCCGGGCATAACCACTAGTCCGGAAGCGTCCAGCGTGCGTGCCGGTTTCACCTCGGGATCGTCGGGCGCTTCGACGATCTTGCCGCCTTGGATCCAGAAGTCTTTCACTTGGCCGTCGACGTCGTTGATCGGGTCGTAGACGCAACCGCCGGATATCTTCAGCAGCGAATCGGTCATGGTTCTGTTCTATCCTACCGTCCGGTGAGTACAATGCTCCATCATGGACTTTGAACCGCAAGGGAACAACAGGGCCAACTGCTATGACTAACGAATCGGTGTTGGAAATCGCCTGCAAACAAATCCAGGAAGCTAGAGAGTATACGTTGACGTTGCTGGGTGGATTGAGCGACGAGGACTGGTTTCGCCAACCCGCCGAGGTGACGACTCACGTCGCCTGGCAGGTGGGTCACTTGGCGATGGCCGAGTATGGACTTTGCCTCTTCCGTATTCGCGGTCGCCGTCCGGAAGACCTCGATCTAATGTCCAGCAAGTTCCGCAAACAGTTCAGCCGCGGTTCGACGCCCAACTCGGATCGCTCGATCTACCCGTCAGCGGCGGAAATACGCGAGGTCTTCGATCGGGTCCACGGGCAGGCGATGACGGAATTGGCGGATTGCAGCGAACAGGACCTGGACGACACGATCGACGAGCCCTACGCCGTCTACAACACGAAACTCGGTGCTCTCTTCTTCTGCGCCCATCACGAAATGCTGCACGCCGGCCAGATTGGCTTATTGCGACGGTTGCTGGGGAAACCGCCTGTCAGGTAGGTGAGCTTGCCCGGGAATTGGTTGTAGCCGAATTCGTGAGAATTCTGGGGGTGCTGGCAACTCGCCGAAGTCTCACGACTTCGGCTACAGTTAGCAACCGTTGTGTTTTGCAGGCCGAATTCCCGGGCACCCTCCGGTAAGTGTTATGACGCGACTGATACTGCTGGCTAAATGGTGGTCGACTCGCCAACTGATGCCGCAAGCAAGAACAGGCCCACTGATGGCATCGCGGCGCCACGGATGGGAGATCAATCCGCGTCAATCGTGTCCTTAGTGTCTATCTCCAACGGGCCCTTCAGGTGCTCTTCGACCTCGACCGGCGGGAGCGTCAGCACGCGATAGAGACAGAAGGAGAGCAACGTCACTACAGAAGAGACGGACAGAATCATCACGATCCAGGCGCTGAGAGCCATAATGGGTTTCCCCTTTGGGCTAAGGAGCTCATATCTTGTCAAATCGCCCTTCCGCCGCCCAGCGTCGACCTGCGATATGGACCAGGATAAGCAGAAAGACCATCACCGTGGCGATGAACGCCACTGAAGAAAGTGCGACTTGGTCGCGCGCGATCGCCGCGATGTACCCGAACTTGTATTTCTTGATCGAAAGGACTTCCTTGCTTTCTGTCTCGGCGTCCAACTCGCGGTCGAGTACGAACAGGGGCGTCGCGTCCTGATCTTGCAGGGTCCACGGGCCGTTGGGCGTCTCCGCAACCACGGCGAACGTGTCGGGCAGAGTCACGTCTTCTTCCGCGTCGAACTCGCTCCGCAACCCATCCGGCAGCCGGCCTTCATTCAGTGCGTCCGCGTGTGTGAGACTGCTCTCGAAGACGGGCTCGTGTTTGTCCGGCAGTTTCTCCCAGCAAAACGCGATGAAGATGGCAAGCAGGTACACAGGCACAACGTATTTCAACATTAGCTGCACGAACCTGGGCACTCGTAGGTGAGCCCCTTGGTGCATCCAAGTGTCGCCTTTCTCCAAGCCAAAAGCCCACCCGTACAGAAGCGCTTGGATTGTCGCCAGCACGAAGATCAGCACGCTGCCTACCCAGAAGTCAAACGTATCAAGGGCCGTCAGTCCTTTCGAGAAATAGAGAACGAATCCGCATCCCAGGGCGGCGATAAGGCCCAAGATTGCCGCGGACGCATGGCGTTTCAGCCCGAAACCTTCCTCCAAGAACGCAATCACCGGTTGCAGCATGGAGACGCTGCTTGTAACGGCCGCAACGAAAAGCATGAAGAACCACAGAAACCCAAAAAACTGTCCTCCGGGCATAAGGGCAAATACATTGGGCAATGCAACGAACCCCAGGTCGAATGTGCCCTGCTCGCCTGCGGCCATTCCCAGAAAGATGAAGGCTGCGGGCAAGGTGATGAGTCCGCCGAGACAGACTTCGAAAAACTCGTTCATACTGCTGGATGTGAGGCCGCTAAGTACGACGTCGTCGTTCCTGCGGAGGTAGCTGGCATAGTTGATGATAATGCCGAAACCAACGGACAGGCTGAAGAAGATCTGCCCGGAAGCCGCCAGCCACGTCTCTGGATCCAGCAGCTTTCCTGGTTCCGGCTTCCACATGAAATTCAGACCGCCAAGCACCGATTGCTCAGGGTGCGCCGGGTCGGGCGTACCCAGCGTCAGTACGCGTATCAATACGATAAAGGCCAGCACAACCAACGTGGGCATCGCAAAACGGCAGAAGGTTTCGATACCTTTACTTACGCCGCGATAGATCAGTATGAAGTTGAACACAAACGTGCCCAAAAGCACCCAAAGCCATTTGCGATTTCCCGCCTCCAGCATGGCCCCGTCCGCACTGCTACCGACGAATTCGCCGAAGAAACTCTTGAAGGCCATCGACACGGTTTTCCGCTCAGTCAGTTTCGCGGCCTCCTGCCGAGCCAGTTCCTCGGTCATTCCTTTCGTTTCGACGAGCGTTTTCGCATATTCGTCCGGTGCCTGAGCAACCAGTTGGTCAACGTGGCCACCGGTGCCGATCGTCAAGTCGCCGGTGACGTAGTTGACCGCATAGCCCAGGCACCAGGCTTCGATCAGAACGTAGTACATGTAGATGATCAGCGGAATCAGCAGCGCTACGCCGCCAAAGTATTTTGACAACCGGTTCCGCCAGATAACGCTGAAAATGCCGGGCGACGAGTTAAAGCCGCGCGTGCCGCCGTACCGGCCCATAGTCCATTCGGCCCAACAAAGAGGGATGCCGAGGATCAGTAACGAGATGAAGTACGGCAGCATGAAGGCACCACCGCCGTTTTGCGCCGCTTGGCCAGGGAAACGTAAAAAGTTGCCCAACCCCACAGCGCTGCCGGCAACGGCCAGAATCACACCAATACGGGAGCCCCAGTGTTCGCGAGATTGCCCTTTTGACACGCACTGCCCTCCTTTACGTTTCGCCGTCGTGGATGAACGCCGTGCAGGGGTGAAAGAGACGATAGCGTGGTATTCAAGCCCGTCCCGATTGTCGCCGAACGATTCTCGGAACGACTCTTCTGCCATCACCATCGGCTTAAAGAGTATAGCGGCCAACAGCGACGGGAGAAACCCTTTTCGCACGCTCGGGCAGGTTCGTGGCTTCACGAGTCGATCGGCACTTCTTATGATTGATAGAAGTGGTACGGCGGCTACATAAGTAGGCCCCGCTTGCCGAGCGGGACCTTGAACGCAGAAGTCTGCCCACGGTTCCAGGTCCCGTCCGGCAGCCGGGACCTACTAAGGCACCATTCGAGAGGGAATGATCATGATTGGCTCCTTTCTATTGATCGGTTGCTCAGTTTTGGGACAGGCGGACGTGGCCGGCGCAAGCGACGAGCTTGAACTCGAAGTTCGTCGGTTAGTCAAGCAGCTTGATGACGATTCGCTTGAGAACCGTCAGGCGGCCGAGAAGAAACTGGTCGAACTGGGGCCGGACGCGATGAAGCTCTTGCCGCCGGTCACACGCCATACTTCGGCGGAGGTAAAGGTGCGTTTGGACCGGGTGCGCAAGGCCCTGGAAACGGCCGCGGCCCAGGCGGCGGCGGAGGCTTCAACCGTCACACTCAAGGGTGAAATGCCGTTGTCCGAGGCGCTGGCGGCCTTCGAGAAACAGACTGGCAACAAGATTATGGACAATCGTGCTCAGTTCGGCCAGCAGCGCACAGATCCGGACGTGACGGTCGATTTTGACGAAACGCCTTTCTGGGTCGCGCTGGATCAACTCCTGGATCAAACGAAAATGACCGTCTACAACTTCAGCGGGCGAGAGGGCGTTGTGGCAATCATAGGCCGCAACGAAACGGAGCGGGACCGAGCGGATCGCGCCACCTACAGCGGCATGTTTCGATTCGAGGGGATGAAAGTCCTGGCAGAACGCGATTTACGCAATCCGCAGAACCATTCGCTGAAAGTTGTGATCGAACTGACGTGGGAGCCTCGTCTGATGCCGATCGTCCTGCACATGGTCCTGCCCGAGCAGCGAGCGATCGCCGATACGGGCGAGGTGGTCGCCGTCGACAGCCGGCAAAGCCACTTGGAAATCCCCGTCGAATCCAGTATTGCCGCGGCCGAGTTGCAGGTGCCGCTGATGCTGCCGAATCGAAGCGTGGGGAAACTCGCGTCGCTCAAGGGCAAGCTTCTGGCGCTGGTCCCAGGCCGCACCGAGGCATTCGAGTTCGAAAACCTGGAAGGCGCGAAGGCGGTCGAACAGCACAAGGCCGGCGTCACAGTCATCCTGGATCAAGTTCGCAAAAACGCCGATCTGTACGAGATGCGAGTTCGCGTGCGTTTCGATAAAGCCGATAATGCCTTGGAGTCACATCGCGGGTGGATCTACGAAAACAAGGCTTACCTGCTCGATCCCGCTGGTCAAAAGGTCGACGACGTCGGAATCGAGACATACCGGCAAGCCGCCGACGAGGTCGGACTGGCATACTTTTTCGCTCCCGAAGATGGCCTGAAGGGCTGCAAGTTGGTCTATGAGACTCCGGTCCTCATCATGAAGATGCCCGTCGAATATGAGTTGAAGGATATCGATCTGCCGTGAGACACACAGTTCCAATTGCGTTGTTATTCGCGATGCTGGCTGCCTGCGCGTTCGGGCGATTCGCATCGGCGCAGGATCCGCCTGTCGCCGACGACCACATCGTGGCCACGGTGGATGGCCACCCAATCTACGCGCGCGAGGTCGAACGCGAGTTGGCTCGCGTCGTGGGAAAGCGAAAAGTCGAGCCGGCGGCCTTGGCCGCATTGCGGGAGAAGGCACGGTCGCAGCTTGTCGATCGTCGGCTGATTCTGGCGTATCTGACCGACAACGGCTTCTCCGCCAGCAGCCAAGACATCGATCTAGCGATCAGCCGCGTGCGCAAGCAGCTCGCCCAGCAGGAGGTCTCCTTGGAGGACTATGTCAAGGATGCCGGAATGAGCATAGACGAGTTCCGGCTTACGCTCGAGTGGCAGATCGGCTGGCGGCGATACCTGCAGAAGTTCCTCACCGACGACAATCTCCAACGGTACTTCGACAAGCACCGCCGCGAGTTCGACGGTACGGAAATGCGAGTTGCCCATATCCTGTTCAAGGTGGAACCGCGCAACGACCAACAGGCATTGGCCGAGGCTGTCGATCTTGCTGAGACGGTTCGACAACAGATCCAGTCCGGCGATTTGTCATTTGCCGGCGCAGCAGCGAAACATTCCAGCGCGCCGACCGGTGCCGACGGTGGCGACATCGGTTTCATCGCTCGTCACAAACCGATGCCGGAACCGTTCTCCCGCGCTGCGTTCGCTCTGGACAAGGGGCAGATCAGCGAGCCAGTCGTCAGCCCCGCTGGCGTCCACCTGATCCAGTGCCTGAAAATCAAACCGGGCAAGAACACGTGGCAGGACGCTCGCACCAGACTCGTGTTGGCGGTTACCCAGTATCTGTTCGAGTGGGTTGCCGACCAGCAACGCCCCAAAGCGAAAATCGAGATCAAGTAGTAGGGTGCGTCGACCAATTCAGGATGAATCCGGTTCCTCAGTGGCCTTCCCCGATTCGGCGTGGAAAGGCAAATTCCGTCGCCGCGTCCTCTCGTGGTTCGAGCGGCACGCGCGCGATCTGCCGTGGCGCGAGACTCGTGATCCTTACCGCATCTGGATCAGCGAAATCATGCTGCAGCAGACCCAAGTGGTGACGGTCATCGACTACTTCCGCCGCTTTCTGCAAGCATTCCCCACCGTCTCCGACTTGGCCCGCGCGGACGAGGATCAAGTCCTGCGTCTTTGGGAAGGATTGGGTTACTACCGGCGGGCGAGACAGTTGCACAAAGCGGCCTGGATCATCGTTGATGAACACGATGGACGGTTTCCCAGGGACATCGAGACGATTCGTTCGTTGCCGGGAATCGGACGTTACACGGCTGGGGCGATCGCTTCCATTGCCTGGGACGCGCGCGAGCCGATTCTCGAAGCCAACACCACTCGCGTGCTTAGCCGACTGCTGGCCTACCGCGACGACCCAACTCGCACCCCGGGGCAGAAGCTATTGTGGGGCTTCGCCGAGGCTCTCCTGCCACGGAAGAACGCGGGAGCGTTCAACCAAGCCTTGATGGAATTGGGCAGCGAGATCTGTACGCCGCGCCAGCCCCTATGCGATCGTTGTCCGATTGGGGATTTGTGTCCAACAAACGCCATGGGGTTGCAGGAGTCAATCCCGGCGTCCAAGAAGAAAACCATCTACGAGGACATGACCGAGGCGGCCGTGGTGATACGCCGGCGCGACAAGGTGCTGTTGCGTCGCTGTGACGATGGCGAGCGTTGGTCCGGCCTGTGGGACTTCCCACGCTTCCGCATCGTCGCCACCAGTGGCGAGGCTTTGCACCAAGAGCTCGAAGCTAAGGTTGCCGAGCTTTCTGGCCTGATCGTAGAGACTGGACGGAAGCTCGCCACGATCCGACACGGAGTTACGCGATTTCGGATTACACTCCTCTGCCACGAAGCCCGTTGCGTCCGAGGACGACTCTGCGCGAAGAACATGCGCTGGGTCAAACCGGAACAGTTGCAGGACTACCCGCTCAGCGTGACGGGGCGGAAGATGAGCAAGTTGTTGTAGGGTGGGCCAAGGAACGCAGGCCCACCAGAATCCGCCCGCCATTATGCGCGATGCTCTTCATTCGGATTGGACAGCACACTCCGGTGGGCCTGCGAAGACTTGGCCCACCCTACCTGGCCCGCATCCCGTATCCCGCCCCCTCACTTCGCTTCAGCCAGCGCGTGGTCGGGGGCGTTGGGATGGTCCAGCGGCGACAAGGGCCTTCTGGTGGGTGACCAATCGGGCCAAGCTTTGCGATTCGGGCTGTGCTGGTCCCAGGAGAAGATGCCCGTCGCTCCGGGAATCGTTCCGTTTTCCACGGCTTCGATCTCCGGGCTGCCGGAAGCCCGTATGGTGATCATGTAAGCTATACCTTTTCTCACCTTAATGGAGACGGCCTCGCCGTGAATAGCGCGAATCCCCAACTCGTGTGCCTTCGGGGGATCGTTGGCGATATTCCAGAAGTCGTCCCAGATCTTCTTCTCGAAATCGGACATCACGCTGCCGCGCGAGTACGCACCGAGGCGCTGGCCTGGCTCGTCCAGATAGAATCCTTCGTGCGGCTTCTGAAATTCGCCGAAGATGCGGTTGAACGTGCATATCGACGTGCCGCGCTCCAAATCGGCCAATTCGACGTACTTGTCGTCGAACTTGACGACCTTGTAGTCGACGTACACCAAGTCGCCTTCTAACTCGAAGGCCTTCGGCTTATCGATCGGGTCTCCCAATTCGTTCAGTTCCACGAACTCGATCTGTGAATACGTCTTGCCTGTATCCGGGTTCTTGATGACATCCCGCACGGTGATGCGAGCCAAACGTCGTTTGACTTTATGCAACCGCAAGGCGGTGTCCAAACGGTCGATTTCGATTTCCTTTTCCTTGATGTCCTCGTTCAGATCGACGATTTCGCCAGCCTGTTCGTTGATGGTCTCTTCCTTATCCGCGATCTCGACGTCTTTCTGCTTCAACTGCTCCTTCTGTTGCTTGATCTCGTTCTTGCTGGTCTCCAATTGCAGGCGGTTTTCGGCCAGTTTCTCATCCTTGTCTGCCAGTGCCTTCTGCGCGTCCTCCAACTCCCTGTCAGCAGACGTAAAGGTCTGGTAGCCGTACCAACTGGCCGCACCAATTCCGCCTACTACCACTAATCCCAACATCGTTCGGATAACGCTATTGATTGTCTGCAACTTCTCGAATGTGGTGGTCATCGAAGTGGTCATCGATTTGCTCCGCGTTAACGCCGATCGAAGATCGAAGAATCCTTGGTTCTCAAGTGATTCGCCACAGTGCCGCACTTATTTGGGAACTGCGTGATCGGGGAAAGTGGGGATACACTCTCCCCGCAACTAAATCCTACCTCAGAATCTCATCGGCAGCGGAAAAGGCGGGACGTGAGGCGGGAGAAACATTCTACGGGACAGGAGGGCTGATTGTGCGGATGGTGCGGGCTGTAAGGCCGTAACGTGTTGTCTCGTCGATTTTCGGATGGCAGGTGATAGCGACGTAGCCGAACTCGTGAGAGTTCGGAAGACATAAGTCTCACGACTTCTGCTACCCGCCAATCGAAGGTTGATGCGGCACTAGACGGACGCTCGCCCTAGCAAGCGATCGACTGCAGCACCGATATCGTGACTAGCCATCAGGTGTTCGCCCACCAGGATTGCGTTCACGCCCGCAGATTCGAGCAATTCAACATCGGGCCTGCTGTGGATGCCGCTTTCCCCTACCAGCACGCAATCCTGTGGAATTTGCTCTCGCATACGGACCGTGTGTTGCAGGTCCGTCTGGAATGTGCGCAGATCGCGATTATTCACGCCCACCAATTTCGCTCCGGCCTCGAGCACGCGAGGCAGGTTCGCAGGTTCGTAGAACTCGACCAGCGGAACCATTCCCAGATCCAGCGTTTCATCATGGAGTTCTTTCAGGCTGTTTTCGTCCAGGCATTCGGCGATCAGCAATACTGCATCGGCGCCTGCGACGCGAGCTTCCAGAAGCTGATAGGGGTCCAAGATGAAATCCTTACGGAGCAGCGGGATGCCAACTGCGGAACGGATCCCGCGCAGATAATCAAGACTGCCCTGAAAATACGGCTCATCCGTCAACACGCTGATGCAGGAGGCTCCGTGCTGTTCGTAGATAGTCGCAATCTCGACAGGCTGGAAACCCTCTCGAATCAGGCCCTTCGATGGACTGGCCTTCTTGACTTCCGCAATTAGCCGAATGGGGCCGCCGCCTGAAAACGCGGCAAAGAAGTCGCGAACGGGCGGCGCGTCAGACAAAGCGGCACGCAGTTCCGTCGCTGGCTTGGCATGCTTCGCCGCGGCAATCTCGTCGCGTTTGGTGGCAACGATTTTGTCCAGGATGGTTGGCATCGGCTTCCTTACGGCTGTGCGCCCCAGTAGGTCCCGCTTGCCGAGCGGGACCTTGTGCAGGAGAACTCTTCCCCGTCCGAGGTCCCGCTCGGCAAGCGGGACCTACTCCGCGGTTCGCCTAATCGATCACGTTTGGCGGGCGCTTCGGCACGGGTTTCGGCGGTGTTTTTGGTGGAGGAGTCGGCTTTGGCGGCGGTCCGAGCCGGAGATCGCCACCAAGATGAGTTGTGTATATCCAATTGCTGCTTTGCGGCTCCCACCCGGCCAGGAGCCCCATGTCCGACACGATGCGGCGCGTTGTCACGTAGATATCGAAGCTATCCGAGCACACGTAGAAGCGGATGAAGTACTTGCTCCTGTCGATCGTCTGAAGCGCCTGTCGAAATTTCGATTTCGGGGCTTTAACAAGCTTCTCCGTATCCCCACCGGTGTCCCGTAGATGGAAGACCAGTCGCGGGCTCCCGCCGTAGTTGGCCAGTTTCACCTCGAAATAGCCGAAATCATCTCGCCACGGCCGCTGGTTGAATTCTTCCAGGAAGCGATCGATGCCTTCGCTTTCGACCGGCTTGAAGGTGCGATACTGTTTCCTGGCAACCTGCACGGCGCGGGCCTGAGACAACTTGCGAATCTC
>CAZURK010000391.1:0-12113 GCA_964623055.1 uncultured Pirellulaceae bacterium
GGGCATTCGCGGGAGATCGCCTGTTCGAATGTGACCTTGGGACGGAAATTGGGGTGATTCTGGTGAATGTGGGTCTTGCGTCCCCAGTAGCTGCCGTAGTTCTGGGCATTTGAATCGATCCAGGTCGTTATGCGGATTGTCTCCGGTTTGGTCAGTTCTACGTCGTAGTGCTCCGGGCGGAGGAAGTCGACAAGGCGCGCGGTGGTCGAGCCGAGTGACTTTGGCGGTAGATACTCCGCGTTTCCGACCTTGGGATTGTTCTCATAAATCAATGTGCCGAGCAGATTGCGCTGCTTCACCTTGTACCAATCGAAACGGCTGCTGGTGCACTTGATGCCGATCAGGTTTTCGTAAGACACGCTGAACATATCGGTCGGCATGCCGCGCAAATCGAGATCAGTGTTATCGTTCTCGCCGTTGTGGCAAGATACACAGTGACGATCAAGGATCGGTTGAACGTCAGATTCGAAATCCAAGCATCGTTGCCCGGTCTCCTCGCCCGGTTGCGGGCCAGGTATCGATGGTGGCCGGCCAAGTGCAGCCAGGTTGGACGACGCTTCGACCGCCGTCGTACTATTCGACGTTTCGTGGCACCCGACGCAGGACCGGGTCTCGCCGGGGCGGTAATTCACGTAGGTCCGTTCGCGTTGAAGCTCCTGGTAGTTTTCGTTGAGGGCCTGAAAAAAGACGTTCCGATCCGCCGGGACGTAGAAATGGGCCGAACCGTCCTCTTCCACCGGCACGATACCCCATTGGGCCTTGAGTCCCAGGTTCGTAGCGCTGACCTGAGAGTGCTGTTGATGGAACGAGTGAAAATCCCAACGGCGCCGCGCGGCCCAGGGGCGCGGTACCTGTTCATTGATCCGGATATATCGAACCTCGCCGCGCTGGACACCTTCCATGCCGCGATAGACATCGGCCACAACACAAACGGCAAGCGGCACTCCGGCCAGTCGCATTTCGGCAATTGCCGAATCTTGCGATGAAACGCGCAGCGGTGGCACAGGATGTGGTTTCAGTGGAATCGGCGTCCAGCAACTGGTTCCCTGAGCTCGAAAGATCTCCGTGTACCGGCCCGGGCCTCTGTAGAGATAGATGCCGTACCCGTCCGGCTGTTTCCACATCTTGTCCCGATCCGGCTGGCACACCATGATCAGCGTATCAGGGTCTAGTGGATACGGGTCGGCGAAGTGGGGGCCCAAGCATTTCGCGTATCGCGGGTTACCGTCCTTGCTCTCCATCTCCCACGGATGCTTGAACCAGCCTTCGGCGTCGATTTCAGTCTCCGGCGTCATGAGTGTCATCGCGTCCGGCGATCGAATGTTCTTGTTTGTATCGATCCGGATAATCGTACCCACGCCGGTTTGCGGGCAGTGTGGCGCGCCGGTCATCACAAACAGATTTGGGTGACCCGGAACTTGACGTCCGTGCATCATGGACGGCGGCATGGCGATGTCGTTCCCGTAGATTTCGGCCGATCCGGTTCCGTCGATTCCCATGGTCCAAAGACATTTGATGCACACGTCGCCTTTGTCGACGTACTCCCAGCGTGTGTAAAGGACGCGTCCGTCTTCCATGAGGGTTGGGTTTGCTTCGGAGACGGCTGAATTCGTCAGCTTCTGAATGTTGCTGCCATCGACATCCATACGATAAAGGACGCTGGTCGTCAGAATGTCCGGCCCGTCGCAGAGGATCCCGTGTCGGCAGCGCGTCGAAATGAAAGCGATTCCGCCGTCGGGCAAATAGCACGGGTGCATATCGTCGGACCAGTGCCGGTAGACGCCGAAATCGACGGGATACTTCTCCGGGTACTTGACCCAATGATACGGATTGTCTTTGAACAGGTGATACTTGCGGCTCGTTTCTTCTTCGTCCTCGGGCGGCAGGGTCAATTGCTTCAAACCACTGCCATCGACGTTGATCTCCCAGATGTGGAACCCGCTCTTGTCATCGGCTTTCCAGTCGAACACGACTCGTTTCGCATCGAACGACACGTCGATCCGGCTGATCAACCCAGTCTTCATTGTCTCAGGCAACAGCGACCTGACATCGCCCGACCTCAAATCAAGCACACACAGATCGGTGCCAAAGAACCTGCAGCCATCGATGAAGTCCGTGTAGTAGTGCGACGACTGGAATGTTGCCCGTTTGACAAACACCAGCTTGTCGACACTGTAATCCTCGACCAACGTCCGTGCCGGTTCGGGATGGAACTGATCGGCCGATGCCTGGAGAGCGCAGTAACTCCAAGCGACGAGGAGTATTCTGGTAATCAGTGTTTGGCATGTCATCGCAGAGTTTGCCTTCGACTAGAGTGGAACGCCGGCTGTGGACCAACATCCCATCATTTGCCGATCATTTCAAGCACTTCACACTGATCATGGGACGATACGCTGCGGCATGATGTGAGATCCGGATTCCGCCAGCAGGAGACCACCTTCAGGAATGATTCACCGAACCATCCGGTGAATTGCGATTGGGCGCGTCGGTCGATGTGACCTCTAAAGTTCTTGACTACGCCAAAAGTGGCGGGGGCGATCTTCGCGGGTTAGCCGGCGCGAGAAATGCCCAATGGGAGTCGCTACAGAATGGGGCGGCATGCGACGCGTCAGGCCAGCCGTAACAGTAGTTTTCTACCGAAATCCTCGACGGACTTCTCTAAGATGACATCTCCTTGCGAAGCGCAGCTGCCTTTTTTGACAGTTCTGATGCGAGATAGCCAACAAACGAGTCGCGCATCGTTTAGAATGTGGGACACTGGTAGTAACATGGGCGAGTCAAAGGTCGTCCGAGTTGGGATGTTAGCCGATCATTCTGCGTGGAAACACTCGCGGGACCATTCCGGCGGCGTCTGTCAAAACAGTTTTGCCATGTCGATCTTGCCTACGTTGTCTTCGCCGTCTTGAATCGAGAGGATAGATTCCCCGACCTGTTCACACAGGCTGCCCGCCGCGCGGTACATCGCCAGAACGTTCTCCAGCGGCGAGCCAACCTGAACGGCGTGCGTGGGCCCGAGGAACAGCCCGCCGTTCGGGAACAGGTCCATGCGGCGGCGGACCTCGTGTTCGACATCCGCGGGCGTGCCCGAGGCCAGCGTGGTCTGCACGCACACTGATCCGCAGAATGTTAGCTGCTCGCCGAATCGCTCTTTGAGCACGGCAATGTCCATCGAGGCCGTGGTTGGTTGTACGACATCGTACACGTCCAACCCCAGTTCGATCAGCCGTGAGACGAACGCTTCGCAGCAGCCGCACATGTGGAGCATCGTTCGCGCGCCGTAGCTGTGGACCATCTCGAAGTACTCGCCGTACTTGGGGGCGAAATGCCTCTCGAAGATATTCAGGCCGATCATCGGACCGCGCTGGTTGCCGAAATCTTCGCCGCCGTGAGCGAAGTCGATCAGGCCGTCGGCCGCGGCCAGCGTCCGCCTTTGTACCTCGTAGAAGAACTCGAACCGCGCCCGCATGATCTCCAGGTACACGGGGCTGTCGTCGACCAGGTCCATCAGCACCTGTTCCATGCCCCGGGCGCGGGAAATGCCGTTGATGAAGTCCATGTCGCCAGCCGTGCCGCAGCAGACTGCGAATCCCGCTTCGCGCAGCGCTTCGGCTTGCTGCCGGACCGTCGAATAGTCAAACCAGTCGGCACTGGGGAAATGGGACCGGTCTAGTTCGTCAAGCGAATTGACGTCGGCAAACGGTAGATAGCATGCTTCGAGGTACTTGCCCCCTTCGAACTCAGCGTACTTATAGCGCTCGCCGAAGTAGCCCTCCACACTGCCGTCGGGAAAGGTCCGCAACTCCGGCCCGCAGTAGACCGGCTCGACGTATCGGAAGTCGTCTCCCACGACGCGCAACAGTTGCTCCATGTTCGACAGCCCGAAGTGGTCCATGATCATCTTGTTCACTTCGGGCGTGCCTTCGTGCTTCACCGGGATGCGGTCGTAACCGCGACGTTCGAAGGCGCCTAGCACACGCTCTCTGGAGTTCATCGTCTTGCTTCCCGTCTTCGAGCAATCCTATTTGATGCGGTGTTTCAGGACGAATGGCTTGAACAGCCCGTAGCCGATGGTGTCGTACTGGCCGCCGGGTGGAGGACCGGTGGCCGGGGCGCGAGCGAAACTATGGGGCGAGGCGAAGCCCCGCACCGCTCCCGAGTGGTGAGGCCCCAGAGTGTTCTTGAGTGTGCCAATGATCAGCACCTCGACATGATTGGTTCCCAGCTGGATCCGTTCGGTCACGTCGCACTCCCAGGGCTGATAGCCGATGTAGCCGGCCTTCTGACCGTTGACCGTGACCTTGGCGACGCTCCCATACCAGTCCGGCAACTCGACGAAATACTGTCCGGACGACTGCGGCACCTCGAAGTTTTGCCGATAGGCGACACCTTCAGCGTAGAAGGGATGACCTTGCACGTCCCAGCCCGCCGCCTCCAGGCCGCTGCCGTTCACAAGGAACTCGGCCCGACGGTCGCAGACGCCCGGGATGCTCAATTCCGCAGACATGCCCGCAACGGTAACTCCGCTGATTGCTGCCGAGCCCGCTTCTCCGTCGGACGAGGCGAAGAACTGAACCTCACTCAATCCGACGAACGCGTGATACCTGCTGGCGTCATCGGTCGGGTAGGTCACGTCGTTGTGATTCGAGAGGATATCGAACTTGACAAACCGTACGCCCTGGCCCCGGACACGTATTGCTTGCGGAAAGCACTGATCCGACGTGCTGGTTGGCGACCCGGGTGCCTCGATTAGCTCGTACTTGCCGAGGCTGGTGAACGAATCGGGCTGTCCGCTTTTGGAAGCGGAGATCTCAACCTGCTTGACACCCAGCCGGGTCCAGGACACTTCGTTGTAGTTCCAGACTTTGATTGCGCGCAGGTCATTGGGGCTGCCCAAATCGAATACCAGGAAGGGGTCGCCATCGTCCTTGCGGTCACCGCCCGCACCGGGACGGAAGCCGATTCCGCCGCTGAGCCACATGTTGCCGTTGGGCGATGTGGTGTGCCGCGTACTTCGTCGGCCCAGTTCCAGCGGCACCTCCGGTACGATCACGAAGCCAGAACGTGCGGGCTTCAGCGAGAAGTCACCCAGTACGTAAACAGGCTCAAGTTCGTGGTACATGGTAAATGGCGAGGCTTGGATGTTCACCACGTTCTCGCCTACTGTGGCGACCGAGCCGATGTCGATTTTGCCGAAACAACGGTCGAGCCACCAAGCATCACCGATAGCCGATGCGGGCTTGCCGTTGCATGTGATCGTGTACAAGTCCGGCCGTTCAATCACAACAATCAGCGACTCCGGAACGCGCTGCTCGATGGCAAAGCGGTAGCTTGCCTCAAAACCGCTATCCGACGCGAACGTCTTGCGGATGTGCTCGTCGCGAAACTGAATCGCGTGGAACCACGGATTCCGATCCATCCCGTGTGCAGCAAAGACGAAATGGGAGGCCACCCGGCAGTGAACGCTTTCCTTTGTTTCGCCGCCAGCCGTCACATCGACGTAATCCAGCGTCAGGACGTTCGGCCCGACGCGGTGGAACGATAGCGCCCCCGCCGGCCGGACGGTTTGCCATTCTGCTGTCTCAGCCGGTGCGGGCCGGCGCGGCTGGTCGGAGAGAAACAGCAACAGGCTTCCGCAAGGCGGAAGCTCGAACCGAGCCTCAACGCCGCCACCGTCTGCCTGAAACGGATACGGCGAAACGTCGCCCGTCTCCAGGATCCAACGTTCGACACCCTTCGCGGCCGAATGAAGCGTGCCGCACGAGCGAGATCTGATGCTGGTGTTCACCAAAAACAGCAGATCTCCATCGTCAAGCTGTCGGCGATGGTGATAGAGAATGCCTTGGTCGTTCACGTTGCGATGGACGGCAAAGCCGTCCGTGCTACGCTCCAGCAGCACGCCGGGAAGAGCTTCCGGCTCAACCTGCTTCCAGGTCTGGCCCTGTGATGCAGCGCGGCCGCGATCCGAGGGCTGCGCGTCGACGAACGATGGCGGCTGGCCGCAACAGAGCACGATCCCGCCCTCTCGGATGTAGGCTTCCAACAGGTCCATCGTCTGTGCGTTCAGGCTTTCGGTGAGCGGTGGGAGGACAACCGTGGAATATTTGCGCTGTCCGACCACCAGCGTTGGTCCGTCGACCGAGCCATGCTCGGCCATGATGTACTCGCTGCCGATATCGTATTCGACTTGGGCTTTCGACAGCGAGGTGACCATCTGCTGGAACCGGTCCCCTATCGGACCGAGCTGTTTGTGATTCTGGTACATCCATGCGGTGGTGGTCGGTTCGATTACCAGCGTGGGATTGATCTGCTGGCCGTGCGACAACGCCACCGACAGCCGCGTGAAGTAGCCGGCCAGTACGTGGTACGCCTCCCACCACGGCTCATGGTACGACAGCGACTGGGGGTAATCGCCCTTGCGGACTCCGCGGATGCTGATAAACGAAATGCACTCGTTCAGCGTGTTGACCCCCAGTGCGTACTCCCAGTCGCCTTGACGCTTGATGTCCTCGAAACGCATGTCCCAACCGCTGCCCCCGAAAGTTTCGCTGATGGTCCGTGAGCGGCCAAGTTGGTTGGCCACACTGCCCAGTTCCACGCACACGCGGGCGTTTCCAAACTGGGCGTGTACGCCTTCTTGATACTGGTTGAAGAGGATGTCGATACCCGGACGCTGCTGCCAGGCATACATGGCCATGTTGTCGGGCACACCGATGCAGTTTGGCCAGGAGTGGTCCCAGTAGTGGCCGGTGAATTCCAGGCCGTGTTTCTGACAGTAGTCGTAGCAGGGCTTCCCCCAGTGCTCGACGAACTGCTCCAACAGAACTTGCAGGTAGTTATGCCGCACACGGCGCCACTGGCCGATCGGCATGCTCAGGCAGGGCAGGTGGTCGGTCAGGCTATATCCCCAGCGTTTCTGAAACTCTTGGGGCAAGTGATCCGTCCACGGCATGCCCGCGGGACGGATCTGTGGCTCATCGGTAAAGATGCCGGGGATGTGCTTGCCGAACTCGTCGCCGAAGTGCCGGCGGTAGGCTTCAAATGTGGTTTCGATGAACTTCTCCGTCACGCCCGGGTAAAGCAGGTCCACATAACACTTACCCCCGAACCACGGCAAGTTGTCCGCACGATCAACGTAAGCCACCAGGTAACGGGCCTCGGCGAGCGGGTTTGCGCTGCGGGCTTGATCTGTGACGTTTTCGTACCCATCGTCTGTCAGGCGGAAGACCGCCAGAACGTCCTCGCCTGGTTTGCCTGGCCGCTTTTCCTCGCGGAACGCCAAGCCGCGCCCGCGCGATTCGGGCATGGCTTCGGGGACCAAGCCGCCCGCGAAGCCTGATGGATAGGAATTCTCGTCGTAGATCCATACGTTCATGTCAAGTCGATTGGCTTCGTCAAGAGCCACTCGCCATAGCCGAAACCAATCGGCCGAAAGATAAGGCGTCATCAACCCAGGACGAGGATGGACCCAAACCTGCCGGACCTTCTGCTCGGCCAGATCACGGAGAGTTAAGCGGATGTGGTCCTCGGTGAGCATGTCATTCCAAGTCCAAAGCGGGCCGGTGCTGTAGTGGCGTGATGGATCGGAAAAGGATCTCTTGACGGTCGCCGAATCGATGGCCTCGACGTGGGCGGCGGCAGTAAGGAGTCCAAGGGCAGACAACATCACTGCCAATCGCGTCGCCAAACAAAACTCTCTCATGACGAACGTCCTTATTCGCTTTCGAAGTGCAATGGATTCCAACGGCCCCTTGTCCCTGGCAAGCACATCCTCCGTCGGCCGGGCGATTGCCTCACTTCTGCTGCGCCATGACGCGACGCCGGATCGGCTCGTAGGGATCGGCGGGGCCCTTGGCGGGATCCACGTACTTGGCCAGATCGCGGAGCGCGACGCACTGGTAGCCGTTGTCGTGCAGGTGTTTCAGTATCTTCTCGAAGTGTTCGAGCGAGACCTCGCCGGGTTTCCACCAGCCGGGTACGCCGTGAAATCCCAAGACGGCGATCTTCCCGTCCTTGGCCTGATCAAGCGCCCAAAGAAACTCCTTCCACGGGCAACCCGGGCCCAAGTTGTAGACGCGAGGCACCAACAAGTGATGATCTTCCTTCGGGTCGTAAGCGCGACCGCGCTTCAGTTGGCGGAATTCCGGCTCGTGGGACCGCTGCGCGAACAGGTAACCCTTCTCTCTTAGCACCTCCACACACATCGGCGCATGCCGACCGCTGGGGAAGGCAAAGCTGACGGGCTTGGTGATGCCGTGCTCTCGACAAAGCCGCTCGATATGCTCCAACTCCGCGATGAACGCTTCGCGGCTTAAGGTGTCACACATCTTGTGATGGCCCGAGTGGTTGCCGATCTCGAAGCCGCCCTCATCGAGCTTCTTGATCTGGGCCCAGGTCATGAAGGTCTCTTTCTTCGTGGCGAAATTCCAACCCTCGCATACGAAGAACGACCCCCCAAAGCCGTACTTCTTTAACAACGGCGCACAGTTGGTGAAGTGAGTTCGCAGCGCATCGTCGAACTCCAGCACGACCAGCTTGTCGGGAATCGGCAGTAGCTCCGCGACCGAGGGCAGCCGGCTACCTAAGAGCAGTACTGTTACAGCCAACGGCATCAACGCCATCTTCGATCGCGTCATGATGTCTTCCATGAAGTGAGGTGTGTCAAGGTCGTGTCGATCAGTCCCCGCCGTCTAAGCACTCGCCCAAAACTGTGGTGGCGGTATTCGTTTAACGGCAAGCCGAAGGCGACTGGGTGGCGTATTCACCGACGCCTTCGGCTTGCCGTTAAACGAACAAGGCGTCTCGATAGCGAGGACAGTTATGAGCGGGTGCTTATATTGTGCTTCCTTTCAAGTTGTCTAGCGTAACGCAAGGCCGTAGTCCGTCATGGTCTCTGCTGAGGATGTCCGCGTCAAGTCAAAGGGCAACGACAGGTGGGCAGATACTGGGCTTTCGTAGCTGCACTCGCCAGAGTGCGGAAATCTCCGCGTTCTGGCGAACGCAGCTACAGCGGATCAAGAGTTCAAAGACGGAGCCCGGCTGCGAAGCCATTGTTCTTTCATCAACGCGGGGACCTGGTAGAATTTTCTACTCCTCCACCCTTCCACCCCTCGCAATGACGGCGCCGAGCGAAGCATGTATTCTCCAACCAAAAGACTCCGCTTGTCGATCGTGGCAATGTGTTTGTTTGCAGCGTCTGTTGCTGCAACGTCGGCCAACGCAGCCGATGTGCAGAAGCTCAACATCGTCTTCATGCTCATGGACGACCTGGGCTACAGCGACGTGGGCTGCTACGGCAACCAGACGGGATACGAAACGCCGAACATTGACCGGCTGGCCCGTCAAGGAATGCGGTTCACCGACGGCTATGCGGCGTGCAATTGCTGTTCGCCGACGCGGGCCAGCATCCTCACGGGTAAGTATCCGGCACGACTGCACGTTACTGACTGGATCGCCGGCGGCAATTACCGCTGGGCAAAGCTCCGTCAGCCGAACTGGACGAAATATCTGCCCCTAGAGGAGATGACGATCGCCGAGGCGCTCGAGCCGGCTGGCTA
The DNA here is from genome assembly GCA_964623055.1 of uncultured Pirellulaceae bacterium. GTDB lineage: Bacteria > Planctomycetota > Planctomycetia > Pirellulales > Pirellulaceae > JADHUC01. The sequence goes on from CAZURK010000391.1 coordinate 9,555, forward strand.
CGTCTCGGCCTCGATCGGCAAATGGCATCTGGCCGGAGCGCATAACGCGCCGGTCGCCGTGGGATCCAAGTACTTTCCCGAGGCCCAGGGGTTCGACAGCAATTTCGGTGGCTGTGCCAGCGGTTGTCCGCGCAGCTACTTCTTCCCGTACGGAATCCCCGTCATCAAGGATGCGCCTCAAGGAGAGTTTCTCACGGAGCGGCTCACCGAGGAGGCGTGCAAGTTCATGGCGGCCAACAAAGACCGCCCCTTCTTCCTCTACCTCAGCCATTACACGCCCCACAGACCGCTGCAGGCCAAGCGCGAGGTGATCGCCAAGTATCGGGCGAAGGGCCTGTCCGCGGTGGGTCGTAACAATGCCACCCACGCCGCGATGGTCGAGAGTATGGATGACAGCGTGGGACAGGTAATGCAGAAGCTCGACAAGCTGGGGATTGCCGATCGAACGGTGATCTTTTTCAACTCGGACAATGGCGGCCTCACGCGGAAATTCGAAGGCAATAATTTCGTCACCGTGACCACCAATGCCCCGTTGCGGCAGGGCAAGGGCTCGCCGTACGAAGGCGGTGTGCGGGTGCCCTGGATCGTCAAGTGGCCCGGCGTGATCAAACCGGGCACAACCTGCGGCGAGCCGATCCACAGCGTGGACGTTTACCCGACGATCTTGGAAATCGCCGGCGTGCAAAACCAACCTGGCCACGTGGTAGACGGCCTGAACATCGTCCCCCTGCTGAAACAGAGCGGCGAACTGAAGCGCGAGGCGATCTTTTGGCACTATCCTCACTACAATAGCGCTGCGGAAGCCGGTGTCACGCCCCACGGGGCCATCCGTTGCGGCCGCTACAAGCTTATCCAGTTCTACGAGGATATGCGCGTGGAACTGTATGACCTGGAAAACGACATCGGAGAAAAGAAGAACCTCATCGCAGAGATGCCTGAAAAGGCCGTCCACCTCACCAACCAGTTGCAGGACTGGCTCAAGAAGGTTGATGCCCAGATGCCCACGTCGAATCCCGACTATGATCCGGTCAAGGCGGACGAAATTCTCTCCTTTTGGAGGAGAACGGGGATTCCGTAGGGCCTCGCATTTGCATCGTTTGAACGGCCGGCTGTCAGCCATTCTAGGTTGCGCTGCTGTTGTCGGCAGTGCAACCGCGTGAGGTCACGAAACTCAGCCGAACTATAACAGCTTGCCGCCAGACGAGTTGCGTCACACCCAGAATCCACTTCTCAGCCGGAGTTTGCCATTGACACTTGTCGATCCGGGCAACATGGTGAAGTTTTTCTGTTTCACCATCGAGCCCATCATGAGCTTCATCCTGCAACCCTGGCAATTCTTCTTCATAATTCTCGCTGGCTGGGTTCATCGCGAGCAGCAGAAGATCATCGAATTCTACCAGACCCAACTCGATGCAGTGATGAGGGCCAAGGGAAGAAATGGCTTCCGCTGAATGATGACCAACGACATCTCCTGGCCGAGAAAGCCAGAGGAATCGATCCCGAGACGCTTGAACAAATCACCGTGTTCGAACTCTAGGACCTCAATTCCTCAGAACTCGGCACCGATTCGGCCGAAAATCCCTAAGCGGAATCGCTCCAACTCGAATCATCGCACCCGCTTGGTGTTCGGCCGACTTCCTTTACCCTACGCCCCTCCTCGTGCAGCAGTACTTCCACGCCGAATCCTTGCCCGTCATCCCAGTCGCTGAAGTCACCGTCGATCCGTATTTCGTCCAGCCTCGGCAGATCGAAAGTCTCCACTTGAGCCCGAAGACTGGATGCGCAGAAGACGGACAGGATCGCTACCGTGACGCCGGTGAATGGTTTCACTAGACGACCTAAGTTTCTTGAAGTAGGATTCCGGAAAACATCGTCTAGCCCGGTCCTTTTCGCTGTCCGCGAAGATGTTTTTCGAAAAACGCGTGCACGGCCGGGGTCGTTTTGGCGCCTTTCCGTCCCATCACAGCGTGCCCCGCATCTTCGAATCGAAGGTACGTGATGTCAGTACCCGTTACTCCACACGAGTCAACTCAAAACGGTCCACATAAACAGCCTCGATCGCAGATTGGCCGCCGTCTTTCGTGAATGGGCCGGGGCCGACCCACAGGTACTGGTCTGCCTCCGGCGTCCAGGCCGCGACATCGTACCACTGGTATCCTTCTTGGACCGCGGTGGTGTTTGGCTGGACCTGCCCCCAACCTTTCTTCCTAGCCGAATCGTACACGCCCGCCCAGAAAGCACTCCCCTCGCGCTCGGTCTTCACGACACGCACTCGCACGCGCAGCTTGTACTTGGCGTCCGGTTCAAAGACGGTCGGATTGACGCGCCATTGCAGGCACCATTCGTAGTGCGTGTTAAACAGCTTGATCGCGAACCCATCTTCGGCCTGATCGTCCGGCACGCGTTCACCCCACTCTCCGGGGCGTCCGAGGTTCATCAAACGGTCTTCGACGATCAGGCGACCGGCGCGGCGCTGGCCGGCGGCGGGGGATTGAGAAGTCGGCGGACAGTCTTCGAGTCGTTTGCGTAGCTTCGCCAGATAATCCGTGTGCCGAGCGT
>CAZURK010000392.1:0-11996 GCA_964623055.1 uncultured Pirellulaceae bacterium
CTCCGTTGTCGAAGACTTCAAACCTGGGGCTTGATTGCGACAGCTTGAAAACGGGTCTTTCCAATATGTCGTGGATAGATGTTCGATTCTGCCTCCCAGAATATGCAAAATAGCAGGCCATAATGCCGTGAAGATGAGTTTCTGGATTCCACGGCAGATTACTTTCGCTCGCGTCACTGCCGCACCAGGCATTCACAAGCGTAAGCGGTTCTCGGGCTTTTCCGATGCGACACGAGTCGCGATCCTCGGAATGTGAATAGCACCACGTAGCTGTATCCGTCTGAAGCGATTCGTCGCCCCAAGCGAGAATCAGAAAATCTGATACGTTGTGGTAATTCTTCTGCTTGAAGCCGTCACCCGTATCGGCTGAGTGAGGGGCCTTCTCTTCCACGCCGAAGGCAGCGTCGAGCAAGCTCCAGAAGTGCGACGTCCTTCGTCTCGCTTCGTCCACGTCAGTAATGATCTTCACATACTTATCGTAGAAGCGATCCTCAAAGCGGAACGTGATCGTGTCCAATAGTTGGAGAATCGGGCATTGGTCGCAAATATCCAGGTTTTCCATTTTGCCAAATGCTACCCCTTCTTGTTTGTAACCAGGCCGAAAACCGAATCCACACGGCTGGCCACCGCTTCGCGAAGCAAGACCCGCGAACCGTAGTCGCCTCGCGCGAAATCCCCGACAGTCTTCGCAGGCCGAAAGGAAAGGACCAAAATTCGCGACGCGAGCAGCGTTGCTTCGTCAATGTCGTGAGTCACAAACACAACCGCTTTCTGTTTCTCGCTGTTAATGCGAAGAAGCTCTTCCTGCATCTCGCGCCGAGTAAATGCATCGAGCGCGCCAAAAGGTTCATCCATCAACAGCACTTCCGGGTCCATCGCATACGTGCGGGCCAAGGCTACTCGTTGCTGCATTCCGCCAGAGAGTGTACCAGGACGCACCTTCGCGAAATCCCACAGGCCGACGAGCTTCAGGTACTGCCACGCAATGCGCTCTCGTTCCTGACGGTCGAGTTCGCGATGATGCAAACCTGCTTTTACATTCTTCAGGACATTCATCCACGGAAAAACGCCGTAGTTCTGAAAGACCATGCTAACTTTGGGCGTTGGCCCGTGCAATGGATTTCCGTCAACGACTACCTCTCCGTCATCAGGACTGATCAACCCACCGAGGATTCGCAGCAATGTTGACTTGCCACAACCTGATTTTCCGAGCAAAACGACGATCTCGCCTGGATCCACCGAAAACGAAACGCCATCGACCACGTGAAGCGGTTCACCGTTCAGTACAAACGATTTCTGAATATTAACGCACTCAAGCAATGGCATCGATGTTCACCGTGTCTCCGAAGCCCACGGGACGACAAGTCGGCGAAGTGCTTGCAGGATCAAATCGGTTGTAAGACCGAGAATGCCGATGACGATGATCCCTACGAAAACTTGTGGAGTCTTTAGATACCGCTGTCCCACGACGATCAAGTACCCAAGACCGCTGTCCGCTCCCACCAGCTCCGCAACGATCAGGCACGTCCAGGCCCACCCGATTCCAATGCGTACAGCGTCGTAGCATTGCGGAAGAGCGGCGGGCAATTGAACCTGCAGGAACATCCGCGTCTTCGAGAACGACAACGACTTCGCCGTCTCGACGTATTCTTTGTGAATATCATTGAAAGCGTCACGGAACAGCACAATGAGCTGAAACAACGTCCCAACGATGATAACGCCAATCTGCGTCTTGGCCCCAATCCCAAACCACAGAATCAGCAAGGGAACGAAGGCCGGAAAGGGCATGTAGCGGAACAGGGAATTCAAAGGCTCAAAAATACGCCGACCCGTATCACTGAGCCCCATAACGGCACCGATTGGGAATGCAAGACACAAGGTGATCGAGAACCCCCAGACGATCCGCATGATACTGGCAACAGCGTGTTCCGCGAGGTCCCCATCCGTCCAAAGATGCGCGCCTGTGCGCACAACCTCAAACGGATGGGGAAGAAAAAGGGGCCTGACCCAGCCAAACTGCGTCAGCAACCACCACGCTGTCAACAGACTCAGTGGCAAGCAAACGTAGAGGCCGGCCACACGCAAACGAGACATAGCAGCTTTCATTTCGGCTGAAGGTAGGCCTCAACAAAACGGTTTGTCACGCGGTTGGCGTCTGGGACGCTCTCTTCGATCACTTCAGCCTTCAGCCAAATGTCCGATGCGTCTGTAAACAGTTTGGCGACGGCGCCATCGGTTGGCGTCAAGAGTTCGTTAGCCTCATCAGCGGCAATAAAACGAAATCCTTCCGTCATGGCTTCAAAGTCTGCTGCTTCAAGGCCCAATGCTTCGGCCATGATTCTCGTCCCCTCGGCGGTATCCGACTGGTACGCCTCGAGTGCTGCGTAGTAACCGTTGACAAACGCCTGGACGGCCTTTGACCGATCTCGGACAGATTCGGCCCGAACCAGCATGACGTCGAGGATAACGCCAGGCAGGTCAGCCGTCGAGACAAGAATCTTGCCGCTCTGCTCGGACGTGGCTTTGGAAAGCCACGGTTCCCAGGTCACTGCCGCGTCAAGGTTGCCCGAAACGAAGGCAGCTCCAGCCTTATCGGCATCCATGTTTGTGATGGGCACATCGCTGAAGGGGACACCGGCTTTTTGGAGATTGTAGAGAAGGAAGAAGTGGCCAGGCCAACCGAGATTGGCAGCCACTTTCTTGCCATTCAGATCGCTAATCTCATTGATTTCCGCCTTGACGACAATGCCATCAGCACCACGAGATTCGTCCGACATCAACACCGCCGTCGCGTCAACGCCCTGGCTTGCCGCCAGCACAAACGAATCCGTTGACGTAAAACACGCGTCGATGTCTCCACGAATCAATCCCGCATTGATCGCAGCCGCATCATCCATTCGCTTCAACTCGACATTCACGCCCTCGAAAAGTCCCTTTTCTTTCGCCAGGTATGGGATAGCGAAGCCTGGGTAGGTAGGGATCGCGACAACGAACGGCTCATCTGGTGTAGTTCCGCCATTGTCAGGTGTTCCGCCGTTCGGCTTCGGGCATCCCAGACTGGCAACACAGACAACTATCAGAACGCCAACGCGAATTGCATTCATGGTCAATTCTCCTCGATTTCGTCATCAGAAGTTACGGCTGAAGCAGTACGAGACGCCTCGACCACTCTCCCGCGTTGCTAAGCCTTCACGCACAAGGATGTCTTGCAGCCGTCGAATCGGATCCGCACGACCCTTGAGCGCACAGCTTGGCTGTTCCAAGACCGGAAGCGTACCGACCTTGGGCGAATCAGTTGGAACAGCGGACGTTGTCTTCGTCAGCCGTTCCCCTCGGCAGAGATACCGATCGTCCGTATCGTCCGACTGGATACGATCTTCGTACAGTTTTTCGACGTTCACTTCATGAATCTCATCCAGCGAAGTCTCCAAAAAGTTACCTAGCGCAAGGCTATTGCTGACCAGATTGGGACAGGAGTAAACGTTGCCGTCGGGAGTGATGTAGAAAAGTCCCTTGTAACCGGCAACGCACTCACACGAGGTGCAAACGCCTTGCTCTTCGAGGTCCAGGATGTGAGCGTAGTTGCCCGTCAGAAGCTCTCTGCGTCGTTCGTCTCCCTCACGGTACAACTGCAACAGCATCCTATGCAATCGCTCGAGGTCTGGCCGACCTGCTTCGCCCATCCGCGCTCCGTAAATGGGTAGGAAGTTGATCTGCGTCGCACCGATTTCCTCAGCGAGTTCCACAAAGTTCGGAACGTCATCGAGGTTGTCGGAATGGACAACATAGTTGAAATGAAGGTTCAGCCCGGCATCCGCAATGGCTCGAGCGAATTGAACCGTCTTCGCGAACTGATTTCGACCTCGCAGAATGCGATTCGTCTCCTCGCAACTACCATCGAGAGAGACGATGATTATCACCTCGCCATCGACCGCTTCGTTCAACCGGCACAAAGCCTCCAGGTCGGCTTCACGCAAAATTGTGCCATTGGTTGTCATCATGAACCGCAGTGTCGCCTTTTCGGTCAGCAAGTCGAGGAGCTCAACCAAGTACGGAACGATCAGCGGTTCACCGCCTTTCAGATGAAAGTAGCCGCCCAAGGTCCCGCGATCGCGTAGAACGATCTCTTCCCACTCGTCGACGAGTAGCTTTACTCGGTCGAAGGGGATCGTATCTCCGTTGTGATCCGGCAGGTAGCAATGCCGACACCGTAGGTTACACGCATGCGTCGGCGCGAAAATCAAGTGGTAGACATCGAGGGCACGCGTCTCTGCGGCCCCCTGCATCAGGTACGTCCTTGATCGTTTTGTCGCAGTGTCTTGTATCATGTCTCGGCCCCCCAAAGTTGGCCTGTCGATTGTCTCCGCCTCTCCATGAGCAACGTTGCGCGTACAGATCCTTGCAACGATCCATTAAGCAACTAGCGTGCCATGACGACTGCGGGACGTTGCTGCTCTGGCGTTCGCCTCGATTGCTCGCATGACGGAGGGAATCGATCCCTCACAGGACATCGTCGCACGATTTCTCTGAGCGCACAACGTAAGTTGTTTTATAAAGAAGACTTAGGCCATACGTGAGTGGGCTGTTGAATGCCTTTCTCTGATGGATAAGGCGACGATCTTTGGGTATGACTGGTATCGCTATCTGCCAGTGTCTATTCAATGTGATTCTCGCACATCCCTCATACTAGCTATCTTGACGGCCAACCTACACACATAGAACACGGGTGGCTAACACCGGCGTTAGTCGTAGACGTCACAAATGAACGGTGCCATTCTTTCAAAGTGGACTGGAAGGAGCGGAAAGAACAATCTCTGCGGCCTTCCTGCAACTTGGGCGACTACTCTCCAAGAATGGAACAATCATCTGGCGCACTTGTTCGGTCAGGCCCACTTCTCCGCGAAGATTGAAGAAGTAGAGCGGAGTTGCCGGCGCGTAACGGGATCCAGGGTCCAGCCGGGGAGCAAGACGCTCCACACACTCGGCAGGAGGTCCGTAGTAGCCCGAGCAAACTTGGTCAAATTGCTCGGTGTTAGAGGCGACCCAGTCGATCACGCCACATAGGGCTTGCTCGTCGTCCAATTCCGAACAGTGGAAAGCCCCAAAGATGAGCCCAATCTGGACTTCGGGGTGAGGCTCCCCAGCGTAGTGTTCGATGCAAAAACGGAACAAGCGTGGCCTGTTCTCAGCTACGGTTTTTGCAGCTTTCAGGAGGCTCGTCATGAGTAGCCTCGTGTGATCGTTCTGCTCGTCCCAACGCTCGAGGCCGGCCATCAGGGTTGCCACCAAAGCCGGGTCAGCTCTGAGCTCGGCGTTGATCTTCTCCACGTACTTCGACCGGTGCACTGCCGCTGCGGACCCGTCGGGAAACCTAGCTTCACCTATCGCATCGATGATTGACCTTACGATGAAGGCCGTGAGTTCTTTCGGCCACGAAACCTCGTTCATGTCTCTCTCCTTACTAGCTTGCTTTCGCAAGACTCGGATATCGGCCAAAACTCTAGTTCTGTTTACAGGCATTCGCGGAGCAAGTCGCGTCTGGTCAAAGTCCTCTACGCGGCAAGCGCCTTGCTACGTCCTCCATCATCGCATGGCGTTTCAGCATCCAGCCTAAGCTCTCCTCGCGCCGAATTGGGAGTGGGCTTGAGCTAGCTGCCTTTCCGTATTCACCCTTGCACAATGCGCAGATTCGCGCGAAGCCAATAATGCCCGCGCCACACCGCTCGCAGTAACTGTACATCGCTCCCATCTCTTTCTCCCTTTGATCTAAGCTTTCGAACGTGGTTGCACGCACGTCTTGGGCCGCAAGACCGTGTGCCCCCTCCGGCTTCGCGCCGTCCGTCGGCCGCGAATTGTCATTGCAACAATCGTGCCGAACTGGGCAAATACGTTCGGGCAATCGTACGGTGTCTGGACCAACGCCGCGGGTCCTCTCGCATCACGGACTATGGCAGTGAATCAGTGTTGATACTCGATCTCCACGAATCTCCATCAGAATTGCCTGGGTTATCGTCCAGAGGCAGAGGACGCTGCGACTAACGGCTGGGTAACACACTGGCGTAATATGATCATGGCGATCACAACCCAAAGCCCCTACTGTATCCATGATCGACGGCCTCGCTCCAGGAAGTCTGGAACGATCAGCCTCGGACCCAACCTAGTCAGATCCTTGTCCTGCGAATAGAAATGCACCGAGGAGGCGGAGTTACGCCGTCTCCTCAGTGCTGTTGCCAATTCCCTGGAGAATTAGCCGCCGAAGAAATCACCACAATCGTGTCGAACTTCGACGCCGGCGAAGCGTTCCGTCAAATGAAAACCTTCTCCCTCGACAGCGGTGAAGTGTGACTCGACACCTGTACCGCTACGGCCAACGCCTTGGAAGACGGCACCGCCTGGAAACGAACTAACGATCGGATCCAGTTGCACCGGCGGTGAGGTAACAAAGCGGAAACCCCGTCCAGCCGCCGGCGACGGGTCAAACTCAAACGACATGCTCCTACTCCTTATCGAGAAAGTACTGTTTGTCCACGGCTTTCAACAAGCCGGAGACATCCCGGAAATCACAACACTCTTACCTGTACTGTTTACAGCACAAGTGCTGAGACCGAGAAAAGGTCGTAAAGCCTTTGAATTTCGGTACTTGAAGATTCTCGGAGAAAAAGATGGCTGTAACCGATTACAGGGAGGCGGGTTAGCCAGGACCTTGGGGCGCGCGGAGTTCGGGCAAAGCCATCAGGCACCGACAAAATCGAAATCCTGTGACATACGTGAGTCTTCGGCGTCCTGGCCTACCGGCACAGGAATCCAGGTACCAGACTTGGGGCCGTCGGGCTTGTCACATGACCCAGCGGACCCTGGGAGCCCCTGGTTTGGTTAAGGATAGTCAAGAGCCGGATGGGACGGAATCAGGAAGGCCTGTATCTGGAAGTCTGCAAAATACCCGTCCGAAACAGTGCCGGTTTCACCTAGCTTCAACGGTAGGCCGCTCGACCTGGCGCGTACACCAGCCCCGACCAACTTCTCGTTGAGCCGGGAAACCGCTGTGGGAAATGGTGTCGACCGTCGCTGGGGCGGACCGGAGATGATGGACATCCCGTCTTGGAGATGCTCGAAGGCGGACAGTTCCGCACTTGCCGCCGGTTGGTTTGGGCGGACGGTGGGTGGCCCAGTCGTGCGCGCCCGGTATTCATACTCTCCTTCACAGACCGACACCGCTTCTCCCTTCTCCGCCTTTGCCACCAGCAGTTCCAGAATCCGAAAACTCTGCGTTCCCGATCTTATGGACGAGAGCCGTTCAACTTCATCAGTTTCTGGCCGCCAAAGAAATATCGCCTTGTCAGCGTTGTCGATGATATCTCGCAACAGTTGGTCGGGGTCCTGGATTTCATCGGGGTTCAGTCTACTAGGCGCGTCGCACGCTTTTCCAAGAAGCTTCGCGTAGTCGCGCAAGCGAATCCAACTTTGCGGCCCCGGTCTGGTTTTCGCCCTTCCGCGTTCCCTCTGTATCTGTTGGCTACTCGACCCATCCCAATCGCGAGAAGCCGCCGCCTCATCTTCTTGCATTTCTCGAGCTTGCTCCAAGATAGGCGGGTCAACTCCGTATCCAACAACGACAACCTGTCGTTCTGTGGATTGAGATTGTGAACTCTGGCCACGAATCGCCTCATCCACGAGCTCGAATAGAGCAGCATATTCCCGGTCAGGGTTCTTATCGATCCTGTCTTTGTGGAATACCCTCACGACTCCTGGCAAGCTGAGTAGACCTCCTTCCTCCTCCCCGAATTTCTCTAGTATGCTTGAGGCATCTTCCTCTTGTTTGGCACGTGCGTGAGGTGCTTCCGTGACATACGCGATTCGCAGATCTGGGCGTTTCTTTGCAAGCTCCTTGACAACACCTCGTCCTTGGTGCCGCTGTAGCTCTAGCCCATGCGAAGCCCCACGCACCGAAGGTACAAGCAGGATTTCATCAATCACGGCAAATTGGATGGAGCGGTGCTCTACAGCCAAACGAATCGCTTCGTCACTGCGCTGAGTGGAAACACACGCATAGCCATGCCCACTGAGGCGACGCTCATGCATCCCGAGCCACGCCTCCTGGTCATCAAGAATCAGCACCGTCGGGCCGGCACCTGCCGGTTGCTTCGTGGGTAGGCTCATGTTGGGGTCCGCGACCTTTCGTAACACCCGACCAAGCACGGCCAAGACCAAAAGCCTTCTCGCCGAATAATCGGGTTGCTCTTCTCAAGCGACAGTGGGTCCCTGAAATGGATCGTCTATGGCGAGTTTTTCCCATCGATTAACGGCCTGCTCGATCTCGGCGATTATCGAAGGCACAACCACGCTTGACTCGCTCAACGAACCCATCAATCGCTCGAAGTGCGCGTGCAACGTGGACGTCTGATCTCCGACCGTGACCACATTATGGCAAGGCCGAGACGAACTGCAACGCAGTTCGCCGATGAGATCTCTTAATCCGTGCGCCGCCGTGGATGGCGGTGGAACCCCAGGCTTCAATTGAGCCAGAATCTGATGAACTCGCTGGGCAGGCCGTCGGACTCGCATCTCGATTTCCCGCTGAAGCATCTGCAGGTTCTCGGGTTCCAAAGGCAATAGGCCCGTCGCCTGCTCAACCAAGCTGCCAAGTCCATTGGACGGATACCAGCTTCCGTGAGACCCCTCCCCGAAAGCCAACACTCGGTGCTTCTCCAACAGTGCCCCATACGTTCCAGTCGTAACCACAAGAACTGGGCCAGCGAAGCCGGTTCGCCGAAGACGGAGGACCAACGGCACATCATCTCTGTTAGGGAACGACCCAACGATCAACAAAGCTTGCGGTGCAACTCGCCCTATCTCCTCAGCAGCATTATGGTCCACCACCTTCAGTGGCCGGCCAAGCAAAACCGAAAGGACTCGCGCCGCAGACGCTGCCGCCGGGCAATCGCCAGCAATCAAAATCGGTTGCTCAGGTAGATCACTATTTGGCATGCATCTCCCCAGACGAACGATGGCCCGTCCAACGCCACTAGCCGCATCAGCACTACTGCTGGAAATCGATGGAGCTTGATCGTGTTGTAGTCTTGAGATCGGTCGTCGATCAAGCCCTCGACTGCTGGCGCATCGTCTGCCCCAGGGAGAAGCCCCCTCAGGCCTCCCCAGGCAGAACGATGCTATCGATATAGTCTCTGGCGCGGCCCCCTCGACCATCGCTAAATCCGCCATTCGTTGTTCAACTACTCCCAATTACCAACGCCATGGTCGGAAGGGATCCACGAACGGAGGCGCTGGCGGCGGCGGCAATGGGCCACGCAAGTGCGAATGGGGATCGATGAACGGCAGAGGTGGCGGCTCGGCTAACCCGCCGCGCCAGGGCGCCACCGGATCCGGTGGAGGCGGCAGCAGCAAGGGCTGCCGAAAAACCGAAAAAACAGGCAAGTCGTCGGGTAACATTTGGGAACCCCTTGTCTTTTTGCCGAGTGCGCCAATTCTCGGCGATATCGGATGCGCTACCTGGCGCTCGGGCAGGCGGCGTATTAGCTGACCACGGGGGAAGTTAGTTGCAGATACCGTGCCAAGCCTAAAGAGAAGCCGGCAGGTTCGTCACGAATCGGCTTTATTAAGGCTGTCGGCCCTTTCCAGGCGGCCTTCTCTCGTCCGGTCGGCGGCGGGCGAGATCAATCATCACCCACGTTAGACGCCGGCGTTAGGATGACCCCCGTTCGTCGGTTCTCCGGTCAGAGCCAAGCCGAGACGTCGCCGAGGACTCGTGGCCGCTCCCGAATCAAATATCGGTCTAGACGCGTGCGCCGCGATCCGGAAAGCAACGCACGGAAAACCACCTCGATCAAGAGCGGGTCCTCCGAGCATGGATGTCTTTTTTCTTTTTCTTATAATGCCCCACCAATACTCAGGATTCTGACGTCTGCTCGATCCTTGTGGCGCCGATTCGCCATCATCAGCGGCCTGACAGTGACGAAGCGATAACCGGATAAGGGGTGAGTATCACGACATCCGCTGGGTATCCTCGGTCTGCACAATCGAGGCGTCGGCATTTCACGCCGCCCTCCTCTCAAACGACTTTGCCAGCCCGCGAAAGGCGCGCCGCACGAACAGCAACACAATGATGTGCAGCGCAGCCTTGTGTCGTTGCTCAGAGACCAACGCGAAATCGATGGCACCACAGCTTAAGCTAGTGCCATTCGTCCGACACACCTCCGCGCGCTGGACCAAGTGCTTGGTCGATCCATTAGCATCCGACCAGGGATCGCCAGAATGTTCTTTGGCTAGGCAGCGGGCAGACTTCCGGGCTGGGCCTTCTCGCATCCTCTTCGTTGCGTTCTGTCCTGGTCAAACCTCAAGATCGAACACCAAACGCGGATTGCCCCAACACAAGGGTGACTAGCACGAGAGAATCCACGGTCAAGTCAAGCCACCTTCCTTTCAAACGACTTGACCAGCCCCCCGACGTACGACTTCACCTCGATTTCATCCAGCTTCAACGTGTCGACCTCGTCCGGTTCCTCTCGCACGGGTGGCAGATTATCCCGCTCCATGTGCGAACGCCGAGTGTTGTAGTATTCCACAAACTCGCCAACCAAGTAGTCGAGATGCCGCTTGCCAAAGATGATGAACTTGGACAAGCACTCCAATTTTATGGTCTCGATTATCCGTTCGCATCTGCCGTTCAAGTTTGGACTCGCCTTCGGCAAGGCATTTGTCCGCAGACCGCGTTCTTTCAGTTTCGCCGTGAACTCCTTGGTGAACTTCGTGTCCCGGTCATGCATGATAATGTCGGGCTTCTTTTCCCGGCCCGCGGTCTGATCCACGAACAGGTCGGTCTGCTTCACCACCCAGGCCGAGTTGGGATGCTCGGTCGACTCGGATACGATCACTTCCCTGCTGGTCATGCAGAGCCAAACCATGACATACATGTGGCGTAAGCCGCGCGTCGTGACAGTCCTCACAGAGAAGAAATCAACGGCCCAAAGCGTCTCCGCGTGTCGCTTAATGAAGTTGTCCCAGTTGTCAGATGTGCGATCTGGAGCTGGCTGAATGCCTTCTTCCTTGAGGATGTTTCTGACAGTCTGGCGGCTGATCTTCTTGATGCCGAGCTTACGCAGCTCGCCGATGATACGGGTGTAGCCAAAGCCGGTGGTTTTCGCTATCTCTATGACCAGCTCCCGGATCTGCTTGGGCTTTCTTTGGCCACCTTTGGTGTTCTTCGGCTTGGGTTTTCCGTTCTTCTCCTCGCGGACCCAGCGGTAGAATGTCGCTGGTGAGACGATCGTGATCAGTTCTTCGATGGCCCGGCCGATGGCCTTACCGTACTTGAGCAACCGCTCGCGTTCCTGCGGCTTGGTGTGGATCTGGCCGGGGATGCGAGCCCTCAAAGTCTTGTTTTCCTCTTTGAGATATTCGACATATCTTGCCAGCTCATTGTTCGTCGCGGAGGCAATAAGGGCGAGCAGGGGGTGGAAGATCTCCGGCATGGCTGTATCGTCGTATGTTGTACTTTGGAATGGGATTACACATCCGTTGTACAGCGCTACGTGTTCGATGGAATGGCAAATCCGCCCCTGAAGACCGGCCTCTCCAAATACCGATTATGCGATCGTCAGAGCCGTGAGAGTTTCGCGCAGATGCACCGCGAATCTGCGTTTGGGAAGGGCAGAGCCGAGACTGTTCGGTCTCGATTTGGACCACGTTCGGAACCAGGATCGACTTGCTGGTTCTGCATCGGCGGCGTGAAAACACACATTGATTCAAGAGCAGCCTGCTGTCACACGGTACAGAATCCGGTACAGAATCGGTTGATAACGGTACGGAATTATTGAAAATATTGAGAAGTTCGTAGGTGCGAAGGGAGCGTCCCTTTGTCGGAAGTGGTTACGCGAACGTGATTTACGAGACCTGAAGCGACGCGTTTTTTAACTTAAGCACAGGTCTACGGAACCGAAGGGGAGTGAGTGTTAATGACTGCATGAAAAACTATCTCGCCG
>CAZURK010000393.1:0-11779 GCA_964623055.1 uncultured Pirellulaceae bacterium
AACAAGACCTGCTGGCCGAATTCGAGAAGATCGCCAACGAACTGAACAACATCCTTGCCAACCTCGAAGGAAGCACGCTGGTCAAACGGCTGAAGGCGGCCTCGCGCGAACAGTACCAGGTCGCGGGCCGCATCGGCAAGCAGTTGGAGGGGGCCTTCGGTTTGGGTGCGTTACCGACGGGGACCGCGAAGAAGAAGGTCTTCACGGAACTGTCGGATTCGGAGGCTAAGAGCAGCCTCAACGTCTCGCTGATCATGGACGACATGCAGGCGTACTTTGAACGCCGCAAATTCATGAAGTTCAAGACGGTCCTGGAGGACATGAAGGAACAGGATGTGATCGGTGGTCTGCGGCAACTGGGCGACGACATTCCTCAGGAACATGGATTGTCAATGGCTCAATGCGAGTTTTGGTCCGACACGATGGATCGCTGGGCAGAGGATTTGGTCGATCCGGCCAGCGGCGGTTCGTGACGGGGCTCGAAATCGGCCGGCAGTTTGCCGCCATCGATCGTGCTTGAAGTGCTGCAGATTCTGGAAGGCGAAGTCAATCTACGCGAGGAGACTCGTGTGGCGGAACAGGCAAAACCCGCTTTGCCCGAAGACGAATACGGAGATCAGGCCGACAAGCTGTCCGAGACGCAAGACGGCTTGGAGGACCGAGTGGTGAAAGTGACCGACCGGATTCGCGAATTGCCGGACGGCGAGATGGACTTCGCCTACGAAATCAATCTGCTCGAAACCGTGGCGATGGTCATGAACGAGACAACGGAGATTCTCGCCCGGCCCGAAACCGGCCCGCCGGCCATTGGCGCCGAGACTGAGGTGATCGAACTGCTGCTGCAATCCCGCCGCATCAACCCGGGCAGAGGCGGAGGCAGCGGGACGACGCCGGGAGGCGGAGGCGGAGGCACGACGCTGGATACCGCGTTGGCGCTATTGGGCATTGGCGTGAACGAGAAGGAAGTGCGCGAGGATCGCGGCGTGAATCAATCGGTCGGCGATTCGGGACGCTCGCTGCCCGAAGAGTTCCGCGCCGGCCTGGACGAGTATTTCAATCGACTTGAACACCCGGATGGGTAGGAAGTGACGAGTGGCAGGTGGCGAGTGGCATTGCTTGACTACTTGCCACAAGCCACTTGCCACAAGCCACTTGAAGAGGGGCCGATACATGAAGTCCTCCATTCACCAGTTGAGCCGAGTTGTTCTTCTGTGCTTGTGGTTGGTCCCGGGAATCGGGTTCGCCCAGGACGAGGAAGAAGAGGAGGTCCCGCAGGGCTATGAGGACGCGGCGGTGGCAGACGAAGCGAAGCCCGCCGTCGAAGCTCAGATCGAGGAGGACGCCGGTTCGCTGATCGACGTTCTGGTTGGCGCTCTGGCTGAAGACGCTGATCCGAACGTCGTCAATCTGGAACGACAATACCTTCCCCAATTCCAGCCCCTGCTGAAACCGGAATTGGCGTTCATAAGACGGGTGTGTCGGCTGAACAAAGAACAAAGCGAACAGATTACCAAAGCCGCAGACCAGCGTCTTCGAGTTGCGGTCAGAGAGTACGCAATCGCTCAGAACAACATGAGGCAGGGCCGAGGCAGAATCCGCGCACAGTCCATGCCCGACCCGCGCAAACTGGTTCAGCAGCAGTTGACCAAGTTGGTGCAACAGAAGCTCAGCGCCGAGCAGGCGAATGCGTATCAGCAGGAGCGAGACAAACGCGATGCGCATCGAAAACGCGCCGCTGTGCTGAGCCTTGTTGCGAAGCTGGACGAGGAACTCGTGCTGACGGTCGAACAGCGCGGCAAACTGATTGAGTCGCTCACTACAAACTGGCAGGGGGCATGGACCCAGTCGCTTGAGATTCTGATCCACAACAACAACCAGTATCTTCCGCACATACCCGACCAGCACGTTGTTCCGTTCCTGAACGAAACGCAGAAGACCGTCTGGCGCGGGGCTCAGAAGCAAGCCATGGGGCATGGTGGATTCGGCTTTGCCCCGGTTATGGTCATGGTTGACGACGGTATCATGGGAGTCGATCTCGATTTTGCGGTCGAAGAAGTCGAGTTCGCTGTCGAGGAACAGCAGATTGAAGAACAATGATCGAGTAGAAGGCATTCGGGACCCAAACCGGCCGTAGCCGCGTTCGCCAGAACGCGGGCCTTCGCCCGCATCCGACCGCACTCTGGCGAGTGCGGCTACGGTTCTGATACGCCTTCTAGTGGGACGGCGACTGAGGAGCTACGCATGATCAACCATTTCCATGCATTGCGTCGACGGCTGCTTGTCGCTGCAGCCCTTGGGATCATCGTCCTTGGATCGGCGGCGTGGGGGCAGGACGACTGGGATGCCCAAGATGCAGTTTTGGCCCCGGCGGCGGGGATGGGCCAAGCCGTGAACTTCGAGATCCCGGAAGAGACTTTCAATCAGTGGGTTTTCGGAGGCAAGACGAACTTGCAGGTTACGAAGAGACTCGATTCGCTGCTGACGCTGCAGGTGGAATCCGTCGAACGCGCATGCGAGTTGTCAGACGCCCAGAAGAAGAAGCTGCAGTTGGCAGGCCGCGGCGACGTGAAGAGGTTTTTTGGCGGCGTGGAAGAGATGAAGAAGAAGTTCCGCGAGGTCAGACGCGACCAACACAGGATCAATCAGATCTGGCAGGACTTGCAGCCGCTGCGAACGAGATTCAATAGCGGGATCTTCGACGAGACGTCCCTGTTTCACAAGGTCCTGAAGCGGACGCTTGATTCCAATCAGTCCGTTCAGTACGAGCAGCGGGAGCGTGAACGACGGAAGTTTCGGTATGAAGCCAAGGTCGAATTGGCCGTCGCCATGTTGGAGACCGGAGTGCCGCTACGTGATGTGCAGCGGCAGAAGCTCGTGAAACTGCTCTTGGACGATGCCGAGCCACCTACCAAGTTCGGCGAGTACGACTACTACGTGGTGCTGTACCATGCCGCCAAGATACCGGAGGAGACACTGAAACCCATTTTCGATGAGGCCCAATGGCGAGCGTTGACTCAACTGTTCGTCACAGCAAAGGGGATGGAAGCGCAACTGAAGAGGAACGGATTCATACAATAGATCCCATTCGTTCATCCGCGAGCCGGAGGCGAAACTGAAACCACCACTGTTGGAATGGCAGCATGATTGACAAGTCTGGGTTACAAGACGTGGTTTCAAAACCGGGAGGGCGAGGCTCCCGCCGAGCCGAGACCACGGGAAGACACAGCTCAGCAGGAGCTTCGCCCTCCCGATCTCCAGTCTTGAAACGCCCACGGCAACATTTCGCGACCCGCCCCGGCGTTGGACGGCGGACGCCGATCGCATTGGCGGTCTGCCTGTCCGTCGTCATGTGCACCGCTGTTGCCAACGCACAGCTTCCATTCACACACCACGGCGAAGTCGTTCCGCGCGACGTGCGCGAGATATACGACCGCGGCCTGCAGTATCTGGCGAACACGCAGTCGGAAAACGGCACCTGGACCGGCGGCGAAACGGGCCCCGGCGCCACCGGATTGGGCCTGATGGTCTTTCTTGCATCGGGCGAGGATCCGAACTTCGGGCTATACCGAAACCATGTGCGGCGGGCGCTGCGAAGCATTATCTCCCAGCAGAACAGCGCCACCGGGTATCTGGGTAACAGCATGTACCATCACGGGTTCGGGATGCTCGGCCTCGCCGAAGCCTACGGGGCGGTGGACGAGCGCGATCTGTGGCCGGCAGGGCAAAGCTCGAATCGCCGTTCGATTGGCGCGACGTTGGAGTTGGCGGTGCGCGCGGCGATCACTTCTCAGAAAAAGAACTCCGTCGGTGGATGGCGGTACTCGCCCGATTCAACCGATGCGGATACGTCGGTCAGCGGCGCTGTGTTGGTGGGACTGCTGGCCGCACGCAACGCCGGCATCGAGGTGCCGGACACGGCCATCGACAAGGCCGTTTCGTACTACAAGAGCATGACCTCCAGTTCGGGCCAAGTCGGCTACTCCGGCATGGGCGGCTTTGGTGATTCGATTGCGAGATCGTCCATCGCCACGCTCGTGTTCGCCGTGGCACGCCGCAAGGATTTGCCCCAATACAAATCTGCGCTGCAACACCTGACGCAGCGAATCGAACAACCCGCGCAGCAGTGGCCGGAGTATGCGCGTTACTACCAAGCCCAAGCACTATTTCAAGGCGACATCGACGCGTGGGAGAAGTGGAACAAGCTCCTGATCCGACAGTTGAAAAATGCCCAACAAAGCAACGGCAGTATCAATGGGCAGCTTGGCCCTTCAATCAGTACGTCCCTGTCGCTATTAGCACTGGCGTTGAACTACCGATTCCTGCCCATCTACGAGCGATAGAACCGTGAAAGTTTTGCGTGTCTCGTTTTTCTGGTTGTTCGTCGTCCCGGTGCTGTCACCGATTCACGGCGACTCGCACGGCGCCGAAACGCCAGCGACTGCCTCGACCCTGCGTTTGGCCAATGGTGACCATGTGGCAGGCGAACTGATGGATTGCGATCGACCCGACATCTTGCGCTGGCAGGGCTCGGCGTTCGCGGCTCCGTTCGACTTCGACTGGAAAGGGGTGAGCGTCGTCCACTTTCCACCCCCTGCCGAACGGCCGAAGCCAACAGGCGAATACTGCATCGAATTGGCTGGCGGCGATCTGCTGTTTGGCTCGCTCGTCGGTTTGTCCTCCGAAGAAGCCGAGTTGGAAGTACAACGCTTCGGTCTTGTCCACATACAACGGCCAAACATCCGCCGAATGTTACGGTGGAGTGATGGGGCGGACCTGGTTTACCTGGGGCCAAATGGCTTGTCGGAGTGGGACAAGCCCATACCCGACGGGGCATGGCGGCAGGAAGGCGGGCACCTGGTTACGGATCAGGATGGTGCGACGATCGTAGGCGATTTCGGTATGCCCGCAAAAGCCAGTATCGAGTTCGCCCTCTCCTGGACGGCCAAGCCCGACTTTGTGTTGGCCCTGGGCGCCAACCGTGAGAAACACGAGCGTGCGTGGGAAAAATGGAACAAGGTCTTGGTCCGACCAGCATTTCGTTTCGAAGCCTGGGACAATGACTTGGTGATTTTCCGGGAAACGGATGATGAAGCGGATCTGGCTTCGCTCAAGACACTCCTCGTCGGCGCTGGCCGTGCTCACTTCCTGGTGTACCTGGACCAGGAACGCAACCGAGCTATCGTCTTTTCGGCCGAGGGCAAGCAACTGGCGGATTTGACGGTGACGGATCCCGACTCGAGCCCGTCTCCCATCATCCGGCTGTTCAACTACAAGGGTAACGTGCGGCTGGAACAGCTCCGGATCCGGCGATGGAACGGTGAACCGCCCCGCGAGGTGCAGGCGGACAAATCTCGAATTCATCGCTCCGACGGTTCCATCGTCTACGGCGAAATCAAAGGACTTGATGCCGCCACGAAGGAATTCATCGTCGACGAAGATGGTACGGAGATTCGGATCGGCGGGGACCAAGTCGGAAGTGTTGCGTTGTCACCGTCGGGTGATCTGCCATCGCGCAAAATCCGCGCAGCGTTCCAGGATGGAGTTCGGCTCAGTGGCGAATTGATCAAGGTGGAAGACGGGCGGCTGTGGATGACGTGCCCCGGCGTGGCAGAACCGTTGGGTCTGCGCGTAAGTGAATTGCACACGCTGGTGGTGTTGGACAGCGAGAGACCGCCGACGGACGCTAGTGGCCGTGTCGGCCGATTGGAGATGGAGGGCGTCAAGCTGAGTGGGTGCCTGGTGGTGGGCAGCGACCAGCCCGATGCGACATGCCTGGTATGGCATCCGCGCGGCAGCGTCACCGCCGGTGCCATTCGACGCGGAATCTCTGGGCGAATCGTGTATCGCGAGCCCCCACCCGCGCCTCGGACGCAGAATCAGACGACGAGACACGTGCATGTGCAAGCCCAACCAGGGGGCGTATTGGGGCAGTTGGTTCAAGTGCTCGGCGGTGGTCGGTCAAGCCCAGCCCCGGCGGCTCCGCGGCGCCAAATGCCGCGATTTGGCCCCAGTCTCTTCTTGCGGACGGGCGACACGATCCCGTGCAAGGTGGAGCAGATTGACGAGCGAGGCGTCACGTTTCAATCCTCGGTATTTGATGCCACGTTTGTGGCGCACGAGAAGATCAAGGCGGTCGAATTGGAGAATCGAAGCCGGGCAACCAAGATCAACAGCTCCAAACGCGACCGCCTGCTCACGTTGCCGCGCATGCAGAGAGACAACCCACCCACACATCTGATTCGCTCGACCAGCGGCGACTATCTGCGGGCTCGGCTGATCGACATGGACGACGAGACGATTACCGTCGAGGTGCGCCTGGAGACCAGACAACTGCCTCGCAAGTACGTCACGCGAATCATCTGGCTGCACGACGATGAACTGGGCGCATCCGCCGAGAAGGTGGCTGCGTCGGAGCCAACCACAGCAACACGCGTGCAGGCGCTTCGCGACGACGGTATTCGCCTGACGTTTGTCCCAGAGCAAGTGACCGATACGATCTTGAGCGGCACCAGCGACGTGCTCGGGGCGTGCCGAGTTGAATTGAAGGAGGTCGATCAAC
This sequence comes from uncultured Pirellulaceae bacterium, assembly GCA_964623055.1. Taxonomy (GTDB): domain Bacteria; phylum Planctomycetota; class Planctomycetia; order Pirellulales; family Pirellulaceae; genus JADHUC01. The sequence continues at coordinate 6,560 of CAZURK010000393.1, forward strand.
TGCTGATCGGCGGAGCCATCGAGCAGACAGCGCCGGAGCTCGCCTATCAAAGATGGAGACTGCGAAACGCCATCGACCCCATATTCGTCACCCAAGGCGGCGAACAAGGCAGTCGCACGCCGGGAACCGACTCGGCGTTGGTCGGCAAGCTGGCTCCCGACTTCGAACTGGATACGTTAGACGGCGAGAAGTTCCGCCTGAGCGACCATCGCGGCAAGGTCGTCGTGCTCGACTTCTGGGCCACCTGGTGCGGGCCCTGCATCCAGATCATGCCTCAGCTTGATCGCGTGGTTGCCGAGTTCCAAGACCAGGACGTGCTGTTGGTGGCCGTCAACTTGGAAGAAGCCCCAGACCGCATCACCCCCACGCTCAAGCGACTTGAACTTGAGCCGACTGTGGCCCTGGATCGCGATGGCGTGGTTGCGGGGAAGTACGCTGCGACCGCCATACCCCAAACCGTGATCATCGACAGCGACGGCAACGTCTCCCGTCTGTTCGTCGGTGGCGGACCGCAGTACGCCGACCAATTGCGCGAAGCGTTGGAGAACGTGCTGGACCGCAGTAGCCCGGAAGAAACGACGCAGTAGGTGCGGCAGTTAACGGCTCGTCTCGTTTTCCGAATCCGCCGACCATTTGACCGGCCGGATTACCACTTTCCCACCATGCAATCGGAACGGCCCGAGTAACTCGATTGCTTCTTCGGCCTTAGAGAGCCACTCTTCGTACTTCGACACCGACCGTGAGGCCTGGTTGCTTCGCGAGACGGCCTTGCTGTAGCGATGCTGCAACTCTATGCGTTGCTCGCCAGCCCTGATCAACGAGTCCAGAGCTTCTTGGCGCGCCGCCAGTCCTGCTAGCTCGATTTCCGCCGTGATCTTGAGGTTCTCGATATGCTCGCGGTCTTGGCCCAGAGCCTTCTCCGTTTCCAAGAATCGTTCGGCAGCCAAGACACGAGCTTTCGCTCCCGCCAAGTCCACCGCCAGCAAATGACGCTGAGTTCGCAATTCGGCAAGCGAATCAGTATTGACTAGAACGGGGGCCCGAATTTTTTCGTGGAGTTGCCCATATTCATCCTTGGCCTCCTGGTGCTCTTTCCGCATTTCCTCAAGCTGCTCTTCGGCAGCCCGTTTCGACTTGTGCAATTGGATTTGTACCGGACGAATCAGGCCCTGATCAAACAGGAACAGCATCGTGCTCGCGAGTTCGCGGGCCTCGTCCTCGGTTGGCGCCAGGATTTGAAACTCGAGCAAATACCCCTCCGTTTTGCCGGGTTGTTTTCTATCTGATATTTCGAGAAAGGGGACCTTACCCGGACCCTTGGTGAAGGACGACAACAGCGTGTCCGCAGGTAGCTTCTCCTTAGGAATCATGGCTGCAACCTGAGCGAAGTACTCGGCTCCAAAGTATTCCATTCCCCGCTCAGGCTTTTCCGGCCTATCAACAGCAAGGTACAACGGTCCGCCCCACATGTACGCGAGGCCGTAGAACTCCTTGGGGATCAGAGGCGGGTCCGGCCGCCGGTCGAAACTTGAACTTCCTGGAACAACGAGTTGCACAACGGCGACATGCTGCCATTCCAACATTCGTTTGATCGCATTGGGATCGCTGGCCGTCAGTTGCCTGGTCAGTGGTTCTTCTTTCACCTCGAATACGACGTCGGGGCGGGTGTACAGACTTGGACCGACCTCCACGTCCTGCTGGGCGCTGTCAACCTTCGCTCCGCTGCTTGCAGGCTTCTCTTCAGCAGCTTCCGCGCCGACCGCGAAGACGGCCACTTGGATGGAGAACAGGGCAAATAGGCAAGCGCAATACTGCAACCAACGTGGGGCGGATTGGCAATCCGTCCTACGAAAGACACTCCGTCGGGAAGAGACTCCGATGATTGACCGCATGGACGCGACTCGTTTCATTGTCTAGCTCCCATTTTCGCTAACGATGTGTTTGCGTTTAGCAGACGATTGGTGGTCGCCGTACGCACTCGTAAGGTAAGACGCGGCCCGATCGGAGAACTCCTCAAGTCCGGGCTGGGATGCCAGGAGTCGAGCAGACGCCGCCAGACGCGCGGATTGCACCTCGCGCAGAATCATCGCGTCAATATCGGCTTGTCCCGACGCTTCGTCCACGGGTCTCGGAGACCGATTTCGAGCGACATTTGGCTCATGAGGATCCTTGCTGGAAACAGTCGCGGAACCGGGAGCCTCGCCCTCCCGAGACCCCGCGTGGAATTCGTTCCGATGAACAAGACGCCTGCCCTGATCGATCGCCACAATCGCCGCTCCGAGCATGACGACGGCCGCGCATGCCACGCAGGCGGCGACGGTCAGTCTTTTCCGGCGCCGTCGCTCGGTGGTTCGGAACGTAACTGCCGGAGAATCGGATACCGCTTCCTCCCACTGACGTTTGGCAATCGCCAGAGAACGTTGAAGCAAATCGGCGTGGGCCTGGCATTCGCAGCACTGGGCGACATGATCGGCGACCCCTTGTGACTCGGAGTCGCCCAGATCGCCGTCCAAGTACTCGACCAGCAACGACTCAATGGTCTCACATGCAATCTCATTCATCACTGTACCCTGCTTGACGCAAAGCCTGAGCCAGGCGTTTTCGTCCGCTGTGCAGTTGACTCCTTACGGTAGAATCAGGAACGTCCAGCACGCGACCGATTTCTTTCGAGTCCAACTCCAGGAAATAACGCAGAACCAAGACACTCCGCAGATGTGGCTCCAGCGCATCCAACGCTTGATGAACTAGCTTGCGTTCCTCGTTTCGATTCGCAATCTCCTCCGCCTCGTTTTCTGCAGGCGAGGCTATCCAATGCCTCGTCACTGCGGTCAACACGGACCGCCATCGCTTTTTGCGGCGGTGCCGGAGGTTACAGCGATTCACGGTGATTCTGAACAGCCACCGACGCAACTCTATCCGATCAGCGCCGCAAGGTCGCTTCTGCCATGCAGTGAGATACACGTCCTGCAGCACGTCTTCCACGCTGTCGCGTTCGATTCCCATCGCGCGAACCAACCGCGATAGCTCGGACGCTGCTTCATCCCAGACCTCGCGCAGCAATTCCCGCGGTGATTGCGACACTCCACACCGATCCGTTTCCACGCGTCCGAGCCCGCCGGCGATCGCAGCATTCAGTTCAAATGTGCCCATAGCCACCACTCTATTGGTACAATGCGCCGCGGTGGTGAAGTGTTGACCTGCCATTGTCGTTGCAGATCGGAAATTCCGCAAATCCAGGGAAAATCCTACAGAGAATCTAGAAATAATGGACTATCTAGTATAAAACGGAAGACAAGGTTGAACTGCGCGGCATGATGGATCAGGGCCAATGGGTAATATTGGTAATTTTTGAGGTGGCACTAAGAACCACCCCAGTGACATGCCGAAACCAACAGGGTGATCCCTGTTGGTGCAGCCTTCACGCCCCAAACAACGGAATGCAGTGCTTCCGGAAGTCTAGAACCGATCACGTATCCATAACTCAAGTAACTTGGAGGTCGAATCCACAATGAACCAGCGACTGATTCTGATGCTGTCCCTTGTGGCGTTGGTGGCATTCGTGTGCGGCGACGCCTTCGCCGGTCACGGTTACGCAACGACCACTTGCGCTCCACCGACGACGTGCGCACCGAAGACGACTTGCGCACCGGTGACCACAAGTGCCCCAATGACCACGTGTGCACCGAAGACGACGTGCGGGCCAAGGGTCCACGTGCGTCATTTCCGGACGTGTGCTCCCGCCACAACGTGTGCACCAAAGACGACTTGCGCACCGGTTACGACCAGCGCCCCGATGACCACATGCGCTCCCAAGACGACTTGTGGGCCAAAGGTTCGAGTACACCGCTACCGTACCCGTGCCCCGATGACCACTTGCTCGCCGGTTACGACCAGCGCTCCGATGACCACGTGTGCTCCCAAGACGACTTGTGCGCCGAAGACTCGAGTGTACCGTGTTCGGACCTGTGCCCCGATGACCACTTGCTCACCGGTTACCACAAGCGCACCCATGACCACATGTGCACCGAAGACGACCTGCTCGCCGAAGGTTCGAGTACGCCGCATGCGGACCCGTGCTCCGATGACGACTTGTGCACCGGTTACCACCAGCGCACCAATGACCACGTGCGCTCCGAAAACTACCTGTGCCCCCAGATGCCACGTGCGTCGGGTCATCATCTGCCGTCCGGCCACGACTTGCGCACCCATGACAACTTGTGCGCCAGTGACCACATGTGCTCCGGTCAAGGGTTCGGTGCAGAAGGTGGAAGTCGCTCCGGAAATGGCGGCCCCGCAAGAAGCCACGCCGGAAGTGACGGCTCCCGAGCCGCCCGCTCCAGAAGTAGCGGCTCCGCCCGTTCCAGATGCATAGTCGTCGGAGTTCGTTTTCGATCATCAGCGAAAAACGCCAGAGGTCGGTTCTCGCATGCGGGTTCCGACCTTTTTTGACTGACGAAGTGCCATCGACCGAATATGTGGATGACAGTTTCGCTCACAACACTTTCTCGGCACTCGATCCGCCCAACGCAGAAATTTGGAAAATTAGGGGCATCAGGCAGAGAGTGCCGGTTGACAATCGTTTCCTGTTTTCGTTGAATAGGGAATTGTTGTGTGTCAAATGGGTTGACCGATGCACACGACAGAGGTTCACGATCCAGCCGCCAAGAGTCGATAGCAATTTCGGCAGACAGGCACAGAACCACCGAGCAGGAGCCACTGCTCGACCTAACCCACCTACAAGTGGCTTTGCCAGTGCAATTGCGAATTTCCGTAAATTTTCCAAAAATAGTCGCTGTTAATCTAGAAACAGTGGATTATTTAGTATAAAAACGGCTGCAAAGGACGATTAGTGTGCCATGATGGATCAGCGTTTATGGGCAATGTTGGTAGTTTTGGAGGCGATCTTATGAGAAACACTTTGATTGCGACGATCTGTGGTTTGTTTTTCCTCGGCTCATCCGTAATGGCCCAGGAGGAACAAAAGGACCTGAAACCGGTCCAAGGTGACAAGGGTGCGGTTCAAAAGGATGCGGCCCAGAAGGATGCGGCCCAGAAGGATGCAGCTCAGAAAGATGCTGCTCAGAAGGGCGAAATCAAGCCGGCCCAGAAGGATGCAGCTCAGAAAGATGCTGCTCAGAAGGGCGCAGCTCAGAAGGGCAAGGATGCAAAGCAGAAGAAGTGCAAAAAGCCCTGCCAGAAGCCTACCCAAAAGGGCGGCAA
>CAZURK010000394.1:0-11773 GCA_964623055.1 uncultured Pirellulaceae bacterium
CCCCCCCCCCCCCCCCGGCCGGCTCCCCCCAACCCCCCAACTGCCCCCGCCCCGCGCCCTCTCTTGTTCCGGCCTACCTGCTACCTGCTGATCCGAGTCTATATGACCAGCGTTGCTCGTTACTACGCAGCGGCATGTCAATTGGACATGCCCAATCCAAAACACCGCGACGAAATCGGCAGCCGCGTCAAACGGATGCTCGACATGCTCGAGTATGCCGTCACGGGCTACGAACCGTTCTTCGACGTGCGTCTTGTCGTCTTTCCCGAGTTCGCTCACGCGGCCCCCATCTATCCTACTGTTGAAGAGTTGTTGGACCGGCTGGCCGTGCCGATTCCCAATGAGTTCACTGATCGGTATGAGACGAAGGCCAAAAAGCTGGGCGTGTATATTCAAACCGGGACGTTTCTGGAATCGGATTCGCGTTGGCCCGGGCACGTATTCAATACGACGTGCCTGATTGGTCCGGGCGGCCTCTTGTCGAAATACCGCAAGGTACACACGTGGGTCCCGTGGGAACTGCACACCAGTCCGCACGACCTGAGCGGCTACGACGAGCCGGTGTATCCGGTGACTGATACGGAGATTGGCCGAATTGGGACTGCTACCTGTTACGACTGGCTGTTCCCCGAAGCGATCCGCCAACTGGCCCTGGGCGGCGCGGACGTCTTGGTGCGAGTCTCGGCGTACATGGATCCTTGGGGAACCGCCACGCCCATGGATTGGTGGACAACGGTGAACCGCGTCCGCGCCCTGGAAAACATGTGCTACGTGGTGGCCTCGAATCAGGCGGCCAGCTTGAGCAGTTACCCACCCTTCAGTTGGCCTGGCGGTAGCATGGTGGTTGATTACGACGGGCGTATCTTGGCTCAAGCGGATCCTGGCGCGGGCGACAAGATCGTTGTCGGTCCCATCGACCTTGCAGCGTTACGAGCCGAGCGCGAGCGGCGCCGTGGACACAGCGTCTTGGCTCATTTGCGCACGGAAACTTACCGTGCCTATCGCCATCCCATCTATCCGGCTGGCCAAGGGGACAACGGACCGATCTCTGCGGGTATCAACGAGGCGTCGACGGAGAAGGGGCGGGCTGCTTTGGAACGGATACAACGCGACGGTTCGTGATCGTTCCCAGGTCGACGAGACGCGTGTTGCTGCCTAGACCGTCCCATCGAACGGTGCCGGTTACTCCGTTCCAGGGAGATAGCTCGCGAATGGCATCACCGATTCGGGCGCGGTTCAGCCCGGAACGGCGAATTGCTTCGACCAACAGGTTTACTGCGTCATACATGTGGGCGGCCGCGTAGTCCGGCGCGTGCCCGTGGCTCTGCCGGAACATCTGCACAAAGCTAGTGGACGCGTCGTTGGGTTTCCAAACTCTGGGAAACACGACTCCCTTCGCAGCATCGCCCGCTTTGCCCAGAAACTGTCGCCGTCCCATCGCTGGACCACCGTGAATGGCCCCCGTGAACTCTTCGGAACGGAGGGCCGTCACTAGCCGAGCAGAATCGTTGGCGTCTGCTATCACGACTGCGACATCGGGACTGACTTGGAGTAGTTGGGCAACGATGCGGCGAAGCTCTTCTGTGCCTTGCCGGAAAACGACCTCGCGTCTTGCGACCGCGCGATGCTTGGCAAGGGCCTTCTTCAACTCGACGACCAGCAGTCGCGAATCGTGATCGTCGGCGGAAACGATCATGAAGTGCCCATCACCTGTGCGAGCCACGATTTCGTCAGCTAGAACGGGCGCCAGCAAATGATCTCCAGGTGCCAGCGAGAACATCCATGGTACGTTGGCCAGATTCACCGTCTTGTCGGTGCTGATGGGACTAACGAGCGGCAAACGGGCTTTGGCTACCACCTGTTCCGCCAAGTGCGTTGTGGGGCCGTCGATGCCGCCGATGATCGCCCAAACTCGATCGTCGTAGGCGAGGCGTGCGACCAGTTTCACGCCGGTGCCCCACGGATTCTCCGACCACGCTGGCACCAGCCGGAACGGCTTGCCACGGTAGCCGCCGTTCCGGTTCGCCCGACCGAGGGCCAACTGAGCGGCCCTCCACAAGTCCCCACCGACCGGATTGTCGGGATCATTCGGGCCGAAGTAGCCGATCAGTACTTCTTCAATTTCCTCCTCGGACGTGGATGTCTCGCGACCGGGGCCGGCATACTGCGTACGCTGCTTTCTCGCATCGAAGAAGGGCTTCCGGCTATCAGCTTCGGCGCCCGCGGACTTGCGGTCAGCGGGCGAGAGAGCGAGGAGACCTAACGTGAGGAGGAGACTTACAGTGCGCATGCTTGATAGCGATAGCCCAATGGAGCCGCCTTGACTACCGGCTCGCTTACGATTAGGGCCACCCCTTCGGGGTTTGGGTTCCAAGTCCTCCAAACCCAGGGTTGCGCGACGTTCGCTTCTCTCACGCCGCTTCACCCTGGGCTGACATAGGACCGCCCCTATCGGGGCTCGGCTGATATTGGATCGCCCCTATTGGGACTCTATTCTACCAACGTTTGGCGACTTCTGCTTTCATGAATGCCAGAGCGTCACGGGCGAGTTGCTCTTCCGTGTCGTACATGCGACGCCATATTTTTGTGGCGGCCACTAGCTCCTTCAGGGCCAGCCCAAATGCCTCGACCATCATCCAACCGTCGTAGCCGATTTCCTTCAACGTGTCAAAGTTCTCCGCCCAGCGTACGTTTCCGGTGCCCGGCGTGCTGCGATCGTTTTCGGAAATGTGGACGTGGCAAAGAACGTCTGCACAATCACGTAAAGCCTGAGGGACGTTCTTTTCTTCGATGTGAGCGTGGAATGTGTCGTACATTACCTTGCAGGCGGGATGATCCACTTCGCGAGCGAATCGGGAAGAATCCGCGTGTGTGTTCAGGAAATAGCACTCGAAGCGGTTCAATGCCTCTACTCCCAGCGTCACACCCGCTTCGCCGGCATGCTCGGCCACTGGCCTCATGCTGTCCACGGCCCACTTCCATTCGTCTTCGGTTGGGCCCTGACCGCTGAAGAAGCCCAGCGCCGAATGATAGGGGCCAACCAGCGCCGTTGCACCGGCGGCCTTGCAGCAGTCGACTGCTATCTTGGTGTTTTCGATTCCCTTGGCGCGAACCGCCGCATCCGGGCTGATCGGGTTGTCCTCTTCGCCACGCACGGTTACCGCCGTTCGCTCCAGTCCCAAGTCGTCCAGGCGCCGTCCCCATTCGGCGTAGTCCAGATCGGTATTGAAGAGCGGCAGCTCCACGCCGTCGAATCCCATATCCTTCAACGACTGAAGCAGCGGCATCATGTCGTCGTTCAATTCACCCGCCCACAACAACAGATTCATACCGAATTTCATGTTTCTTTCTCCTGTTCGTCTCGATGATTTTCGGAGCCGGCCAGCAGCTCGCCGCGACGTCGGCGTACCTCTTGCCTGGCCCCAGGTAGAATGTCAAGGAATTTGTCGGGCAACAGCGGTAGTTTCACTCGCCGCATCACGTGATTCAGCCGCCGAAGCAGTTTCCCATCATCTACATAATCGTACAAGAACCGCTCGCTACAAAACAGCGGGATGAGACCGGCCAAGCGTTCCGATCGGCGAGTTGCCATGGAATTGACCGTATCGGCCACGAATGATGCGTCGATCTGGTCGAGCGCCGCATAGTAGGCGTCCAAACGCGCGGGTGCTTCGGCGATCAGTTCGGCGTCGAGCAGCAACTCGACGAGAATATGCCCCAGGAAGCTGGGGCGAAAACCATCATCTCCCGGCAGCACTCCGCGGACGGCTGCGGTGAAATGAAGGCTCAGTTCCACAAAGGCGCGGGTTCGGTGAAACCAACGGTCGTCGTGATGATGACGCACGATGCCAGCCGCCAGAGCGGCCACACGAATATCTTCGTGATCGAGAAAGCGCTCTGCCGATTTCGATTTCGCGCGCATCCCACGGTCGACGACGCTCAGCCAGTCGGGGACGGCGGTGCCGACTAGAAAGTACGGATCGTCGACAAAGGAACGACCGTGGGCAAAGTAGTTCATGAGTTCCGGTTTACGGTGTGCCGTTTCGCAATTGGCCAACGATCACCGAAGCATTGTGGCCCCCGAATCCGAAACTGTTACTCATGGCCATCGTGAAATCTCGTTCACGCGGCTGATTGGGCGTGTAATCCAGATCGCAGTCCGGGTCGGGCGTGTCCAGATTGATCGTCGGCGGCGCGACGCCGTGTACGATGGCTTTGACCGTAACCACCAGCTCGATACCGCCGCTGGCGCCCAACGAATGTCCCAGTTGGCTCTTGGTGCTGGAGATCGTAAGCGATTTGGCGTGTTCGCCGAACACCTGCTTCAGGGCGAGCGTTTCCGACTTGTCTCCCAATTGTGTGCTGGTGCCATGAGCGTTGATGTACACAAGCTGATCCGGATTCAACTCGCCGTCACGCAACGAGTTGGCCATCGCTCTGGCCGCCCCCTGTCCGCGCCCATCGGGTTGGGTGATGTGCCCCGCGTCGCCGCTGGCCCCGAAACCGAGGATCTCTGCATAGATCCGCGCACCGCGCGCCTTGGCGTGCTCCAACTCCTCCAGCACCACAATCCCGGCCCCTTCGCTCATGACGAAGCCATCCCTATCCGCGTCAAACGGCCGGCTGGCACCCGGTGGGTCGTCGTTCCGCATCGACAGGGCTTTCATGTTCTGAAAGCCGCTGACTCCCATCGGTGTGACGGCCGCTTCCGTGCCACCGGTGATCATTACGTCGGCGTCGTCGTATTGTATGGTCTTGAATGCGTCGCCGATGGCGTTCGTGGCACTCGCACAAGCAGTCGCAACCGTATAGTTGGGCCCTCGGATGCCGTAACGGATCGACAGGTGTCCGCCTGCGGCGTTCAGCATCAGCTTGGGAATCGTAAAGGCCGAAACGCGATCCGGACCCTTGTGTAACAAGCGGTCCATTTGCGTCTCGATTTCCTGCAGGCCACCGATGCCCGAGCCGAGGATCACGCCACACCGAAACGATTCTTCTTCGGCGAAGTTCAGCCCGGAATCGCTGACCGCATCAACGCCCGCGACCAGCGCGAACTGGGTGAACCGGTCGAGCCGCTTGGTTTCCTTGCGGTCGATGTACTCTGCCGGATCCCAGTCGTAGATGTCGCCGGCAAATTTGACCTTGAAATCCGAGCAGTCGAACAAGCGCAACGGATGCACGCCGCTTTCACCAGCGAGCAGCCTAGTGAAGAGGTCGTCGACTTCGCAACTGAGCGACGTGACGACGCCCAGCCCGGTCACGACAACGCGTCGTTTCATAGCCAAGCCCACGCGCGCTTATGTTTGGGATTCTTCGATGAACTGGATGGCCTGGCCCACCGTTTCGATCTTTTCCGCTGCGTCGTCCGGAATGTTGATGTCGAACTCTTCCTCCAGTTCCATGACCAGTTCGACCGTATCCAGAGAGTCGGCGCCCAAGTCGTTGATGAAGTGGGTCTCCGGCTTCACTTTTTCTTTATCTACGCCGAGTTGTTCGGCAACAATATCTATGACTCGTTCCGCGACTGAAGACACCTTGGATTCCTCCTAATTGGTTCGATACACTAAGCTTGCGCCGCGATAGCGCAGCTTCTCCTGGTTCGGTTTTTCACAGTAGTCTCGGCACGTAAACCCCAAAAGATAGAGGATTTCCATAAAACGGGTCAAGACTAGCCTGTAATACCCCCGTCTACCACTAACGTGTGGCCGGTCACGTATGCTGCCGCCGGGCTGGCCAGAAAAAGCACCGCAGCGGCCACGTCATACGCGGTCCCCAGCCTCTTGGCAGGAATACGCTTCTTAGCCTCTTCTTTGGCCACGTCGCCCAGCGCGTCGGTCATGGCGCTTTGGATGAAGCCCGGAGCAACCGCATTGATCGTGACCCCCCGTCCGGCCAGTTCCTTGCTCAGACTCCGTGTCATGCCGACCAAACCGGCTTTTGAGGCCGAGTAGTTCGTCTGTCCGGGATTCCCCATACGGGCGCCTGACACGCTCGCCATGTTGATAATCCGACCGTAACGTGCCCGCATCATGTAGCGTGACACCGGCCGCATCATAAGGAAGGCTCCGCGAAGGTTTACGTTAATGACGCTTTCGAACTCCTCGTCACTCATTCGCGGCAAGAGCGTATCACGCGTAATACCCGCATTATTGACAAGGATGTCGATCTTCTCCCATTTCTCGGCAATCTCGTCGATCACTTGGTCCACCCGTTCGCGGTCCGTCACGTTGCACTCATGCGCCTCGGCCGTGCCGCCTGCGTCGGTGATCGCTTTGAGGGTCTCGTCGAGTCCTTCCTTTACCATATCAAGACACGCTACCTTGGCGCCGTTGGCGGCCAGAGTGATCGCAATCCGCTGTCCGAGGCCTTGGGCGGCACCAGTGACGATGGCAACCTGGCCGGACAGATCGGCTTTGAGTGTATTGAGTGCTTCTTCAGACATCATTGTCTCCTCGTTGCGTATTCGTTGAGAAAAGCCTCTTCTTTATGGCAGGTGTCAGGCCGGAACGCTGTCGCAAGGCACACGTCGGTCGATCCGTTTCAACAGACCTCGAAGTACCCGGCCGGGGCCGATTTCGTAGAACTGTTCAATTCCCTGGTCCAACAACAGCCGCATCGAATCCTCCCAAAGGACCGGTGAAACGACCTGTCTCACCAGCAACTCTCGAATCTCCTCGGGGTCATCGTGGGTTCGAGCGTCCACGTTGGAGACAACGGGAATCCTCGGCTTGGCCATGGGCACATCCGCCAATGCTGCCGTTAGACGTTCCACGGCCGATCCCATGATCGACGTGTGAAAGGCACCGGCAACCGCCAGTGGAACAACCTTCATGGCACCCGCTTCATCCGCTGCATCCGCGATGCGTTCGCAAGCCTCGTTGTGCCCGGAAACTGCTATGTTTCCGGGACATAGGTAGTTTGCCGGTCGGAGAACCTCGCCCTCCTGCCGCACGTCGTCGCAAAGCTTCTGGACCTTGTCGCGATCCAAGCCCAGGATGCTCACCATGCCGCTGGGCGTCCTGTCGGCGGCTTCCTGCATGGCCTCGCCGCGACGCTGGACGACCTTCAATCCGGACTCGAAATCCATCACGCCCGAGAATACCAGCGCCGTGTACTCGCCAAGGCTGAGGCCCGCAGCGGCCACACACTGGTCTACCACCTCCGGCGACTCCTTCCGCAACATCTCCAACGCCGCCAGACTTGTGACGAACAGCGCCGGCTGGCTGTAGACTGTCGAGTCGAGATCTTCTTCGGGACCGTCGAAGCAAATCGTGGCCAAATCGTATCCCAGCACAGCCGAAGCGCGCTCGTACAAATCACGCGCCGCGGGCAGCTTCTCCGCCAATTGGCTGCCCATGCCCACGGTTTGCGCGCCTTGGCCGGGAAACAGAAAGGCGACGTTGCTCAAGGACTATTCCTCCGAAGACTCCACAACAACTCGCCCCATGTAGTAACCACAGTTGGGGCAGACCACATGTGTGGGCACTGCCGTACTGCATTTGGGGCAACTGGTCAGTTGCTTCGGCTTCTTTGCGTCGTGCGAACGGCGTTTACCCGTCCGGGAGTTCGAATGCTTGCGTTTTGGTACTGCCATCGGTCTTGCTTGTGGGTATCCGGCCAACGGAAAGGTCGAAAGTGCCTACTATTTCAAGGCAAACGCATCATCGTAAGTCTCCGACCGGCGGCTGTCAACCGTGACACGAAGGCAGTGAAGGTGTTCTTTTGATCACTATCTGGCGAGACCTTGGGGACAGGCTTCCGTTACATCCTATTTGTGGTTCGCGGCTGCGGATGGAACGAGAATGTGGGCAAGAAACGGTGGACTTCGACATGACAGGGAGAAGATAGAGTTGCTACAATTGAAGTGGGGGATACCTACCAGGGTCTGCCCGCGAAATCTAGCGCACGGGGGATTGGAGGTACGTTGGCGATGCGGCCAGGTCGTCGAGTTATCATCCGAAGGGAGCCAACTCCAAAGGTCCTGCCCCACTACCAGATTCGATTCCGGGACAGGCTCGGGCCATTCGAGTTCTGGTATGAGAAAAAGAAGTATCTACTGTGGGCTCCCGACCACGCGGTCAAACGGTTTTTCCAACTCCTGACGCGATTCGTGCGATACGCAGACACGGACATGAATCTCCGCCTGTTGCTTGCACTGCGAAACGACTTCCGGGCAATCCAAGCGAAACGCCCCATTCCCGGGCTGGTCTGGTGCGTCAAGCACGGCGATTCGGCCACGCGACGTCTGACGGTTTGGCTATTGGGGCGGATAGGCAATCGTTGTACGACGTCCGTGGTGTCCGCGCTGAGCGACGATGGCGATGTTCGCGTTCGCAAGGAGGTCGCAAAGGCTCTTCGCCGCTTGACGGCTTGGGCGGAACTCCGCGAGATTGCGGCTCGTGAGGATGATCCCGTTGTTCGTCGGTTCGCTACTCAGGCCGAGGTACCACCTCGGGAATTCTCAGAGCGGATGACCAGATTCTTGGACAGTGACGTGGAAAATGTAGGGCAACCGGATGGAACTGTCTCCGGTGCTAGGCCCCTTCACGTGAACACCACCATCGGCGGCGGCTCGCCACCGAAGTCCCGCTGGTACATACGTTTGATTCTGGAGCACATCCGCTGGCTGGTCGGCAGACACGTAACCAAGCTCTCCAGCAAGCAGGCCAAACCCAAACCTTGACGCATGACCGATGCCGAATGTGTCGCGTTTGCCCAATGGTGTTGGCCGTTTAAGCCGCATCACGCAGCGAAACCACGATTTCCTTTCCCAGTGCCCGCGCAATTCGCAGGAGCGTATTGAGCGTCGGATTCTTGTTGTCGCCGGACTCGATGCGAGAAAGCGCCGGCCGGCTGATGCCTGTCAGGTCCGACAACTGCTGAAGACTCAAACCCTTCTCCTGTCGTGCCGCGCAAAGCAACAGCGCGATTTGGGCCATTTGCAGTTCGAACTGCCTCTGTTCGATCAGTGCCGCGAGTGCCCGTCGCGTGATCTCCTCTCGCTCGGCTTCGACCGTGGCCAGCGTCTCTTGGTAGGCTTCCTTCTGTTCTTTCGTTGAGTCGATGACGACGGAGCGTTTGCCTTCCGCTTTCGCCTTGCAGATCTCATCCTTTTGCTTCTCTGTCAGCTTGATCGAAGCCATGATTTATTCCTCGCTTGGATAGTATGCTGTGATTGGGAGGACCGTATCATCATCCAGATGCTCGAAAACTCACGCTGTCCAACGGTCGTCGCAGGAATAGCCAAACGCGATAAACCGATCAGACGAACGGCTCTTTTCGATCTGATGCGGATCCTGAACGATGGCCTCAAAATCGTCCTGTTCGACCCCATGCTGCTCAATCTTCGCAAGCCGCTCCGGTGTCCAAACAAAGAAGTAGAAAGGCACCCTTTGTTCTCCCTGCAGTGTTTCATGTATTATACGATCCGTACAATAAAATGCAACCGAAGGGGCTCTCCGGCCATTCGTCAGAAACCGTGCGTCTCTCTGCGACTTGACGCTTTAGGTAGTCTACACGTGAACCTAAACGCTGCACCAGTGACTACTTCCTGGAGCCGTTCGGAGCTAAGATATCGCCATGTTTGAAGTATTTGAACACACCGCCGATCTGGGACTGAGAATACGATCCGAGGATCGACAGACGCTGTTTGTCGAGGCGGCTCGGGCGCTATTCTCCGTGTTGGTAGTGAACCTTCGGGAGGTTTGCCGCGTCCAGCAGAAGGAATACGCCATCGCAGCCGAAGAGGATGATTACCTGCTGTTCGACTGGCTCGGCGAACTGTTGTATACGTTCGACGCCGACCGTCTGTTGCTGTCCGAGTTCGAAGTCAGCCTGACAGACGAAGGGCTACGGGCAACGTGTCGCGGAGAACCCTTTGATCCATCGCGGCACGAGTTGGATCATGAGATCAAAGCGATCACGTATCATGGGCTGAAAGTGGAGCACGCGGACGATGGTTGGCTGGCGGAAGTGATTGTGGATATCTGATATGTCGAGACATCGAAGAAGCAAGAAACCGAAGGGCGGCAAGCCCAGAGAGAAGAGAAGTTCCTCGCAGGGCAAGGTCCGAACGATGGCCAAGAGCGGTTACAGCGGACCGCTTGAGCAGGTGAGCGCCTGCTGCTGGCGGATTCCAAAGGACTACAAAGACGGGATGCGCGTCGACGGTCTGATCTTTGCCGACGAGCAGATGATCGAGGACATCCGCGGCGATCAGGCTCCGGAGCAAGTTGCCAACGTGGCCTTTCTGCCTGGCATTCAACAGGCGAGCCTCGCGATGCCGGATATCCACTGGGGTTATGGCTTCCCGATCGGCGGCGTGTGTGCGACGGATCCGGAGGAAGGCGGCGTTATCTCGCCCGGCGGCGTGGGTTACGACATCAACTGCGGCGTGCGTCTGGTGCGGACGAACCTGTTCTACCAGGACGTCAAACCCCACCTTCACAATCTAATGGATCGGCTCTTCGCCAACATCCCTGCGGGTACGGGGCGTGGCGGCAAATACCGCTACAAGAAGGAGGAACTGCGGCGTCTTCTGGCCGGCGGCGTTCCGTTTCTCCGGGACCGCAATCTGGCGACCGATGGCGATGTGGTTCACACCGAGGCGGGCGGTTGCCTGGAAGAAGCCGTTCCGGATTTCGTCAGCGACCGGGCCCTACAGCGTGGTTTGGACCAGTGCGGAACCTTGGGCTCGGGCAATCACTTCCTGGAGATCCAAGTGGTCGATGCGGTATTCGACGATCATGCGGCTCATGTCATGGGCCTGGACAAAGACCAGATTTGTGTGATGATCCACTCCGGATCGCGCGGCCTTGGACACCAGGTGTGCGACGACGCACTGAGGCGATTGCGAGGTGCACCGATCAAATACGGGATCGACCTGCCGGACCGCCAGTTGGCGTGTGCGCCGATCGAAAGCCCTGAAGGCGAGGAGTACCTTGGCGCCATGTGCGCGGCCGCGAACTTTGCCTGGTGCAATCGTCAACTGCTGATGTGGCAGGCTCGCGAGAGCTTCGAGGCGGTATTCGGCCGTAACTGGGAACAGTTGCAGATGAACTTGATCTACGATGTGGCGCACAACATCGCCAAATTCGAGACCCACACGGTCGACGGGCGCGAACGCCGCGTGTGGGTCCACCGCAAAGGCGCCACGCGCGCCTTTCCCGCCAATCATCCAGAGACGCCGGAGGCATATCAGAAGATCGGCCAGCCGGTGATCATCCCCGGCGACATGGGCCGCGCCAGTTGGGTGCTGACCGGACAAGAGGGCAGTATGCAGCAATCGTTCGGCACTTGCTGTCATGGCGCCGGCCGAAGGATGAGCCGCACGGCGGCGGTCAAGCTCGCCAAGGGACGGCGGATAGATCAAGAGTTGGCACAGCGAGGCGTGATCGCCCGCGCTCGAAGCTGGCGCGGTCTGGCCGAGGAGCAGCCGGACGCGTACAAGGACGTGAACGTCGTGGTGGACGTGGTCCACAAGGCAAATCTGGCATCGAAAGTCGCCCGAATGAGACCCCTCGGTGTGGTGAAAGGATAAATGGGGAGAATGACCAATGTCCGAATCCAAATGACCAACGAAGAGACACGGGTAACCGAGTGGATTGGTCATTGGTCATTCTCTTTCCTGTTGGCGCGCCGTCGGATTCGGGTAAACTTGCTTCGAATCCCATTTCTTTGTTCCCGCACAAAGAGTCCTGCGCCAGAATGGAGGCACTCCGATGGCGACCAAGAAACGTAGCCAACTGACCCTTCGGGACAAGCTTTCCCGTCT
>CAZURK010000395.1:0-11754 GCA_964623055.1 uncultured Pirellulaceae bacterium
GTGATGGTTCTCTTGGCAACCACGCCGAAGAAAACCGCGCAAGTCCCCTCGCCCCCGTGGAGGCTGCTGAAGAAGTAGGTCCCGCTTGCCGAGCGGGACCTGGAAACGCTGACAACCTCGGAATTCGAGGTCCCGCTCGGCAAGCGGGACCTACTTTTCGCCCGCAAACGCGACTTCTTCAGCAGCCTCCACTAGCGAGAGGGCAGGGTGAGGGGGCCAGTGATGACGATCCGGCAGCCGAGCTGCCGACACCCGCTGACGACGCAGAGGCGGCTGACGACGACGGGATGGCTGATGCGGAACAGCTACCCGACGTGGAACGGGTGCCTGGGGTCGAGCAAAGCGAGCCCCCAGAAGCCGACACCCGTCGCGAACCACAGGCCGCCGTTTCCACCGAGGGCAGCATCCGCACCGCCGCATTCTTCCGCTCCGTGGCCCGGCTGGGCATTCAAGCGGCCGAGGCGTTGGAGCACGCTCATCAGTTGGGCGTGGTGCATCGGGACGTCAAGCCGTCGAACCTGATCCTTGACACCCACGGAAAGCTTTGGATCAGCGACTTTGGACTCGCCCAAACGCAAACCGGGGCGAACATCACCATGAGCGGCGACATCTTGGGCACGCTCCGCTACATGAGCCCGGAACAGGCCGAGGGCAACCGCCGCATCCTGGACCACCATACGGACATCTATTCGCTGGGCGTTACGCTTTACGAACTCTTGACTCTCCAGACGCCCTTCGATAGCGACGACCGCCACAAGCTCATCCACCAGATCATCGACAGCGACCCTCGACCGCCGCGCGGGCTGAATCCCGCGATCCCCCGGGACCTGGAAACGATCGTCCTGAAGACGATGGCCGCTGAACCGGAAGGCCGCTATACCACCGCGCAGGATGTGGCCGACGATTTACAGTGCTTCTTGGAGGACAAGCCGATCCAGGCCCGTCGGTCGTCGCTGGCGGAACGAGCGGGAAAATGGTCGCGGCGACACAGCGCGCTAGTCATCTCAGCGTCCATCCTATTGGTGATGGCGGTGGTCGGCTTGGCTACAAGCACGGCTTTGATTTGGCATGCCCAGCAGCAGACCGATCAAGCGTTGGAAGACGCGGAGCGGGCGGCGGCAGAGTCCCGCGCGGTGATTGATTTCCTGGTAGAGGATTTGCTTGGATCCGCATCTCCGGAAGAAACGCTGGGACGCAAGGTGACCGTAGATGAGGTGCTGACCAACGCGGAAGGGAAAATCGATCAGGCTTTTGCCGATCAACCCGTCGTCGAGGCGGCAGTACGCCGCACGATGAGTAATACCTACTTTGCACTTGGTGACTACAATGCGGCCGAGCGTCACGCGCTCCGGGCCCAAGAGCTCTTCACTCGCCACCTAGGGCCCGAGGACCCTCGTACGCTGCGTTCGATGAATAACCTGGGTGTGGCACTCTGGAGGCAAGGCAAGCTGCAAGAGGCGCACGAGCTTCACGACGAAGTACTCGCCGTCCGACGCCGTGTGCTCGGTGACGAGCATCCTGATACACTGGATTCGATCAACAACTTGGCCGTTGTACTCATGGAGCAAGACGACCTTGATGGAGCCCGCAGACTTCTTGAGGAGGGGCTGGCAGTAGGACGGCGCGTGCTCGACGACGAGGACCCCGGCACGCTCCGCGCGATGCACAACCTGGCTTATGTTTTTCTCTTTAAGAACGAACTGAGCAAGGCCCGCGAGCTTTACGAGCAGACGCTGGCAGTGCGACGCCGCGTGCTCGGCGAGGACCATCCCGAAACACTGGACACGGTACACAGCCTGGGTTTCGTCCTGATGAAACAGGATAAACTCGACGAGGCACGCAAGGTATACGAGCAACTCATACCGGTGCGATACAGAGTGCTGGGTGAGGATCATCGCGACACACTGGCCGCGATGTGCATGTTGGCCCTGGTGCTCAAAAGGCAAGGCCAACTTGATGAGGCCCGCAGACGATACGAGCAAGTCCTGCCAGCGTTCCGCCGCGTGCTGGGCGAGGAGCATCCCGACACGCTGAGGACGATGACTAACTTGGCCAACGTGCTTGGTGATCAGGGCGAACTACCGGAGGCGCGCAAGCTCCTCGAACAGACGCTGGCAGTGAAACGCCGCGTGCTCGGTGATGAGCACCACGACACACTGATCGCGATGAGCACGCTGGCCGTCACGCTCCGCGATCTGGGCCGATTTGACGAGGCCCGCAGGCTTTTTGAGGAAGTACTCAACACCCGACGCCGCGTGCTCGACGAGGAGCACCCCGACACACTGAAGTCGATGGGTAACCTGGCAGAGGTACTGCGAAGGCACGGTGAACTCGACGAGGCACGCAAGATATACGAGCAACTCCTGCCGGTGGCACGCAGAGTGCTCGGTGACGAGCATACTAGCACACTGGTCACGATGAACAACCTGGCCATCACGCTCAGCCAGCAGGACCGACTTGACGAGGCCCATAGGCTTTTTGAGAAAGTGCTCGACATCCGACGTCGCGTGCTCGGCGAGGAGCACCCCCTCACGCAGAGTTCGATGCGCAACGTGGCAGAGCTGCTTCGTAGGCTGGGCGATATCCCCGGGGCCCTCAAGCTCCACGAGCAGAAGTTGGCAGCGCAGCGCAGCGCTCTTGGTGACGAGCATGCGGAAACGCTTAGGTCGATGAACGGTCTGGCTTGGTTCCTGGTCACCTGTCCGGACGAAAGCCTCCGCGACCCGCAGCGGGCGGTTGCCCTCGCCAACGAGGCTGTCCAATCGGCCTCGGACTGCGGAGCGTACTGGAACACACTGGGGGTGGCCCACTACCGTGCTGCGGACTGGAAGGCAGCCCTCGAAGCGTTGCAGAAATCAATGGAACTCACCTTCGGCGGCAACGCCTGTGATTTCTTGTTCTTGGCCATGGCCCGACGGCAACTGGGCGAGAACGAGGAGGCGCGGCGTTGGTACGACCAGGCCGTCAAATGGATGGAGGAGAACAAGCCCGACGACAAAGAGCTCCGCCGCTTCCGCGCCGAAGCGGCCGCGCTACTGGAAATCAGCGACACCACGCCGACAGAAGAGGAGAAACCGTCCCAGCCCAATGACGGAAGCGAGTGACAGGATGCCCTGGGGGAGAAATTCGAAATCCCAAGCACGAGAAACGAAACAAATGCGAATTCTCGAAATTCGAATGTCCAAAACGCCCGTCGAAGCACGGCTTTCGCGCAACGGCTTATGCCCGAACCCTGAAACCCGAACCCTGAACCCTAACACCTAACAAAAAGCGGCCGGTGAGTTCCCGCGGGCAAGCAGAAGACTCACCGGCCCGGCATCCCCCGGACGCTCAGTTTGCGCGCCCAGGGTAGCTCACTTTTATTGTGACACGCGGACCCACTGAGCGACAAGGGGGAAACCAAACGGAGCAAGGATGCGGGCTCGGCGCGGGTCTCCCGACCCCGTCGAAACGTGTGACCGAAGGTCTCCACGATTTCGGAGACCTTCGGTCGGACTGTGTGCGGGGTCAGAGACCCGCGCACAGCGCCAATCTCCGGAACGAGAGGCTGAGCTGAGTAGAACAGAAACTAGAAACCGTTCGCACCTTGGGAGGACAGTATCATGGCCCGATCTATTACCACCCCCTTCACCGCCCGTCTGCAACAGCTCGCCTCGCGACGTCAGAGTCGTCGGCGAAGGTCGGCTCGTAGTTTTCGCCCTCGGCCGTTGAGGGCCGAGTGCCTGGAACACCGCCACCTGCTTTCGGTTGTCATTTGGGATGGCGACGCCGGCGACGGACTCTGGAACACCGCCGCCAACTGGAGCACCAACGTTGTCCCTGGGGCGAATGACGATGTGACCATCGATGTCCCCGGCGACGTCACCGTCACCTTTTCCGGCGGGAACCACTCCGTCAAGAGCCTGGAAAATGCCGAGAACCTTGTGATCTCCAGCAGCGGATCCTTCAACGTGTCGGGGACTACCAACAACAGCGGCACTGTCGAGGTGCAAAGCGGCATTCTCGGCTTTAACGCTGGCGGCACGAGCAGTGGCGACTTTATCGTCAGCGCGGGGCGTCTATCCTTCCTGGGGACGCATGAATTGGGGGCGACTTCAAGCATAACCGGCCAGGGAAACGTCACCTTGGGTTATGGGCCATCAACGTTCGCCGGGACCTACAATCTGGACAGGAACACCGGGACGACCACGGTGGTGGGCTGGGATATCACCGGCACAGTGATAAGCGTCGGCCACTCGCTTAGCGTTGGAGGCGGGGCGGACACGAATTTCCACGACACGGACATAGAGACGGATACCGTGAACGTCAACGGCCAATCGTTCAGTTGCGGTGACCTGACGACCAGAGAGCTGTTCTGGAGAATGGGGACGATGAGCGGCGAGGGGACGACGACCATCCATCCAGCCTCGCAAGGAGGCCTGATGGAGATCAACGGCGGACGATTATCTCTTGATGGGCGGACGCTCGACAACTACGGGGAAGCGACTTGGAAGGCCTGGACTTCCGCTATTACGCTTCAAAACGGAGCGGTATTCAACAACCACGGCAAGCTAGACATACAAAATGATACGAGCTTAGGAGGGGACGGGACGTTCAACAATTATGGCGAGTTGATCAAGTCTGAAGGAACGGACTGGCAAGGGTCTCGCTTGCAACTCCCGTTCAACAACATCGGCGGCACGGTGGATGTGCAAAGCGGCACTCTCGGTTTCAGGGCTGGCGGAACAAGCAGTGGCGACTTTATCGTCAGCGCGGGTCGCCTGTTTTTCCTGGGGACGCATGAATTGGAGGCGACTTCAAGCATAACCGGCCAGGGAAACGTCACCCTGGGTTATGGGCCATCAACGTTCGCCGGGACCTACAATCTGGACAGGAATACCGGGACGACCACGGTGTCGGGCTGGGATATCACCGGCACAGTGATAAGCGTCGGCCACTCGCTTAGCGTTGAAGGTCGCGGGGCGGACACGAATTTCCACGACACGGACATAGAGACGGATACCGTGAACGTCAACGGCCAATCGTTCAGTTGCGGTGACCTGACGACCAGAGAGCTGTTCTGGAGAATGGGGACGATGAGCGGCGAGGGGACGACGACCATCCATCCAGCCTCGCAAGGAGGCCTGATGGAGATCAACGGCGGACGATTATCTCTTGATGGGCGGACGCTCGACAACTACGGGGAAGCGACTTGGAAGGCCTGGACTTCCGCTATTACGCTTCAAAACGGAGCGGTATTCAACAACCACGGCAAGCTAGACATACAAAATGATACGAGCTTAAGCGGAGACGGGACGGTCAACAATTACGGCGACTTGATCAAGTCTGAGGGAACGGACTGGTCTCGCCTGCAAGTCCCGTTTCACAACATCGGTGGCACGGTGGACGTGCAAAGCGGCGGGCTGTACTTCTATGGTGGCTACACGCAGACTGCGGGCGACACCAACCTCAACGGCGGCTGGATCTCGTCGTCGACTCCGCTCGACATTCAGGGCGGCACGCTCACCGGTGCCGGCATCGTCTACGGTCATGTGCTGAACGGTGGTCAAACGAGTCCTGGATTCTCGCCGGGGATCATCCAGATCAACGGTGACTACACGCAGGAGTCGACGGGCTCGCTCGATATCGAAATCGGCGGTGTGACCGCAGGCGCCGAGTACGACCAACTCGATGTCAACAGGACCGTCACGTTGGACGGCGCTCTGAAAGTCAGCTTGATCGGTGGATTCATACCGGCCGTCGATGACACATTCGTGATCGTCGACAACGACACCACCACAGATTCCGTGGTCGGCAGCTTCGATGGCTTACCTGAAGGCGCGAGGTTCAGGGTCGGGCTCCAGCAGTTTGAGATCACCTACCAGGGCGGCGACGGGAACGACGTGGTGTTGACCGCAGTCAACAGGCCGCCGGTGGCCCAGGATCAATCCGTCGAGACGGACGAGGATACGGAGTTGCTCATCGTGCTGCAAGCGACGGATCCCGATGAGGCCCCGCTCAGTTACACTATCGTGGACGACCCCGACCATGGAACGCTGAGCGGCACGGCGCCCAACCTGACCTATACTCCGAATCTTAACTACAACGGCCCGGATAGCTTTACCTTCAAGGCCAACGATGGCACGGTCGACTCGAACATCGCCACGGTTTCTATCACCGTCAACCCGGTGAACGACGCGCCGGCATTGACAGGGATTCCGGACGTCTCATTCGACGAGGACGGTTCGGACAGCAGCATCGACCTGGATGTCTACTACAGCGATGTGGAGACTCTGGCACCGGATGCGACGTTTGTAGTGGTCTCGTCCTTCAGCGGCGTGTCAGCGAGCATCGATTCGGTCAGCCACGTGCTGACGATCATCGGCGATCCGAACTTCAATGGCCAAGGCGACATCACGATCCGGGTGACGGACACGGGCGACGGGGCGTCACCGGCGTTGTCGGCGGAGGACACGCTCCACGTGACGGTCAACCCGGTGAACGACGCGCCGGTGTTGGCAGGGATTCCGGACGTCTCGTTCGACGAAGACGGATCGGACAGCAGTATCGACCTGGATATTTATTACAGCGATGTGGAGACTTCGGCAGCGGATGCAACGTTTGTGGTGGTCTCGTCCTTCAGTGGCGTATCAGCGACCATCGATCCGGACACCCACGTCCTGACGGTCACAGGCGATCCTGACTTCAACGGCGAAGGCGACATCACCATCCGGGTGACAGACACGGGCGACGGGGCGTCGCCGGCGTTGTCTGCCGAGGATACGCTGCACGTGACGGTCAACCCGGTGAATGACGCGCCGACCGCGTCCGCGGCGACGCTGACCGTGACCGAGGATGGTGGGGTGGAGATTGATCTGCGGACGCTGGTTAGCGACGTGGAGACCGATGTGAACGATCTGACGTTCAACGTTGCCGGCGGGATCCGCGGCAGTGCGATCCTTTTGGCAGACGGCCATACTGCCCGGTACGAAGTCGGCGCAAGTTGTGACGGCGCCGGGAGCGGTTCGTTCACGTTTGCCGTGACCGACCGAGGCGACCCGGACAATGCACCTGGTGACGCACCGCTGACCAGCGATCCCGCAACCGTCACCGTCAGTATCACGCAGGCTGTGGGCGACGGCCAAGTCACGATCGAAGACGGTGTGGTGCGGATCGGTGGCACCTCCGGTGACGACGTCATTCTGGTCTCACCCACGACGGATGGCCAGAACGTGCAGGTCACGATCAATGGAACCGTGGTGCGCGATGACATTGCGTTGGTGGATGTCAACGAAATCCGCGCTTGGGGCCGTGCGGGCAACGACTACATTGAATTGATCGATCTGGCTCTGACGTCGATGCTGCACGGAGGGGAGGGCAATGACGAGCTGATCGGTGCCGCAGGCGATGACCTCATCTTCGGCGGCTTAGGCAACGACAAGTTGACCGGCGCCGCAGGTAACGACTTCCTCGTCGGCGGCTCCGGTGCCGATCGCATTGTGGGTTCGGCCGGCCACGACATTCTGGTCGCCGGCCAAGTGGCCTGCCATTTCACCGACGAGGCCCTCAGGCAAATCATGGCCGAGTGGGCCGCCAACAAGGAACCCGACGACGGGCTCGCGGAAAACGTGCTCGACGAGACCCTGGGCGAAGAAGGCTTCGACATGCTGACAGGCAGCTCGGGGAGCGACTGGTTCATCGTCAGCGAAGACGACAAGATCACCGACTTCAAGAAACAAAACAAGGATGGAGACGTAGTGACGACAATTCCTTAGGACCTGTCAGTGGTTCTTACCCGCATCTACGACCGCGCCGACCGTCGCCAGGAACGTTCAGCGCGAGGAAAATGACCGGCGCCTTGTATGCCTTTGATCTGCGATGGTGCCGTCTTTGGTGATGCTCCAGGTGGCCACGTCGGCGTTTGTTGTTACATCGCCGATCGTTTTGGCACTCGGCGTGTGGTTGACGAAGAAAACCATCCGGCTTCCATCCCGCCGCGCAACTAGAACGAACACGAGCGATTCGACATTGTTGTTCTTCGTCTCGTGGATGACGTGCGAGGTGAAACCTACAAATGCCACGGGCTCCGCATCGGGCGCGACAGCAATCGGTTGGCCTGTCGGTCGTTCACGAAGACCTCCGTCAGCGGATCCCAACGCAAGGGGCGACCGAGTTGCATGGCGATGTCCGCTTGGTGACAAATGGTGTCGGAGCGGACTGCCGTGTCGACGTCGGTGATCGGCATCGAGCGAGCCTTTACGGCATCCAGGAAATCTCGTCGATGATCGTTGCTCTTTGGCAGGCGGATATCGTTGGGACCGAGGGTCACGTGCTTCAAAGCTTCTGGTTGGGTGAAAAATCCTTGTCGGCTTATGTAAATCCATCCTTTGGTGCCGCGGAACAGAATGCCAAATTGAGCCAGCCTGAATTGTTTCGCGCGCGTCAATGCGGTCCGCATGTCCATGTGGATCAGTCTGACGCCGTTGGCGTATCGGTGCTCCGCCTCCCACATGACGGCCGTATCGTAAAGACCTTTGCCTGGAAACTCACCCCAACCTTCGACTTCGATCGGGCCGGTCGAGTCGGTGTCGTTCGCCCACTGGGCGATGTCCACATGGTGGATGCCCCAGGCGCCGCCCACGCCGCCCAGCGAATAGTCGTGGATCAGTGTCCAATCACGTCTGCAGCGTTCGTAGGTGTAAGGGGCCCACGGTGCGGGACCCAGCCACATGTCGTAATCGAAATCCGGCGGCACCGATTGTGGTTCGTGGTAAACAATCCGAGGCGATCGGGCGGAACCGATCAAAATCGTCTTCAACTGACCGATCCGCCCGTTTCGTACCAGTTCGCAGGCGAAGCGGAAGTTCTCGCTTGATCGCTGCTGCGTGCCGAACTGAAAGATCACTTCGTAACGTTTTACGGCGACTCGCAGCGCCTTCCCCTCGGCAATGCTCATGCCAACGGGTTTCTCGAAGTACATGTCTTTGCCTTGGCGCGCAGCCTCCATTCCAATCAGCACGTGCCAGTGATCCGGCACGGCAATCACGACTGCGTCGATGTCCGGCCGAGCCAGCAGTGCGCGGAAATCGCGGTGCGTGGTACAGGCTTGGTCACCGTAATGCGCATCGACCAGCCTTTTCGCGCGACGGGCATGACTGTCGCGAACGTCGCATACGCCAATGACACGAACATCTTCGTGCCGAAGGAAGGTCCGTACATGTCCCGTACCCATGTTTCCAACGCCAATGAAGCCAAGAGCAATACGGTTGTTCGGTGCGGTCGGGCCGCTGAACCCGCAGGCCGAACCGGGCACGAACAGTGGAACACCGAAAGCGGCCGCACCGGTCAGCACGCCTTTTTGCAGGAAGCGGCGACGATCCAATGCCCCAAGTACGTTGCTGGGTTGCATGAGGTATCCTCGATGCCGCAGGATCGGTCCGTCTGTGCGTGTCAAACAGGTGACTTACCACATATCGTACCAAATCCGCGGTGGGGCCGTGATCATTGCCGATCGTTTGTTTTCAACTTCTGATAGAATTCCTCCACGAGCTTGAGCGTCTTCGGCGTGCCGTACTTTATTGGCAGGCGGTCTGCTTGCGACTCGCGCATCAGGTAGATGAACAGCTCGAATCCAGTAACGAGTTCGGCTTCCAGCTTGGCATTGTCCGCGACGTATTCACGAAGTTCTTCGAGCCTCGTTTTGACTTCCTGCTCGGTTCGCTCCGGACGATTCAGATAGCGAATGGCCGTTTCCAGGGTGGGATCGTCAGGCTTCTTGCCTGGGAGTGGTCTTCTTGGTGATTGTGCTCGTCGTCGTGGGTCTGGCCATCGAACCCGCTCCGGTTTACGTTCTGTCGTACGCCGTCGCACCAACGGGGTTGTACGGCCCAGGTTTTCCTGGGAAACGGCCAGTTTCTCCACGGCACCGCGGGATAACGGCGCGGGATGCAGTCGCCCTTGCGACCAGTCGCCATAGGTGGAGAAGCGAAACATACTCCGTGGGTCGTCCGAAATGCCGATGGGCAAGATGGTCAGCGACTCGTCTGGGTTGTGCATCGGCACGAATTGAGTGTACGACTGCGCTCGCTGAGAAAGCACGGTTGCACCGTCGATGGTAGTCAACAGAGGCATCAACACGTCATTACGCTGATCGAGCGACGGGAAGCCATCTAGACTTTCCATGTAGCCCAGTCTCTGGCGGCATAACGCTTCTCTGGCAAGTGTGTGCCAAAGCTTGGCGTCCGGGCCATATTTGGATTGAGTCCGTTGCCACGCCTGGTCGAGTACCCGATCTACGAATATGCGTTCGTCCTCTGGTACCGTGCCGTCTGGGTTGGCAGCATCCCGCGTCCGTACCGTTTTGGCGAAACGGGCCAATCCGCTGACGCCGCCGCCGTATCGGCTGACCAGTGCGAACATCCCGCCTCGAAAAATGACGTTCATCTCGTTCACCAATTCGGTCCCAGGTACGGACAGGTCGGTCGCCGCACCGTTTTCGTACCAACGTTCCAGATGGCGAAGAGCCTGCTTCGAGTTGGATGACAGTCCCTCGGGATCTGCCTTGAGGACCTTGTACCCCAAGCGGACGATCTCGCGCTTCCACACGTTCACTGCGTCATAGTGGATGTCCAGCACGTCTTCGGGCGAGAAGGATTCGTTATCCTCCAGGTGCTCCGTGATTCGTTCCTTGATCCGGAGTCCGCGGTCGGTATCACCCGAGCTACCCGTCATGTTGCCGAAGGGGACCCGATAGAACGACTGAATCGTCCGGTGATTTGCGGTGACAAGATAGCCGCGCTTTGGATTCATACAGTGCGGCAGGATGTCATAGGGAATCATGCCGCGCCACATCCCCTTGCGGGTGCTACCGTCCTGGGCATGGCCACCGTCACATCCCGTCAATTGTGACCGCACCGGCAGAGCGCCCAGTGACCAGTAGCCGATATTCCCCTTGTCGTCCCCGAAGATGCAGTTGGCGGTGGGAAATCGCCAGCCCGGCAATGCGGCCGCGAATTCGTCGCACGAACGGGCACGCATCATACCGAGAGCGCCCTGAATGGAATCCCGATCCGTTTCTGCCATGGGAACTCGACACAACGCCACTTCCTGGCCCTTCGGATTCCGAAACACGAATTCCGAAACAACGGGACCGAAGATGGTCTTGCGGATCGGCATGGTCACCGGCTCGTCATCCTTGACCTGAATGACCTCTTCTCGACAGGTCGTATCGAGCCACTTGCCGTCAACCTGGTATTGGTCCGGATGACCGGGATCGGTCTTGAGGATGAATAGATCGGCTTGGTCAGCCCCCAATGCCGTCATGCCCCAGGCCACATGTTCGTTGAACCCGATCAGTATGATGGGGCTTCCGGCAACACCGATCCCACGTGCGTTGAAGGTGGCACCCTTGGCGTGGAATTCGTACAACATACTTGGATTCCAGACAGGCGTCTGAGGATCGCTTACCAACACCGAAGCACCCGTCGTGGTACGTTTGCCGCCGACCACCCAGGCATGGCTGAACTTTGCGGCGGGCGTATCAGGTCCCTGCGGCGCATCGGGAGCCAAGCCCATCTCGTCGACCCATGCATCGACCTTTCTGATCCAGTCCTCCGAGACGTCCTCTCGGCGAACGACCGCGGCATCGTCGTCCACCCGAACCGCCGCGACACGCCCCGGCAGAGGCGCGGGCGTTGACAAACGTGGATGGTCACGCAGGCCGTTCTTGGCAAAGAACTGGCCAAAATGCCACCAGGAAAGGACACAGTCGACCGG
>CAZURK010000396.1:0-11720 GCA_964623055.1 uncultured Pirellulaceae bacterium
CGCCGCGTTTTCGCCTGTCTTCATTTGCGTTGGGGTGGCTCCCCGCGGCATTTGTTTCACCTTGTACGCGCCGAAAAACGTGGCGGCTGGAAGCCACCACTACCAAGCTTGGCCGTGAATTCCCTTGTCCTGTTTTCCTGCCTACTCTTCGTTGCACCCGGGGGCCATGCGATCAGCTACTGCCGAATTGCTCCCACGCGTTGCCAACATCCTCGATGATCGAGGGCAAGATGGAGTCCAGTTCGGCGAGGACGGGCGAGACTTCGTCGTAGGTCAGGCTGTGCCTGATGGAGTCCGCGCTCGGCGCGGACCTCCCGATCGCGCCGGAGGCGACCTGCGTGGAGACCTGCGGTCCGGTGGGTGGCGTGGTCGGGAGACCACGCCACAACAGCGCGTGGTAGGGTGGGCCAAGGTACGCGGGCCCACCGGATTGTGCCGTCCATTCCGAAAAACGCGCATCGCGCGAAACGGCGAGCGTATTCTCGTGGGCCTTCGCGGGCTCGGCCCACCCTACATCCTGGTAGGACGGATTGCCAATCCGTCCCACTACCGGTTCACCCGCGGCGCTGCCGGAGGGGCCGGTGTTCAGGTGGCTAATCACCGTCAGCACGTCCAGCGGCGTGGCTTGGCCGTCGCCGGTCACGTCGCAGAAGTATTCCGTAGCGGAAGTCGCAAGACTTCCGATGCGGCTCAGTTCGCTGACGATAGCCAATACATCCAGCGGCGAAACATACCCATCGCCCGTCATGTCGAGTGCATTGTCCGGATTCGTCCGGTACTGACGTATGATCTCTTCGATACTCATCGATACGCTGACCGTCTGTGCGTCGCCTACCACGTGCAGCACGTAGCTTTCGCCTTCGGCCACCGGTGCGATCAATTCGCCCACAGCGCCAATGAATACGGGCATCAGGTCTGCGGTATATAGTTCCAGTACGACACCCTCGCCCTCTGCGTGTGCCTTGAACGTGCCATTGGCAGCCGCCTGGAACACATACCATTCCGCTTCCATGACATCCAATTCGGTCAGGAATTGCGCCTGGGACGGAGCGTGGTTCAGCCACATCCGAGACGTGATCAACTCGCCAATCAAACCTCGCTCGCCGAAATTGTAGTTCTCCAGCACTGTGTCGGCCGACAGCGTCACGTCGACGAAACGGTCGTTTTCCACCTGGCCAAGCGGCGGTGTGCCTTGCGTGTCGATACCATCGTTGAAGGCCAACGGCTGTTCTTCGCTGATCGCGTAGACTCCGGCCGGTACGTCGACGAACGCGTACGAGCCGTCCTCCGCAGTCGTTACGGTGCGGGTGACCGGGCCGGTGATCGTGATCGGTACGTTTGGCAATCCCAATTCCCACGGCTCCTTGAGCCCGTTGTCGTTCACGTCGGCCCAGACAAAACCGAACGCGGAACCGACGCCGACACTTGCCGAATCCTGGTCGTCCTCGGCCGGATCGTTGTTGCCCGGGATGGAATCCACGTCGATTTGACCAACGGCCACAACCTCCGCCGTGTTTGTGATCACGGCGCCCTGGACAGCCACGGTGCCGGTGATCGTCAATTGAACCATGTTCGATCCGGGAGCGAACGCCAGGAACGGGATGCTCCAGACGCCGGATGCCTGCGAGTAGATCGTGCCCGCAGCGGGTGTGACCGTCACGCCTGAGAGTCCGGCGGGTACCACGTCCAGCACTTCGATATTCGTCGCATCTACGGGCGTAAAGCCGCCTCCGACCGGCGCTTGGTTCGTCAACGTAATCGTAAACGTGACTTGCTTGCCAAGCTGCGCGCCGGGGTTGTCTACGGTTTTCTCCAGTTCAAGATCCACCCGCGGCACAAAGGCTATCACCTGGATCGCCGCGGAAAACTCCGATGTCTCGACGGGATCGAGATTCGCATCCAGCCGTGTTGCCGTGGCCGCGACGAACATGCCCGGCGCAACGTTCGCGGGCGGCGTGAAGGTGATCGTCACGTCGCCGTTCGCATCGGTGGTGACATCGGTCGAGCCCAGGTACTGCCTGCCTTCGCCGTGGCCCGACGGATCGGGCGCCTGGTTGGCAAAGAACTCGATGCGAAACGTCTCGTCCGGCAGACTGTTCAGCGTCCCATCGACGACGGTGACAAGGTCCGTCGTAGCCGAAGTGAATACCGGGAAGTTCTGCAGGTTGTTCGCGCCGGCGTCCGGATCCTGGTCGTCGTTTGCCGTCACCCCGTTTGCGTCTTCCGTGCCTCCGACCAGGTCGATACCCAGCCCTGCATTGGCGAAGATCTGGTTCTCGACAAACGCATTGGCGGTTCCGCCAAACACAGAAATCCCCGGTCCCGAGTTTCCGGAGATCACGTTGCGGGCTCCGGCTTCGCTGCCGCCGACCGTGTTGTTCGACGCGTCGACGATCCAGATGCCCACACTGCCATTACCCAGAGCCTCGGTACCGCTCGCGTCCGTGCCGATCAGGTTGCCGCGTACTGCGTTGCCGGTGGCGCCGGGGTTCCACAGGTAAACCCCCGCTTCTCGATTTCCCGAAATCAGGTTTCGCGCCTGCGGCGTTGTGCCACCTATCATGTTGTTGGGGACACTTTCGACATAGATGCCGACTTCGTTGCCAAGGTCCACAGTGCCGCTTACGTCCGTGCCGACGTAATTGCCTTCCACCGTGTTTCCCCCCGCCGTCGAAATCCAGATGCCGGGGAAAATGAACCCGTTGATCACCAAGCCGCGCACCGTGCTGTTCCCGGCGCCCATTATAAGTCCGATGGGGCTTGCCAGGGTCGAGCCATCCAACTCGACCCGCAAAACTGCGTTGCTGCCGTCGGCTGCTGTGTTGGGGGTCGCCCCAGGCTGCGTAAAGCCATCCACGATGGCGGCGTCTGTGAGTTCCAGCAAGGGAAGATCCGGCTGGAGCGACCACCAACTGTGCGGATGGTCGGGATCGATGTCGACGATTGTGGAATCGTCGGCAACCGCGGTGACGGCGATGTTGGCCACCATCACCTGACCGGGCGCGCCGTCGTCCTGATAATAGAAATGGCGCGGGTCGTTGGCGGGGATGTTGAACGAAATAGTGTCCAGTCCTGGCCTGTTGTTGGAGCAGTTGATGGCTTCGCTCAAGGACCCAACGCCGCTGTTGGCCGTGTGCGTGACCACCAGGCTGCAAGTCGGCTGAGCGGCGATCGTCACCGGGAAATCCTCGACCTCGCCGTCGCCGGCCAGCAACGTGGGGTAGTCGCTCGTAAATTCAGATTGACTGGCCAGCGGCGCGTCGCCAAAGTCCAGCAGGGCATTGCCGTATTCCGGCCCGTACAGGGGCGCGTACACAATGTCGTTGATCCGGGCCTGTTCTTCGCCCGAGTCGTCGTAAAGCGAAATGGGCCAAACCGCCAGTTCGTACAAATTGTTGTATGGCACCAACTGGTCGATCGAGTCCCACATCTCGAGCGGTTGGGTGTCGTGTAGGTAGAGACCATCGTCCGGCAAATCTACCTCGATGAACATGTAGACGAAACTGTCGGCCGTTTCTGGATCGGGCCATTGCGTGACCCCGGCTCGACAGTACAGGTCGTCGTCCTGTGCCAGGTTGGCTGTGCCGTCGCCGGCGAACACGTTCACTCGCCCTAGGGTCGACGCACCGTGCCCGGTCAGATTCATGTCCACGATCTCGGCCGTATTCAAGTCGCGCAGCCGGACTTCCACGCCATCCAGCCCCGGTTCTTCCGGGCCGCGCAAGCCGCCCGCATCCTGGTCGTGCCACTTCTGGCCGTGGATGGAACCGAGCACGGCGTTGCCGAAATCAAACCCCGTGATCGGCGCGGTGCCGACAACCTGCACAGAATGCGTTCCCTGCGGCGCTGTCTGTACCCAACCGAATTGGAGGACCTCACCGACAACATAATCCTCCGGTTCGATTCCGGCGAACTCGTACCACCCAGCCTCCGTTTCGGGGTCGATGTCGCCACTACCATCCAGATCGATATCGCGCGTCGTGTCGGTAATGATCAGTTCACCCTGCGCGTCGCGCAATTCGATCGTCCAGCCGTTCAAGTACTCTTCTCCCGTGTCGCGCTCGCCGTCGCCGTTTCGATCGTGGAACTTCCGGCCGCTGATTGTGGGATTCGTTTGAGCCTCTGCAATCGTGACGGGACAGTCTTCGACCTCGCCGTCCGAGGCGAGGCCGGTCGCGTTGGCGGCCCCGTCGTGTGTGCTCAAACGGAACCGGGCAAACGTATCGGTTGCTGAGCCAACGGGGACGGGGGGAAAACTGAGCGTCACAACGTGGTTGATCGTGCCATCGGGGACGGGCGCCGATGCCCGTTCCGTCGCATTGTCGAAGACGTTATCGCCGTTATAGTCAATCCACCCGAAGAGCGTGGCCTCGCGGCCCGTTGTGTTGGTGACTCTGACGTTGACCGTGGGGATGCGGCCCGTGGTCAGCGCGAGATCGGTTGCCGGATCCGTAAGTCCATCTTCGTCGTTGGCGGTGCCGTCGTTGTCGTCGCCGTCGGCGAGCGGTGAGGCCAATCCGTCATTCTCTGCATCGACCCGATCGCCCATCAACAGCCCTGGCACGACCCTGTGTCCCGGGCCACCGTGGACCGGCAGCGAACCGGGGGCGTCGCCATAATCGATAGGCACCGACGTAGCTGCTACAATATCAAACCCGTCAAAGGGTTGTCAGTGCTCCAAACGGCGACCCAGGTACCCAATCCGTCGGTCGCCAAGTCTGGAATGAGGTCCCAATAGCTGATGTCGTACATGTAAGACTGGACAAGTTCAACTGCCGACCAAGTCTCCCCATCGTCGACCGATTCAGTCGCGTATATGTTTGGGTTCGCGCCACTTTGATCCGCTGACCAGATAACCACCCAATGTCCAGCGCCGTCGGTGACCACCCGTGGATCACTCATATGAGCGTTGGAGTCAACAATCATCTGCAATTCGGTTGGCGTGCTCCAGGTCGCACCATCGTTTTCCGATCGGGACACGAAGAGCTGAAACTCGGGAAGGAAGTTGCCAGTCACATACGACGAATGACTCCAGGCAGCCACCCAACGGCCGTCCCCGTCTCCAGCGATGCCCGACATTATGTACGGCGCCGTTCCATCGCCCACGTCGACCGGATCACTCCAACTCTCTCCGCCGTCCAGCGAAACTGTCGACAAGAACTCCGTGTTCGGTCGGCCTCGGGACCAGGCAACCATCCAGTGGCCAGCGGTATCGATGAACAGGTTCGGGTAGCGATCCCAATCCGAATCTGTTGCGGCGTCGTTGTTCACCGGGACGGGAGCCAACCAAGTCGCTCCGTAATCCATGGACCGGTAAACCAGAATGTCGCCATCCGTCCCAATCGTGCCGCCCAGGTCGCCTCTCGATGTACAGGCAATGGCGACAAGACCAGAGTCGTCGGTCGCGACTTGATAGCCAGCGATGTCAGAGTAGATGTCAGACTGATCATCAGGACTGCCGTCCAATGGTGCCGGCTGCGTCCAAGTTGCCCCATTGTCCGTGGAGCGAGCGACGAAAGCTTCGTCCCCGATTCCGGGTTCGGACCAGTGCCAAGCGACCACCCAGTTGCCGTTGCCGGCGCTCGCGATGCCAGGCGAGTTGTCCGTGGAAGAACTTCCGTCGCTATAGGCCGTACTATTCACGACGATGGGATCGGACCAAGTGATGCCATCGTCCTGCGATTGGGCCGCCAGAATATCCCGGTCGGTCCCGATCATTCCTCCCAGATCGTATTCCGATTCCCACGCCGCCAGCCAATTGCCGACACCGTCGGTTGCCAAACGAACGTCTTCGTCAATAGCCAAACCTGTATCTTGGTGGCTGCTCAACAGGCCCGGTGGCGAGAACGTGATCGCCAACAGTCTTCGGCTCTCGAGTGGTTCCACGGACAGCCGTCGGGGCGTTGTGCCGCAGAAAACTCCGGACGAGCGCTGTCGCGGGGACTTGCGTTTCTTGCTCGATGATCGAGTTCGACGTCCAGACCGACGGTTTCTCGTGTTGCTGCTCATGATGGTTTCCTTTCTGGGCTCATGTGGTATGGCCAAGTCAGGCGGGAAATTCGCCGAATTGAGGCGACGTTGGTGATAGGGGATTCCCCTCGCCAACATGGTGATTGCGCTGAACCGCCCTCTCGGGATAGGATTCCCGCGGATTCACATCATTTGGTCCGTGCGAGAGATGGGGGCCAGAGAACCTAACGAAATACACAGGATATCCCTGTGAGTTTACCTGCATATATGGGGCTTGCAAGCGTTTCCCGCGTCCTAGGCGCAAAATCGGAAACATCGGCACATTGGGCTAAATCCACAAAATCGGGATGCCCGATACAACAGGAAGACCGCCCGGCTGGTAGGTCCCGCCTCCCTCGCGAGACCTGGAAACGGGTGGCAGCGTGAATGGCGATTCAGGTCCCGTCCCGCAGCCGGGACCTGCCCCGCCACCCCACCGCCAGACATGCCTCAAGGAGACGACCCAATGATTCGGATTCTCCCCGTAGCCGCTGTCGCTCTGTTGTATCTGCTCGTTCCAGGTGTCTGTCTTGGTGAAGGCGCGAGAATCAGCCTTAGCGACTCGGACTGCCCGGCCATTCCTGTGGTGACGCCTATGGCGGACACGGACGTTGTTGCCGAGGAACCGGATCCGTTCGTCGATGACCCGCAGCCGGATACCCTCGCCGTCGACGATGTCTCTTACGCCTACGAGCCATCGAACCGCTGGTGGTTCCAGTCGGACTACTCGTTGTGGTGGATGAAGGGCAATCGGCTGCCGCCGATGGTCACGACCAGCCCTCCCATGACCCCTCGCACCGACGCCGGTGTGCTCGGCCTGCCGGGGACCGGAATCCTGTTTGGCGATGATCGAGTCGATACGGACCCTCGCCACGGAGGTCGAATCCAATTCGGCCGCTGGCTGGGCGACGACCAAGCGGCGGGTATCGAGTTTTCATTCATGGGAATGGGTGGCGCGGACACACGCTATACGGCTGCATCGCAGGGTAATCCAATCCTGGCACGCCCGTTTTACGATGTGCAAGCCGGAGCGATGGCATCGCTGTTAACCGCTTTTCCCAGCGTGCTCGACGGTACCATCGACATCAACACGGACAGCGAGATGTATTCGGCGGGCATTCTGCTGCGGAAGAACTGGCGCAGCGGCACGCGCGGTCGCATCGATTTGGTGGGCGGCTATCGCTACTTGCGATTTGGCGAAGGGCTTTCCGTTGTCGAGAACTTGGTTTCCACCGACCCGGGAGGCACGATCCAAATCGGAACCCAGATCGACGTGTACGATTCCTTCGAGACCGAGACCGACTTCCACGGCGGCGAAATCGGTTTGCTGGCCGAGGTCTTCCACGGGCCGCTTTCGCTGAGCGTATTGGCCAAATTGGGAATCGGCGGCGTGCGGCAAGTGGTCGCGGTCGACGGCAGCACCATCGTGACAACGCCTGGAAATCCCCCCACGCCTCCGGCCCCCGGCGGCATGTTGGCCTTGCCCACGAATATGCGAACGCAAGCGCGTAGCGACTTTGCCCTGCTTCCGGAATTGGGCGTGACCTTGAACTGCCAGTTGACCGATTGCCTGACGTTGACGTTCGGGTACCGCTTCCTGTACTTGACCGAGGTCGTGCGCACGGGCGATCAAATCGACTTTGGCCTCAATCCAACGCAGTTTCCGCGCAGCAACGTCCCGTTCGCCGGCCCAGCACGCCCGGCACCGCTGTTCCATTCCACCGGGATGTGGGCGCAGGGGTTGAACATCGGTGGCAAGCTGGAATTCTGAGCCGCCCGCTATCCCTCGCTTGCGCTTTTTGATATTGCGTTTTCGCGTCCGAGCATCGGCCGAAGGCCGTTGTCACCGTAGCCTGGGGCAACGCCCCAGGAGCGTGAAGCGCTACGAATTGGTTTGGCCGAAGGCCATATTCACTCACGCAGCGCCGCCGCAGTGAATATGGCCTTCGGCCAAACGTGTGAAGGATCATGCTAGCGCAATATCAGAATTTGCGCGTCGGGCTTGCGTCACTGGGTGACAAATGCAGGCTGGGCCAATCAGTCAAGCCGCCGCAGCCATACCGATTTCAAATCGCAAACTTGGTCTGCGGGTTTGCTCAGCGCCTTGACGGTAATGCGTGCGCGGCCTTCGTCAAGTTTGATCTCGCCGAGGCTTCGTATGGCAAACGTCTGCGTGTGGCGCCGCTTCTTCTGGCGGCTGGGACGGAGGACCGCTTGCGGGTCGTGCGTCTGCTGGATCGAACCTTCCACGGCCGAGTCGCCGCTCTCGACGCGCAGCTTTGTGCCAACCGCTTCCAGCGGGCAAGCGTACATGAGCGACACATCGTAACGGCCGGCGTGCACCACGTCCACGTCCCAGCGGATTGTATCGGCCATGTCGGTCCAGTCCGTGAGCCAATCGTGCGCGAAGCCCCATTGATTGTACCAGCGGATAGTGCCCGTGAAATATGCCTCGGGCGCGGGCAATTCGACCGCGGGTCGCTGGCTGTGGCCGACGGGAATTGGCGGTCGATGGATTGGGACGCGCGACACGTCGGCAAACCACCGGTCATAGGCTTCGGCCAATCGTTCGACGACCTGCGGATTGCCGACAGCAACGTCTTTCGCTTGTCTCGGATCGTCGATCATGTCGAATAGCTGCCACCCCGTGCCGTCGTTTACCAGACGCCAACGCTGCGTGCGCACCGCGCCCGGTAACGGCTGCAAATCGGTTATCACGGGGTCAATGTAACTTACCAATCGCCGCCAGCCCGGCATGCGCGTGAAGATCATCCGGTCCGGCCAGTCAACGTCGTCTTTCATCAGCAGCGGCACCAGGCTGCGGCCGTCCAGAGGTTTCGTCTCCAGCTTGTCCACTCCGCACAGTTCTGCGATTGTGGGCAGCAGGTCGACGTGCGCGGCGATCTGCGCGATGACTCTATCCGGCTTGATTTTGCCGGGCCAACGGATGAAACATGGCACTCGCGAACCGCCTTCGTGCACGCGGCCTTTCATTCCCCGCATCCCGGCATTGTAGCGGCTGCCTTCAGGACCTTCGGCGCCGTTGTCCGAGAGGAAGATCACAATGGTGTCGTCGGCCAGACCCAAATCATCGAGCTTCTTCAGCAATCGGCCCACGTTCTCGTCGATGTTTTCGATCATTCCGTAAATCGCCGCCGCGCGGTCGTCGAGACCACGTGCTTTGTACTTGTCGAACAACTTGTCTGACACCTGAAGCGGCGTGTGGGGTGCGTTGTACGGCACGTAGCAGAAAAACGGATGGTTTTGATGCTCTTCAACAAACCGGATCGCGGCGTCGGTCAACACGTCGGTGATGTAGCCGCTGGTCTGGACCATGCGGTCATTGTGCTGCAGCTTCGGATCAAAGTAGTTGTCCCAATGACCGGTGGGCATGCCGAAGAACTCGTCGAATCCCTGGCCGTTGGGATGATTGGGATAGTGCTCGCCCAGGTGCCATTTGCCACAGCAGCCCGTGGCGTACCCGCTGGATTCCAGTACCTCGGCGATGGTCACTTCTTCGCTGCGCATGGTCTCCAAACCACGGGTTACCGATGCCGCCCCCGTACGCAGATAGTACCGGCCGCTCAACAAGGTGGCTCGCGTGGGCGTGCACAGCGGGCAGACGAAAAACCGATCGAATCGAGTCGACTGAACGGCCAGCCGGTCCAGCACCGGCGTATCGATCTTGTCGTTGCCGTGAAAGCCCAAGTCGCCGTAGCCTTGGTCGTCGGGCATGATCAGCAAAACATTCGGTTTGCGCTTCGCTTCCGCGGTCTTGCCGTGCGCGACCTGCGGCGGCGGCAGCGTAATCGCAAAGGTCAAGGCGACACTGACAATGATTCCGGGGGTGGCAACTCGTCGAGTAACGATCATGTTGTTCCTCGCAACAATAGTCAAAACATGCTCCCAAGTGAGTGAATTGATCTGCGCAGCAGGTTACCATAAGCGGATGCCGTCTGCATCCGTTTAGCACCGTTCGAGAAATAACTGTCGCAGGACGGGGCAATGGCCCCATCCTACGTAGCTTGGGAACCAGATGCGGTGAGGAATTCTGCGACTGTCGCAAGTGGTTTTACGATCGCTGTCCTGCTATCGATGTTCTCTTGTGTGCACCTCTGCGCACAAGTCGGTTCGAATGAACTGTCTCCGGGGATCGCAACGGGGCAAAATGACGAGAGCGGCGCAAGACTGGAGGCCGCCAAAAGTCTTTGCCGGATGTACATGGACGGCTTCTGCCACTCGAACACCAACTTGGTGTACGGCCAGCGGTTGAATGGGCCTAGGGGTATCGCTGTGCTTGAGTCCCCCGAGCAGATCGCCAAGGAACAAGTCCGTGGCAAAAATATGCCGTACGGCTATGGCTCGGGAATCCAGGATCCGGGCTTGCTGAACGGCATGTATCTGTTCGCATTGTGCGACGCGTACGACGCGACCGAGGACCCGTATTTCGCCGATCTGGCGCGACGCATATTCAAAGGGCTGAAGCTGGTCGGCACGAGTAGCCCGGTGCCTGGCTTCGTTCCGCGCGGGCCGCACCCTGACGGCAAGAGCTATTATCGCGATTCGTCGCTGGATCAGCATTCGCTGTTCGTGTGCGGGCTTTGGCGCTACTACCACAGTCCGATTGCCAATGACGACGAAAAGACCTTCATTCGTGACGCACTGCACAAGTTCGCCAAGCGTATGGAAAGAAACGGGTGGACACTGATGGTCGAAGACGACAGCCGCATCGCCCACGTCGGCTGGTGTTGGCTGTCCATGACGCCGCTGAATGCCGAAATCATGCTGTCGATGGTCGGTGTGGTTCAAGACATAACGGGCGACGGGCACTGGAAGCGAGAATACGAAAGATTCGGCCACGAGGCGGACGCAAAACGTTGGACGTTGCTCGAGCAAGGAGAGACCCGGCTTCCGCGATACACGCTTTATTCCGTACAGAATGACTTTCGGTTGATCACACTAGCTCGGCTGGAACGTAATCCTGAGCGAAAGGCGATTGCCCAGCGGCGCGTGCAACGCCGAGGGCAAGACATGCTCACCTGCGACTTCTTCACGCATTGGAGACGACTGGATTGGATCGGTAAGCGGCCTGAGCCGGTGGTAAACGAATTCTTGAAACCGCTTGGGCTGTCGGCTGATTGCAGGGCCACCGTCTTCGACCTTTGGGACGCGTTCGATCCCGAGTGGCGTTCGCCCAAGCTGTCCGATGGCACGCGACCGTGGGGCCACGGTATGGGGCTGCAGATCCCAATGATGGCTTGGCAAGTTGCGCTGCTGTCGGAGAATCCGAAGTTGGTCCGTCAGGCGCACTCGCAAGTCCCTGATGTCTACGAGAAAATCAACTTCAGCCGCACCCATTCGGGCTGGACATTCAACTACGCGGTTGTGCTTGCTTTGCTGGATCTTGCCTCGAAATAGGAGCGCCGACCATGTCGAGTGTAGAAACGCTAGTAACCTTCCTGATATTCCTGGCCGCGCCGCAAGCTGACAAACTGGAGGTAGACGTCCACCGGGACGTGCCCGTGCCCATGCGCGACGGCACGATCCTGCGAGCGGATGTCTACCGACCGAAGACCGGCGGACCATACCCGGTGCTGGTGCGTCGTACGCCTTATGGCAAAGGCGGCGGCGCCAAACGTTACGCGCAAGCCGGATACATTGCCGTGGTGCAGGACGCGCGCGGGCGATATGCGTCGGATGGGAAGTGGGAG
>CAZURK010000397.1:0-11713 GCA_964623055.1 uncultured Pirellulaceae bacterium
AGGCGCCGACAACGTGGGCCTGGAGACATCCCACGTCGTCGCCCAACAGACGATCCACCACGACGCAGCACGGCCTTCGCACATCGTATTGCCGGTGATTCTGGCTCACGATCATTGAGTGAGGCACCCTGAGCGAAAAAGGGTCAGACTACTTGAAGCTCAGCGTGTACTTGTGGCAATCGTCCGGTTTTGAAGTCAATCAACAAACCGGAACGAGTATAGATCCGCGTCGCGCATCACGAAACGCAGGCGGATCGGTTTTCCGGACAGGGACGATACGTCACTGCCTGACTTCCATGTCATGATGTGCTGGACCTTGTCGCCTATCAGTGGCGGACAATCCGCCAACGTGTAACCGGGGATTGGTGATCCGGCAGGATCTTGGATCTCGACGCGAATGTCGGTTGCCGCACTGGTTGAGTAGTTGATTTCGAGCTTTCGCCCGGAGAACTTGATGGGCTTCGTCAGGAGTTCGCCAGTCTTGTGCCCGGCGTGGACCGAAACGAATCCGTCGGTGCGCAATACGTACCGCCGCTCGCGCACATAGATCGACATCTCGTTCGGGCCGGTGGGGACCACGTTCAGGGCAGCGTAATTGGACCGATTGCCCCACTTGTTCGGATCGAGTCCGGGGCGGATAAACGCCTCCAGAAAGGTGCGATCATATTTGTTTCCGCCTCTGGAGGTCATGAACATGATATCCGTCGAACTGCCTCGATCAGGCAGAAACCGGGTGGGCAGCGCAATGTAGATGTGCGGCGCGCGGAAGTATGGATGGGTGCCGCTGGTGTAGAGATGCTCGCCGGCAAGGTTCGGCGCCATCGCGACTGCGGGCGACCAGTTAAGGAAATCCGTCGAGGTCGTGCGGCTGATTGTTCGTAGGCTGCCGTGCGGCGTTTTCCACGTGCGGAAGTAGCAGACATAACACCCTTCGCTTTCCGACCAGAACGACACGTTCTGGGAATCAAAGGCAAAACCCTCTGACGTGATGACGGGCTCATCCTTCAGTTTCCGCCAACGGATGCCGTCGTCGGAAACGAAGGCGCACAATCCGCCGCCTTTGTGCACGCCTGCCAGTGCCTTGAATCGCTGGTCCTTTTCGACCTCCGGTCGGCGGTCCAGGAAGGGGCTGAAATTGTGGGCGAACCAGCGAGTGTTTGCCTGAATCACATTGTTGTCACGCGAGCCGTTCAATTCGTACAAGCCCAGGTTTGGTCTCGTCCAATGGATGCCGTCGCGACTCTCCCAGTAGCGAGTCGTCTCGCGCGGGTCCCCGTCGTGGTCAGCCGTTCCGCCGCGATCGTATCGTCGATAGATGTCGCCATCTTTGAGGACCGTGGCGTAGTGGCCCGAAGGAGCATCCGGTGTCAGCGGAGTCAGTCTCGGCTCGTGCAGCTTCAGCCACACTCCGTCCAAACGCTCGATCAGGAAGTGATCGACGAATAACTCCCTGCGCGAACCAATATCAAGAACGGCTTCATCATCAGCCACTGCGATCCTGGAAAACGTGGCCAGTAAGACAGCCACGAACAAGATGTCGGTAAACCGTACCCACATGAAATAGTCTCCTCGCGATGGTCTTGTTCTTGTCGCGGACTCGGATGAGCAGTATACCAGATGCAATGCTCGCGACGATCAGTGGGGCCGGCACACGGTGGACATCGCCTGAATGATCACATTCTCCACCAACGTGATGCGGCCAACACTAGTGAAATGCGAATCCGCGGGTAGTTGTTTGGTATCACAGAATCATCACCAGGAGCAGAAGACATGTTGAACCGCTTTGATACTTGCCGGACAACCGCCGCGTTGGCCTTGCTGGGTGTTCTTGCCGGCTCGACGGTAGCGAACCGCGGCGCGTGCGCCGAAGACAAGGAAGCGGCGGAAGTCCCTTCGTTGGAACTGCGAGTTACACGGGCCAAGAAGATCTATTCCGACGGGCATCACAACGCCTTTACCGGCCTTGCCCGGTTGGGAGATCAGTTCTTCGTGACGTTTCGCTCGGCTGTCGATCACATGTCGACCGCCGGCAGAATCCGTGTGATCGCTTCGCGAGATCGCAACGATTGGCAGTCTGTCCATTTGGTTGGGCGCCCGAACACTGATCTACGCGATCCTAAGCTGGCAACGTTCCGGGGCAAGTTGCTGTGCTATTTCGCCGCGGTGCCCGTGGTCGACGGCCGGCGTCAGGGCGAAGGTCGTATCTCGATGGTGGTCCAATCGTCGGACGGCCGTACGTTTGCGGAACCACGGGCTTTGCAGGGCATTGCTCAGGGAGCTTGGTTGTGGCACGCCGCGCCGCACGGCGACATGATGTATGGAACGGCCTATTGGCACACCAAGGGCAGCCGTTACGACGCGGCCCTTTACCAAAGTTCCGACGGCGTTCAATGGCGGAAGATCGCCGACTTCCCAACACCCAGCAGCGAGGTCTATCTCGATTTCGAC
Organism: uncultured Pirellulaceae bacterium; assembly: GCA_964623055.1. Classification (GTDB taxonomy): domain Bacteria; phylum Planctomycetota; class Planctomycetia; order Pirellulales; family Pirellulaceae; genus JADHUC01. Next base: position 2,449 of record CAZURK010000397.1, read on the forward strand.
GGCGACGGCATTCTTTGGGCTTTGGTTCGAAACCAGTTCCCGGCCAACGAGTTGGTGCTCTGTCGAGCTCAGCCGCCGTACACGAGACTCGAAATCCACAAAGGAATGCCAACGCCCGTGGGCGGCCCCATGGTCAAGCGTCTGCCGATCGGCAATGTGATGATCACGCGGCGCTGGGATCCGCCGGGGCGACGCAACCTGCGGACGGAGGTGTTATGGCTTGCCGACGGTGGCCAGCTTCAGTCGATCACCCGATTACCCAGCGGCGGCGACACGTCCTATGCGTCATGGTTGGACCTAGGCCCCGGTCGCGCGATCGTCTCGTACTACTCTTCTCACGAACACAAGATGGATGTACCGATCGACCGAGCGGACCTGTTGAAAAAGGACCCTGCATACGCCGAACATTCCACCCCGGCCGACATTTTCCTGGCCGACGTGTCCTACGCGCCGTACTGATCAACCGCACGAGTCTACAACTCGACTGGCTATTTCCAAAGCTCCTGGATCGCTTCGACCGTGCGGTCAACCAGCACCTGTCCGCCTTTGGGACCGACCGGATTACTCACGACAGTGGCGCTGTAGTTGGTGAAAGGATTCTCGTCCAACGCGCCGCCCGCCATCGCACGGGGTGTCGGAATATAGTAACCGTGATGCCGGGCGTTGGTCGCCAACTGGAGCAGGAACGTCTGAACGGCCGGGCTGCGGGCTTCGATCTGAACGCCGTAGTCGAGAAACAGCTCGAAGGGATTGGTGGCGATCGCCACATCGCCCAGTCGCAGCACGTGCAACTCCATTTCGAAGGTCTTCCACCCGCCTTTCTGCTGGGCAAGGTAACGCTCGGCCACAAACCCGTAGAGATACTGGGACCAATAATCCGACTTCGTGAGAGTCTTCTTGGCATCGATCCTTTCACACACCTTCTTAGCCACCGCGTATTCGGCGTCGGTGACGATCCGCGCGGGCAGTTCAATATGTTGGACCCGGTGCACCAGCGGCACGTCCGTGCGAATGTCCTGGGCGATGACGCCGGCCACGTCGTCGAACGTGTTGGCGATCCGTCGGGCGATCTCCTGGCTGTAGGTCAGGCCGCGGAGTTCGTACATGCGTTTCTCGCTCTTTTTGTGCACCTGTGGACGAGGAGTCTGGTCGCCTGCGGGAGCGCAAAATCCCAATACGCACACGTCATCGCCATGGCGTTCGTGTATCAATCGGCGTACGTCGTGCCAGAAGTCGGCGCTGACTTTAGTACCGCCCATGCATTGGGCCGTGGTCGCCAGACTGAAGGCCGCCGCCTTGAGCCGTCTGTCGGAGTCGTAGAAGCACAGGATATGGACGGCGTGGTCCTCGTAGCCTTCGATGCCGCGGAACTTGGGATCGCTGGTATTGCCGTGCATTTTAGCCCTGCCATCGCTGTACACGATGCGGCGATTGTGACCGGCGACCGCATGGCCCAGCCCCCAGGCGACGGCCCCGACGGAGCGGCCCTCCCAGGCCTTCACGACCGCCTGGGCCATTTGCTCGTACATCCACGGCACGTACTCTTTGGGCTGCATGGCGTCGCCGTAGTCCTTCTCGTCGAACCGGTCCTGAAGGATCACCGGCGCGGCGTGGGTATGCGTGGCGGCCAGGAAGAGCTTGTTCAGATCGAAACCAGGCAGCCGACCGGCCAAGTGCTTGCGAAACCCTTCTTGGATCCCAGGCCGGATGACGCACAGGTCGCAGGCGACCAGAATCGCCTGATCCAACGCCCGCTGGCCATCCCGCGATTCCAGAGCCAGGACATTGGCGGTACAGCGGCTGAGCACCTCGCGGGCGATCCGGACGGAGCTGCCGCCGGTCAGTGGAACGGGCCGGTCCGGCGTAATGTCGGCCGTGGCCGCGCCGACCCAGAGTTCCGCTGCGTGAGCTGGTGAGGGGGCCGGTCCCAACGACAAGCCCCAAACGGCGGCAGCACACCACACGGCGATCACAACGCGGCGGAGGGAAAAACGGTATCGACGGCAGGCATGTTGCATGGTTCACTCCTCGAAGGACAGCGTGATAGTGGTGTAAATTGAGTTTATCAGGTTGAATCGCGAGCATCAGGGAGAACGGTAGTCCCTCTTCGGAACGGAATGCTGGCAGACTGCAAGGGCGTTTACGCCCTTTTGCCGCGAAGCGGTATTAGGCCCGTGATTTATCACGGGGTCAAGGGAGCAACCGAATCTTCAAACCCATTCTGGTTTGCCACGGCCACTGCGGTCATATATGTTGGCTCGTATCGTTCAGCGGGGCGTTTTTCTCAGAAAGGTCCTGAGGGCCGTGCATGGTTGCCGAAAACGTATGAACGTTTGGGAGAGAAGTGTAATGGAACGTATTGCGTCAACGTTACTGCTTGCGCTTTCTGTGGTCTGCGGGGAGAGTATTGCCAACGCACGGAATGCTGCCGCTCAGAAGGCCTCCCCGGAACTGATCGTCGACGTCGATGTAAACGACGAAGTCTGGCTTCGTTCGCACAAGATGACGGAAACTGACGTAAGCGACCTGGTGGCGAAGCTGAAGGAGAACGGTTGCCAAACGCTCATCGTCCGGTGCGGTTGTCTGGGAATCCTCCCTTACCGCACCGAACTGTCGTACCCCGCCACTTTCGATGCCGAGCATGCCCGGGCGAATCCCGCTCCCGGCATTATCAAGGACATGGAAGCCTACGTCGCCCAGCGCACAAAGTGGATGAAGCTCTATGCGGAGATCATTCGCGACTTCGACCCGCCAGCCGCCTTCATCCGGGCGGGCCACGAGCAAGACATGAAGGTGATTGCGTGGATCGACCTTTTCGATGACGGCTTCCGCGGCTACCGCTCGAAGTTTCTTGATGAGCACCCCCATTGCCAATGGGTCGGCAAAGACGGCAAGACCTATTTCAAGGGATTGACGGACTACTCCTGGCCGGAGGCCCGCGCATTCCGCGTAACCCAGGCGCGCGAGCTGCTCGATCTCGGTGCCGACGGTATCCACTGTTCCACCAGCGCCCACGGCCGTCACCTGCCCCATCCCCAGGAAGCGGATTTCTACGGCTACAGCCAACCCATCGTGAGGGCGTTTCAGGCGAAATACGGCGTCGACATCCGTACCGCTGAGGATTTCGACAAAGCAGCATGGCACGACCTGAAGGGCGAGGCCATGGTGCAACTCTACCGCGATCTGGCAAAGCTCTGTCACGGCTGCGACAAGGAACTGTGGATCGGTCTCCAACTCGGGCGTTACACCCACTTCACCGCGGATCCCCACTTCAGCTCAAATGTCGTCGTCCGGTACACCAATCACTGGAACACGTTGGTGGACGAAGGCATCGCCGACGCGTTCATCCTGGGAGACTACGAGATCGTGTCCAGTCCAAACCACGGATATTGGGGAGCGAAGAAAGACCTCAGGCGTCAGCAAGGCGAAGACCTCTTCGCCTGGGCGGCGCGCACTTACCAGCCATACTGTAAGCGCAAGACGCGCCTCTACCTATTCTCCGAATGGCTGCCGGGCTCGCCGTCCGCGCTGGAACCGCGAGTGCGGTTCTGGGCGGACGTTACCCGCAAGCACGGTTTCGACGGCATCGACGTGCACGAAGCCTGGAACTTCGAGAGCAATCCCGCCAACATGCCGCTACTGGGCGCGATGGCAGAACGTTTGCGGGGCACAACGCAACAGCCGTGATCCGTCAACGCAAATCAGGAACTGTTACGAACTGGTGAAAGCGGCAGTACCAGAAAGGCATCGAAGTCGGGGCAGTCCTTGTCGCCGCGCATGGGCAGTTCGATGGGCTGGCCGACAAACACGCCTTTGCGCATTGGTCTTGCTCGCTCGATCGTCTGCTTGATATCGAGGCAGTTGTAGATCGCGTACTTCTGTCCTTGTGCCAGGGTGCCGGTGAGGTCGACTCCTACCTTGTCTTTCCCGTCCCAGTTGAAGACCGCGACGTTGGCGCGCCCCTTCTCGTACTTGTTGGGAAAGACGAAGACCTTTGTACCGGTCGGCTTGCCGTTGCGTCCGGGAAGCATCGTGCTGTTGCTGTCGAGGCCTAGTTTCTGCCATTCGGCGAAGGTGAGCGTGTCCTCCTCGGGGTACTGCTCCTTGGTGCTGTACACGAACGGCTTCTTGACTCCATTGTCGTAATAGGTGTTGCCGTCGATGGCGTAGCACTTGAGGTCTGGCTTCGGCGGGTTGTCCGCCACACCCGACCCAGACGGGCCGCTGCTGATCTCCATCAGATACCCGGTGGCCCAGAACGTGTTGCCCGTGATTTCCATTTTGCGCCAGCGGCTCACTACCATGGCGCGGTAGGCTCCCATCACGTAATTGTCCTTTACAACCGCCTCGTCGTGGATTACGTCCTTCTTGTAATGAACCATGAGCCGCATGTTGCTGCGCCATTTCTGTCCATCGCGCGGCTGGTAGCCGACGTTTCCGATGAACCGGATGCGCTCGGCCGGTTTCCATCCCGTGAGGCCGTAGTTGAAGGAGGTCTGCCCTTCTTTGTACCAGCCGGGGATGAAACCAATGTTTTCCAGGATGTCGAAGCCCTTGATCTCGCCCTGCTGCGTGTAAATGTCATAGTTCCAGCCGCAGCCTCGATAGGCGATATTGTGCTCAAGCGTCTTCGTTCCCACATCGTTCTGGATGTAGAAGGCATGCCCATGGCCGCGTCCACCCTTGCGCTCCATCGTACCGAAGTCGTGGATTAGGTTGCCGTAGGCTTCCATGTCGAGCGCCGGTCGCCAGAGCCCCGTGCCCATTGCGCCGCCAAAAACGTTGCAGTTGATCAGCTTGACCTTGTTTCCCCTTACGGCATTGAATGCAGTAGGAACCCTGTGTTTCTCTTGGTACGGATCCCACTTGAGGTCCCCGATTTCGAGGCGGACGAAGTGAGTGAAGTCGCATCCGTCAATTTGCACCGCGCCGTTCAGGTGGGCCCATGCGCCGGAAGCGGAGGTGACGACGATGGGCTGCTGCCGCGTGCCGCGGAGCTTGGGCGTGAAGGGGCTGCGCTCGGTGTATTCGCCCCCATCCCTGTTCTTTTTCGTCACCTCCAAACCATCGTATCGCCCACCGCTGAGGAGTACGGTGTCGCCCGGCTTCACCGGGGCGTTGCCGGCGAAAACCGTGAAGATATCGTAGGGCTTCTGTACCGAGCCGTCACCGCCGGAGTTTCCATCCGGCGCTACGTGGATGTCGGCAGCCGGGGTAGCGGCTGCGAACATGAAGATCGCGGCCAAGCCGAGCACAAGCACAATCCGCTGGGTAGAACGCCGCGCCAACCGATCAACTCCATCCATTGCTGCTCTCCCTTTCCATATTTGTCGATACGACCTCACCGGCAACGACACTGATCACGTCGCCGAATTCGGTTTTTCAGAAGTCAGGACACGTCTCCTCCGGAGCCGCGCATCCACTCGCAGTCGAGGCAACGGACGCTGCGCGCCGTGGGCGCGTCAGTCGGCCTCGATTTCGTCAAGCGACTTCACAAGCGCACTGCCTTTGGCCAGCGTGGCCAAGGTGGCCCCCCGCAAATACTCGCAGATTTCTTGGTTGAGCCTTTGGACGAGTTCACCGAGCACGCAATCGTGGCCCTCGCATATCCGCTTGGCCAGCAGGCATTGCGGCTCGCCCAAGGGCCCTTCGATGGCCTCGTAAATGGTCAACAACCTGACGCGTCCAGCCGGTTTCGCCAGCCGGAAGCCGCCCTGCGGTCCGACGGCCGAATCGACCAGTCCGGCCCGAACCAAACGTTGCATGACCTTGGCCAAGTGGTGAACGGAGGCCCCGAGTATTTCGGCAACTTCCTGACTGGTACAGCGACTCCCGTCGCGGTTCGCCAATATCGCCATTGTGTGCAGGCCCAACGACGCTGCCTCTGAGATCTTGACCAAGTTTGCCACAACGACGCACCTCCTGTTGATTATGACTGCGCTTACGAAACTCCGTACCGGCCACTCAATTGTACGTATCCGGCAATCTAGAACTAGAGCTGCGTCGCTGTTTGCGCTCTCTGCGTTTCTCCGATCGCCTCTTTTCACGCTCCGTCAGATCATCGTTCGCTGCCGCGGCGTCGACGCGTTTTGAAGCACCTGAAATCGGATCGGCCATCTGTTCGATCCAAGCGTCGAAGGCGCTGCGGAGCGTTTCCACCAATTCCGTTTGGCCGGTTGCCAGGTTCCGTTGCTCGGACGGATCCTCGGCCAGATTGAACAGCTCGAACTGCCCCGGCATGGATCGCAGCTTCCAGTCGCCGCGGCGGACGGCCCAGTGACCGCCTTCCTTGCACCAGAAGAGCGTCTCGTGATGCGTCTGGGACTCGCCGGTCAGCAGTGGCAGCAGGCTCTTGCCGTCGAAACTGCCATCCACCGGCAGATTGCCGACCGCGTCGAGCGTTGTGGGAAGAATGTCGAGCGAGATGACGGGCGTGTCGATCGTCCGGCCCCCGGAGAATCTGGCTGGCCAACTGACTATGAAGGGCGTACGGATTCCACCTTCCTCCAGACTGCCCTTGAAGCCGCGCAACGGCGTGTTGTCCGCTTGCATCGCCTTCGAACCGCCGTTGTCGGTCAGGAAGAACAGCAGCGTATTCTCGAACAGTCCTTCCTGCTTCAGCTTGGCAACAACGTCGCCCACGCCGACGTCCAGGTGTTCCAGCATGGCCATCAGGATCGCGCGCTCCTTGCTGATTTCGGGAAAGCGTTTTCGGTACACCTCGATGTCGGCCTGCGGTGCTTGCGGCGGGGCGTGAACCGCGTTGTACGCGAGATAGAGAAAGAACGGCTGCGATTTGTTCCGCTCGATGAAGGCAACCGCTTCCTCGCTCAGGCGGCCGGTCAGATAGCCTTCGTCGTTGATCCGTTGCTTGTTGCGGTAGATCGGGTGCAGAAACTTGCCTTCGATGTCGGACCGTAGATTGAAGTAGTCGTGCCCGCCGCGGCCCATGAACATGTAACACTCGTCGAAACCGCGATTGAGGGCATGCCATTTCAGTTCGGGATAGTCTTCATCCAACCCCAAATGCCACTTGCCGATCGCCGTCGACACGTACAGCTTTGGCAGGAACGACGGGAAGAGGGGAATCGCCGGGTCAAATCCGCGTCCGCCGTCACCCGCCGAGTAGACGCCGACGCGTTGTTGATAACGTCCCAGCATCAGTCCGGCTCGCGTCGGCGAACAGACCGCTCCGCTGGTGTAGCCTTGCGTGAAAACCACGCCATCCCTTGCCAGGGCATCCATGTGCGGTGTAGAGACCTCCGTCGGATGATGCGGGTTCAGACTGATGTCCGCGTAACCCTGGTCGTCGGTGAGAATCACGACGATGTTCGGCACCTGCTCAGCCGAATCTGCGACGGCAGCAGCGCAGAACAGAAGCAAGAGACAACCAACCAAGCGTTGTATACCTGACAATTTGGTTTGCTCCCAAGAAATCAAAACCGGCGGATGCGAATGTTCCCGAATTGTACCTTCATGGGCGGACCGCGGGCACCTGTACTGCCAGATGCCCGTTGGGTGTGCGTCGAGGATCGCGGTCGGTGACTTCGCACCGTCTCCCAAGTGGTTCAAGCCTTCAAGTCAAAATTCACGCGCACACGTGCGAACTTGCTCTCGTCGATGGCCAATCCGAAACCCGGTGTGTCCGGGACCGAGCAGCCGCCGTGTTTGATCTGATAGCCGTCGTAGATCAAGACGTCGCTTTTGACCGGGTCGACCTCGGCGCGGTAGAAGTTGGGGACCACCAAGCCGATGTGCACTTGCATGAACAATGATAACAGTGAACTCCAGTTATGCGGAGCGACGAGGATGCCTTGAGGTTCGGCCATCGCCGCCTCGGCCAGGATCCCCTCGATGCCCAACCCGTACATGTCGCCCTGCAGCATGTCGAGTGCTTTTGCGTCGACGAACGGCCGATAGGCTTCCACATCGTCTTGCCCTTCGCCATCCGCCAGCATCGTCTTCCAGCCCCGCTCGGCAATGAACTGCTTCAATTCCAGGCAGGGGCCCACTTTCTCGGAAAAGGGCTCCTCGATGAAGTCCAATCGCAGATGGCCAGCGCGTTCGAGAAACCGCTTGACGCCCGCCAGATCGTATCCATTGTTGGCATCCACGCCCAGGTGCACCTCGTCACCCGTATGTTTGCGGATCGTCTGAACCACTTCTACGTCGCGAGCGTCGCCCGCGTCACGGTCCATCCATTTCTTTCCACGGCCGATCTTGATCTTGAAGGCGCGATGCCCGGCCTGCATCCCCATGTCGATTTCTTCCTTGAAGCGATCCTGCCACCTCGCGGCATACTTTGGCATAAGATCCGACATGTAGATCGAACCGTCATAAACCGGCACCTTGCCCGTGTTCGTACCACCCAACAGTTCATAGACCGGCCGTTTCAATACCTTGCCGGCCAAGTCCCAGAGCACCATGGTTCGGGCGCCCAACGGACCTGGCATCTTCCGCGAAGCTAAGTCGAATTCCTGGAATGGGTCTTTTCCCAATAACGATGCGAGTGCTTCTTTGGGCTTCCAGCAACGGCCGATCGCTTCCACGCCCATGTTGGTGTAAAGCCGAGCCATGCGATCGCGCGAGGTCTGACCGTGATCGCCACGCACGGCGTTCTTTCCCACGAACTTCGGCCGCCGTGTGTGCAGGTCGAAGCTGACAATCCGTGTGATTCTCAGGTCCGACGGGAACGACTCTGCTCGCGCCAGGCGTCCCAAAAGCGTCGATACGGCCACGGCTCCCAGAAACTGACGTCTGTGCATCATCCCCTCCCAGAAGTGGTTCTTCGCCTTAGGTCCGCGATCGCGTCTATCACTGTACCCGCCATGCAGTATACATAATCGCAGTCCATGAACCATCTTCCGCGGCCGTCGCCTGTTTCTGCAGATACTTGACTACCCCGGCCGAATGTGACTTCAATAGTCGAGCGGTCGCCCGAGCGTCGCCTCGATCCAGAGCCTCGACAATCGGTTCATGTTTTTCGGCAAGTGCGACGGGATCAACACTTGTGGGAAGGAGGAAGCAATGAAAATCGGAACAAGGTTGTTAACGCTGAGTATTTCGCTCTTGTTTCTATCCACCACCGTATTGTCTGCAGACGAGGCGATTACCCTGGAGAATGTCGTTTCGCCCGGCCCGAACCGGGCGGACGAACCGTTCCGCGAGGAGTTTTCTGTGAAGGCCGCGGCCAAGTATCTCGATGCGGCAGCTAAGCCAAACTTTCTTGTGTCGGGAAGCCGGATTTCGGCTTGAAACGTTGGGA
>CAZURK010000398.1:0-11367 GCA_964623055.1 uncultured Pirellulaceae bacterium
CGCCTAGAGTTCCCCTGAAAAGTAAGTGTCAAAAAAGCCTGCGAAAAGCGGCGTTCACGCTCTACTTGAATCACTATGACAAGGACTACTTGAAGAAAGGGATGAGGATACGCGTAAAAACCTACGGCATATGGAGCGATGGAGCCGGCTACGAGAGGATCGACATTCTGCCCGTGGAAGGCGCTGATCCAACGGATGCACCAGCAGGCGACCTCGCCGCCGGGGCACTGTTGACCCCTGAGTGGATCCGACCGGGGGACGACCTTGGTGCGCCACAGGTCATCGCAACAAACACCATTCGATCGGCCCTGAAGGACATCTCGGTGGAGATCATTCTAACTGCCCAGACCAATTACCCTTCGCCGGCCCCCTCCGCCGAGCGCTCGTCCGATGACCGAAGGCCGATACTGATGAACCGAGGGCTGGTCTCCTTCGAGGGTCCCGGCACAGCACGCGTTCGGCTAGACGGCCCCAGCAAAGTTCCTGTGGACATGCCCCCAGGTGTCTACTATTTGGGCGTGGTCATGGACGCAGGAAACAAGGTGGCCGAAACGGACGAGACGAACAACGTGGACTTCCGAAAGATCCTCATCGACCCGGAGGCCCCGAACGACCTGACGGTCAGCATTTCCGAATGCCCAGACAGCGTTCGACCGGGTGAGATGCTTGGCGACCGGATCCAAGTCAAGGCGACGAGCACGATGGAAAGGGGCTTGGAAGAAATTGTCGTGTGCGTCTTCCTTACAGCGCAGCCAAAGTTCCTTTCACCTGCCCCCTGTGCCGGCTATTCCAGCATTTGGCCCGCCACTCCTTCACGGTCCCGCTTTGGAGCCTGGCGTCCGACCGCCGTTCGGCTCCACAGAGAGCTGGAACGCGTCTCGTTCGACGGACCGGAGACGATCGACGTCCGGTTGAACGGCCCCAACACCATCCCGGAAGGAACGCCACCGGGCGTTTACTACCTGGGCGTGGCAATCGATGCAGGAAACAAGGTGTTCGAACTGGACGAGTTGAACAATGTGGTTTTCCGCAAAGTCACCGTGGTCGCTCCGCAACCGTAATCTCGCGCATGGGAGTCAGACATGTGTAGAACCTTCCGAATTTTTCTGTTGTTCTTTGCATACGCGGTCCTCTGTTCTTCGCAGGTTCTCGCCGTGCCGACGCCGCCTATGGTGCCGACGCCGCCTATGGAACCGACGGACATCACCGGGACCATTGTCGAAGCAAAGTGGTTTCCCGAGCGGAAACACCAAAGCGTACTAAGAAAAGGCGGGCGGTCTTGGATCGTTCCGGCGCATTTCTACCTGAAGCTGCAACCTTTCGAGAGCGGTCCCACTGAGATAGAAGGACGCGCGATCGACCGGGACACATCGCAGTGGTGGGGAAAGTACTCGCGTGACGGTAGCATACGTCTCTCCCTGGATCACTTCGACAAGGATTACTTGAAGAAGGGCATGAAGATCAAAGTAACGGGGTACTGGCGCCGAGGAGACGAATGGCACGAGAGCACGGGCTACACCAAGATCGAAATCCTCTCTACGGGCGAGGACGAAAGCGATTCCGAGCCAAGCTGCGACCTCGCTATCCACCAAAGATCCTATCAACACATTATCGAACCCAAAGGCAAGGTCACGTCCAGCATCCTGGTGACGAGCAGTTCTCGGAAGCCGTTGAAAGACGTTGCCGTCGAGTTCATTCTGGCCAAACAGCCCGTCTATCCTTCTCCCGCGCCTCTGGCTGAGTCTTCGTCAGACGATCCGGACGGCGCGGTATTGCTGGGCAAGCGAAAGCTTGTGTCGTTCGACGGGCCAAGCACCGTTGCGGTGAGGCTGGAGGGAACGATTCCCGCAGGCACGCCGCACGGAGTGTACTACCTAGTCGCTGTTGTCGATGCAGGAAACAAGGTGAGCGAAGTGAATGAGAAGAACAACGTGGCCTTCTTTAAGATCGTGGTACTCTAGAATCCTGGGTTGTGGGCCGGTCTCCCGACCGGGGCCAACTCGGGAGACCTGTCACAACCGAAGGTTCCGTCCGGCAGACGAGACCTACTTTGCGGCGGCCATGCACGTGACTTTTCCGTCTTTGGTTGACAGGTATAGACGTCCTGCGGCGGCGGACATGCCGTCGAACACTGGTGTGGCGTCCAATTTGAACTCGAACAACTTCTTGCCGTTGTCGGGATTCACTGCCATCAGCACTGCGCCTCGTCGGCCTTCCAATGCAGCGGCCGGATCGTTGGGGTCACATTCGTCGGGTGGTCCCGCAGCGAACAACGCATTCGCCGTACACACCATCGCCCGAATTCGTACCGGAATATTGTTCATCCATTTGGCCGGTTCGCCCCGAGCGAAACCGACGCCCAGGTTCCAACACGTCTGAAGTTCGCCCGTCTGCGGCAGCCATTGCATGAATTCCGGTCCTCCCTTGCCGTCGCTGCGCACCAGGACGGGCCGTGTGGTGTTGTTGTCGGCGACCAGGAAGTAGCCGTCCGTAGCCGGGAAGAACAAGGGGCTGAGCATGTTGCGTCGAGCGAAGCACTTGGCAGAGTAGGTGGTCGTGTCGTCGAAGACGACCAGTTGACCTGCCTTGGGCGCCTGATGGGCGAAGTTGAATGCGGGCCAACGGTCCCCAAGCATCCAGTAGCTGCGGCTGAAACCGGAATCGTCGAGAAAACCGGCGTTGGAAAGAAGATGCTCGCCGAAGTCCCGCTCGCCCAAATTCCTCACGCCGAGTTCTCCCTTAATGGGAGTGGGCTGCTTTTCGAGCCGCGCGTTGAACGCATTGTGGAACAGGTAGATCAGTTTGCCGTCCGTGACCAAGATATCTGATTTGGTGCCCTCCATGGCATAGGCGTTCTCGTCCAGACGGCTCATGTCCGTAGGCGGCCCGTCCAGCTTGGTCTCGTACCGTTTTTCGCCCGTGACCGGATCCAGTCCGTACAGGAAGACCCCGCCGTCCAAGTAGCTGGAACGGCCGGCCGTGAAATAGACGGTGTCATTCATCACGAGCACGCTTCCGTGCACAGGCCAAGCCGATTCGAGTTGCCCAAAGGCCACAACGCGGCGATCATCGGGCGCTGCTCGAAACCGCCAGACCAACTCACCGTCTGACGCCCGCAGACAATACACCCATCCATCAGCAGAACCGAACAGCACCAGACCGTTCGTAGTCCCGCCTTCAGGCGGTTCTTTGGTAATCTCCGCGCTGTCCTGCACTTTCGCAGAGCCGCCTGAAGACGGTACTACAAACGTGTAGACCGTGGGAGCCGAGTCGATGCGTCCGCCCGCGATGTAATCCCAAACGGGTGCGCCGCTGACCGCATTCAAGCAGCAGATCTGCCCGGCATCCACGCGAGCCACAAACACCCGCCCACCGGCGACAACAGGCTGAGCTAGCTTGCCGCCCAGTTCCGTCTTCCAGACAGGACGAACCTGTGGATCGACGACCGTCGCTGTGCTGCCGCTTCGCTTCGCATCATGGCGATACATCGGCCAGGATGAAGGCCGAAGGCTGGAGGCTGAAGACTGAAGGTCGGATGCACCGTACGCGGGGCCTTCTTCCAGTCTTTCTGATCTCTGACCTCTGACTTTTGACCTCTGATTTGTGACTCGAGTTTCAGGTTTCAAGTTTCCAACGTCCCGTTCCCCGGCGAGCGCAAGGAATCCGCCCAACTTCGCTCCGGCGTAACAGAAGCACGGATGCGGCGTGCCGTACAGCAGACCGTTGCAGGGCAACACGCCATATCGACATCCTCCCCGGACCCAGTTATGACGTGAGTGCCGCCCTCCTTTCAGGTCGACAAACTCGACGGCCCTTTTGGGCAACAGCAAGTAGTTGTCCGTGGCCTTGCTGCGATAACATCGCGCATGGTGGCCACGCGTGATCAAAAAGCCAAGGTCCACCGTCCGCGCGGGCTTGCCGGTCAACGGATCGTAGCCGGTTATCGACTCCGCATGCAGGTTTCCCTGTCCGTACCACACGACGTCGTCCGCAACGAACAGATCGGGCGGATTGACGATGCCCCAGCCTCTCGCCGCCGGCAGCTTCCACAGCACCGTCCCATCGCTGGCCGACAACGCGAAAAGCTGCCGCCGACCAGCACACAATACAACGTCCCAGTGAACGGCAAGTGTCGTGTCAGTGTTCCAGACGGAGTTTGCCGCCGCGCTCGACGGTGTCCGCCACTGCTGGTTGCCCGTGTCGGCGTCCAAGCAGACGACCGAGTCCTGATCGTGGTAGACGACTCGTGATTTGCTGATGGCCAACGACAGAGGTATCACGGTACCCGGCTCGGTCTGCCACAATCGCCGCCCCGTGTCAGCTTCGATTGCCACCAGAACCGCAGGAGCAGCCTGTTGTTGTCCGGGCCTTCCTTTCTTCGCGGCCGGCAATCTCGGGCCTTCCATGGAGGTCCGAATACATAGCACCAGCAAGCCATCCTGATGCACAATCTCGTCGGTCCGATCGGTGTCCGCATAGGTCATCACCGTCTGTCCCGTGGCCGCATCGAGCGCCGTCAAGGAAGCCTGATAGCCGAGCGTAACATAGACCCGATCGCCAGCCCCCACCAGACGCCGGGGAATCGCGACGGGCAGGCGGAAGCGCTGGCTTGGCATGCGGCTCCAATTGACCTGTTCCATTTCGGCACGCTTCCACGCCTTCCATCCCCAGTCGCGAATCTGCTGTTTCCACAGAACGACGCCATTGAAGGCATCCCGCGCAATCAGCGTCCATTTGTCGGGAATACGTTTGTCGATGATCCCGGTCGGGCCTTCATCGAAGATGTAGAAGAGCCGACCGTCCGACGAAACCATGGCACACAGGCTGGCATCGTATTCGTGACTGCGACTCCACAACGGTCCACCAATCCATTGAAGATGCTTCGGAGCAGCCACTACGCGATCGTGCGCCACCGCGTTGCCCGTGGCGTCGTGCAGGTAATGCGTCCACTCGTCGATCTCATCAGGCCACGGCTTTCTGAAAGGCTGAAGGCTGGAGGCTGAAGACCGAAGGCAGAAGGCGACGCCACCTGGGGCGAGTACCCTGGCGATCTCCTCGCCTGCCACCTGACACTCGCCACTTGCCACCACGAGATTGACCAAGTTGTCCGCAAAGGGGAGTTCCTCCCCGTTGAACTTGTCCACAGTCACCTTGCCGCACAGCCCAAGCGATTGGGCGTGCCGACGGGCGGCGTCGACGTCTTCTGCATCCGTATCGAGGCCATGTACGAGATAGGCATCACTTGCTCGCAATGCAGCGGTGAGCCGCCCGTCGCCGCAACCTATGTGAACGATCAAACCACCCTTCACGCCGCTCGCATTCAGTATCTGAGCCGCCTGGTCGTCTACCGGCCCAGCCAGAGCAGTCGCCGCGTGAACCATCAGCCAAAGAGCCAGCGCTGCAGACATACGCGTTAGGGTTGTTCGAGAAACGACCGTCGTAGCCGAAGTGGCAACACTTCGGGCGGAAGCGGCGAATCCCGAAGTCTTGCGACTCCGGCTACAGTCGAATCGGACAGCTATTTCTCGAATGATGCCTAGCATAGTCATTGGCGAGACTCCTCAGTTCTGTCACGAAGCAGTTCTACGGCTTCGTTCGCGACACGGAACGTTTCATCTGTCCTTTCGGCCCGTCGTAGTCGTAATGGAACCAGTCGATATCGATGTGGCCGGTGTCTTTCCTGTCGTTCCAGCAGTAGAAACCCAGACGGTCACCGCGCCAGCGTCCGAACTTGAGTTGAAACGCACCGCCGAAACGTCTCCAGTTTTCGCCGTCGAAGCTGTAGGAGAACGTGGCTTGGTCGCCGTCGATGTCCGTGCGAAAGAAGATAACCTCTCCGTTGATTGCAGGACCTTCGCTTTGCCGGCCGTCGTTATTGAGAACCAGGCGTTTGGCGCCGTCGTTCTCGACGCGAATGCCCAGCAAGATGTACTGGCCGGAGTGATGACAAAAGCCAGCCTGCTGACCGGGCTGCATCCCGCTGATATCGACCTTCGCCGTTACGACGCCCCCGCCCTTTCCCATCAGACGTTGGGATACGGTGTTGGCCGCGTTCCAGAATCCTCCATCGCCCACCGGAACGCCGGCTTTCAGCCGCAGCCAGCCGGGACGTTCGGCAAGCGACCAATGATCGTTGCGAGGATTGTGGTTCCACTGCCATTGTGGGCCGAGTGCGGGAGAATCGAATTCATCGTAGGTCTGAGGGGCCGCGACGGGGAAGCCGCCAATCGGTTTGCGCGATCGAAGAACCGTGTTGCCTATGCCATTGCCGTCCGGATCTTCGCCAAGTACCGGCCAGCCGTCATCCCAGCGGACGGGGATCAACCACTGCGACCGGCCTTCGTACGACTCGCCCGTCGTGGGGCCGGCTAGATCTCCCTTTGTCTTGGCACGGCTCTGCACAAGTTGATGTGTGTACCACCACGAGCCGTCAGCAGCTTGCATCAGGGCCCCTTGGCACACGCTGCGGCGCCCGGTTCCAGCCCGCTCCATGATTACCCTGCGTTCAAAGGGCCCGTACAGGCTCTCACCGCGCAATACAATCTGCTTGCGGTCGTTTTCCCGCCATTCGGCGAGGAAGATGTAGTACCGTCCGTCGATCCTGTAGATCTTCGCCGCTTCGGCACCGGGAGCGCTGTAGATGGGTTTTCCCTCGTCCAACAGCTTGAGGCCATCCCAACTCATCTTGAACACGCGGTTCTGGTTCATGCGCTCCTTGACCGACGGGTCGCGGCCGAAATTGCAAACCAGATAAGCCTGATGTTCGTCCTCGTCCCAGAACACGGCGGGATCGGTCCAGAAGCTCTTCTTGAGCATGCAGATCGGCTCGGACCACGGGCCAGTAATTTCCTTTGCCGTGCTGACGTAGAGGCCCGACGTGAAATCGATGAAGTAACAGTACCATCGCCCTTCGTGATAAGCCAAATCGCCGGCCCAAACGCCATGCCGGTAGCCTGCCATGCGATCCCAGTTGTACTTCGGATCCCAAGTCAAGCGATCCCAGACATGGCCAATGATTTGCCAATTCACCAAGTCCTTCGACTCCAACAATGTCATACCCGGGGCATAGTGGTTGGTCGAAGTGATCATGTAGTAGGTATCGCCCACCTGCTCGATGTCCACGTCCGGGTAGTCGGCGTTGAGGATGGGATTCTTGTAGGTGCCGTCGCCCTGGTCACCCCAGGAACCAGTCTCTGCTGCGTTCGCCGAGAGAAAGCTCAATTGAACGACCAGAATGGCAATCGGCAAGGTCCAACAGGACTGCATGTTTGTTCTCCGCAGGAGGTCTACTCACCTAGTCCGTCCAACTCCTCCCGCAAACGCTGCAACACGCGGGATCGGGCCTTGTAGACTGCCCAGACCGTCACGTCCAGATCGGCCGCGATATCCGCGGGTTTGTCGCCCTCGACCGCAGCCCGCCAGAAAGCCTGCCATGTGCGAGGGTCAAATTCGCGTTGCACGAGTTCCAGGGCCCGTCGGCGAACTCCGCCCAGTTCGACGGTGCCACTTTGGCTGGTTGGCTCGGGCGGAGTGTCGGGCAACTGCTGGATATGCTCGAAGGCGTCCGTTCCGCCGGCTGCTCGAATTCCATCGCGCAGGTCGCGAAAGAAATCGCGAATCCGGTTCCGCGTGATCGTCCACAGCCAACCGCGAAAACTGTCCGATGGTCGCGAACGCCGAAAGCGTTTGATGTGGATTGTCAGCGATTGGAACACGTCCTGAACCACATCGGCAGCGTCTTCCGACTGTAAGCCGGCCCCGCGCGCCCAACGATAGACCACGGGACCGTACAGCTTGATCAGACGTTCCCAAGCCAGCGGTTCGTCCGCTTTGACCCGAGCCAGCAGACTGGCCGAAGTCGAGGAACCAACATGACTGTCGGAAGGGATCACGCTCATTGAACCGAAACAAACGAGATGACGATGTTCTTGCGTCTTAGCATCACTTGAGAAACAACTGGTCCGATTTGAGTGTAGCCGGAGTCGCAAGACTTCGGGACTTGCCGCGTCCGCCCGAAGTGTTGCCACTTCGGCTACGACGACTATTAGATAGTGTGAACCCTAGAGTCGATTCTTTCAATCAAACTTCAGCCACTGGTCAAGCCAGCCGATCACGGTGTCGTGCCAGAGGATTGAATTGTGAGGCTTCAGGACCCAGTGATTCTCATCTGGAAAGTATAGCAGCCGGCTGGGGATGCCCAGCCGCTGCAATACGTTGAATGTACCGATTCCCTGCGTATCGACCACTCGGTAGTCGTGCGCCCCGTGAATGACCAGCATCGGTGTCTTCCAGTTCTTGACGAAATTCACCGGATTGTGCTTCTCGTAACCCTCGGGATTGTCCCACGGGGTACCCATGTGATCCCATTCAGGGAACCAGAGTTCTTCGGTGTCATAATAGGCCATCCGTTCGTCCAGATTGCCATCGTGATTGACCATACACAGGAAACGGTCGGGCCAGTTGCCGGCGATCCAGTTGATCATGTATCCGCCGAATGACGCGCCCAACGCGCCGACTCGATTGCCATCCAGCCATGTATAACGGTCCAACGCTGCCTCCAGGCCGCGCTTCAAGTCCTCGAACGGCTTGCCTCCCCAGTCGCCGCGAATCGAGTCCGTGAACGCCTGGCCGTACCCGACGGACCCGTGGAAATCGACCATCACGGCGGCGTAACCGGCTCCCGCATAAGCCTGCGGGTTCCAGCGGTAGTGGAACGTGTTACCAAAGGAGCCTTGAGGCCCGCCATGGATCAGAAACGCCACGGGGTATCTTTTCGCTGGATCGAAGTCCACCGGCTTGACCACATAACCGTACACCGTCTCGTCGTTCCATCCTTTGAACGAAAACTGCTCGCAATCCCCCATGCGCGTCGCGGTGACCTTTTCGTCATTGATCCGAGTGACGCGGCGTCGGTCGGTACCGTCGGGTCGAATCGACCAGAGTTCGACGGGCGATTTCAGATGGTCCAAACCGTAGATGATCCGATCGCCGCAGATGGCCGGCGACCGGACGTACCCATCGTGGGCCACTTCACGCACTGCCCCGGACGTCGCGTTGATCGCGAACAACGAACGTTGCCCCAAGTTCGACGCGGTCGCATAGATCTCGCTGGCGTCCGCCGACCAACAGAGGGACGATGGCGAGCGGTCCCAGTCTTCGGTCAGCACTCGTTCATCTCCTCCCGGCCACGCACGCAAGATGATCCGGCGCCGATCCGATTCGTAGCCAGGCTTTGCCATCGCCAAGTAAGCCATTGTCTTGCCATCGGGCGAGAAGAGGGGACAGCAGTCCCATGCTTCGTTCTTCTCGGTCAGACAGACGGGCGGCGTGGATCCGTCGATGGGCACCCGATACAAGTCGAAATCCGTCGACCAAGGCTCTTTCGGACCCACGTCACGTGCCGTGAAGACTAGCTCTTTTCCATCCGGCGTGAACGTGAATTCATCCGATCCGCCAAAGGGCTTTGACGGCGTATCGGCATCCATGCCTCGCATGACGTCGACGGGACTGCCTGCGCCCGTTGACGGCAACACAAACAAATGTGAACGGCGACCGTCTTTCCACGTGTCCCAATGACGGACGAAAATGCCGTCGTAGATCCGACCGCTGCTTTTCCGCTTCGCATTCTCGTCGAGCCGCTGTTTAGTCTCTTCCACTGAATCGCAGTCGGGAAACACTTCCATTATGAAAGCGATATGTCTGCCGTCGGGCGAGATGATCAGGTTGCTCACATCCAGTGGCAGATCGGTCAGTTGTTGTGCTTCACCGCCATCGACACGGATTCGCCAAACTTGCGACGATCCGGAACGGCTTGAAAGAAACAGAATGCCGTCGCCGTCCGGCAACCACACCGGACTGTGA
The DNA here is from genome assembly GCA_964623055.1 of uncultured Pirellulaceae bacterium. Lineage (GTDB taxonomy): Bacteria > Planctomycetota > Planctomycetia > Pirellulales > Pirellulaceae > JADHUC01. Next base: position 9,862 of record CAZURK010000398.1, read on the forward strand.
TCGCTCGAAGGATGAGACGTCAGACGCTGAAGTCCGGTCCCGTCTGCCCCGACCAGCCAAAGATCCGTCGTTCCTTTGTTCGCCTCAAGGTCTGTCTTGCGTACGGTGAACACGACCGAATTCCCATCGGGCGACACTTGCGGTCCGGAGATCCGGTCCATGGCAAGCATATCGTGAATCGAAAACGGATGGGGCGATTCTGCGCTGGCAGACCGCGCACAGAGTATCCCTGACAAGATGATCAACAGAGAAAACCGCATGATTCTGCTCCTCTACCAGATTGCTGTTGCGTCCTTATTTGGCTCTTCACGGAATTCCGGGAGCGCGAAGTAGGCGTACGGCCGGTTCCCACCAGCCGATCAGACGACGATCAAGCGCTGGCCGGTAGGAACCGGCCCAACTCGACTAACACGTCGAGGAAGTGTCGCTACGCACGAACAGGTCAAACGCAGATTGTACGTCGAATGTTGGACATTGGTACAGATGGAGTGTGAAGTCCAATGGCCAGGGCGGATCTATCGACAGCCGCGGCGTTCGGCAGTCGGCCGTACGGACTGATGGACTCGCCAACGTAACTGGAAGTGGACGGTCGAAAACGACAGACAACCACGACCACACGAACAGCGCACAACCGCCGAGTCGCGATAAGCGAAACGAGAAAGCCTGTTCCATCTCACGATTGCGGTAGCGAACCCGCTGAATAACGGTCAGCCTTCCGCGTCTAACGGCAACTGATGCCTTGTGCCGCCGTGGACGCGTGCCGTCGGAGGCGCACACGACTCGGACGTCGTCACAGTCGAGAACGGCGTCATCAACGCTACGGTTGTCCATGTTACTCCACGCAACGGAAAGCGCGACCGATCAAAAAGCCAGCGATGCGAGCCGCACCGTGACGTCTTTACAGCAGCTATAGCCACTCGGTCAATAGGCCATTCTGTCGCAAGCGGCGGCGAAGCCGGCCGAGACGGACGCGCAGGACGTCGGGGTCGAGGCCGAGTTGGCGAGCGACTTCGGCGGTGGTGCATCCCTCCAAACGCAATTCGATGAGGCGACGTTCGGTTTCGTCCAGCGTGCTCATCAGTCGCTCCGTTTGATCGCGCAGGGTGGCAACGGCCTGCGGATCGGAATCGGAACTGCTAACCGAAACGAGAAGCTGTGACAGATCCTCCGCAGAAGCCGAGCCTCCGTCGCTGAGTCGTTGTTGACGGCGGTGGCGTCGCCAATGACGGGCGATCTTGCGCCGGACAATGGTCAGAGCCAGGGCCACCAGCTTCTCGGGGCTCGAGATGTCGAACTTGTCCGTACGCAAGCCCAACATCAAGCTGCGATGCACCGATTGCACAAGGTCCATCGAGTCGAGGTACGGGCGAAGCGCGGCGCCCAGACGCGCGCGGGCCACCACCCGCACCTCGCGCTCGTACTGTTCAACCAGTTGCTCCATGGCGGGCCGATCGCCAAGTCGAGCCCGCGACAGCAATTCGGCGAAGTCTTGCGACGGCTGAGACA
>CAZURK010000399.1:0-11354 GCA_964623055.1 uncultured Pirellulaceae bacterium
ACTTCTATCCGAACGGACCGAGTACTCGTTGGGACTCGGACAAGAAGGCGTGACGGTCCGCCGCAGAGCTCCGCCCGAAGGAGCCGACGACTGGACACACGAGCCGGGCGGTCCGGACAACTGCTTCGCCAATTCCGACCGTCTGGTGAAATGGCCGCTTGGCGTTCTGTGGTACTCGGGCGACGTCGACCGCTACTTCACACCCGCTTCGCATTTTCAGCACGAACGTCATCCGTATCCGCTCGTGACTCGCGGGCGAATGTTCATCATCACCGGCCAGTTTCTCCATGCAGTCGACATCTATTCGGGCGATTACCTGTGGAAAGCCGAGATGCCCTTGACCCCGTGGATTCAAACCAGAAACTTTGACAGCCGGGTGTACGGTCGTCCCACCGAACGCAACTGCGTGGCCGCCGACGACTGGGTATATGCCGTTACCGGAAAGACAATCCATGCGTTTGACGCTACGACAGGCGAGCGGCAAAAGATCTTTGCCGTCCCGCCAGAGCTCGAGGAGCAGGTAGAAACGACGATCGACCCGCCACAGGTCCGGATGTACCACGGATACCGGGCGGAGATACAAGACGCACCCGAGTGGACCGAAGTCAGGCTATGGGGCGATTTGCTTCTTGCCATGCTAGGGCAGACTTTGGTCGCTATCGACCGCCATTCGGGCGAAGCCCGCTGGACGCGTCCAAGCACGCAGCAGACGACCACGTACGCAATCGGTGAGGACGCGTTGTACGGACTGGACTGTGACGTGCCGCGAATGGGCGGCGGAGACGCCGACGGGGAAACGACCGGACGACTGTTTGCGCTGAACCCGGAGAACGGTGCGATCATTTGGGAAAAGCCGCTCGGTTACGACTCCGTCCCCAAACACAATGTCACAAATCCGCGAATATGGCTGCGTCCGATCATTCCCGTGTTGTCATACAACGAAGAACACGGGCTGATCGTTTTGACGATCAACCGAAAGTCCATCCATGTCTTTCAGGCCGCGGATGGTTCGCCAGCGTGGTCAAAAACGAGTCCCGCCCAAGGCGACCTCCAGCGGATCTATCCGCCTGCCGTGACCGACGACTACTTGTTGCTGTCGGACCATAAAGGATGCTACGGCTATCTGTTCGACATCTGCACGGGTGAGGAATTGGGAGACACAACGGGCATTCCACGCCCACGCACGTGTGCTCGGATCATCGGCAACAACCATCTGCTGGTATACCGGGATGCCGCGACCGAGTTCTACGACATCGACAGCAACCGGATCATCGGACTGAACTCGCTGCGATCGGGCTGTACGACCAGCTTCATACCGGCCGGCGGCGTCATGACTGCGCCGATGCTGGGGCATGGCTGCGTGTGCAACTATCCCATGTTTGCCTCGCTTGGTCTGTATCATATGCCCGAGATCGAGAAGTACCGGCCTGCAGCGGTTACCGCGTCGTGGAAGAATCAAGCGGAAGAGCTTCTTGCGGAAATCGAACAGACCGAGGACGTATTCACTTCCGGTACGGGCAAGAAGATCGACATCCAGAAGTTCCACCTTATCAACGGCACGGTGAATCCAACCGGTTCTGCTGTGCTATTCAGCACGAAAGAGGCCACTACCGGATATGCAGTGCGTGAATCCGCTAAACCCATGAAAAAGGCTGTCTTCGACTTCTTCGTGAAACGAGCGGTCGGAGCGCCGGGACAAGGACGCCACGGCAATGCCTTCTTTGTATGCGGGAAGGGCAACACGCCAAAGGATCTCATCGAATGCCAGCTCTATTACGGTGGTAGGAGTAGTATGATAATCACTGGCAGTCAGGTCGAACGGGTTGAAGAGAAAATCAATTTCGACAGAAAGGCCATGTATCAAGTGACCGTGACCGTGGATTGTGATCGCCGAACCGTAACGTTCGAGACGTCCGGCCAGAAACTGACCTCTCGGATCACCGGCCCAGTCAACGCAATCACGCACTACGGCTATGGCGGGTCGAACTCGGCCAATCTCTTCACACAGATCACGGTGCGATAGTGCGCCCCTCAATACGCGAGAGAATCGCAGGAGTCAACAAGTGATGAAGTATCGAGCGATGCTACAGTCTGTGTTCATACTTGTAGTACTAGCCTCAATCATTCCTGTCTATGCGGCAAACTCGGACGAGCCGGGAGACTTGCACGAAATCGAGAAGCAGTTTCGCACCTTGCCGATGGAGGCTCGTCGTCTTACGGGGCCACTCTTCTGGCTGCACGGGGACGAGAGCCGGGAAATGCTGGAGATGTACCTGGACAAGGTCGTCGAGGGTGGCAACGGTTGCTTCACGGCCGAATCGCGTCCGCATAACGACTGGCTGGGCCCTGGATGGTATCGCGACTTGGACATTTGTCTTCAGGCGGCGAAAAAGCACAACCTGAAGATGTGGATCTTCGACGAACGGTGGTGGCCCAGCGGCGAGGTGGGCGGAAAGGTTCCGCAACGGTACGGCAGCAAGTACATGGAAGCGGCCGCCGCGGATCTTGCCGGTCCAACCGCCGTCCGGCTGGAATTGGAAACCAAGAAGGTGACCGCCATCATCGTCGGCAAGGCAGTCGGGGACGGAGTTGATGGCGACAGTCTGGTCGATCTGACCGGGAAACTCGACGGCGGACGGCTCCGCTGGGATGCGCCGGCTGGAAACTGGAAGTTGATGATCTTCACATGGCGATACAGCGAAGGACGCCGAGGCCGCTTGCTGGTGGACGGGGCAAGCCGCGATGCGGTCGACTGGTACATCCGCACGGTCTACCAGCCGCATTACGATCATTTCCCCGATGAGTTTGGCAAGACGATCGTTGGTTACTTCTACGACGAACCGGAGACGTTCGGCGATTGGGGCACGGAGGTGATCCCCATGCTGAAAGAGCGCGGCGTCGACTGGAAGAAGTCGCTGGTCGCCTGGAAGTTCCAGCTTGCCGATGCTGACCAGCAAGTCGCCGCCAAGTACCAGTACCAGGATGCTTTCGCCGAGACGTGGGGGCGGACGCTCTATGGCGCGTTGACCGACTGGTGCCGCGAACACAACGTGCAGTCGATCGGTCACTGGCTGGAGCACCGTCGCGAGTACCTGGATCGGGAAAAATGCGCCGGCAACATGTTCCAGGTACAGAAGTATTCAGATATGGGTGCGATCGACGCCATCGGCAGACAGTTCGTGCCTGGGCAGAAGGACGACAATACGTACCAATCGCCGAAGCTGGGCAGTTCGATCAGCCACGTGTACGGCAAGGCCGACGATTTGGCCATGGTCGAGATCTTCGGGGCTCGCGGCCAGGATCTGCCCTACCCGGAGATCAAGTGGTGGACGGATCATATGCACGCCAGCGGGATCAACTTCCACATCCCCCACGCATTCAACCCGCGCAGCCCGTACGATCGAGACTGCCCACCCTACTTCTACAACAACGGTTACGAACCTCGCTGGCCGCTGTACCGAGTCTACGCGGATTACACAAGCCGCCTCAGTCTGATGCTTTCCGGCGGTCGTCACGTTTGTCCCGTGGCACTGCTTTATCTCGGCAACAGCTTCCACGTCGGCGAAGCGGTTACTCCAGAGAACATGACCACCGCGTTGCAGGACGCGTTGTTCGACTGCGACTGGATGCCGTATGACGTGTTCGAGAGCGACACCAAGATCGAGGGGGCCGAGTTACACCTGCACCAGGAACAATATCGTGTGCTGATCGTTCCGGCCGTGGAAGTGATCCCTTACCAGACGCTGGTGAAGGCCAAGACATTCTTGGAAGCTGGAGGCGTCGTTGTCGGCTACGCACTCCTGCCGTCGAAGTCGGCCACACTGGGAAAGACCAACGCGGACATCACCGTGCTGCGAACAGCGATCTGGGGCAACGCGACCGAACCGAGCCTTGCGGTTTGCCGAACGAACGACAACGGTGGACGGTCCTACTTCCTGCCCGAACAGCCCACGCCCGCGCAGATCCAACAGGTGTTGGCCGACGATGCAGGTATTCATCCAACATTGGAAGTCTTGGAAGGAGAGACCGACGACTGGCTGCACGTGCTACATCGAGTGAAAGCGGAACGCGATGTGTTCTTCATCGCCAACCAGCAGCACGACGGACCCGCCAAGCGATTTCGCTTGCGCGCCCACGCCAAGGGCACACCCGAGTGCTGGGACGCGATGCGGGACGAGATCTGTTCGATCCAGTTCGACCAAGTGGACCAGAACACCGTGGAATTCGACTTGACGCTTGAGCCGTTGGAAAGCGTCTTGGTCGTGTTTCGTCACGACGCGATTCCTCGTCCGCCGCGTATCGAATCAGACGTGCAACCGGCTCGCGATCCAATCACTGTGACGCGTCTTACGACACCGCCCGAGAGGCTCACTCCGAATCAACCGCCTGTGAAGGGAGTAGAGGAGTCGCCTTTGAAAGACTGCTGGTGGGTGTGGTATCCGGAACAGAACGCTCATCAGACGGCAGCGCCGGGTACGCGGTATTTCCGCAAACGGCTGTCGCTTCCGGTTGGCTCCGAAGTGGCGGCGGCGAAGTTGTATGTCGCGGCCGACAACTACTTCATGGCCTACGCGAACGGTCGCCAGGTTGGCGACGGTGCGGGTTGGCATCAAACCGTCACGTTGGATTTGGCGCCGTCGCTTCGGGCGGGAGGCAACGTGCTAGCGATTGCCGTGACTAACGCGACGGACCAGCCGAACCCTGCGGGGCTGATTGGGTACTATCAGATCGCGCTCGCCAATGGGAAGTTGATCACCGGCCGCATCGACAAGACCTGGAAGGCCGCCGAACGGGAAATCGACGGATGGAAGAAAGTCGAGTTTGACGATCGCGATTGGGGCATGGCTAAAGAAGTCATAGCTGTAGGTGGCGCACCATGGGGCGAGGTGGACGGGAAGAACGCCCTGACGGCTTCGCCCGTCAAAGCGGATCCATTCGTCGGTCGCTTCACGCTCCCGGCTGAATGGCTGCAGGACGGTTTGAGAATCTTCCTCGAAGCCGATGAAATCCAACCCGAAGGTGCCGCCGCAATCACATTGAACGATCGCTACGCCGGTGGGTTCATTGGAAAACCGTATCGACTCGACATCACAGATGACATCCAATCGGGTGACAACAGTATTATCATCGCCCCCTTCGCGCCGTCGTCCGTTCGCATTGTGGCATACAGTACTACGGATTGACTTGACGTGGGGCACGTTTCCATCGTGCCAGAAGCCAAAAGGCACGTTGGAAACGTGCCCCACCAGACGCTCGCCAACAAGCGGCAAGCTGTTGCGTACGTGATTCTGGTTGCTTGAACAAAGTCTGGTTACACGCCGCCAGTTCTTGTGGCGCACGTTTGGCCTTGTTAGACTTTTGGCTTCTCTCACAAAGGGCCAAACTCGCTTTTTCTTCTTCCTACTCAATCAACTGCACCTGATTACTCTCCATCCATAGTACGAATTGTCGGCGGCAAGGAGACAAGACATGGCAGACGCAGGCGGACAGCAACTTCGTTGGTACCAGGGACTGAGCAAGTATCACTGGTGGGTGCTTGCGATCGGCGTGATGAGCTGGATGTTCGACTGCATGGACCAGCGACTGTTCGTGTTGTCCCGCGCTCCGGCGGTCAAGGAACTCGTGGGCTGGCCCGAGAAGGAGCAAGAACTCAAGCCCGGAATCGAGCAAAGCGTCGAGCAAGCGGTTCAGGCAGAAATCGACGCAGGTACGCTCGCTCTAGAAGAACGGGCAAAGGAAGTAAGTAGTCGCGTGCAGGCAGAACTCACGGCGGCATATGAATCGGAGTTCAAATCGCGGGCCGATTCATTCGGAGACATTGTTACTGCGTTGATGGTCGTAGGCTGGTCGGTTGGAGGCTTCATCTTTGGTATCTACGGTGATCGTCTGGGACGAGTCAAGACGTTGTCGATTGCCATCGCCGTTTATTCGGTGTTCACCGGCCTCTCGGGGCTGTCCGTTGGGCTCTGGGATTTTTGCATATACCGGTTTCTCATGGGATGCGGGATCGGTGGCGCTTTTGCCACCGCGGCGACATTGATCGCCGAGACAATGCCGACTCATACGCGAGCCACTGCGCTGGGTTTGTTCCAGGCGTTATCGGCGGTGGGCAACATTTCCGGTTCGTTCATCGCTCGCTTCATTGTCAGTGCTTCAGAGGGCTACGACATTTCGTGGATCATCAACCAGCAGATGATCTCTGGCTGGCGGATTCTCTTCATGATCGGGGTCCTTCCAGCGATTTTGGTGGTCGTCATCATGCGTTCAATCCGCGAGCCCGATGCGTGGCAGGAGGCCCGTAAGACGGCTGCGGACAACATGGAGCGCGAACTTGGCGATATCAAGGGCCTATTCCGCACACCACGCTGGCGACGGAACACACTGGTTGGCGTCTCGCTGGCCGTGATCGGCGTGATTGGTCTGTGGGGAGTAGGGTTCTACTCGCCCGAACTGATCGGCGAAGCATTGAAAGACCTCTCGCCGGAAGAGCAGGACAAAGTCAAGGCCATGGGAACGCTGCTGCAGGACGTAGGTGCCCTGTTGGGCATGTTGGCCTTCACGTTCGTTGCTACTCGAATGGGCCGCAAAGTCGCCTTCGGCGGAGCCTTCATTTTTTGCTGGGTGGTCGTATCGGGCGTCTTCATATGTCTCACCGAGGTTTGGCACGCGTATGTGATGCTGCCGCTGTTAGGATTCGCGACGCTCAGTTTGTTTGGCGGGTATTCGATCTACTTCCCCGAACTATTCCCCACTAGACTGAGGAGCACGGGAACCGGGTTCTGCTACAACGTCGGACGCGTGCTGGCCGCCGTGGTCATCGTCTGCAGGATCCCGATTCGGGAGGCATTCACCAACGCCGGTTTCACGGACGTTTTTCGAACGGTTTCCGTGGTATTGGCCAGCGTCTATTTGCTCGGGCTGGTTGTCTTGATATGGGCACCGGAAACGAAGGGCAAACCGCTGCCGACCGACGACGACGAGGAATGAGAATGCATTGCAGGAGGCCGGCGAACTTCCGCATAAGTGACTGTGATTGTTCGAACAGAGTCGCGCTCCTCGCCGTGGCGTTCTTGTGATGTGCGTGCAGCCTTGTTAGGCTTTTGGCTTCTCCCGCGAGGGAGCAACGGTACGTTCTGTTCTTCCCACGCATTCATTTGCGTCCGGACGAGCCTCCATCCGTAGAAACCATTGCCGGCGGCAAGGAGATGAAACATGGCAGACGCAGGCGGACAGCAACTTCGCTGGTACCAGGGACTTAGCAAGTATCATTGGTGGGTCCTTGCGATCGGTGTGATGGCGTGGATGTTCGATTGCATGGATCAGCGGCTGTTCGTGTTGACCCGCGCTCCGGCCATCAAGGAACTCGTCGGCTGGCCCGAGAAGGAGCAAGAACTTAAACCTGAAATAGAGAAGAGCGTCGCCGAGGCTGTTCAAGCGGAAATCAACGCTGGAACGCTCGCGTCAGAAGAACAAGCAAAGGAGATAAGCACTCGCGTCCAGTCGGAACTCACGAAAGCATATGAATCGGAGTTCAAGGCGACGGCCGATTCGGTCGGGGACTTTGTTACGGCATTAATGGTCGTGGGTTGGTCGGTGGGGGGCTTTATTCTTGGCATATACGGAGATCGGCTGGGACGAGTCAAAACCCTATCGATTGCCATTGCCATTTACTCGGTGTTTACCGGTCTGTCGGGTCTATCGGTCGGCTTATGGGATTTCTGTATCTACCGTTTTCTGGAGGGTTGCGGGATTGGCGGTGCCTTCGCGGCGGCGGCGACGTTGATTGCCGAGACAATGCCCGCTCATTCACGAGCCACGGCGCTGGGACTGTTTCAAGCGTTGTCGGCGGTGGGCAACATCACTGGTTCGTTTATCGCCCGCTTCATCGTCAGTGCCTCGGAAAGCTACGACATCTCTTGGCTCATAGACGGGCAGATCCTCACCGGATGGCGGATCCTCTTCATGATCGGGGTCCTTCCGGCGATTTTGGTAATCTTCATCATGCGCACCGTCAAGGAGCCCGACGCGTGGCATGAGGCACGCGCGAACGCTGCGGACAACTTGGGACGCGAACTTGGCGACATCAAGAGCATGTTCAGCACGCCGCGTTGGCGGCGCAACTTGCTGGTCGGCGTTTCGTTGGCGGTGGTGGGAGTAATTGGCCTGTGGGGAGTCGGTTTCTACTCGCCCGAACTGATCGGCGAAGCGTTGAAGGATCTCTCGCCAGAGGAGCAGGACAAAGTCAAAGCTATGGGGACCCTGCTGCAGGACGTGGGTGCCCTTCTGGGTATGCTGGCCTTCACCTTCGTTGCCACGCGCATGGGGCGCAAGGTCGCTTTCGGCGGGGCTTTTGTCTTCTGCTGGCTGGTCGTCTCGGGGGTCTTCATATGTCTTACCGAAGTCTGGCACGCGTATGTGATGCTGCCCCTGTTGGGATTCGCGACGCTCAGCTTGTTTGGAGGGTACTCGATCTACTTCCCAGAGCTGTTCCCCGCACGCCTGCGGAGCACAGGAACCGGGTTCTGCTACAACGTGGGACGCATCCTGGCCGCCGTGGTCATTATCTGCAGGATTCCGATTCGGAATGCCTTCACGGAAGCCGGCTTTGACAACGTGTTTCGCATCGTCTCGGTCGTGCTGGCCAGTGTGTATCTGCTTGGGCTGGTCGTTCTGATTTGGGCCCCGGAAACCAAGGGCAAGCCGCTGCCGACGGACGACGACGAAGAATGATCCTGCCGTTCAGTGGGATGACACTGGCTGCGTGGAGCCGAAGGTGCGGGGAATCCCACATGAGTGGTACTGCAATACGCGGCCCGTGTCCTTGCGGAGACGGGGCCTAACAGCGACAATCGGAAGCGTCAATCTCTGGCCATTTTGGGTACAAGTTAGGGTAACAACAGTTTTTTCTCCGTTTTGCGTGAAAGGAGATCGAAAGGATGAGCGACAAGAAGAACCCTTCGCGCCGCGAATTTGTGAAAGCATCGGCAGGCGCGATCGCCGGGGCAAGCGCGCTTGGCAGCCTGAGCCTCACTCGGAGTGCCCACGCGGCCGGCAGCGAAGTGATCAAGGTGGCCTTGATTGGATGTGGTGGACGCGGCACCAGTGCCGTGGGGCAACAGATGGGCGCGGACAAGGGCGTCAGACTGATCGCCATAGCTGATGTGTTCCAGGAAAACGTATCCGCCAGACTGAAACAGTTGAAGAGGTACGGAGATCAGATGGATTTGCCGTCCGACCGGATTTTCATCGGTTTGGATGCGTACAAGAAAACTCTGGCCACCGACGCGGACTTGGTCGTGCTAGCCACACCACCCGGTTTTCGTCCGATCCAGTACAAGGCCGCGGTAGAAGCGGGCAAGCACATCTTCATGGAGAAACCGTGCTGCGTCGACGCTCCAGGCTATAAGGTACTTCAAGAGGCCAACAAACTGGCCGACGAGAAGGAACTGATGGTCGGCGTCGGACTGCAGCGCCGTCACGAGGGCAAGTATAAGGAAACCGTCGAGCGGCTTCATGACGGCGCCATCGGCGACGTCATGTTTACCCGTGTCTACTGGAACGGCAAGGGAATCTGGAATAAGACGCGCAAGGAAGGAATGACCGAGATGGAGTACCAGGTGTTTAACTGGTACCACTTCTGCTGGGTCTGTGGCGACAACATTTGCGAACAGCACATCCACAACCTGGACGTCGGAAACTGGGTGCAGGGAGCCCATCCTATCGAGGCCAATGGCATGGGCGGGTGCGAGCGCCGATACGAAGGCGGCCATGCTGGCACGGGGCAGATCTTCGATCACCACTTCGTCGAGTACACCTACGAGAACGGCGCGAAGATGTACAGCCAGTGTCGTCACATGGCGGGCTGCTGGCAGGAAATCTCCGAATACGCTCACGGCACAAAAGGCTCGGCCAACTGCAAGAAGGGCACGATCTTCGACGCCAATGGTGAACAAGTATGGCAGACCGCTGGTGGCCGCGGCGGTCACCAGCAAGAGCAGACAGACTTGCTCGCCGCGCTTCGGGCTGGCGAGCGCTACAACGAAGGCCCCTACGGTGCAACCAGCAGCATGACGGCAGTCCTGGGGCGCATGGCCACCTACTCGGGCAAGGTCGTCAAATGGGGCGAAGCGGTCGAGAAGGGCACCAGCGAGTTCCCGGAACAGTTGGCATGGGACGCACCCGCCCCGGTCCAGAAGGACGAGGCAGGCAACTACCCGATTCCGAAACCGGGGGTATACAAGGCGTACTGAGCCAAGTTTGACGCCTTGTAGCGATAGTGTTGTGGTTTCAAAACACCCCGGTTGCTCGCAGCAGCCGGGGCGTTCTACCTATACGTCTCCGCACAACTAAGAGAGACAATCGGAGGTCGACTGTGATACGAGCGCGAATCGTCGGTGCTGGCGGTTTCGGCGGCGCCAACATTATTGAATTGCTGACAGCACATCCCGAGTCCGAGATCGTCTCGCTGGTCGACGTCGACGGTGTTGGGCAGCCTATCAGCGCAAAACACACTCACTTGAAGGGCATTTGCGATCTGCCCGTCTCGGCCCCGGACGATGCTCCGTGGGACGATTCGATCGACTTGGTCTTCACGGCGACGCCCGACGGCGTAGGTATGACCCTGGCCAACGACTGCCTGAAAGCCGGCGCGCGAATGATCGACTACAGCGGCGATTTTCGTTTCAACACCGCCGAGGCATACGCGGGTTACGCCGAACGCATTGGGCGTGAGCCGAGCCATGCGTCCGCCGACGTGCTGCCGCGATCCGTGTACGGGATCGCTGAACTGCATCGAGCGGAAATCGCCGACGCCGCGGTTGTGGGCAACCCGGGCTGTTTCGCCGTCTCGGCCATCTTGGGCGCGGCTCCGGCTGTGCGTGGCGGTCTGATCGACACCAACACGATTATCTGCGACGCCAAGACAGGCGTCTCGGGCGCAGGGATCAAGCCGGCACAGACGTTTCACTATCCGCTGCGCTACGAGAACATGAACGCGTACAAGATCGCCGCCCATCAACACAACTTCGAGATCGAACGCGAGTTATCGTTGCTGGCGGACGCAGAGTTGCGAGTGACGCTCACAACCCAAGTCGTCCCGCTGTGCCGCGGAATCATGACGACGGTCTACGGTCAATTGGCCAATCCGTCGATGACGACTCAGGAGCTGTACGAGGCGTACGCTGCCTTCTACGACGGTTCAGCTTTTGTGCGCGTCGAACCGCAAGGAACGCCCACGTCGAACAACGACGTGCGAGGCTCCAACCTGTGCGTCCTGTCAGTGAACGTCGACCCGCGCACTGGCCGGATGATCATCGTCTCGCACATCGACAACTTGATGAAAGGCCAAGCCGGCT
>CAZURK010000400.1:0-11221 GCA_964623055.1 uncultured Pirellulaceae bacterium
TGCGTCCCTCAGGGGCGCTCGACCGACCACATAGAAACCGTTAGAGTCAGCGATCCGGAAGCGGTGATCGCTCACGTGCCGTGAAGAATATGGTCCCGGGGCACTCAAACGAGTGCCATTTTGGCCCTACAGATGACCGGGCCGTCGTCGGGTCAACGATGCGACGAAACGGTAGCGACACTGCGGACGTTACTCGACCGCGTGGGGTAGAAAAACTCAGCCGACGTGAAAAGGCCGCGAATTACCGCACCTCCCGCATCCTACAGCGCCCGGATTTCGGCCGAACCTCACCAACCAACATGGAACGTCATGGCCGTCAAGCCGCCGCCGTGGTCAAACGACCGTCATAGCCGCAACGACACGTGAGTAAGGCACTCGCCGAAGAAGTGGACATGATCGTGGGGCTGGCGAACCTGCGTCAGTTCGCCGAGGAAGTGCAGAAAGTTGGAGACAGGATGAAGCAATTTGAGACCGTTGCCGATCCCGTCGCCAGACAACAGTACCAACAGGCAATGACGGCAGTCACCGATATTTGCATGAACGTACTACTCGATTTGGCTGCCGAAGATCTTGCTGCGGCAGGAGCCAGCAGCGCGGCTCAACGACTGAATGTGGCGAGGTGGACCGTTGACTATGGCTTTCAGGCCTTTCGCTTCTACACATCCTGGAAACACGTGGATGCGCTCAACGACCAGATTGCCAAGGACCTGAATGTGCGCACGTTCATCAAGCGAGAGCGTTTGGAGAAGGTCAGGCCGCAGATCAACGAGCTTGAAGAGCAACGCAGAAAGCTTCGTGAGGTGTCGCGCGACGATGTCGGTGCCATGCGGAAACTGATTTCAGAAAACGCCGTTGCGGAAAGACAACGAAAGGAGCGCTTCCGGGAAATCCGTCATGGACCATAGATGGAGTAGCGCCACGGAAATCATCAAGCGTGTTGACCGTTTGGATCGGAAAGAGTCTGGCTACGTGGGCCTAACGCGTTTGCATGAATCCATCAGCCGTGTTCTCCGTCGCTGTCAGCATCTCTTTGGCCTTGTTGCGCAAACGCCGTGCGGGGTCTTCGCACACTGCAGTCAAAAGGCAATGACGCAATCTACCTTCGAGCCTGGCCACTTGAGAGAGTCCTTCGCGACGCACTTCCGGTTCGTTCGATAATAAGCGGTCGACCGTCTCCTGTTCCTCCTGAGAAACAGAGTGAATTAAGCCCCATACTTCTCTGGCGGCGGCGGGAACATTCCCTTGGCTATAGAACTCCCGTTGGGCTTGAGCAGACATCAGTTGCAGCGTCCGGGCAAGAAAGAGGTGCGTGCGGGCCCCACCTACTGTCGCGAAACGAATCATTTCTGGGAATAGAGTCCGATGCTGCGCCGCCAGAATCAACTCGCAGGCCTCCTGATCCGGCGTCCGGCACCCCAGGTACTCCGAGGCGTCGTCCAACGTCGTCTGGACGGCGAAATTACTCATGGCAAAGTCTTCAATGCTTCCTGGCTTCCACCAGCCGTATTGTCGAGGACGGACGAACAGATCAGGGCGGTGGAACGGCACCTGTCCAGGATTCAAGCGATATCCCTCTGACTGATGTCCACGGATTTCCAGTAAGGCATCACCCTGGAACCACAATCCCAACCGCCGAAGAACGCGGCGGACGGAAATGTCCTGCCAGTGTTGAGTCGCCCCTTCGACCTCCTGGTTGCTGTAGTCACAGTAGGAACGAACGTTGCTAGGATTCGTGTCATAGGCGTCCCCGTATCCCACCACCCAGTCAAGCAACTCCGGCTGATCGTTCAAGACTTGAAGGTAAGCGTCTTCATAAATCTGAATCCCACTACGAACATCCAAAGTGCAATCACCCCACGTGTAACCAGTACGCCATCGGCCAATTCCGAAACGAGCGTCGAACTCCCGACGGATACGAGCGTCTTTCCACGTTCCGCAACGAGAGACGCACACGTGATTGCCGTCTGGCAGCGGCTTCATGGAAGCCGTGTCGACAGGACGCGGCTTGCCGGGAAACTCTCCCAGACGCAGATGGTTCTGCAGGAAATCCTGCAGCGTGTCCGCGTGAGGCAGACGGAACGGAATCTCCTTTGAAGGCGGTGCCGGGCAGGGACTGGCCTGCGCGAGACGCCTCCAAGCGCGGCGCATACCGACAGTCAGAAACCAGGTCTGGCAGTCCCTCGTTGTGTCAACGTGGTCTTCTGTGGCGAATTGGGGCGATTGTGTGCCGCCGGACTGAATCCAATCGACCAAAGCGTCTTCCACGATAGCCAATCCAAGTCGCCAATCCAAAGCGATGGACTCTTGACCTGCATACCAGGAAAACCAACACGCGATGGGAGGTTCCAAAATCATATCTTGCCTCTGATCGAAAGACTGAAGCACTGATGCCAATTATACCGCCCGCGGCTTACTGTGGTTGGCATATGAATCTGCAAGAGCATGACAAAGGATACTTGCAGGCTCGCGAAGGATGACCGCCGCAGGAGACGCCCGAGATTTCGCGAGATCGGGCCCGCCCAGGCCGATCGAGACGAGTACCGAGCTTTTCTGTTTTTGGCGTGAACGTTTTGAATGTTCGGTCGTCTTAAAGAGAGGGGTGGCGCTAAGTGGGCAACTGGTCGCTGCCGGAAACCGCGAATACTTCGGCAGAGCCGAACCGTTAGTAATAAACTTGGGAACTGCGAGGTCGTTACAGCAACGGGCGTTTCTGAATGGAACAGACCACGACTTCCAACCTAACCCGGGCGCTGGTTTTTAGCCGAAATCAAAGAGAACATGCCGGGGACTGCCGCGTCATTACAGGTGCCTATGGTAAGGCGCACGGCACATAACCGTGAGACTGGGGGTTCAATTCCCTCCACCATTGAAACTGGTGAAGAAATGACCCGCGAATTGCCCCGGCATTTGACTACAATCCGCCACGTCAAGGTACAGGGCATCGGCCTTGCAGCCAAGCCCTCACGGGGCGGTTTTGCGCCGGCATCGATATCCGCGCCGTCCCGGAAGTAGGTGCAGTACGCTGTGGATCGGCAAGGAATTAGTGTCACATTCTCCACTCGTTCCCAAGCTCGCTTGTACCGAAGTTCCGCTTGGGTGCGCACCTTCCGGAAGCTCCGCTTTCCGCCTTGCCAAGCAGAGCTTTGGGAACTCGAGTTTCCAAGCTGGATAGACTTCTGCGTCAAACGCCGTAAAGCGTCGTACGATGGGCTTCCACGCCCGTCGATGGACGGCTTTGGAAAGCCATCCTACAGAAGGAGTTGCGATCAATCATGCAAAAAGCCGCTTCGCTGACAGCTCGTTTGCTACCGAACCTCCTCTGGTGCATCAGCATTCTTTGCGTCACGACCGCGGTAAACGTTTAGCTACGGAGCCTATACCAGCCTGAGAGTCGATCGGGCAGCATGTCTTTCCAGATCGCAATTGCATCGTCATCCAGCAGGTAGGGATAAATCTCGCGATAGGACACTTCCAACGGTACATCAACGACCGTTTCCGCGCCCTCTTGATGCAGAAACACCTGACGTGCCTTGTCGTTCTTCAAAAGCCGCTTGATGAGGCCGGACGCTTTTTCCCAAGCCATACTGTCAACCCCTTGCTGATCGCACCAATCGAGGTCGCAGAGGATGATCGAACGGCGGAGCAAACGCTGGTCGGCGTCGGCGTAGGTGCAAAACACATGCCTCGCCTCCAGCACATTGGTCATCTTGCTGTATACCCGTTGTGCTGTTTCCACGCCAGTTGGATCGGGGGCGAGATAGAGGATACATTCCAGGCCGTTGTCCTCCAGGATATCCCCGAGCAGATGCCCGATATGGAACAAGGTGACCAATTGCCTTCGAGCCTCGCGTCCGAATTCGAGGTACGATTGCAGTCCTTGGTAATACCGCGACTGAAAGACCAGATCCTCGCCAAAGGCCGCCCAGGCCGGAAACTCGTCTTCGGTCAACCCACCGATCGGCTTGCGATCATTGTCGGTGATGTCGCTTCGCAGAAAGATCGGCAATAGCTCTTGCCGCACTCGATGGAATTCACGCACGTGGTCGATCAACTGGTTGGGGCCGTGATTCTTCTCCGCCTGGTCCACCCGGGCGAATGCCGTGCGGAAATGAGCAGCGGCCAGTTTCTGCTGGACTGGTTTTTGTTTCCACCAAGCCATTTTCATTCCCCTTTTCTGCGCCAACGGCGACACACTGGATTATTGTGGCGTGCGAGCAGCATAGCAACCCAGTCGCTGACCGAGCGAGGCGGCAACGCATTCGCGCGGTCAGGAATCAACATCCATGACCGCGCGAATTCAAGGTGTCTCCAGCACTTGGCTTCCCGTGTTTCGTCGAGTTGTCCAAAGCAGTGACCATGACGGGCGCCTTCGATCTACAGGCTTATCTGTAGAGCTTTCCGCGAAGTACCATCTTGTTGTTCTCGAATCGTATGTAATACACACGACCGTTCTTCCCGTCCGTGTTGGGCGAGTAGAAACTGCGAAGCTTGTAATGGGAGAAATCCTCTTCGAGTTGCACGTAAAACCACGGTGCGTAATCTTGGCCTTGATACCTGAAGGTCCACCAATGCGAATACTCTGAATTCGGTGGGATGTGATTGTTGAGTTTCCCTCTTCCGTTGCCACCCCACACGTAGGAGTAATCAACGCGATATGGCGTCTGATTGACAATCGTCACAACCGCGTACCGGTCTTTCGGACCAGCGTTAACGCTTAGGGTGGTCAAGAACACGGCGGCAATTGCAGCCAATCCTGCAGTTTTGAGTTGTCTGGCCATCGTCATTTCCCCTTGTTTTTGGCAGCCGTAAGTGCACGAGACGTAATCCAAATTGCCGAACCCGACATGCCACCCTACTGTTCTGTAATGGTCCATGTTTGGCCTGACAGACCAACGTAACCAGACCGTTCGACATGTCGTCCATCGGGAGTCTGGGCGCGAAATCGATAAGTCCCTGGCCAAATCAGAGTGACTCCGCGGTCACCGGGCGGTACAGAGATCGTTCGGCGCCCGTCAACAAACAACGACAGCCAGCTCGAAGTTGAATTCACAAGAACGAATTCCGCTTGCTGCTTGACCTGCACGACCACCGGGACGGCGCGAGGCGACGTTCGAACCCGAGGAGTCGGGGGTACCGAAGGAAGCGACGGTGTCAGGCTTGGGGGTGAAAGAGGAACTCGATATGGCATTCCGTAATTATCTGCAGCACTAATTTGCCCCCCGACAAGGCACACACTGGCTGCCAGAACGGACAGAGACCAACGCGCGAGAGTCTGTGATGTACGAGTCATTCTTGAATCTCCTGTGGATGGAACTAGCGATCCTGGCGAAGCCGCGTCGCCGACATCGAATCGCCGTGTTGCAGGCGTCAATTGGGGTCGTAACATGATCTGTTTCTCCTGGAATTTGAATGGTTGGCTGGCGACTGCGACTTTCACAACCGCGTTCAACAAGGAATTAGGAACAAGGTATCTGACCCGACACGAAATCCGAGAAATTCTGTGTTTCCACCGGTTTTCTGATGCTACCCTTGGCAACCAGTTGGTTTGGCATTTGTTATCATGAGTAGCGCTGTGTTCTGTCAGAATGCGATACCAGCCAGTTTCTATTTGCGAGGGGCTCACATGAACGACGACCCGCAAAGCCCAGCGGCATCCGTTAGCCAAATGATTGCCGAACTGAAAGAGGGAGATAAGGCAGCATTGGCTGAACTTCATCGGCGGTATTGGCCGCAAATGGTGAATATCGCTCGCAGTCGGCTTAAGCAGGCGCCGCTTCGCCACGTCGATGAAGAAGACGTAGCCCAATCAGCACTTATTGGTTTCTATGAGACCGTTCGGAACCACCGCGCGGAAGAACTTCGGAATCGAGAGGAGTTGCTGGCACTGCTGAGTCACATTATCGCATGCAAGGCCGCCGGTCAGATACAACGAGCGATGACACTGAAGCGGGGGCGGGGCCAAGTGACAGAGCTGACACCGTTGGCGTTCCTGGTTTCTGACGACTCTCCAACCGCGTCTCATGAAGCCTTGTTGCGCGACTGTTACGAACGTCACGTCATCGGGCTTTCTGACGAGCTGCGGCCGTTTGCCGAGATGCACTTGGCAGGCTCATCAAACGCAGAGATTGCTGAGCAGTTGGAATGCGCCGAAAGGACTGTCGAACGAAAGTTGGCCCTACTGCGAGCGAAGTGGAGGAAGCTGGCAGACGATCGTGTGGTCGAATAGCCCTGACGTTTCTCGAAGGAATTGTCGGTTTCCCTGTCGGCTGGGATGAGGGAAATCTGATTCACAGTTGAACCGGCCAGCGTTGGCCGAGGATCTCTGTGACAATTCGTTCACCATTGGCGCACAACAAAACATGGCCCCAAGGAGTGGTTGAATGAGCGAGCCTGATCCAACTGGCCCTGATTCCTTTGACGACCTGGAAAC
Organism: uncultured Pirellulaceae bacterium; assembly: GCA_964623055.1. GTDB lineage: Bacteria > Planctomycetota > Planctomycetia > Pirellulales > Pirellulaceae > JADHUC01. Next base: position 6,431 of record CAZURK010000400.1, read on the forward strand.
TCAGGAGTGGATCGATCGCGTGGCCGACGAATTTGAGCGCAAGTGGAAGGACTCTCCAGGGCCTCCGATCGCTCCTTTCTTGGAGGGTTCCACTGGCCGTCGCCGCTGGGAGCTCTTGTGTGAACTGCTACGAATCGATGTGGAATACCATTTTCGCCGGGGCGATGCGGTTCGGCTCGAAGAGTACGTTGACGAGTTTCCCGAATTGAATGAGCCTGGGCAAGGATTGCCCGATCATCTCATCATGTTTGTCAAGCGACTCACGCAGCAGCATGGCCAAAAGAGCAGCCTTCGAGCTCAACTCGCAGACGCACAGTCAGACACGGAGGCAGTCGTACGCACGGTGAAGTGCCCTCACTGTAATCAGCCGGTGGATGTTCGAATCTGTGCCTCGGATCGTTCAGCCGTGTGTCCGCAGTGCGCAGGTTCCATCGAAGTCGATGCCACGGCGATTGTGCCGGGCGCCAGACTTCGCCTGCCGCGAACGCTCGGAAAATTTCAACTGATTGAATTCGTTGGCGGAGGTTGCTTCGGGACCGTGTTCAAGGCTCGAGACTCCGAACTGTCGCGGATCGTAGCCATCAAGTTCCCACGACCCGGCCTGCTGGGCGCAGGCGACGATGAACAACGCTTCCTTCAGGAAGCTCGTGCGACAGGAATCCTCCGTCATCCGAACATCGTGCAGTTGCACGACGTTGGCAGGGAAGAAGGCATCCCATATATCGTCAGTGACTTTGTCGATGGCAAGACCCTGGCGGAGTTCATTGCGGAACGGCCGCTTTCTCATCGCGAATGTGCTGAACTAATTCGCACCGTTGCCGAAGCATTGCATCACGCTCACGATCATCAGGTCATTCACCGTGACGTGAAGCCGTCAAATATATTGATAGATGCAAGTGGCCGCGCTTTTGTGACGGACTTCGGATTGGCGCGTCAGATGAATGCCCCGGTCCACATGACGATTGACGGACAGATTCTGGGCACGCCTGCCTACATGTCGCCCGAGCAGGCAACGGGAACATCATCGACGGTTGACGCACGCAGCGATGTCTTCAGTCTGGGAGCCGTGCTCTATGAACTGCTGACAGGCGAACGACCGTTTCGAGGAAACATGCGGATGGTACTCCATCAGGTCGTCAACGGCGAACCTCGTCCGCCAAGGCAATTGAATGACCGGATCCCGCGCGACCTGGAGACGATTTGCCTGAAAGCAATGGCCAAGACGCCCTCGCGACGCTACGCGTCTGCCCAGTATATGGCTGATGATTTGCATCGGTTCCTTCGCGGCGAACCGATTAACGCACGGCCTGTTGGACGGATTGAGCGAACATGGCGCTGGTGTCGCCGCCATGCAGCGGTGGCCAGTTTGACCACGGCATTCGTCTTGGCGTTGATCATTGGGACAGGAGTTTCCACATGGTTGGCGTTGGAAGCAACGGAACGGGCCCAGTTAGAGCGCCAGGCAAAAGAACGCGAGGCAGTGGCGCGTGCTGCGGAGACGTCGGCCAAGAACGAGGCCCTTGCGGCTCAAGGCCGAGCCCACGACGGTCTCATACGCTCAGCCACATTGGCGATGAATCGGGGACTCGAGCTAGGACGAGAGGGGGAAACGGCGAAAGGTCTGCTATGGCTCGTCAGAAGCCTGGAGTTTGCCCCCGACGACGAGGTCGCGCTTCGCAGAAGGATCCGGATGCAGATGTCCGCCTGGTCGCGGCGAGTGCATGTCCTGACCGCTCAGTTCGCACCCGTTGGTGAATGGCTCAACGCCGTTGCCCTTGGCCCAGCCGGTAAACGTGTCGCCACCGCGTGGCATGTACAACCTGACGGCGACGTTCGGATTTGGGATATCGCTACTGGCAAGCAGCTGGGCGAGTCGATCCCACATCGCTTCGGAGTTGACGGATTGGCTTTCAGTCCGGATGGCACGAAGCTGTTCGTCGTCGGAGGTCGACATGCCCAGTTGTGGAACCTGGAGACGGGAAAGCCGATCGGCGAACCGCTGCCCTACGGAGGGACGCTGAAGAAAGCGATGTTCAGTCCCGACGGTCGTCTGGCAATCACCTTTGCGGACGAGCGTCATCTTCATCTATGGGATGCGGCGACCGGGTCGCCTGCGGGCGACCCCCTGGAACATCCCGACACAGTTTACTGCGCGGCGTTCAGCCCGGACGGCCGTCGCCTTTTGACGGGAACGGGTGACGAGGGCGCGCTGTTGTGGGATCTCGATTCCAGATCGTTGGTGGGTCCGGCGATCGACACACAATTCCCAGTTACGTCAGTCGCCTTTCACCCTGATGGGACGAGGTTTGTCGTTGGCACAGGAACTGCCGCACCGTGGACGGGCGAGGTACAGCAGTATTCGACAGAAACGCTTGATCCAATCCGGGGGCCGCTGCCTCACGACGCCTGGATCCATGTCGTGAAATTCACTCCTGACGGCCGCTTGTTGCTGACGAGTGGCTCGGATGGCTTTGTGAATTTCTGGCGTTCCGATGTGAACAAACTTAACGCGCCACCCTCGTCACCAATACAACATCGGGGCGAGCCGGATGCCGTTGACTACAGCCCGGCAGGGTACGTCCTGTTGACTGGCGGGCCCAACAATACGGCCCGCCTTTGGGAAGCGGCGTCCGGCGATCCGTTGGGACAGCCATTGCTTGACTCGGACGCAGTGCATCATGTCGTGTTCGGATCCCGGGGACGTAGGGTGTTAACAGGTAACCGACTGTGGGAATTCTTGCCGGAGAACTCACTCGGTCTGGCGCTGCGGCATCCCTTACAGCAGTCCGTCTATGGCGGCCAGGAGTCCGTCTTTGACCTCGATCTCAGTGGAGATGGCCGAATGGCTGCCACGGCATATGGCGATCGAGTCTATCTTTGGAATGCTCTGACAGGCGCTCAAGTCGCAGTGCGAAGTGAGCACGAGGCTCAAGTGCTTGCGGTCAGGTTTAGCCCCGACGGTTCGTTACTGGCGTCGGGCGGCAACGACAAAGTGCTACGTCTGTGGGACGGTAGAACGGGTGAACCGATCGGTGGACCGCTGGCACATGCGGGCCCAGTCTGGCGTCTCCTATTCAGCCCCGATGGCGCCGCGCTAATCGCAGTGGCGAACTGCGGTGGTCTTCCTGGCAATGACCCAGCGATGAATGAGACGACGATCTGGAACGTAGCAACGCTCGAACCGCGTGCTCCTCCATTTCGCCAACAGAACTCGATTGGCCAACTGCGCGTCAGTCGAAACGGCGAAAGACTCTTCACATGCGGCAGCACCTTCGCGCGAGTCTGGAACATGGCAGATGGTACGGCCGTCACGCCACGCCTCGATCACGACGAATCGTTGGCCGATGGTGACATTCATCCCGATGGTAAGTGGGTGGCCACCGCATGTTCCGACAATCAGGTGCGGATCTGGAGCGGAACAAGTGGCCAATTGGCAACGACGCTGCAACACGCCAGTGACACCGCTGTCGCCTTCAGCCCGGACGGACGTCTGCTGGTCACTGCCGACCGTGAGGGCGTCAAGTTCTGGAACGTCGACGGCTGGCGGCGGTCCACCAAGCGGCCCGCCGGGCTTCTTCAGAGTTTTCGGGGGAATATCGTCTTCTCCCGAGACGGGAACAAGCTATTGCTACAGTCCTTCGACGGGACTCAGGTGTGCGACGTCGCAGGAAGGTTTCCTATTGGGCCGATTCTGCGCCATTGTGGACGTACAACTCTCAGCAACGACGGACGACGTTTGATTGCCAAACGTGGCGCCAGTGCCCGTATCTACGAACTACCTGCTGCGATGCCCGATGAAATCGAACGCCTCCGGTTGTGGGCGGAAGTCACAACCGGAATGGAACTGACCGACGACGGGGAAGTGAAACTACTCGCTCCCGACCAATGGCATCGCCGGCGAACTAATCTGGAACGCCTCGGTGGAGTCCCGCTGCCCATGAGTTACGCGGAGGTCCGGTCGCACGCGCCGGCAGGCACCCCGCAAGAGGAGATATTTGTTTCGCGCACCTACTCAGCGCCCCGCACGATGCCTGGTGTGGCGCCAGCTTCAGACAACTAAATCCCGAACGTGATCCACCACCTCCGACGGTGAATCACGTCAGGATGTAGCCGCCAAAATGTTGTATAGCCGTTGTGAGTGATCCTTTGTTCAGGAGGGCAAGAAGATGGGCTGGTTCAAGAAGTCACGAAGTTCGGACAAAGTGCAGTCGTCCGTCCACAAGAAAGGTGGCTCGGACATCGAAAACGGTACGTTTGCCGAGTATGTGAGAAAGATGTTCATCTCCATGGAGCTTCTGTGCACAGCTCAGGACTTTGAACCGGCAAACGACGCAGGAAGGGATCTGTATGTCCTGATCACTATTCGCGAATGCGCAAAGATGGCGGGTTTTTCGCTGGATGCTCAACAGTTGCAGGCGGTGTTTGATGATGTTTGGAAGGCGTTCAATATTGATGCAGATGCCGTCCCTGCACTGATGCGCCGAGAGGAGCAGGCCAGGGCGAAGAACATCGAAATCGGAGAGAGTCGCCGGCAACTTACAATGGAAGAGAATCGGGATGGCGTAATCATGTATGCCGCGTTCCTGGCAGGTTGTGAAGCAGGGCAACAGTACAAGAGCAGGAAGCATGCGGGAACGGGGCCAGACGTACGCAGGTTCTCGGAAGAGGTTCTTATGGCTTTCGCAGAGCTTTTCTTTCGCGCCAAGGAGTGAGGGATCGCGACATGAGTTCCCAACCTGGAAATCGGCACGCAAAAGGGACCCACCTCGGGGTAAGAATCGGCGTGGAAAA
>CAZURK010000401.1:0-11199 GCA_964623055.1 uncultured Pirellulaceae bacterium
ATCCAAGCGGCCGTAGATTTCCTTAAGCACCTGAATCTGGCTGGGGTCGTTCAGCATGGCAATCGCCCGATAGACCAGGCAATCGAGCTTCCATTCTCCGTCGCCTTCCCGCCACAACCGCAAAAGCGGGTGCAAACCTTCCGGCTCGCCCAACAAGGCCATCAGATAACCGGCGTGGGCGGCTACCACCGGGTCGGTGTTATCCATCAGCGATCGTACGTCGTCGGTCGAGAGCCCCGCAGGTGGATCGGGCACAATCGGCCCGGCTTCCCTGTTCCACGAGGCGTATTGGTCGTAGCCACGTACTCCCACCTCCAGCCTCACATCAGGGTCTTTGAAGCTGACGTGGGAAAGCTCGCTGGTGCCGAACGCCAGACACGCCAGCGCTTTCGTTCTGCGCCACGGCTCCTCGTGGCTGAGGGTCGCAATGGCGGTCGCCTCTCGTTCGCGTCTTGTCTGGGCAGCCAACAGCACGTGGAATGCCGCTTGCCGAAGATGCGGGTCCAGACTCTTGTCGTCAACCATCGGCGTGACGAGTTCCTCGGCTTCATCCGGCGCGGCGCGTAAGAGCAGCAGCAAACCTACTGCACGTTGCCACTTACTGCCCTTTGCGATGTGTTGTCTGGCCGCCTGCGTGGCTTCGCCCACGTGCCGTTTTATCGGCGTGTCTCCGGAACTCCAGTGTTCGCTCCCCAAGTACATGGTCCTCAGGACATTCTCCGTTGCTGCGATTGCCGAGGCGAAAGCCTCTTCATCTGCCAGCAGGTTCCAAAACGTCTCGGCCATGCGGAGGTCGCTTACCTCGCTGGCGCTTGCCAGCAGCTTGGAGGATACGTTCTCACTTTCGATCTGTTCGTGAAACTGCCGGAACACGCGCACTCGCTCTTTCCACACCAGCCATGGTAGCGTCCGGCATGCCATGGCCGCTCGCGCCGGTTGATCTTGCACCGCCTGCTCCAATACCGGCAGCGCCTGATCGCTCCGCCCCAACGACACGAGGGCCAGGGCAGCCGGAATTCGCTCCTCCAGCTTTTCAGCTTGTAGCATTTTCTCTAAGGACTCGATCGTTTCATCCAGGAACTGGGGGCGATACGTGCCACCATAGAATGCGAGCAACCAGCGGTCCCACACAGATTCCTCTTCGTCGTTGGGCTCGCGGACTTTGTCCGCATCTCGGGCCTTTTCTTCCTCCGTCGTCCTTTTGTTGTCCCGACTGACGGCCGCCTCGATCAGGAGCTGCAGCGCCGAATCGTTGATCGTGAGGCTGGCTCCAACTGGATCGTCGTCGAACAAATACCACAACTCATTGGAAACGACCCCCACACGCGTCATGGCGTTTCTGCGAATCGCCTCGAGTAGCTGAAACGTCGCCTCGGCTGCAGCGATGCGCACCTGCTCGTTCTGATCCTCCAAAGCAGCCAGAAGCTCTTGCCGCATCGCGTGAGGAGCGGCGCCGACGAGTCCTCGGATCGCGGCCGCACGGATTATGGGATTCTCGCTACTCGCAAATCTCCGTAGGTGCGGCACGGCTTTCTCGCGCATTTCATCCCCACCTGCCAGGATCTCGATGATCTGTGTAGCCAAGTCGGGATGTCTTTCCGCTGCACGGGCCAGCGGGTCGATGGCCACGGCCAGATCTGCATCGGCCAAACCGCTTACGGCTCGGCTGACGACAAACGCGTCCGGATCCTCCAGCAAATCCAGCAAAGCAATATAAGCGTCCACCTGCAACTCGTCCGGCACGTCGTCGCGACCGTAGAAATCGCCCGAGTGGACACTGAACGACGAATCGCCTTTTCCCAATCCGGCGGCTGCTTCGGCGCGAACTTGCCAGCTTTCGTGTTCAAGCAGTCCCATCATGCTGCGCATTGCCGTGGACCCACCAACGGTCCGCAGAAAACGCACGGCGTGTACGATCAGATCGGGATCGGTCTCCGTCTTCAGGTACTCGGCGACTTTGGGCACCATTTTTCGCTGGGGCTCCACTTCCAGTTGCTTCAGCACCGCCGCGCGCACATTCGGTTCCGGATCCGAGAGCAGCTTGGTGAGCGCAGCCGTAGACTGCCGACCGCCGATCTCCTGCAAGCCACGAAGGCTGATTTCGCGCACGAGCGGGTCCGAATCACTGAACAGCTCCAGCAGAAGGTCCTGGTCGTTGTCCGACGCCAACTCGGCCAATTCCTCAGCCGCCTGTTGACGCTCAGCAGCGTCGGTCGACGCCAGACGCGCCAGCCCGCCGGGCCACCGGAGCACCAGAGCGTCTGTGGCGACCAGTCGATATCTGAGAGCCCGCAAACGCTCGCGGTCCCGGTCCGTGTCGGCGTCCTTCAGCAACTTGCCAACCTCTTCGAGCAAAGACGGCCCCAGTCGGCCGAGACGATCGCGAATGGCAGACGCCTCGGCATCGGTGGCTCGAAGCATACGGTCGATTCGCTGCCGCGCGTCGTCCAATTCCTGCTCCGACAACTCCCGCGGCGGCAGGGCGGCATCCGCATCCGCCGTGTCCTCCCCGTCTTCTTGCTCGGCCGCCTGATCAAGCCACTCTTCCAGCCCGGCCAGTCGTTCGGCGGTGATCGTCTGCGGTTGCCACGGGTCGATGTCCTCGATCGGCGCACGCCACTGTTCAAGCAGTTCTAACGCCGCCAGCCGTGTGGCCAGACTACCTTCGCGAAGGGCTTTCAGCACGGCGCCGCCAGCCAGATTTGGATAGGGCGCGATTCGGCCGATTGCTGCACCGCGCACAGGCGGATCGCGGTCGCCAAAATGTCGAATCAAACGTACGACGGTCAGCAGATCAGGTTTCTCCTTGGCCAGCAGCTCGTCATCCGGCGCGGACTTTGATTCCTCGTAGTGCTCGCGAAGCCACGCCACCAACTCCTCGCCTGTCATCTTGCCGTCCTTCGCCGCCACCAGCCGTCCACGGACGGTCTGAAGTCGCAACGCAGGCACGCCGGTGATACCTAATCGACGCGCGTCCTCCGGGGATCGGTCCACATCCACGTAGACAAGCGTCCAATCGGCCAGTTCCTTCTGGACATCCGGCTTCTCGATCTCGGCCATCAACTCTCGGCAAACGGGACACCACGCGGCACCGGCACGGATCAGTAACGGCTTGCGATCGGCAAGCGCCTGCTTGCTACCCTCGGCTAATCCTGGCAGCCACTGGCGGACAGCAGACGCGTCTTCGGCCTGCGCCGTGTCGACGGGCTCCGCCTCGCCTGCCCATGCCACTGTCGCAAGAGGCAGAATCACACCCAATTGCCAAGCGAAACGCCCGTTCATGATTACACACCTCCACCGATTTCGGGCTCAGACGTACAGAATTCAGAATTGGCCGGCAGGACTCCCGGTTTCGTGATGCCGGTCGACGGCCAATTCTGAATTCTGTACGTCTGAGCCCCGCCATTCGCGCCACTGTATCCGTGGCGAATCTCCTCCCAGTATTCGTCGAAATCGAATTCAGGACTGTTCTCCCGATCGTGACAACCAACGCAACGATGCTTGGCCTGTGAGAAGAAAGCTGTCTGGATCTCCGAATCATCCACGTGGCCTTGAGACGGCCCATGACAGCTTTCGCATCCTACTGCAACCCGATCTGCACTTCGCCCCGCGGACGTGAACCCCGCGGGCTGACCGTAGCCGGTCGTGTGGCACCGCTGACACGCTGGGTCGACGTGAGCACCCTTGTCGCGAAGCGATTTCCAGGCGTGGGCATGTCCTGACTCGTCCCACACCCGGCACTCTTCCTCGTGACATTCGCGGCAACTCTCAGTGCCCGCAACAGCGAAATCCGCGGGCACGTTCTTCGGCACGACTGGGGCAAAGGAAGTCTGATTCGCCGAAATGTCCTTCTGTTCAAGCCGGTCGTAAAACCGGTGCAGATTGGCGACCTGTTCGGCGTCGTCTGCGTGCCGCCCATCCAGTTCTTCGATCTTCCCGATCCACTGGCTGGAACCACCCGACGACAAATCGAAACTCGCAAGGAACTTGCCCTGGTTCGTCGCCGAAGCCAACAGCGCGGGCCCAACTCGTGTTGGCTGCACCGGTTGACCCGTGGGGCCTCCGACAATCAGGTCCGCTTCGGGGAGCGTTTGGACGAATTGTCGCAATTCCTCTTCGGGCAGGTACGCAAGCACGACCAGCGTATCGTACTGATCCGCCAATCGCTCCACAGCCTCTAGAACGGCCCGCTGGGGCTCGACAACCTGCACCGAGTCCGTGCCAAAGCTGGGACTCAGCACGCCGACCATCGCGACGCGGCGGCCGGAGATCGAAACGATGACCGACGGGGCGCCCACGAACTCGCCTTCTGAATCACGAACGTTCGCCGATATCCACGGCACGTCGGTTTCCTCTTCGAGCCGGCGCAACTCGTCCACACCAAAAGCGATCTCGGCCGCGCCGAGATTGTGTGCCACGATTCCCATAGCGATCTCTCCGCGAACGATCGCCTCGAATTTCAGCCGGTCGTATTCCGACGTGCCGCTTGGTGCGCCACCCACATCGGCCAATATGTCATTTCTGTGTTCACGCAGCTTGGCCACGTAGCTGGCTCGCCGAGGCAGCCCGCCCGATTGATTCGATGCGCACCCGCACGGCACGATCCATCCGTTTGTGTCGCCACTGACGACGATCGTCAACGGCTGGTCGACCGCGGCGCGGTTTTGCCCGCACCCGCATCCAACCGAAATGACAGCGAGTACGAGGATGGCAAACTGGCCGGACAGTTGCATGAGTCACGCCAAGGGTGTAGACGGTTCCAAGCTCGATCGTCGTTTAACCGCGACCCAGCGGGGAGCGCGTCGGAGTTGGCGGCGGTTACCGCATCACGCGCTCCCCGCTGGGTCGCGGTTAAACGAACAAACAACACTAGTAAATCAGCGCATACGCCAGGATGTTCACGTTTATCTCTACGGCGTTCGATAGCTCGTTTCCTCCACAGCAGCAGCAACCGGACGTGTGGCCTGTATCGTTCAGTCCGTCTTGCGAGTAGACAACGCCCAGCCGTCCGCCGATGGTAATCGCTTCCAACGGCCGCGGTGTACCATGCGCGGCTTTCAACTGCTTGATCTCATAAACCGTGTGAAACATGGGATGTTCCATGTCGACGGACCGAAGCGGTTCGTCGGGAAAGATCGTTGTCATTTCGCGGCGAAACGATCGGTCCCACTCGGTGGATGAACATCCGGAAGACGCCAGCAGGAATCCGCCACGCCGGATGTACTCGCCAACGTTTTCCCGCTCCGAATCCGACAGATAGAACGTGCCTTCGCCCGTCATGATCAGCATGGGAAACTGATAAATGTTCTTGCTGGCCAACTTGACCGCGTGAAATCGCCGACTGGTCGATATGGCCGATTCCTTTTCCGCCTTGATGAGAAAATGATCCGAAAAGCAGCGGCTGCTTTTGGTCCCGGCGTAGACGGCATTCGCCACCTGCACGATGCCGTCCGGTTCGCCGCCGGTGACCCCGGATTCTGAATTCGCGGCCGGACTGTCCGCGCCTAGTGCGTTTGTTGCGGCGAGACAGCCGCCCACGATGGCGACGATTGCCAGAAGCCCTACGGGGAAGCTGAACATGGTCGATCTACGCATTCGAGCAACGAACATCATTTGTCGTCTCCCTGTAGCTTCGTTTAACCGCAAGGCCAACGGCCTGTGCGAATCGGTGCTTCCGGCGCGCAGGCCGTTGGCCTTGCGGTTAAACGACTCGGTTGGCCACGTTTTCGTTCTTCACGGTTCCTGCAACTCCTCGTTCAGCCGACGGAAATACAACCCCACGCGGCGGCGGTACTTCAGTGGCACTATCCCCTCGCCAACGCCCGAGGCATCCGCAGTCACTGCGCCGGGCCTCAATGCCGTCTCGTTGGGGCCGCCCAATCCGCCCAGCGAATACGCTGCTGGCGAGTCGTCTTGCGATCCTTGGTCGCGATCAAGTCCGTACGCAGCGCCCATGCCCGGCAAGCTTCCGTACAAGCCCATCGCTTGTTGACCGCCGCGGTGAGCCGTGTATCCACCCCAGCCGCCAGGGCCGCCTCCAAATCCGCCGGCCCCGAAGCCGGGCAAGCCCATCATTGACAAGAGTTGAGAAAGCGTATTGCCCAAGGAATCGCCAAGCGAGGGCTGAAACACCAATTGCCCCGCACACCCGCCCATGCCGTCGTCCCCCTCACACTGCTTGATGAACTTCCGCAGTATCTCCGCCGCTTCGTGCGCCTTTTCGTAGGCGCGGCTGCCGGCAAACTCGCCGAGCGCCGTCTCTGCTTCGGCCATCAATTCAATAGCACCACTGGCTCGCACGTCCTTGGCGAACTTCGTGGCCGTCTGGCGGAGTCTGTCAAACTCCTCGTCCTCGGGCAACCGTTCTGCATGGGTCTCGATCTCCGAAAGCAGGCTGTCCAACGCCTCGCGTATCTCTCGCTGTTCCTGTTCCAGGTCTCGCATACGAGTCTTCACGGACGGATCGACGTTGTCGTCTTGCCCCTCCAATGCAGACAGTCGCTCCGCCAAGTCGATCTGTCGCAGCGCCAACATCACAAAACGCGACTGGTCAACAATCAGCGGGAAGACCGTTTCCAGAAGTTCCAATGGGAGCATCGCCTGCTGGTCGAATTCGCTGCGCGCCGGTTCCATTTCGCCTAACATCTTCTCCAACTGCTGGGCCAGCTTGTCGTGATGCAGATCAAGTTCCTTCAGCAGTTTCTCCAGTTCTTCCGCCATGCTATCGGTCATCGTGGCCATCGAATCCAGTTGCGATGTAAGGTTTTGGTCCGCATCGTAAGGGAGCCGATATTTGGCCAACCGGCGAAGAGCCTCTGACTCGCGGCGAAGCTGCTGAGCCAGCCGTCGCGTCTGCTCGCGGAGTTCCGCAGCCACAGGACTATCCGGCTGCTGATCGCGCGTCTTCTTACGCAATTGCTTCATCTCCGACGCCGCATTCTCCATCCGTTGCCGTGCTTCGCGGTACTTGGACATCAGCGCCTCGATGCCTTCGCGAACCTGCACCATCCGTTCGAATTCCTCCTGCGAGATGATGCGCACGGTGACGACGGAACTCTCCGCACCTTTCGGCCCGGCCGGATCATTGTCTTCCACGCGCCCGAACAGCTTGATCACATCGCCCGGCACCAGTCCGTACTCGGGAAGTGGCAAGTACAGTTGTTCGTCGACGCGTCGAGACCGCTTCGTATCAAACGGCACCGCTGTCGGCCGCGGGCGAGATTCATTCAGACTGCGGAAAAGTTGAACGCGAGCAATCCCGTAATCGTCCTCGGCCGCCAATCGAACCGGCAGCGTTGCATGAGGTGTGGCCAGAGACTGACGACGAGGCTGCAGCAATCGGACGAGGGGCCGTTCGTCCGTGAGCAAAGTCACCGTCGTTGTGAATTCCTCCCGCGACAGTTGACCGGCGGTGTCCGTTATACGTAGTTGCAGTTTCCCGTTTCCCGTGATCTGAAACTCGCCGGACACTTCGTCCGCCCTTTCGTCGATCGGCTGCATGGTTACCGTGATCGGTTCAGAGGCAGTGGCAACGGATTCGTCGTCGCCATCAGCCGACTCGATTCCAGCGTCACCCCACGCAATCGTGATCGTGCCTGACGACAGGGGACGATTGCTCGTGACGCGGACAACAACCTTTGTGCCCGGCAGCCCAGCGATGCCGTCTTTGGGCACCGGACCTGAATACGACTCTTGGCCTGTGTACTTGGGTGGGGTCACGTCCACGAGGACTTGCTCGATACGTGGCACTGTAATGACGTCGATTCGATACTTGGCACTGCGTGCACGGCGAGCGCGAACGTGGTAGACGGCCGGGGTGACGACTTTGGCCAGAGACGTTCGCCAGCGCCCCTCCGGATCCAGGAACATGGGCAACGACTCCAACGTACCGTCGTCGTATTCGAGCTGCAGATCCAGTTCATCCACGATCGCACCCGTTACCATGGCAGTGATCTCCAGCGAATCGCCGTACACCACCGTCTCATCGCCGGGAAGGACAACAAACCGGGCACGGGTGAATGGTGGCACGTCGGCATATGGATTGGTGAATCGGCTCCACTGTGTCCAGGCCAATCCGGGAACACACAACGCAATCAAGCCGACCGCGGCGATCAACGCCGCGAGCGAACCGAACGCCCGACGGAGTGGTCGCGCTGGAACCGCCGATGTTGCGGGAACCGCCGCAGCCGCGCCCGCAGCATGTCGGACCGCCATCCAGGCCAAGCCGGCGCTTAACGGTGGCAGCGTCCGCTCCTCGGGTTCGGTAGGCAGACGTTCGAGTTCCCAGCCGGTGACAATCTCGCCGCCACACCGGCCGGCGTTGTCGAGTCGCCGGGCGACTCGCCGGTTCGCGCCAGACCGAGCGACAATGGCGGTGATCAGCCCCAACACGATCAGGCCACCTGCCAAAGCCACACTTGTGGCCGCGATGCGGGCCTGCGGCGCTAGTTCCCACAGCAAGTCAAACCACACGCCAACCAAAATCAACAGCGACGCGCCGACGGTGCCCCAGATGATGGCCGTTGCCGAGCCGACCAACCACAATCGCCGTCGCACGCGCTGCAAATGCGATCCAATTGCTGTTGATGTCATGATTCAATCCTCAATGAAGTCTCCAGGCATTGCCATCCGCACGCCGAGCGAGCATTTTGTGGGGCACGTTTCCAACGTGCCTGGCACGATGGAATCGTGCCCCACGTTTGTTCATACCAACCCCGACCACCTGCGCAGCCCCCACGTCGCTCCCCACAGCAGGAAGGCGCCTACCAGAATCCACCAGCGGTCCCATGCGGCTTCCTGCACGGTCCGTTCCGGCTGAGTACGACGAAGGTGTTCCTCGAAACGGCCAGCTAGTTCGCCCGTCTCGACTTTCTCAAGCACTTCGCCGCCGCTGCCCAGTGCAATCTGTTTCATCAGTTCCGGACGTGCGCTCACGTCTAATCGTTCGGTCAGGTTGCCCCGGACGTCAAACCACGTTGCGGCGCCAATCTCTTCTTGTTCCGCGCCGGCCACTCGGGCGGCGTAACGGCCTTCGGGCAATCGGCCGAATCGCAATTGATACTCGCCGAGTTGCTCTCCCAATGGCACCGCCTCGAACGATCCAATCTTCTCGTCGTCAGGTCCGGTTAATTCCACTTCGGGAATATCCGCTTCGAATTCGCCTTTTCGCAGCAGCATTGTCGCCGTGACACTCTCTTCCGTGCCGAACGTGACCCGGTCCGTACGTAAGGCCAAACGCTGTGATGGCAGCAAGCCCACGTTGGAAACCAACCAGCGAGTCAAACTGCGCCATAGCATCCCGTATACCTCGTCGCCCGCCTGCTGGCCGGGTGGCAGGAACGCCCAACGCCACATGCCGGCACCCTCGACGACGACGACTCGACCATTGCCAACGGGCTGGTAGGCAACAACCGGGACGGCCTCGCCCGTGCCAGCGGTCGCTGTCGTGGCCAGCACCGTGGCCAGCGGCTTTGGGCGGTCAATTCGATTGACACTGGCCAGCGACGGCAAAGCCGCGAGTACGTCCTCGTTGTCTCGTGCCGGCGGCAGCCATCTCAGCGCCCGGCCCGCCTCGGTCAATTGTACGCGGAAGCGAGTCTCTGACGTGGCAGTCCATCGCACCGGCATCAATTGCCCCAATCGCTGGCTGATCTCCGACGACGGCGAACCTCGAAAACACACCAGCGATCCGTTGCCTTCCGCCAACCACTTCCGCAATTCCATCACGGCTTCTTCGCTCAAGAAGTCATCCGCACTGCGGCCGAGAATCACGACCTGGTACTTCGAAAGAGCGTCGGGATCCGCGAGGATCGCCGCGGCGTCCTCGCGGATGACCCACTGGTCGGATTGGACGACTGCAGAATCCGGATCTGCCTTTTCCTGGCCGTCGGCAGCGGTGGGCGACGCGGAAGATTCGTCTTCGTTGCGAACGTGGGTGACGGTGCGCTGCAGCAATCGTCCCTCGGCCATCTTCACGATACTGACCAGTTCGATCGACGGGTCGGCGGCCAACTTGCGCATGAGGAACTTTGTGTCCCAATAGGGTTTGCCCTCCAGCAGCAAAACACGTACCGGCTCGTCGACCACGCGCAGGAGCAATGCTGCCGTGTTGTTTACCGATGTGACTTCATCAGAGGAGGTTTCGGCCTGAATCTCGTAGCGGTACAGACCGGCTTGCTCTTCGGAGACGTCGAATTGCTCCTCGGCGCTGCCGTCAGGCGTCAAAGTCACGTCGCGGGTATCAACGACTTCGCCATTGCGTAGCAGGGACAGAGTGGTGCGGGCGGCCAGATTTCCTCGGTGCGTAATCGTCACCGTCACGGGCACTCGCTGTCCGACGAAGCCCAATTCCTGCGGCAGGTTCAAAGCCACCTCCAGATCGTCGACGGCCGCTGACCCGCCAACTGTATGCACATAGACCGGAGCGGCCAGAACTCGGGCTTTGGAAACCGCTTCTCGCACAGAAAACGTGCCGCCGGATGCGTTATGAACTCCGTCGCTCAGCAGCAATATCGCTTGGCCTTGTACGCAGGATTCGTCCAACGCCCCGTCGATCGCCGAGGCCAGATTCGTTGTGGCGCCATCGGGGGCAAGTGTGGCAAGCGACTGAGGTGACGCCTGAGACCAGTCGTCGGCGAACGATCGGATTCGCATGTCATAGCGTTCCGCCAGATCGGTAGTCGCGGAGCGCGCCAGCGCGGCGGCCTGCTCGAAGCGCGAGCGCCCGTCAACGGCGTCACGCGTCTCCATGCTGGCCGACTGGTCCACCAGAATCGTCAATAACGGTTTGCCTTCCGGCCGAGGGATTCGTTGGATCCAAACCGGATTCAGCAATATCGCAAGCGGGATTGCGGCACCGACCGTCATCAAACCGATCGCCAGCCCCCAACGGCGGCGCGGCAGTCGCCGCCGCACCAACACGGCGTACCAAACAAGAAGTGCCACCGCGCCGGCGGCCAGTGGGCACCACAGGGCTAACGGTATCGAAGGATCGAAAATCAGGTGTCGCATTTCGCTTCAGTTGTCCGCTACGGGATACGCCCTCGTGGGGCACGTTTCCAACGTGCCTTCTGCTTCGTCGGCACGTTGGAAACGTGCCCCACGTCAAGTTCGAAAACCCGCTAACGCCAAGACTTCTCCCAGCATGCATATCGCACAGGCCACGACGAGCCATTTCCAGGTGTCGTCGCGACTGCGGCT
>CAZURK010000402.1:0-11192 GCA_964623055.1 uncultured Pirellulaceae bacterium
ACATCATCGCCCAACCGCCACCCCCTACGCAAGACGTCCACCAATGCAACGCTCATGTCCGTACAACGTCAGTCCTGCACCGAGTAGGACAAGATTGGAGGATAGTGCACGAGCATTCATCCACGATTAGGGGCATCGAGCGGCTGACTCGAATTGAAGACTAAACGCCACCGACACTCCAGATGACAAACGGACGAACCGGAGCCAGAAATGACTCAAGCGTCGGAGTAGACCTAATTGAATGCTGGAGTGACTTCGCAATGAGTAACAAAGAAGACAAGGACACCAAGTACTACTACTTCATCGACGTGGATGTGCGATCACGCGGAATTATCGGTTGGGGTTGCGAGCAAAAGGATGACGTAGAAGTGGATTTGACTGACGGCTATCATAGGGTGGTCCTGACGAAAGGGCAGTACAACAAGCTTGAAAAGAAGATTTCGGCGTTTCTGAGGTCGGGTTAAGAGCCGGATACTTCACCCGCTTGTAACCACGTTCGCCAGAACGTGGGATGTGCACAGAGATTGCGACCACGCTCTGGCGAACGTGGCTACGACGGTGTATCACGGCATCCCAGGGGTGTGAAAACCCGGGCTAGACATCGCACAACTTGACGGCTTCGGTCAATCCTTCCAGCGGATCGCGTGTCGGTATGAACTCCTGGCCGACGAAACCCTTGTAGCCGATGTCCAGCAGCGCCTTCATGCACGGGGCGAAGTTGATCTCCTGGTCCTCGTCCAGTTCATTCCGCCCCGGGTTGCCCGCCGTGTGGACGTGGTTGATCGCTTCGCCACACTGGTGAATCCGTCTGATGATATCGCCGTCCATGATTTGTACGTGGTAGATATCGAACAAGAGTCCGAAACGAGGCGAGCCGACTCCGTTGATGATCTCCATGCAGTAGTCCACATGATCGCCCTGATAGCCCGGATGGCCTTTCATGGGGTGATCGGTAACACGCGTGTTTAGGATCTCCAGCGACAGATTGACCTTCTTCTTCTCGGCGTAACCCACGACCTTCTTGATGCCGGCCACGCAGTTCTTGATTCCCACGTCGGGTTCGATGACGGGCCGGTTCTTGGGCAGTTTCTCAAGATCCGGAATGCCTCCGTCAGCCCACTCGCCTGACTCCTGAGCGAATCCCGTAAACGTGATGACAGTCTTGAAGCCGGCGTCGGCACAGTTGTCAATGGCCTTCTTGAGCATCTCGATGCACGCCGGTTGGTAGCGCGGGTTGTTCATACCTTGAACGAACAGATGACTGGGCGAAATGGCGCATTCCAGGCCGTACTTCTTTAGTGTGGGCCAGTGCTCCGGTTGGACCAGCTCGATGCTCTTACACCCGAGTTTCAGGGCAATCTTGCACATTTCGTCCATGCTCCAGTAGTCGGTAAAACACCACTCGACTACCGATTGCTTGATGCGTCCCTTGGTGGCCGCTTTTTCCTCGGCGTCAGTCGTGGAGAGATTCATGGCCAATGCACCCGCTGCAGTCGCCCCGGCCGCGGTGCGCAACATTTGCCGACGAGTGATGGATACGGACGAATTCGCTTTTCGGTTACTCATGGTTTACCCTTCTGTCGAGGTTGTCTGCCGGTTGACTACTCGGACTACGCCACTTCGGTGATCGATTGAAGCCTGAAGCGCAAGCGAAGAAACGAGTTGCGCCGTTGGATCTTCGCTTGCGCTTCAGGCTTCCATTCCAACGTCGTGCTACGGTACACTGGCATGGGAAGGAACGCAAGTCGCTGGGGGCATCGCAATGCCGATAGAGCAACTCGGACCGTATCGCATCGAACGTGCACTGGGCCACGGAGGGATGGGGTCCGTGTATGCGAGCGTCCATAAGGAGACCGGCGAGCGTACCGCAATTAAGGTGCTTTCGGAAGCACTGGCGGCGGATCCGCGATTTCGTGAACGATTTCGCGGCGAAGTCGACACGCTCAAGAAATTACGTCACAAGAACATCGTCACACTGTACGGCTTCGGTGAGGAGGAAGGGCGATTGTACTTTGTGATGGAATTGGTGCACGGGCAAAGCCTGGAATCGGACCTGCGCACCGGCCGGCGATTCGTATGGAACGAGGTCGCCGATATTGGGATCCAAATGTGCGCCGCGCTCAAGCACGCCCACGACCACGGAGTCATCCACCGAGACCTGAAGCCGGCGAATCTGCTGATGACCGCCGATGGGACGGTGAAATTGACCGACTTTGGCGTGGCCAAACTCTTTGGCACGACCGGTCTGACGGTGGCGGGCAGCATGATTGGGACGCCGGACTACATGTCACCCGAGCAGACCGAGGGCAAGCCGGTCACACCGCGCAGCGATCTGTACAGCTTGGGTTGCGTGTTGTACGCCTTGATGGCGGGCAGGCCTCCATTCGCGGGTGGATCCGTGACTCAGGTGATCGATCGGGTCCGTTTCGACGCTCCCGTCGCCATTCGGCTCGTCGCTCCTAGCGTGCCCGAGGAACTGGATCGAATCATTGGTCAACTGCTGAGCAAAGACCCGGCCGAGAGAATCGCGACGCCTCAGTTGCTATCAAACCGCTTGCAGGCCATGCAGCACGCGCTTTCGCCCAGTGATGCATCCGCAGACGCGCCGGACGGTAAGACTCCATCGGGCAGCGACACCACGGTGGTTCGGGAAATCGACAACCCACTCGAGCGACCCGGTTCGACGCGAATGGCGACTTCCGAACGACCGACGCTCGACTTCACTCCCAGCCAACAGCATCGCTTCGAAAACGACGAACCGACCGGGGTCCAGCGTACTCACCCGTCAATTCACGAGAACAAGCGGACCATAGAACTCTCGGAACAGCCCGCAGAAGCCACAGGCACAGAGGACGAGCAGAAGACACATTTCACGCCCGTATCCGACGAGGACCGGCGGAGCGGTCTCGACACGCCAGAGGGCAAGCAGCCTAGACGGGGCGAACGACTGATTCTTGCACTCATGGCACTTGGTTTGCTGGCCATCGCGTCGGCTTTTGTAGTCGTGTTCTTGCCGCCTTCCGCACCTCGGCTCTACGACCGAATTCAGAATCTGTCACAACGCGAGACTCCGCCCGATGAATACGAACAATACATGAAGGAGTTTCTGGAGCGGTTTCCTGACGATCCGAGGTCTGGAGAAGTCGAGAGGCTACTGGGCGATTATCAGTGCCGTCAACTATGCGAGGGCCTGACGCGCAAGATTCGCAGTTTGACCGAGCAGGAGAAGCTCTTCATCCGAGGCATGCAATTGGCTGACGAAGTCAAGCTGAAAGACGCGAGCGATTGCTTCCAACGAATCGTAAACGATTTGGAGGCAAGCACGCTGACCATTACAGACAAGAGGCTACTCAAGCGGGCGCAGCACATGCTGAAGACTGTGAACGAGTCAGGCCAGTCGCGAAGCAACTCTCCCGGCAGCTAGAAGTCATACCAGGCGCCGGCTCCGATCTGCTGTTCGTGGAACGGCAGGAAGGCGTATTGGGTGCTCGCCCCGTTGTAGTAGTGCAAGCCGATTCTCACCATGTGCGCCGTCGCATCGGATCGCCACGCCCAACCCGTCTGGACGGTCAAACCGCCGCCGAAGCCCAACTCCTCGCGCAGGTATCCGTTGATGGCAAAGAACGGGGCGCCGCGCATGCCCGTGGGCCCTCGCGGGGCGTAGTCGACGCCGAATTGGACCTCCCACGGGTCGCTGGCAACCGTATTACACGCCCAGCCGACCTCGGCGTAAAGCCGAAGCGAATCCGTCAGGCAAAGCGATCGTCCGAGGACGAACGCGTCGCGCACCTGGAAAAACCTCGGAAACCCAGGATTCTTGATCAGAAACTCATCACCCAGGTGAGAACTCAGGTGATAGAAGGCGAACTTCCACTGGCTACGCCCGTCGCCCCACGTCACCGGAAATCCGACACGGTAATCCGTGCCTTCTACGTCCTTGTCGTCATGAAGGTCCAAACGTACCTGGGCGGAACCCTCGATATCTAATTGGAGACCGGCTGGGCGGAACGGATCCCTCGTCCCGATCCGGAACATGCCAATCCGTGCGCCGAGTGTCGAGTCCCACATCGTGCTATCGTCCGGAATGCTGATCAAGTGGGTTGACAGCCGGGATTCCTTGGGCCCGGCAAGATAGGAGCCATATATCAACCCTAGCGGAAGGAGCTGGCACCCCCAATCATCATAGACGTACTCGTCCGCGTACAATGGTTCGGCCACAATTGTGTCCGGCTCTTCATCCAAATCGACGAACGGCTTCGGTGGTCCGGCCTCCGCGCCATCCGCGGGTTGGCCGGCAGATGCGACCGCCGGGGCCGCATACACGGTTGAGTATCTCTCGTCGGCGAACGAATTACTCACCGCGAGGCCTGCAAGCAGCGCCAGCAGCGAGGAACTCACGGCATTCAAACGCGAACTGACCACGGCACGGCTTTCTTGTGGGAAATTCCGGCTGCCTCCGTCCGCCGCTCGACGACGGCGGTCGAGCCGTTCCCTACGTTGTGATCTACTGAGGCGGTAGTGTATCGTGAACGGTGGGCTGGTTACAGGCGGAATTCTGGTAAGATGCTAAAGGTGTGTACCTGCGGGTTATATCGGCAAAAACACTAGGATCAATGTAGAGGATATTGCGGATGATCCTACTTGAATTCAGCATGGTGCCTATTGGGAAGGGCGAAAGCATCAGCCCGTATGTAGCTCGCTGCCTTGATATTGTCGATGGCAGTGGGATCGACTATCGGTTGCACGCCATGGGAACGATCGTCGAGGGCGAGGTCGACCAGGTGTTGGAAGTCCTGCGCAAGTGCCTGGAGGCGTTGGCGGCCGACTGCGATCGGATAACCTGTACCGCGAAGCTTGACTACCGGAAAGGTGAGACTGGACGGTTGGACGCCAAAGTCAAGAGCGTCGAGGAGAAACTGGGACGAGAACTGAAAACGAGGAGATAATCATGAAAAGACGTTCGTTTTTGAAAGCGGTTAGCGGTGCAGTCGGGGCCGGCGCAATGGGCGTGGCGCCCTCGGCACTTGGACAGCAAGCAAAAACCGAGAGCGGCGAAGATTCCGCGGCTGGGCTGCCGCGCCGCGAACTCGGTCGAACCGGTGAGAAGATCTCGGTTGTTGGATTCCCAGGACTTGCGCTGATCCACTACGACCAGGACGAGTGCACGGCGGGGCTTCGCAGTGCCTTCGACCGAGGCGTGAACTACTTCGACGTAGCACCCGCCTACGGAAGAGGCGTTTGCGAAACCAAAATGGGCATCGGACTCGAGGGCCTCGACCGAGGAAAATACTTCTTGTCCTGCAAGACAAAGATGCGGGAGAAGGATGGAGCGAGAAAGGAACTGGAGACGTCCCTGAAACTCCTCAAGACGGACCATTTCGATTTGTATCAACTGCACGCTCTTCGCAGACCGGATGAGGTCAAGGAAGCCCTTGGCCCGGGCGGGGCGATGGAGACCATCCTGCAGGCGAAAGAGGAAGGCAAGGTGCGATTCATCGGATTCTCCGCGCATACGACCAAGGCTGCGTTGGAGGCGATGAACGGATTCCGCTTCGATACGGTGATGTTCCCCATCAACTTTGTCGAGCATTTCCTGATGGGATTCGGCAAGCCGGTTACCGATCTCGCTGCCGAGCAAGGCGCGGGCGTGATAGCTATCAAGGCGATGAGCCGCGGCGCCTGGCCTGACGGCATGAAGCGGACTCGCAAGTGGTGGTACCGATCCGTCGAGGAGGAAAACGAGGTAGAGCTGGCCTACCGGTTCACACTCTCTCAGAAGAACGTCGTCACGGGAATCCCGCCATCGTTTCTGGATTTACTAGAAAAGGCGATTGAGGCCACACGTTCCGTTCCGCCCATCACCGATGCGGAGATGGAACAGGCTCGGAAAACGGCGCAGACGTGCAAATCTATCTTCCGCCGGGAAGAGGAGCAGGTGGCTTGCGGATCACGCCGGACCAGCCCAGTGTGGATCGGCAGCCCGCACGAATGCTGTCCAGGCTCCTACGCCTGAGCAGGCTGCCGAAGGACTCGCGGTCTCGGCGCCAGGGCCCGCTTGCCGAGCGGGACCCTCTTCGCGGTTGGCTGGTCTTTTCACGCTTCCAGGTCCCTTCCGGCAGCAGGGACCTACTACTTCAGCAGCCTCCGCGTGTGGGTCAAACGACGCGGGCTCTTCACAGCAAGCCAAGAACCACTAATCTTCAGCTTTGCGTTCTTGAATGGGCAGGTGCTTATCCCATTTCTCGGTGCGATCTTTTGCCGTGGGTTCCACTAGCGGTCTCAAAACGCGGAAGCCCACGTGCAACGCATCGGTGTGGTACCATTTGCTTTGTGGAATCTGCGGGTCCTGCTCCTTCCACTTCGGAGTCGAGAAAGCTCGCGCCGCGCTGCGAAGCTTCTCTGGATCGTCGTCCCACGAGCCGCCGCGCACGACTCGCCCGAACAGCTTCGTTGGAGTGACCAGCGGATTAACGAGCACGTCGGCGGACGATGCGGGATAGCCGTCCGGTGTATGCTGATCTAGCACCCACTCGGCGACATTGCCGTGCATGTCGTGAAGTCCCCATGGATTGGCCTTCTTCTCGCCAACCTTCTGGTACTGCCCGTCGGAGTTGTCAAAGTACCACGCGTAGTCATCAAGGTCATCCGGATCATCGCCGAACGAGTAGGCCGTCGTAGCCCCGGCGCGGCACGCATACTCCCACTCGGCCTCCGTCGGCAACCGGTAGTAGCGTCCGGTCTTCTCGGTCAGCCACATACAATAAACCCGCCCGGCCAGTTGCGTTATGCAGATGGCCGGATACTTTTCTCGGCCCATGCCGAAGGTCATGTCGCAATAGGGCTCCGTGGGCTGGGAGAGTTGGTACTCTTCAGCAGCCGTGTCGCGTGCGTTGGCTTTCACACTTTTGATCTGCCGAAGTTGGATGTCCATGTCAAACATCCAGATCTCTAACTCGTCCCATGTGACCTCACACTTGCCCATCCAAAAGGGCTCGATTTTCACTTTGCGCTGAGGTCCTTCGTCGTCCTCGCGGTCAGCTTCCGACTCCGGACTACCCATGACGAACGTACCGCCGGGAATGGGTACCATGTCGAATGTTATGTCTGTATGTTCGATCACCTCGGTGTACGATTTCATATCACCCTGGGTGCCCGCCTCGGCATTGGCCACCTCCAGCAGCTCACGTTTCGGTGTCTCCGCGGATGTCGCGTTGCCGACCCAGAGCAGCATCACAGCCGCTGTCAGCATCGCGTCTTGCCAAACGTTAAACCGGCACAAACGGGGGCGACGCAATTGCCTTCGCATACGATTCAGTCCTTTCAATGGTCTAGTCGAACGAGGACAGACATGGCTGCCAGCCCCAAATTATAATCCGAGAACGCTTTGCGGTCTAATGGCCCAGCCTATTCTAGCCGCATGTCTCCCTAACCCCACCTGGCAGGTTGGTATTCGGAGACAACTTGCTGCGTGCCCGGCGGATTGTTTTCTGCTTCACGTGCCTTGGATTTGTCTGGGGACATGGCAATTCGCTCGGCTCGCTCAATTGCCCAACTCTGAGACCCAGAATCGGAAATCGGTCTCCTGTCGTGGTGTGAAATCCAGTTCACGCAGGGCCGGACTCCTCCGTATCCGAAGGGCTTCCATTGATCGCGCGCACGGCGTTGGACCACTCGGCTACGATCATGGCCTCCAGCCGCTTGCCCTTGTCTATTTGGGCTTTACCTATTGCATCGAATACCCGGCGGCACAGCCGGATACTCCTTGTGGCAGTGTCACGAAGTTGCAGGACGCTGTCGAAACCAAGTTCCGCTGGAAGATTGACAAGCGGCTCCAAGAGGTAGACAGAAGCCTCGTGAGCCGTCGAATATGTGACACCGCGAAGGGACACAGGTGCTTTCGAATCGCAGTTGGTCAACCGCAAGTATTCAACAACGTCTCGAGCGTAAACCGCATTCCACTTCCTCCAGATGCCAGTTATCCAGCTCAGATAGTCTTTGAGCGATCCTGCAGCGGAGCCAGCGTCACCGCAGTGAATGCCAGACTCGACGCGAGTCAAGGATCTCACCCTCAGCACACCACCCACAGCCATCACGCAATCAAGGGAAAGGTCCTTGAACTCCCTCAGTGACTCTTCATCAACACTCTTCGCCATGTCTCATCCCTTCTGCCGAGTGGCCAGGCGATCGTCGAGGCGATGATGCGTTCCACGACAACCGGCCAGCCGATCCGAGGATCCACCTCGCTCGGCAATGCTCAAGAGTGCGTACATCTCAAGAATTTGTACCCAGTATTCCCTTTCTGACGTCATGTTGGTGTCCAGTCTGGTTTCGGGAAAATCGTGCTTGTGTGTATTCTGACTAACACAGTTCTAATTCTATCGAAACGCAACTGAATGTCTAACCGTCCACCCAGCGTTCCTCTCCGAGGGCCTCGATGGCCAACACGAGCCGCTCGATGAAGAACAGGTCGCCACGTGGGGCGTCTTCCGCGTCTACCCAGATGCGCAATTGGCCGGGGTTCGCGCGCTCGACCAAGGCCTTCACGGGAAAGATCATAGCCGAGTACGTAGGCGGCAGTGCGTGACTCTCGCCATAGTATCGCGTGAACGCGCTGGCCTGCGATACGAACCACATGGGCCAGTGGTCGATAGCGGCGGCCGTTTTATCGACTACGTGCTTGTACGCTTGAGGGTGTTCGCGAATGTACCGGGCCGTCTCCGGCGTCAGGTGCAACAAATGAAATCCTGCATACACGAACGGCCCGGGCCAGCGACCGCCGAACCCGTAGCGGGCCGCCATCGGGGCCTGTATAGCGTCCAAGTCCTGCAGCGCGTGCAGCGCCTTCGATGCGTCACCAAGGGCGGCCGTTTTCGTGGCTTCATCTCCCACGAGACGGGCCAGACGCGCGAGGCCGATCGGCGCGCTTGCGCCTCCCACGTACACCATCGTGTCTGGGCGGTGCCGCTCGTAGAGCCCGCGGATCTTATCCCAGTTGTGTCTGACCAACGCTTCGTCGCCCGTCGCGTCGACGTAAAGCCACACCGTATAGACGTTATGGACTCGCGGCAGGCCACGGTACAGCGGTTCGCGCCAATCCCATCTGTAATCGGGAACCTGGAAGTCCATACGGGATGTTCCCACATCGCCAGGTCTGTTCAAGCGATCGCTCCAGGGCGGATACTCGCTCAATTCGCTCTTCAAGTACGCGGCCAACCGCGGACGCAGGTCCTCGGCCACGTATGGATACGCTCTGGCCAGTGCGGCAACTGTATCGCCGGGATTCGTGAAATACCAACGCGCCCGGTTTTCGCCACGCTTGGCGTAGTAGGGTAGCAGATGGCCTGCGTCCACCATTTCCTCAACATGCTCGGTCAGCCAACGCTTTAGGGTTGATGCATAAATGAGTCGTACGGCCGTTCGTAGTCCCGCCTTCAGGCGGTTTTCCGCGCAGCTTCTTGCTTCAAGACCGCCTGAAGGCGGGACTACAAACCCATTCATAGGTCTAATTTCTAGTGATTTCGCCTCGTCGGCGATATTCGCGATTCTACGCCTCTGCCACACGTATTCCGCGAGATCGCGGTCCATCGGCGGAGGCGTGGGGTTCTCCTGCAGATCGGAAACGGCCTTTTTCGGCTGCGAAGCCTTCTCTGACCGTGGCGGTGCCGGCCCATTGCTGCGAGTCTCGTAACAGGCCAGTGCGCGGATGTCGACTTCGTTGACGAACAGGGCATCGTCGGCAATGACAATCGGCGTGCGTGCGGCACCGTGAGTATAGTAGATACGTTTCGCTCTTGGTCCGACCTCCTCGGGGGTTGGATAGTAGACCACGTCGGCCCGCCAGCCGCCGCCATCAAAGAAGCGATAAGCGGCGCTGATCGCGCCGTAGGGATTCCGGCGGCCGTCCAATTTGACCCAACGAGCCTGACGAAACGGATTGTGATAGTAGACATAGTCGCCGGCCGCCGTGAGCATATGATGGTTGTCCAACTCCATGCCCGCGCCAGATCGGTGGATGTCTCGCTCTGTGGGCAGGATGATCCGATCACCGGTCTTCAAATCCAGGGCGTTCAGGTCCGGGCTGAACGCGGTACCGAAGCCTCCGCCCGTGATGATCGAACGCGCCGACACTCGCCACCATGTGATTGGGCGTCCTTGTGCGTCTATCACCGGCCCCATGTTCGAGTTGCCCGTACCTCCGACAACGCCCATCGGCACCTGATACGGTTCGATCGAATTGCCATTTCCGTCGCCTTCGACGTTGAAGACATAGAACGTTTTCCTAAGCGGTCCGCCGGCGTGATGGATGCTGCGGGTGTCCTCACGTATCGTACCCGGGTTCTCCTGCCAACTCTTGTTACAGTCCACGGCCCAAGTCATGTCGCCGGCCAGCCAATCGAGAATCGCTTTGCGTTCCGCCGGCCAGTCCTCCAACCGTTTCTGCGTGTGGTCGCCCGGCGTGGCGTTGAACAGAAGGGCCTCCATGACGAACTCGGCATGGCCGTCCACCAGAATCTGAAAGGTCATCACCTTATCGCCAACCACGACAGGCCAGGTGTTCCGAAACGACTGCCCGGTCATTTGCCCCTTGCCGGTCCGCCAGATTGGCTTGCCCGTCTCGGCCTCCACGGCGTGAAAGATCATGTTCTCCGAGCCAAAAAGGACTCGGCCGTTGGCAATTGCCGCCGGCTGGCGAATCGCGCCGCCGGCGTCGTAACGCCATTTCAGTTGTCCCGATTGGACGTCAACCGCATACGTGCGCTCGTCCAGCGATCCGACGTAAGCGATACCTTTGGCGATTTTCGCAGGTGTGACAAACGGCCGGTCTGCCCGCAGTTGCCAAACGACCCGACCGCCCCAGTCAAGCGCGTAGATGCGTCCGTCTTGGCACGGTGCGACAATCACCGGGTCTCGTTGCCCAGACGTTGGCTTGTAGATTGCCGCCGCATGGACGAAAGCACCAGGAAACTGTTGTTGCCAGATCGTGGAGCCGTCCCGCGAGTCCAAGCAATAGAGCTTGCCATCAGGTCGCCGAAGATCACTCGGCCGTCTGCTACTACGGCGTGCATGGTGAACGAGAGGAGCCCAACCGAGTCGTTCGGAGGTCGCGGCACCTTTCCTTCCGGACACGGCCGACCGACGACGACCACATTGTCTTCGCCGTACCATACCCAACGGAGTTGGAAGGGCGGTTC
>CAZURK010000403.1:0-11059 GCA_964623055.1 uncultured Pirellulaceae bacterium
CGGCCGTCTTGCGGCAGCCGTTTCTCGGCGATATTCATCCGTGCCATGATCTTCAACCGGCTGATGATCGCCGCTTGGAACCGATGGATCTCCGGCGGCATGGGTTGCGGGTGCAATATGCCGTCGATGCGATAACGGACTGCCAACCCCGACGGCTGTGATTCGACGTGCACGTCACTTGCACGCGAGTCCAGTGCCTCTAGCAGGATTTCGTTCACGAGCCGTATTACAGACGCCTCCTGAGCCATCTCGGACAATTCCGAGCCGTCCGTTTCGATGTCCTCGAGCAGTTGGACCTCGTCATCTTCCTCCGTCTGGGCGATCAGCCCTTCGACCGTTTCGCGACCGACCCCAAGGTGTTTCTTGATCAGTTTGGCGATTTCGTCTCGGCCGGCCAGCACGGGCAACACCGACAGGCCGGTCGCCGCGCTGACCTCGTCGATCGGGTAGAGATCAAACGGGTTGCTGGTTGCAACGATCAGAGCGCCATTCTTGCGGCGGATGGGAAACAACGATTCCCGATAGATTAGCTTCTGGGGGAAACTATCCAGGATTTCACCAAGGTCTTTGTCCTCTTCTATAGTCGCCAGATCGACGTAATCCAGCCCAACTGCACCGCCAACCGCGCGCAGCGCGTCCTCTTCGTCGACGAATCCCAATTCGATGGCGGCATCCAACACAGAAGCGCTCTCATGCTCTCGCGACTGCTCTAACTGCTCGCGATCGATCAAACCGCTATCAACTAGGATCTCTCCAGCGTCCATGGCACTTGGTAACTCGTTCCAATAGTGAGGATTGAACGTTCCGTCTGCTAATCAGATTCGACTGCTAGGGCTTCGTATGCGACACATCCGAAATCGCATTACGATCGCTTTCGAGACGCCCAGCCGTCTCTCTCGCTTGGCAACTGCCCCATTTAGATAAACGGGAGGAAGGAGTGTAATTCCACAGGACGCGGTCGGTATCCCCTCTGGGGGTGGGGTCAGTTTGCCCGCAATCCCGCATTCTTCAACAACTAGGATATTATACCTAACGTACCTCCGATCCGTCGCCCTTTGTTTGGCGACGAATGGAGGTACTTTTCTAATATGTCCGGTGAAACGGCCTCTTATGGCAACCGCTACCGGCCTCGGCCTCCTCGACCGCCTTCACCACCTGGCCGACGGAATTCCATAGGCGCGAATTCAAACGGTTCGCCCACCAGTTCCTTGAACTTGGCCTGTTGCTGGGGTGTAAGTATCTTCAGGAGTTCTTCTTGAGCCTCATTCTGGAGTTCAGCAATCTTCTGCCGGAGTTCGTTCTGCAGCTTCTCGTTTGCCGCTCGCAGCTTCTCTTGCTGTGTTTCGGTGATGCCCAACTCCTCGGCCATTGAACCACCGCTTGTCAGCGCTCGGCCGGCACCGCCACGCAGGCGCTGTTGGAATGCCAGTTGCTTGGCCCGTTTCATTTGGTGTGGTAGGAGAACCTTGCTGATGTCCTTCTCGATTTCCGCCTGGGCTTTCTCCATAATTTCCCGGAATTTTCGCCCCCGCTCTTCCCGATCCTCAATGTCTCGCAGTCCCGAGAACATCTCGCCCATGCGATCGCGTCGGCCCTCAGCCAGTTTCTGAAGATCGGCGACCTGATCGTCGACCAACTCCAGTTCCTTCCGGACATCTTCTCGCATAAGCACGCCGGTCAAACCACCGCCGCCGAAACCGCCGCCGAACATCCCGCCGGGACCCCCACGACCGCCGCCGCGGCCACCGCGACCGCCTGGCTGGGCAGCCAGGGCTGTCGTGACACAAACCGATACAACACACACAACGGCCAGGGCCGCCACCAACAACTTGCGTGAAACCATAGTAAGCCACTCCTTCAATGGGACGGGCTCAGGCACGAAGCCCGTCAAACTGCCAAAACCCAAGGCTACAACTCCGCGACGAGCCCCGTGCCACGGCTCGTCAAACCAACCTCTTGCCTTTGTTCCGCTGCCCGAGAGGGCGAGGCTCTCGGCGAGCCGTTCGAGAAGCCGGCTCAGCGGGAGCTTCGCCCTCCCCAGAAAGACGCGTCCCCAAGAACGGGGCGAAGGCTATTGCTTTATGGACCAGCTTGCCAATTCCTCGACCGTGATGCGTCCGTTGCCGTCCACGTCGGCGGCCGCGGGGTCCTTGGACATGCTGACCCACTCGTCCTTTTCGAGCACTTTGTTCTTATTTTTGTCGTACTTGGTGACCAACGACTGGTAGTATTTCATGTATTGAGCGCTAATCTTCACCGACGTTGTGGGCGCCGGCGAAGGTTTCGTGCTGGCAGTCGATGCGCTCGCAGATACGCCGGACGGCGAGGAGGAGTCTGAATCGGCTGATGCGGAATCCGAGTCGGCCGACGACGAAGCGTCGACGCTCTCGCCCCGAACCACACCATTAGCTCCTGCCTTCAGACACTCTTGCGGCGTGATCATTCCATCCAGGTTCAGGTCGAATTGATTGAAATCGCTCATCACCGAATCGGACCAGCTCACGGAGAATTCGGCCATTGCCACTTGGCCGTCACCATCAGCATCATCGCGAGGAAACCAATCCGGCAGCCCCTCTTGCGTACCCTCGGCTGGTGCCTGCGCGCGATACGATTTGCGGTCTTCGTCTCGGTTGGCCCGCCAACCGGCCTCCGGTTCATCGTCTTTGTCGGACGATTTGCGGGAGTCTTTCCCGCTGGAGGCCGTGCTACTCCCGCCTTCGTTGTTCACACGGCGTTGAGCGTAGCGGTACTCCATTTCATTCAGGGTGATTATCCCATCTCGATTTCTATCAAACAGCGGCAGATCCGAGCCGTACCGGCTTCGTTTCATCTCCTCCGCGTCGATCTTGCGGTCGCGGTTTCTATCGTAGTAGCCAAACGCCCGCTCGGCTTCGCGGCGATCCTGGTCGGTAACCTCGATAGTGAACAGATCGGCCTCCGCTCCGAACCCGGATGGAGGCGTCAACTCCATTTCGATCCCGAAGCGAGGAACTAACGGCTCGACCTCGATCGTAGTAGAGGCGTAGGTGGAGTTTTGCTGCCCCGAAGACGACCGGCCGCGGTCCATCCGACCGGACGTTGGTCCGCCACGGCCCATCATTCCACCGCCCGGTCCGCCACGGCCTGAGAATCCGCCGCCAGGTCCGCCACGGCCCATCATTCCACCGCCCGGTCCGCCGCCCTGCATCCGCTGTTCGCGCATGCGCTGAAACTCTTGGGTCAGTCGGTCGAGTGGCACGGGCTTAGAGAAATCGATCTTGGGGTTGTTCTCGGCCATCCTCTTGAGGAAGTCCCCGAATCGTCCCTCGACTTCATTCGGATCAAGCATCCCATTGTTGTTCCTGTCAAAACGCTTCAGGAAATCGGAAGGTTGAGCCAGCAAGTCGCGACCAGCGATACACATGCCAAGCGCAAGCAGCATGAACAATACCAGCGATTGCTTTCTTGCGAACATGATTGGCCTCCTTAGCGATCCGCAGACCGTGCGCACGGTGAGCGCAGTGTGGTGATAGGGATTTAACCCGAGAATATGCTCCAAGTTCCGCAAAACATCAACAAACTCGTGCTTTGTGATATACTTGCTATTTTGGGGGTATTTCAGTTCCCCGGCGTTAATGCCTGTGAATCCAAGACAATTCCTCCGTCGTCCCGCCCCGCTGTACCGATCAAGTCCAGCGACTGCCTTGCTGCCTCGCGAACGCCTGCATCGGCGTCGGACAATGCATCGATCAGAGCCGGAGTCGCTTCATCTGCGTCGGCACCAATTTCACCCAGCACTGTGGCCGCCCATTGGCGGATATCAGCCCGCTGGTGCGAAAGGTGCTCGACCAGCACGGGCACCGATTCCGCGCCGATTGTGGCCAACGCTCGGGAAGCGACCGCCTCGAACGCCTCCTTTTGGTCCAACAGGTCACGGAATTCGATTTCGGATTCCTGTTTCAGGCGGGCGATCTCTTCGTCGGTCGCGGCCAGTTCTACAACCAATGCATTCCATTCCTCATCCTGCTCGCCAGCCCGTGTCTCGCTCTGCTGTCGCTGCTGTATTAGTCGCTCCAAGTCTTCATGGAGTTCTCCGTTAGCGACATTGTCGTCGCTGGTCAATTCGCCCGTTTCCGACACCTGTTCCGCCAGTAATTCCAGCAGCGCGATTGCCTGATCCAGTTCTTTTTTCAGGCTCAACTGCTCTACGGTATTCCGTTCCAGCAGGGCCGTCTTCTTCTCCAACAGTTTGGTCTTCTGTTCCAACAACGCCTGTAGACGCTTGATTTGGGACCGCTGGGCGAACAAATGATCGACGTGCGCGCCGCGTATTGAACTCGTTTGGAGGCTCGAAAGGGTGTTGGGCAACGGTTGCCTGCCCGCATTTCCAGCAGATACCCTGAATGAGCTGGGCTCGGGTGCGCCGTAGTAGCGGATGCCTGCATATGCGATCACGCCAACGGTAATCGCGCCGGCGGCGTAGGCAATCCAGACGAATAAGCGATTAGTTGTGTCCATGACTGGCCTTCAGCGTTACTGAGGCCCATAACAGAGAAGAACCCATGGCGTGCGTGTTGCACACCAGACACATCACAATTGTACGACGTTTACCTCCGTTCGTGCAGCACTCCTACCGTGTCAAATCACGTTTGACGAGCAAATCTGTAGGCCGGAACAAGTCCGCGCAGTTCCGGCACAAATGCGCTAGGACGCCGGAACTGCGCGGACTTGTTCCGGCCTACCCGTCTCCTTTGGCCGCGGCGTAACAGCCAGCACGACATCACCTTCCACCTCGACCGCCTCGACTGCCTCCGCCTCGGCTACTCGGGGGACCGCCACTGGGGCGCATACCACCACTAGGGCCGCCTCGACCGCCCATCATGCCCCCAGCCGCCCGGAGCCTCTGAAGCATCTCCATCCTCTGCCGGATTTGATCCGGAGTTGGGCCACTTGGCTGCCCTGCCCCGGGCTGACCGGAACTTGACGTGCGCTGCCCCGTTGCGGCTTTCTGTGCAATGACGTTTTCCAGCGTCTCCGCGATCACCCCTGCGTTTGGCACGGGAATGGCCACAACATAGTCGGTGTCTGGCAGCCCCGGTTGATCGATCAATTCGACCAACGCTTCCACCTGCCGATACAGCGGTTCGGGAGCGACCACGATGATGGAATTGGTGCGCATGTCCACACCGATCGTCATTTTCTGTTCCTCGCCGCGAGTTTGCTGATCTCGACCGCCCCGCTGGCCGCGCAATGCCCGGATGATATCCTCGGGCGAAGGCTGTTGTCGCCCTCTGCTGGCGGTTGTGGCGATCTTATCGGCAAAGACCTCGCGCACCACTGCGGCGACTTCGTCTGCCGAAGCGTACTTGACTACGATCGGGTAAGGCGTCCCCGCAGTCAGTATGTCGGTTTCGCTGCTTTCACGGTCGATCACCTTCAACAATTCCTCGATTAACTTCAGATCGGTCGGATTCGCCTCGACCACCAGTGCGTTCAGCCGAGGGTCCGCGACGATACTCACCATACCCGTGGCGTAGATTTCCGTGACGTCGTCGCCACCACCACCGGCCATTCCCCCGAGCAGCCCCCCCAGTAGCCCTCCGCCCAGCAGGTTCGTGGTCACGTCGCCAAGCAACGAACTGGCGCTGTCATCCACATGACCGCTCAGGATCTCTTGCAGCAGTGCATGGGCGACTTCGACCTTGGCGTATTTCAAATAGAATACGGTGATGTCGCGTTGATCCATCAGGCCCGTTCCTGGCCCCGCGACGGCCCGCAACCGTTTCTCAAACTCGTCCAATGCTTCCAGATCGTCGGATGCAATGAAGATCCCTCCGGGCGTGACGGCCACCCGAATCTCGGCTGCCGGCGGCTTCGGCTGTGGCTCCTTGGGCTGCACGGGCTCGGCCGGCTCGGGTGGTGGTGGTTGGCTGGCGAATTGAAACCGAACGTTGCCAGGCCATCGGATGGCGGACTTGTCAATCGGCGACTTCTCTGATGCGGGCTCGGGGGGAGCCTGTTTCATCTGGCCCGCGTCCTTCGCCGGTGGGTCGACCGGCGCGATCGGATTGAGCCCCGGGGCACCCACACCGGGCCTGTTCAAGAAGTCTTCTAGGCTACCAACGCCACCTGCCTCGTCGGGCGACTCGGTGGGTTCTTCGTCAAGCGGAGTGATAGTTCGCAAGCGGATTCTGGACGGCGTCAGAGCCGAAGGCGTGACCATTCGAATCTTGTTCTCGCGTCCCCACAACAATTGGGCGTTTTCCAATGCGGTTATGGCATCGGGGCCGGTCAGCGGTATCATTCGCACATTGCCGCCGGAACTCTCCTCCAACAACGGCGCCTCGAGCTTGGCCACGAGGTCTTCGATCTGCTCGATTTGAGCGGCCGTGCCACGGACCCACATCTGCATGGTGATCGGATCGCCGTCCACGATCGGTGCGTCTGCTCTGACAGCGGACTCTTCATCGTCCCCTGCGACCAGGCCAAAGAACTTGTTAACTGCCGCCACGGCCAATTCTGGGTCGAGTTGCTCCAGTTGAATGACCTTGAAGTCCTTTATTTGGCCTTCCAACATCTTGATCGTCTCGTCGATCGTGGCGTGGTCATCCGGATAGGCCCATGCCACGAGTTTCCCCGACGTTATGTCCATTTCCATACGAACGCCCGGCATGTTGGCCAGCAGGGTCTGGAGAACGCGTAGCACCACCTCCGGGTCAGCCGCCTTGATGAGGTAGGTCCGCAATTCCAGCGTCTCTGGTTCTTCGCCGTCTTCTGGCACCTCGGGCTCCTTGTCCAGCAGCGGCACCAATCCGCGCAGCGTTGATAGCCGATCGGGATTGGCTGTCACATACATAGTCTTTCCATCCACGGCGATCGCAATACTGATCTCGTCGTTGGACGATTCGCCTTCGCCTAGCCCCAGCAGTTGCCTGCCGATGGTAAGGAACTCTTCGGCCGCGATGTGCTGCAACTGCACTTCAACGACGGTTTCTGTGCCTTCCTCGACGCGGGCGATCATGTCGCGGATAGCTCGCAACTTGCCTCCCGTCTCGACGACCTGGATCTGTCGTGCATTCGGGAAGGGAGTCACTTTGCCGTGGGGCGCCAAGAATGGGTCGACCATGTCCGCGGCGTCCTCGGCAGTCATCCTGGCAAGAGGGAAGATGCATTTGACGTATTCGTACTTGCCGCGTTTGTCCAACTCCTCGAGTGTGACACGAGTAACCAACTCGTCAGGAATCTCCTCTTCGTAGTCCCACACCAATAGAATGCGTTCACGACGGATCAACGTGTACCCTTTGGTCAACAGGTAGCTGTTCAGTAGGTCGATCGCCTCTGCGACGGTGTAGACCCGGTCGTCCCTGTAGCTGAAGGTTCCCAGCGGTATGATGTCAGCACCCAGCGACAGGTCTGCGGTATCGGCGAACCATTTCAATACCTCCTTCCACGGTGCGGCATCGAAATTGAATCGCAACTCGTTGGGCAGTTCTTCTGTTGCCGGTTCGCTATCGGCGACTGCCTCGTCGGGCTGAGTATCGGCCGCTGCGGGCTGCTCCTCCGCAGGCTCCTCAGAGGTTTCGTCGGGATCCGAAGCAGGCGGTTCTTCCGACGGCTCCATTGCCGTGTCGGCTGCGGCTTCGGCCGGCTCGGTGTCCTCGGCCGGTGCCGGATCTTCCGTCGGCTCGGCCGCCGGTTTCATCTCGCTTTCGGTTGGTTCGGTTGGCCCCGCTGGATCGGAGGCAGGGGGCTCCTCAACGACCGCAGGCGGTTCTTCGGACGGCTCGACGGGCTCCTTTGCCTCGCCCGTAGGTGGTTCCTCTGTGGCGACAGGCGGTTCCTCTGTGGCGACAGGCGGTTCCTCTGTGGCGACAGGCGGTTCCTCTGTGGCGACAGGCGGTTCCTCGGATGGCTCCATCTCTGTGTCCGCTTCACCTTCGGTCGGTTCAGTGGCCTCGGCCGGCTCTGTATCGTCGGTCGTCTCGGCCGCCGGTTCCGTTGCGGCTTCGGCTGGCTCGACGGGATCCTCTGCCTCAGCAGGCGGAGCCTCTTCAGTCGCCGCAGGTGGATCTTCGGTTGAATCCGCTTTCGCTACGGTCAGACCGGCATCGGCCAGTCCAGCGAGCGTCTGCCAATTGCCCCGCTGATGGTCGCTAAGCAACGCCGCCAGTTTACGTTCGTAGATCATACGGGTGATGCGGCGTTCGTTCTCGCCACCTTTGGTCATATCGACAGCACGTTCGTCCAACAGTTGCTTGACCGTCGCCTGTTGCTCGCCCGATAGTCCTATCATTTGTGCGACACCAGGCTCGCCCAGAGAACTCATGCCCTGGCGAGCTATGTGGATCTGGTGCAGCTTTTCCCGCTGGATGACCGTCAACAGAGCAAATCCCTGACGCTCGGACTCTTTGACGAACGGTACCAACCTTGCCGTCTGCTCAAACGGAGGAAGATCCTTGTTGGCCATGACGATTCCCAGGGCCTCGTCCTCACGAAGGTTGATCAGCTCGGTCAGCTTCGCCTTCGCCTCGTCGGACAACCCGAGGCGTGCGGCTACGCCGTCTTCCATGGCAATCGCCAGGACCCCAACGAAAGCGGGGTCTGCGGCAGCGGCGCGGGAGCTAAATCTTGTTGTGGCCAGAATCACCGCGAGGGCAAGAACAAGCCAGCCAGCCTTGCGTCTGGGAAAATTGAGCTTTTGCACTATGCAAACCCTTTACGTAATTCCTATGTGTAAGCCCACTGTCTACGCAATTACCTGCACCCAACTTCAGCGCGTGACTAAGTATGTATCGTCAAGGGGAAGGAAAACTGCGCTGTGATTTCCGTTTTACCAGACTGGGGGGATTGTGTGGTCTTTGACGGAAACGTGCATGCGCACACGTCCACTAGTATAACCCCATGAGCGAAGTGAAGTTTCGGAAAAAGCTCCCTTACTTCACCAATCCGCGCTGTCGCAGGTAGTTTGATACCAGCCGGTCCACCGGATTCTCGGTGCTGGTCATCAGGTAGGTCATCCCTCGCCGCGTGCAGAATTCGCGAGCCCCGTCGATGAAAGACCCCAGCGTCCGTTTGTAGCGGTCCAACAGAGGGCGACTGACGGTGATCTCCGCGATGTCGCTGTCCTCGCAGTCGACCAGCTTCAAATCGCCTTTCACATCCGGATCCAACTCCTCGGCCGAGAGCACATGGACGACGTAAACGTCCATCTCCTGCGTCAGCAGAAAACGCAAGGCAGTCTCGTATCCGCTCTTGTCCAGCAGGTCGCTGATCAGCACCAAGATCCCCTTGCCGCTGTTGCGCAGGCAAAACTCCTTGACGGCCGCGGCCAACGGCACGTTCATCCCGGTCGGGATGCTGTCCATGTATTCAAGCATCCTCCAGAGACTGTGACGCCCACGAAGCACAGGGCCCGGATGGCTGCGCGCGGCTCCGAGTGTTTCGATCTTCACTCGGTCGGCGCGGCACAGTCCGATGAAGCCAAGGGCCGCGGCGAGCTGTTTGGCGTACAACAGCTTGGTCGGTTCTCCGAAGTCCATCGACATACTGGCGTCGACCAATGCGTAGAAGTGCAGGTCTTCCTCTTCCATGAACAGCTTCAGAAAGAGCCTGTCGAGTCGCGCGTAGAGGTTCCAGTCGATGAATCGCAAATCGTCGCCTGCGACATAGTTGCGATAATCGGCGAATTCGACGCTCTGCCCCCGGCGGCGACTGCGGCGTTCGCCTTTCATGCGCCCGCGGAAGATCTTGCGCGTGACCAGCTCCAATCGCTCGAGTTGGGCCAGTAGTTCGGGGCTGAGCAGCGGGTCCTGCGATACGGTGGATGACATGTCTTGGCGTAGTCGTCTTTCTTGGGCTACTTCTTCTCTAGTCTCTCTGCCACCGTCGCGGTGACCGGCGCGTCTTCAGCTTTCTCGGGCAGCTTCTCCAGGATGTCCAATAGTACGTGGTCCGTGTCGAGGCCTTCGGCTTGAGCCTCGAAGTTCAGGATCACGCGATGCCGTAGCCCCGGAAGGCAGACACGTCGAACGTCTTCGAAGCTGACGTTGTATCGCCCCTCCAGGAGCGCCCGTACCTTCGCGGCCAGGGCCATCGTCTGGGCGGCACGTGGACTGGCGCCCCAGCGGAGGTATTGGTTCGTGATCGGCAACGCAAACTCGCCTCCCGGGTGCGTGGCCAGGACCAGGCGAATGATGTAGTCCTGAACGTGTTGCGCGAGAATCACTTCTCGAATCAGCGCCTGCCACTCGATAATTTCGCTGCCGTCCATCACCTTTTCGGGCTCGATCGTAACGCCGCGCGTGGTGCGGTCGATGATCGTCCCCAGCTCCTCACGGTTCGAGTACCCCACAACCAGCTTGAAGAAAAAGCGATCAAGCTGGGCTTCCGGCAGCGGATATGTGCCCTCCTGTTCGATCGGGTTTTGCGTGGCCATGACGAAGAATGGCTGCTTCAAATCATACCGTTGGCCCGCCACAGTAACCGTACCTTCCTGCATCGTCTCCAGCAGTGCAGACTGTGTCTTGGGTGTGGCGCGGTTGATTTCGTCAGCCAGCAGGATTTGCGTAAACACCGCTCCTTTCTGGAACTCGAAGGCTCGTTTGCCGTCCGGCGTTTCCATGACCATGTTTGTACCGAGGATGTCAGCCGGCATGAGGTCGGGCGTGAACTGGATGCGAGAGAAATCCAGATCCAGCGCCTGGGCCAGCGTTCGCACAAGCAGCGTCTTTCCCAACCCTGGTACGCCTTCCAGCAGGCAATGGCCGCCGACGAACAGGCAGGTCAACACGCCGTGTACGGTCTCATCGTGCCCCACAATCACTCGGCCGATCTGCTCGCGCACCGCAGCGTAACGGTTGCGAAATTCCTCGGCTTTCTGTTGCATGGTCTCGCCGATGCTCATGAGGTCTCCTTTCTGATGGTGAATCTCGGCACTGCCCGGAAAAAAAAGGGACGAGGCCAATTGGCGCGCACCTCGTCAGTGCAAAGTAGCTACGGTCGCCAGACCGTGGCCGACTGGCGTGTCCACGGTCTGGCGACGATGTGACATTGATGCACTCTTTCGTAAAGGGTTAAAAAA
>CAZURK010000404.1:0-11034 GCA_964623055.1 uncultured Pirellulaceae bacterium
GATGGACACCTAGCTGCCCCACATCGTGAATTGCTGAAACGCCAATCAAGCGGCCATGTTTCTGCAAATATCCGCTTCTTCACGAATAGAGCGGTCGCGTATCGGTCGACCGGCGGCGCTCTCACTATGGAGATGTGTCATCCAGGACGGAAATCCGACACGAACAACCCGAAAGGGTCGAGTGTTGCACCGGGTGAGGCGGGCTTTGTTTGGGGCTGGCGGAGCAGTTGGCTTTCCGGCGATGTACGAGTTCCGAAAAGAGCCTAGAACAATGGGTTTCTCGGTGTATCCTAGAATAGAGGGCCTCACAGCGGAGTTGGCGATGGGGCTGCAGCAAGACTGACAATGTTACTGGTGTGTGCCTCTGAGATTGCTGTGGTTCGCTCCCAAACCCACCTTAATGGGCCAACTCAAGTGTGTTCACCGTTGAACATCAGCTTGGCTATACGGCACTAATCTTAGTTGGGCGTTTCGCAAACCGCTCGTTATTCGGAGTTGTATATACCTCAACGAAAGGCAAAACCGAATGTCAACCGAAGGGGCCAGTGGCCCATCCTATTCAGCGGGGGAATCCGAGGCGTTTCAGCGCCTTCAAGAGGCTCGTGAGAAGATCATGGAACAGTTGTCCCAAGTGATCGTGGGGCAAGTGGACGTGATCGAAGAGTTGCTGATCTCGCTGTTCAGCCGCGGTCACTGCCTGTTGGAGGGCGTGCCGGGGCTGGCCAAGACTCTGATGATCAGCACCCTGTCTCGCACGCTGAATCTGTCGTTCAGCCGGATTCAGTTCACGCCGGACCTGATGCCAGCGGACATCACGGGCACGGAGATCATCGAAGAGAATCGTTCCACAGGCGCCCGTGAGCGACGCTTTCTGGAAGGTCCGATCTTCTCGCACGTGATCTTGGCGGACGAAATCAACCGAACTCCGCCAAAGACACAGGCCGCTTTGCTGGAGGCAATGCAAGAGCGTCAGACGACGGTCGGACGCGTGCGGCACGAGATGATGGATCCTTTCTTCGTGCTGGCCACGCAGAACCCGATCGAGCAGGAAGGCACATATCCGCTGCCCGAGGCCCAACAAGACCGCTTCATGTTTAAGGTCTTTGTCAACTATCCGAGCTTCGACGAGGAGTTCGAAGTCGCTCGGCGCACGACCACGATCCAGACAGACGATATCAAGCCCGTACTGGAAGGCGACGATATCCTTACGCTACAGCGCATGGTGCGAGAAGTACCGGTTACCGACCACGTGATTCGGTATGCGTTGTCGCTAGTTCGCCAGACGCGTATCGGCTATCCGGGCGCTCCGGATTTCGTCGAGGAGATGATTGCCTGGGGTGCCGGCCCTCGTGCCGTGCAGTATCTGATCCTGGGCGGTAAGGCCAGGGCCCTGTTGTACGGCCGGACGCACGTTTCCACCGACGACATACAGGCGTTGGCCAAACCGGTGTTCCGGCACCGCATTGTGGTGAATTTCGCTGCCGAGAGCGAAGGCGTCACGCCGGACAGTCTGATTGAGCGACTGGTTGCGATCACACCCACCAAGGAAGACGAACTGACAAGCGATGCCCGATTCCAAAAGATTTTTGCATCCTGAGGCGATCAAGCGCATATCGCGGCTAGACTTGCGGGCGCGGCACATCGTCGAAGGTTTTCTTTCGGGCATGCACCGCAGTCCTTACTTTGGACAGTCCGTCGAGTTTCTGCAGCATCGCGAATATGTGACGGGTGACGACCTGCGCCACGTAGACTGGAAGGTCTGGGCCAAGCAGGATCGGCTGTACGTAAAGCAGTACGAAGAGGACACCAACCTGCGCTGTACCATGCTGGTGGACGTTTCCAACAGCATGATTTACGGCCGGGGCGCGCTGAACAAGTACGAATACGCTTGTACGATCGCCGGCAGCCTAGCGTACCTCCTGCTGAAGCAGCAAGACGCCGTTGGGTGTCTGGCGTTTGATGAAACGGTGCGCACTCGCGTTCCCACTCGCAGCAAGCGGAACCACATCCATTCGATCATCGAATCGTTGAACGTCACGGAACCGAAAGACAAGACCGAGATGTACTCGACCCTGCGGGCCGCGGCCGAAAACCTGCCGCGGCGCGGGATGATCGTGTTGGTTTCGGATTTGCTGGTCGACGTGGAAGGAACGATCAAGGGTTTGAAACTGCTCCGGCAGCGCGGCCACGATGTCCTGGTCTTTCACGTCATGGACGATGACGAGTTGGATTTCCCGTTTGCCGGGCCAACGCGATTCGAGGGCCTTGAAACGCTGGACCACTTGAACTGCAATCCGCGGGCGTTGCGCGAAGGCTATCTGGAAGCGTTGAACGCTTTTCTGGAAGAGATCCGGCGTCGTTGCGTTCGCAACACCATCGACTATGCACTGATTCGCACCAGTCAGCCATTGGATGCAGCGTTAGCGACCTATTTGAGTAACCGCCTAGGAATGCACCACAGGAATTAGCCCGTGCAATTTGTCCATCAAGCACTCACCTGGGGATTTCTCCTCGTTCTGGTCCCGTTGTTGATCCACCTGATCAACATGATGCGGCACCGGCGCGTGAAGTGGGCGGCGATGGAGTTCCTGCTGCAGGCCTACAAGAAACACCGGAAATGGATTTGGCTGAAGCAGCTCATCTTGTTGTTGATGCGCATGGCCGCGTTCGCTTTGATTGTGGCCATGCTGGCCCGGTGGGTCACGCGCGGACAGTGGCTTGACATCTTCGGCGGCAAGCCGACGCATCACTACGTGGTGTTGGACGACAGCTATTCCATGTCCGACCGGTATGGCGGAACCAGCGCGTACGAGACCGGCCTGGCCGCGGTTCAGCGAATTGGTGCTCAGGCCGCTTCTCAAGACACCGCCCAGAAATTCACGCTCATACGTTTCTCGCGCGCGGCTCGCGCATCGGCCAACGGCGGCGGGGAAACCGATTACAATCAGATCGCCGACTTCAATGCCGAAGTCGTTTCCCCGGACTTCGATGTCACGTTGGAGGAAAAACGGAACACGTTTTACGTGACGGAGTTGTCCGTTGGTCCGCAGCCCGCATTGGCGGCGCTTGCCCAACTGGTCAAGCAGTCCGGCGAAGAGAATCGACGGGTTTACGTGGTGTCCGATTTCCGTATGGGCCAGTGGGAGAATCCGGCCGAGATCCGCGAGACGTTGCGGCAGATCGAGCGGTCGCCTGCAGAGATCCAGTTGGTGGGCTGCGTAAAGAGCACGCGGCAGAATATAGGCATCATCGACATCCGACCGGCCAACGAGACTCAGGCGGCCGGCGTTCCGCTGTTTGTGAACGTCATGGTGAAGAACTTCAGCCGCGAGGTGGCCCGCAACGTCCAACTGAAAGTCCGCACAAAGTTCTACGATCCGGAAGCGCAGCAAACGGTCGCGCCCGAGAACCTGACCGCCAGAGTCGACGAATTGCCCACGATCTTGATCGAAGAAATCGAGGCCGGCCAGACGGTCACGCGACGCAGCCAAGCCTACTTCCCCGAGCCCGGCCGGCATGTGATCGAAGCGTCCCTGCCAGAAGATGACCCGGTGGGTGCGGACAACTTCCGCTGGTGCGTTGTCGATTTCCCTGAGGACGAACCGGTCTTGATCGTCGACGGTTCGACCGAACAGCATCACGCATACTTTCTCGAGTCGGTGTTCAGTCCGGGGGGACGCGCGAATACGGGTATCCGCCCGGAGATCAACACGGCGGCGTTTCTGCGAGACACCACGCCCGAGGTGCTGGCAGGT
This sequence comes from uncultured Pirellulaceae bacterium, assembly GCA_964623055.1. Taxonomy (GTDB): domain Bacteria; phylum Planctomycetota; class Planctomycetia; order Pirellulales; family Pirellulaceae; genus JADHUC01. Next base: position 3,756 of record CAZURK010000404.1, read on the forward strand.
TATCGAGCCATTTACCTGCTGGACGTACCTCGCTTGGACGACCGGGCGATCCAGAATCTGGAGGCTTATGTCGAGGCCGGCGGCGGTCTGTGCTTTTTTGTGGGACCCAACGTCAATCTCTCCTTTTACACCAATCGGCTTCATCGTGGCGGCGAAGGACTGTTCCCGTTGCCACTTGCTCGCGACGACTTCCTGCCTCCTGAGACCATGGAAAACACACCGGATATCGAAGTCATAGACCACCCGGTGTTCGGTGTGTTCCTGGGCGAGCGGAATCCCTTTATTCGCCTGGTCACGGTCGACCAGTACCTTCGAGCCCAGCAGAACTGGAGACCCGACCCCGATTCCACCGTCCAAGTCGCCGCGTTTCTACGAAATAGGATGCCGCTGGCCGTAGAGCGCAAGTTCGGAGAAGGCCGGGTCATGGCAATGTTGACCACGCTGGCGCCGGACTGGAACAACTGGGGCAACGATCCCAGCTTTGTCGTCGTGGCGTTGAAACTGCAGTCGTATCTGGCATCGGCCCAGCGTACTGTCGAATCGCAGCCGGTGGGTGCCCCGGTCGCGATTCAATTGGAAGCCGACAAGTATCGCCAGGACATGCAGTTCATTATCCCAGGCGAGACTCCGGAAGCTCGCCTGGTGATCGACCGCGTGGCTGCCAAGTCGCCGACGAATTCGCTTGTGATGTCCGCGGCCATTGGCCGGTCGTCGCTGGCCGAGGAAGGCGAAACGGATCGCAGCGGCATCTACGAAGCATGGCCGGTGACGACGGCCGGCGAGGCGGACGCACGACGCTATGCCTTGAACGTCGAACCGAACGAGGGCGATTTAGCGACGATTGACTCGAAGTCGCTGATCGAAAATCTAGATCCGATAAAGGTCGAATTCCGCCACGCGGACGACGTCAGCGACGAGATGCCGGGTTTGGCAGGCAACGATCGAAGTCTGTTGCTCATGTGTCTGCTTATCTGTCTGTTGCTCTCGGAGCAGATTATGGGATACTCCGCCAGTTACCACCCAGCGAAAGGTTCCGTGACCTGATGGCTAGGATGTACCTGTTGGCCGCCGATGCGGCCGGCGAGTTTTATCAGTTTGCCCGCGTGCAGGCCATGTCCGAATGGTGGCATTGGCTGGTGCTGCTGGCGGTGTGCGCCGCCGTGCTGGTCTACGTGGTCGTAATGTACCGTTTCGACAGCGTGGAACTGTCGCGTGGATTGAGTTGGCTTCTGGTGGGGCTTCGGTTGCTGGCATTTGTCGGCGTCCTGTTCTACTTCCTGAATCTCGAAAAGCGCACCGAACGCAAACTAGTCAAGAACTCGCGCGTGTTGTTGCTGGTCGATACAAGCCAGAGTATGGGGTTGCCGAATTCCGAGACGGCCAATACCGAGAACGCTACGACTCGGATACAGCGAGTGGTTCACGAGTTATCTACGGGCCCCCTTCTGGAAGACCTTCGTGCCAAACACGACGTAGTTGTCTACCGCTTCGATCAGGAGTCTAAACCAGCCGAGGTCGCATCGCTGGCCAAACTGGCATCGGCCGAGGAAGGCGGGCCAGCGTTGTCGGCCGAAGAAGTACACGGGAACCAACTGAACGAAGCACGCACGACGGCAATGGTTGCCGGGGCTTTTCTGTTGGTGAGCATCCTGCTTGGGTCCATCCATTTGATCACGGGCCGCAAAGCCTCGAGACCGGACAAGACCGCGTGGGCGCTGTTGGTCTGCCTGTTTTCGCTGATTGTCGCCGTGGTGCTCCTGGCCGTGGCGAACTTGCGTAATCCGGACATCGAATTCCTCGCCATGATCGGGCTAAGCGACGATCAGTTTACCGAGGACGACAATGGTCCTTCGCCTGATCCCCAACCGGAAGAGGATTCGCTGGAACCAGAAGATATTGACTGGCCCGAGGCGTTGGCCGCTCACGGTCTGAAGACCCGTTTGGGCGAAGCACTACGCTATTTGGTCAATAAGGAACGCGGCGGTCCGATATCCGGCATCGCGGTGTTCACCGATGGCCAACGGAACGCTGGGGCCGAGTGCTCGGTGGCAACGAACATGGCCAAGCTGGCAGAGATCCCGATCTTCACGATTGGCATGGGCAGCGAGAACCGCCCGCTGAACGTCGTGGTGGTCGACTTGGACGCTCCCGAGCGGGTTTATCCCGGCGACCGATTCACGATCACCGGGCATATCCAGGCCACCGGACTGACCAGCCGTTCGGTCGAGGTACAACTTAGTTCGGCACCCACGGGCGCTGCCGAAGGCGAGAAGGCAGAAACGATCGAGCAAGAAGACCGAGTGCAATTGGATGAAGACGGCAAGATTGTATCCATCAAATTCGAGGTGACGCCTAAAGAGAGCGGTCGACGCACCTACAAGCTGGCGGTGAAACCACCGTCACGCGACTCCAATCCAATGGACAACTTCAAGACGGCAAACGTCGAGGTGGTCGAACGGAAAACACGTGTGTTAATCATGGCCGGCGGACCGTCACGTGAATTTCGTTTCCTGAGAAACCTGCTCTTCCGAGATCGAGATACCACGGTTGACGTCTGGCTACAAACGGGCAAGCCGGGCATTTCCCAGGAAGCGGACAACCTGCTGTTCGATTTCCCGGAAAGTGCGGACGACCTGTTCGAGTACGACTGCATCGTGGCGTTTGATCCCGATTGGACCGAGCTTGATTTCCTGCACATCCAAGACTTGGAGAAATGGGTCGCAGAGAAAGCGGGCGGCTTGATCGTTGTGGCGGGTCCGGTCCACACGCCTCAATGGGGCGACGTGCGACGAAGCGATTCCCGTTTCGACACCATACGCGCGCTTTATCCGGTCGTGCTGTACAGCAGCGGATCGGCGACACTGGGCTTGGGCCGGTTTGGCGGCAAGGATGCGTGGCCGTTGGACTTCACGCGCGAGGGGTTGGAATCCGAATTCCTCTGGCTCGAAGACGATCCCGTAAACAGCGAGGCCACGTGGGCGACTTTCGAAGGGATCTACGGCTACTATGCTGTCAAGGACCCGAAGCTCGGAGCGCGCATTTACGCCCGTTTCTCCGATCCCAGCACGGTGATCGACGACGAGCTGCCGATCTATCTGGCCGGGCATTTCTATGGTGCGGGCCGCGTATTCTTCCAAGCTAGCGGCGAGATGTGGCGCATTCGGGCTATGGAAGAAACCTATTTCGAGCGGTACTACACCAAACTGCTTCGCTGGGTCGCTCAAGGACGGCTACTGCGGGATTCGGTCCATGGCGTCTTGCTGGTCGACAAAGACCGTTGCCTGCTAGGCGATACCATTGTGGTACAGGCGATTTTGACGGATGCGCAAAATGAACCGCTCACCGACCCGGAAGTGACCGCCAGTTTGATTCAACCTGACGGCAACCGAACGGCACTAACCTTACGAGCCGTCAAGGGCGGTGCCCGCGACGGTACTTATGCGGGGCAGTTCACGGCCATTCAACAGAATGACTATCGCCTGGAGTTGCGGCCGCCCCACGCCGAATTGGACGAGTTGTTGGTTCGCGAGGTTCGCGTTCGCGCGCCGGAAGTGGAAATCGAAAAACCCGAACTCAACCGACCATTGTTGACGAATATTGCCTTGGCCACTGGCGGAGACTATTACGGCGGCATCGAAGCCGCAGTCGGCCAGGCCGGCGGCCAGCCGCCGTTGACCAATGTGCTGCAGTCACAGGACCGCGAGACCTTTTTACCCGGTACACCAGATAGAGATTTCGAGCGACGGTTGATGGCTTGGCTGATGGGGCTGATTTGCGGTCTGTTGGCCTTCGAATGGTTGCTCCGACGGCTCAGTCGTCTAGCATAGGAACTGTGTATAACTAGGTGGCCTTTCAGGACCCTAACCGGCGTAGCTGCGTTCGCCAGAACGCGGGTTTTCCCAGCAACCAACCGCACTCTGGCGAGTGCAGCTACAGTTTTGAAATGGCCCACTAAGGAACCGCTCCGAAAGAAACGAATGTCTGCCACCGAGAAGAACCTCGATCCCCAAATCCACTCCCTTCTTGCGGGTCTGAGATGGCGAATCCGGGCGTATGTCTGGCTCGAAGGGGTTTCCCTGGGCGTGATTTGGCTAGGGCTGACGTTTTGGGCCGGGCTGGCGCTTGACTATTTGCCCGTGCTGGCAGGCGCCAGTGAAATGCCGTGGGTAGCACGCCTCGTGTTACTGGGAATCATCGCCCTCGTATTGGCGTTTATTTTCTATCGCTGGGTATTTCGCCGCATCATCGTCCGGTTGGCGGACCGCAGTATGGCCGTGTTATTGGAGAGACGGTTTGCGAACTTCCATGATAGTCTCGTGACATCCGTCGAACTGACCGAACGTCCGGACCACGCCGAGACGTTCAGCCCCGATATGCTCGATCACACGACCGGCGAGGCGCTTTCGGGCACCGGGAGTGTTCGCCTGCGCCGAGTCTTCAGCTACTCGCCGCTGGTGCGTAGCGTGTTTGGTGCCGCAGTTCTGCTGGTGACGATCGTCGTTTTCTACTTCATCAATAACGAGGCGTTGGCAACTTGGGCACGCCGTATCTATCTGTTGAAAGACGAGCCCTGGCCGCGCAATGCGTTGATCGAAGTCGTGGGGATCGAATTGCTGGGAGACGAAGAATCGGCGGAACGTCTCAAGGACTTGCCCATGATTCCCTTCACGAACCGACACGTGAAAGTGGCCAAGGGATCCAATGTGCGGCTGAAGGTGCACTCGGATTTGGGCGCGGAAGTCGTGCCCAAGGTCTGCACGATTCGCTATCGCACGGAGGAAGGCGAACGCGGACGCGTTACCATGAACCGCACCAAAGCGCAGGGCCGGTATCAGGACTATTCGTTCTCCGGCAAACCGTTGCGAGGGATTCTGTCCACCGTGAACTTCGACGTTGTGGGTTACGACTTCCGCGTACGGGATTACACGATCGAAGTGGTCGACAGTCCGGCGGTGACTGGCGTCGAGTTGGACTGCAAATTCCCGGAGTACATGGTCGACGAAGCGCTGTCGTCGTGGCTGCCGCGAACCGTCGATTTGACGAACGCGACGCAGTTGCCCATCGGAACCGACGTGACCGTACGAGCAAGCACGAACAAGTCACTGCAGCGAGTAGACCTGTACAACCCCGACACAAAAGAGACGACCACGTTGACAATCGAAGGCGACGACGATCAGCGCCGGCGTTTCGAATACCGGACATCCAGCTTGGATGCGAACCTGACGTTGGACGTTACCCTGTACGATGTGGATAACGTCATAACCGAGCGGCCTTATCGAATCTTCATTGCCGCGATCCCCGACGAAGAGCCCAAGGTGGAGGTAAACCTGCGAGGCATCGGTACGGCCGTCACGCCCGATGTGATCGTTCCGATAGAAGGCCAAATCAGCGACGACTACGCCGTGGCCAAAGCATGGTTTGACGTCGGATTGGAGCGAGCTAGTACCGCCGATGGTGCGCCGAAGACTGCGAACGAGATGCACGAGTTCCCGGTGGGCGACGCAGGCAAAGTGGATGCTTCGCTAGATTTTCGCAATCTGCGATCGCAAGAGGATGGCTTGGAGTTGAAGCCCAAAGACAAGCTTGTGCTGACGATCAAGGCGGCTGACAAGTACGACCTGGGCGACAGTCCAAATGAAGGCAGCGGCGATCGCCGCCAATTGGACGTCGTGGATTCCGACACGCTGCTGGCCATGCTGGAGGCTCGCGAGATCGGCCTGCGGCGCCGGTTCGAGCAGATCGTCGAAGAGATGACGCAGGCCCGCGATTTTCTGAAACGGGTCGAATCGCCAACCGGCGACCGGGGCGCGGAACCCGAAGACGCGGCAGCCGCAGGCGACGAACCTGATGACGAGAAGCTGGATGAACAAAAGGCTGCCCAGCGAGCCCAATCGCTCCGGTTGCTCAGTACGCAACAGGCGCTGCAGCAGACTCGCAAGTCGGCTCAAGAGTTGCTGGGCGTGGCGGCTTCATTTCACGATATTCGCGAAGAATTGATCAACAACCGAGTTGATACCGAAGACCGAAAAAACAGACTAAAAGAGCTAGTCGCCGACCCCATGCAAATGGTGGGTGAAGTGATGTTTCCGGAACTGGAACGCCGTGCAGATCGTCTAGAAAAGGTGCTGTTGGCGGATCTGAATGCAAAGCGTTACGATGTAGAATCAGGGGGGGAAGAGGCCAAGGGAGCTGTCGAACAGGCCGACGACATCCTGGCCGAAATGCAGGAAATCTTGCAGCGAATGCTGGACTTGGAGACATATAACGAACTGCTCGACATCGTCCGCGCAATAGCCAAGGACCAAGAGGGCTTGATCGAGGATACTACAGAAGAAGAGAAAAAAGGAAAGAAGAACCTGCTGAGGGATTCGGAGAAATAACGCGACGGGGCAAGACGTGGGGCACGATTCCATCGTGCCTCGACACGCCGGAATTACGCCCCACAATATATGTTTCCAAGATTCTCCCAATGGACTTGGAAGTCCGTCCTACGACATACGTGGAGAACCGTGTCTCTTTTGTTGAGATCCGACTAATTTTGGGGCGTTTGTTATGTTTACCAAAGCACATCTCCCGATTGCGATGGTCATCGTTCTGACCGGTCTGTTTGTCGCGCCAAATCGTCTTCCGGCGCAAGATGAAGACGAAGGTCCTGCCGTTGTCGACCAGCTTGCTCTCGAGCAGGGCATCGTGGCGGATAAGTACAAAAGGCTGGAGGAACTGCTGTTCAAGATGGCAAGGATCGAACAGGTCTCGAATCCGCGGCGAGCCGCCTTGCTGATGCAGGCGTTGAAACAGTCCAAAGAGAATCTGACGGTTGTCAAACTGGACGCGATCGTCAAACAACTGAACCAGGAAAAACTGAAACAGGCTTTGGAGAACCAGCAGGACGCCCACAAGGACATGATGGCGTTGCTGCAATTGCTGCTCACCGAAAGTCGCTCGGACCGAACGAAGCGGGAACAAGAACGGATCCGCGAGTACAAAAAGGAAGTGGAACGTCTTATTCGGCTGCAAAGCGCTAACCAGGGCCGTACGGAAGGCGGCGCGCCCATGGGCGAACTGGCGAAAGATCAAGGCAAGATCGCTGACCGTACAGACCGACTGGCCAAGAAGATCCAGGAGAACGAAGAAGGCGGTGCCGAGGGTGCCCAGGGCGAGGGTAAGCCTACGGATCAGCCTAAGAGTGCGGGCGAAGGCAAGGGCAAGGGTGAGGGCAAAGGCGAAGGTAAGGGCGAAGGTAAAGGCGAAGGTAAAGGCGAGGGTAAGGGCGAAGGTA
>CAZURK010000405.1:0-11034 GCA_964623055.1 uncultured Pirellulaceae bacterium
CACCCCGCCTCACCGTCTACACACACGCTGCCGCGAAGTCAAAGGCTTATTTGTTGCCCATCTGGCTTGCAGCCAACGTGAGAGACCGAGCCGAACTTGAAAGCGGTCTCGGCGTGCCCGTTGTCGATCGGCTCGTGCACGGGGCAACGGTCTTAGCTTGCGACTGGCCAACCTACAGAAAGCGAGCGGAATGAAAACCAGGCCGACTGACCAGCCCGAATTCACACTGACGCTGCGAGCCGAGCCGCGCGCGGGGACGATCCAAGGGGCGTCCGTCAGTTGCGGGCGGCGCTGAAATGCCTGCTTCGAAAGTTCGGCTTGCGGTGCACGGCGATCGAACCGGTACCGGCCAGCGACGAGGACAAGCCGGTCAAGCGCGGCCCGGCGCCCGTCTCCCACCGTCGGTCGAGCTCAAGATGAGACGAGAGGACGTTATCAACTGAAGCGACAGAAAGTATGAGTATCAGCAAGAACTACAAGATTCGATACCTGTACGGCAGCGGGACGAAGACTGTCCGGGCTGGCGATTTGACGCCGCTGAAGGCGATCAGGCTCCGATGCATTGATTGCTGCGCCGGCTCGGTCAACGAGGTCCGGCTGTGCACGGTGCACGGCTGTCCGCTGTACCCGTTCCGCTTCGGCAAGAACCCGTTTCGGAAGCCGCGGAATCTGACTGAGGAACAGCGGCGGGAACTTGCAGAGCGACTGAGCAGGAGCCGGCCACGCTAATTCGCCGTTCTGTCCATCCTGCCCCTGAAATACAGGGGACCTTTTGATGTTCGGCGTGAAAGGCGACACATAACCCACCCGACCGGTTCCACCCGCTTGTCGCGTGCGTTTCCGTATCACCTCGTAACGCAGTGTCACACGGCGACATGGAGATGCATCAGAACCCACCAACAACGAGGGGCTCAATGCCAACAGGAGGCCAGAACCGAGCAGTTGGCGCAAGAGAAAAGCCCGGCCACCAAGCGAAACTGTCTGCAGTGTTAGTTACGGAGGGCAACCGGGCCTTAGTCAAGACTCTGGGGCAGATGATACCAAATGACTAAGCTCACTGCCAACAGAAAACCCGATCGCCGTTTCCTGGGCGGGACCAAGGGGGCGACCGGGCGCAGCCCGAGCTGCAAACACCATGGTATCAGATCGTCAATCCGGACGCCAACAAAAAACCGCCGCGGGAATAGGACCGCGACTGTAGCGAACGTCGGCTGTTTCTGGAGATCAAGAACAACTTGGCTACGGCGGATGGTCTGGCCTACACGATCACGGGCGGTGCTATCGTCTCGGAGCCTGCCGAGATGAAGGAGGCATTCCGCGCGGTATACTGGCTGACATGGACAAGCGTAGGAGTTGATTCATCCTTCACCTGGAGGGCTTAACGATGGCAGATATGAAATGGACGGTTGGACAAACGTACTGGCAAGCAGAAGGAGAATTGCACGGTCGCCCGTGCGATCTCGGTTCACTTGCCGAGCGGTGCGATCGAGACACCGCGATTGAAAATGCCCGTATTTGGATTTCCGACCTCTCGGAACGCGAGAAGGGAACAGCACAAGCACGAGTTCGTGAGTGGGAAATCATAGAACTCGACGAGTACGATAACATCAGTTGCACTGTCAGCACAGGCCGAGTTATCAAGCTTGTCTAACGGCCCGAACCTGCGGGGCGTGCCTCACGCCCCAATGGTCCGTGCCGTACCACGGGAAGCGGACAGGCGACCTGCGTAAGTCGCTGGGCCCATTGCTGGATCGAACGGCAGCCGGGCGCATCCAAGCAGAATCCTAGCCAGATAACCGCAATGACGAGAGAGGTGATAACGCGGCGGATTTGGGGCAAATTCAGTTGACACAGGAACGCAGGTTGGTTTCTAATGACGGGACCTAGGGAGTCTACCGCCTCCCGCAACGACAGCGTGCTTCGGCACACAGTACCGAATCATGACAGAATTCGATCAGTACACGAGGGTCCGTCCCTTTCGGTCCGTGTGTCCCCAAGGATTCGTCCGCGGGGGTCCGTGCGGAGAGGTCCGTGCGGAGTCGGGTAAGCCGAGCACCGGTGGTATGTACTGCCACCGTGTCAGGAACGAGGGGGACGGGCCCTCGCTACGCGCGCACGGAAGACCCGTGCAAGGAGGTTCCCATGTCCACGGTATTGGACACCCCCGTTTCTGTGACCCCATTCGAGGAACGCCAATTCAGAAGGAGGTTCGACTGGGCCGTGTATGACGCTGTGCTGTCCCGCAACTACGGGATCAACCTGCAGGACCTTTACCGCGAGGTCCGAGAACGGGTCGGCGCGTGCTGCGAATGCACCATTCGGCGTGCGCTGGCCTTGCTGCGAAAGCTTGGCTACGTTGCCTACGATTCGGCTGAGGAGCTGTACTACGGCGTCTGGGACAGTCGGTGGACGCTCACCGAGCCCCGGGACGACTCTGAAGCAATTGCAGAGGGAGTGGCCCCCTTACCAGAAAACGACCCTGACGACTGGCAGCCTCGCGTCTGGAAACCGGATCAACGAAAGACGTACAGGTACCAACCGAGCCAGCGAGAAATCACAGCGGGATGTGAGGAGATTCAGGCTGGCTGGGACGAGGAACGGCAAGGAAGACAAGACGCCGGGCCGTATGAATTCCCAATGGTTTCGCGTAAGTGGTATCGAAGCTGCGATTGGAAGCCGCAGTAAATCTGTTTCCGCCCTGCCGGCGCTGCGCCAAGTCGCGCGGCGTCGGCGGGTTTGTTCTTTGACAATTTGGTTAGCTGGGTAAGGGCGGTGTGGATGCCGAGACTCATATTGAGGTCAGTTGTCCCATTTTGCCACCCAAACGCGACCGCGACCAACATCAATCGCAATCAGTTCGCCATCATGCCAGCTTGTACCGCCGGAACCACGTGCGTGTGCCGCGTACCAAATCGTCGCTGATTCGATCAGTGTCATGAAGTGCTCGTTGCCGTGGTACTTTCGTGGTCCGCCATCGACGCTGCCATATCCGCGCGAATCACCGAACCCGGCGCACACCTTCTCAGGCGGTATCGGCCCCCGTTTCCACTCCGCATCCCACGGGGCGTCTTTGGTAAGCCACTCCTTCAACGTTTCTGGGTCGGCATCGAAGATAAGGTAGAACTCGCCGTCGAGGACCCCCGGCCCGAAGCCGAACCCGTCCTCACCTTGGAGGTGAGTGTCATCCGCGTCTATTACTTTCGCAGACTCCGGCCATTCCAGACCTGTTATCCTGCGGAAATCGGCAGCAGCATCGCTCACGCCTCTCTCGTGGTAGCCCCCGTAGCCACCGTAGTCATAGAGAAAGGGCAGGATCGGCAAGACAAGTGGAAGGTGGAACATCGCATCAGCCCCTGTGGTCCCAACGTAACGAGGTTTCCCTACCCAGCTTACCAATTCCAGACCGAAAATGCGACAGAAAAGCGGAGCCACGGCCGGCCCCAAACAAAACCAGCCGCCAACGAATTCACAGAATCTTGACGGATTGTTGTTTGTTTCTTGGCGGTTATGGCGTAGTGGTTATGGCGGCTCGCCTGACACTCGCCACTCGGGCCGAAAACCCAACGAGGAAAACCTAATGTGTCACCAGATCCTGAGCCCGGTCATTCGTGCGTGCGTTCCAAGCTGTGATCCGCAAAGGCGGTCAGCAAGGACGCACCGGCAGCTTCCTCGCTGCTTTTCGGCGGGTGATCGGGCTCGGAGTCTTTCTTGGCCCGTACTCTGCGGGCAGAAGATTACGACCGAGGCATAGACCATGGCATCACTATCCAAAGACGGCGCCGGCTGGCGGATCCTGTTCGTCTGCCCCACCACGAAGAAGCGGCGGACAATCCGCACCGGGAAGTGTTCCAAGAAGAACGCCCAGACCGCTCAGAACATGATCGAGAAACTCATCGAGGCGAAACGGCTCAGCACTGCCCTCGATGGCCAGACTGCCGAGTGGCTGAACGGAATCGACGGCAAGCTACGGGGACGACTGGTCAAGGCAGGGCTTGCAGAAGCCACTGAGACCGCGCTGCTGGGCTCGTTCCTGGAAGGGTACATTGATCAACGTAGACGGCGAGGCGACGTAGAGGAGTCCACTCTGACCATTTGGGGACATACCAAACGGAACCTCGTGGAGTTCTTCAGCAAGGACAAAGACATCCGAACGATTAGCTCAGCAGATGCAGACGAGTGGGCGGCGTGGTTGTACGAAGAACAGAAGCTGGCGGAAAACACATGTCGCAAGCGGGCTCAATTCGCAAAGATGCTGTTCAAAGTCGCCTTGCGGAGGAAGATCGTCACCGAGAACCCATTTTCCGGACTGGCCAGCACGGTTGTGCCAGCCGTAGAGAGACAATACTTCATCCCAAGGGAAACCGTAACCACGCTTCTCGATCAATGCCACGGCCCCGAGTTCCGACTACTGCTCATCTTTGCTCGCTATATGGGAGTTCGGGTTCCATCGGAGATCGTGCCTTTGCGGTGGTCAGACGTGAACTGGGAGAACCTCACAGTCGTCATCACATCGCCCAAGACGAAACGGCATCGAGGCGGCAACAAGAGAGTGTGCCCGATCTTCCCAGAGGTCTCGCCGTTCCTTCAGGAAATGTGGGATGCAGTGCCTGAACGTTCGTCTGCCTACATCTTCCCGTCGATTCGCAGCGGCAAGAAGAACCTGCGAACGTGGCTCCAAAAAGCAATACTGCGATCATCGCTGCAACCATGGCCACGGCTGTGGCAGAACTTCAGGGCCACGAGGGCAACAGAGCTTGCCGACCAGTTCCCGAGCCACGTTGCGGCCGCATGGCTTGGGCATACGGAACAGATCGCGGATGGCCACTACCGCCAAGTGACGGCGGGCCATCATGAGCGAGCCGTTTCGGAGCCAACCGGGACGATGCCCGATGCTGGAAAAAACACCGGCGAGATTTTGGCACAGATTCCGGCACACTCATCGCAAGTCGAGGCTAATCAGGGCTCACCAGAAAACGAAAAAAACCTTGGCAATGCGAACACTGCCAAGGCTTGCACGGGGGTGAATACCCCCCAGCGGAAGTGCATGGGAATCGAACCCACCAACCGCAGGCTTAACCTACGGCTCAACGATTTTGAAGACCGCGGGGGGCACCAGCCCGCCAAGCACTTCCGGTTTCAATGTTGCGGCCGTCCGCCGACCACCGCGTCGCATGAGAAGTCTAGTCTAACCGGTGCGCACGTCGTCGGCAAGGTTCTATCGCGGTGGACGGATCAATCGTTCGAGGCCGCGGTTCAGGCCATCTTCCAGGAGGCGGCCCGCTGCATTGCCGATCAACTTGCGGTTCAGGTCACGCAGGGCGCGGTCGTCGACCCGTCGATCCGCGAACGTGCCCTGGAGGGGAATGCGTATGGTGGTTCCTTTCAGTGCCGCCAGATATGGCTTGCCTTCCACCCAATTGTCGCGAATGGGCAACTCGGCCACTAAGTCCAACGATTGATCGAAGCCGACCGATCCGCTGGTGCGAATCGCCACGTCGCCGACCGTGACGGAGAAGCCGTGGTGGTAGACTCGCCCGTCTTTCACGTCGAACCTGACCTTCTGCTCGGCTACGTTCAGTATTGCGCGAGACGACAGGCCACCGCCAAGCGGCCGACCCTCGACCACCGTTTTCACTTGCTGGGCAATGGTCAGGTACTCGTCAGCCAATGGCCCCGGGCCGATTTGAGCCGCGTGCAGGTGCAACTCCCCGTGTACTTCGCTGCGATCAGGATCGGTCAAAGGCACTTGAGCCCCGTCCAACGAAATCGAAAACCGACCCTCGGCTCGCGTGGCCTCGGCCAAAAGCGGCGTTACATACTTGAGCCACGTGTGGCACATCTCCTGTGATATCCGAACATTCTCGGCCAAAGGCCCCTTCTTGACGTACAGGGGCATAGAAGCCGACTTCAGGTCGATCGTTGGCGAGAGCTTGAATCGCCCTTCGCTGACTGGAACATCCATCGGTTCGAAATTCACGACGCCATCGGACAGCTTTGCGACCACATCGCCTCGGCCAACGCGCAGCCCGTGGACGTTTGCAGACTGCCAGCCGAAGTTCGCACTGGCGATCAATTCGGACGAGACCAATGGCCGTGCCGTCGCATGGTCGGACGAAGCCCTCGCCGGGTCCATTTTTGCGGCACTGGGAGCCCCCGGCCGTGCCAACGGACCGGTCACTTCGAAGCGGGCTTGATCGCGGCCGACAAGCTTCATGTGCGGCCCCAGGAAATCGCCCAGCTTCTTGGTGACGTCGGCCAAATCGTAATCGACCTGTCCTGTGAGAGCGGCAACTCGCTCGGTGCTCAGCGCGTCGATCGTCCCCTTGGCTGAAACCTGCAGTGTATCGGAAGTGCCGGTCAACGAGCCTACTGTCAGCCGATCCTGGCTACGGTCGTAGCGGCTGCTGCCTGCCAGTTTCAGCGTTGGTTCGCGCCAAATCTCCTGCCAGTCGGCCGTTCGTGACACGGGGATCGCTCCGTGCACTACCGGTTTCGCTGTTCTGGTAACGTAAACCAGGTCATTCACGTCCGCAGACCATTCCAACTGCGTCGCGTCGTCCTGATGCGACGCCTGGATCATTCCGGTGACCGATCCGGCCAGTTGCTGATTGGCGGGCTGGCCAGGTTGGCTGAGCAGTCGGCTAAGGCGTTCCAGGTCGGCTCGATAGCTGAGCGTGCCGCTGACGGCCGTCGATTGGTCCGGGAACTGCAAAACCACCTGTTGTGCGCGGAACGCCACGGTGGAACTGATCACGGTGGTGTCGTCGGCCACCAGCTTCCCTTTGGACTGGTCCCACGTGCCTTTGGTCTCCAACTGCACCCGCGGTTCGTCGATGGCCCAACCGTCACTCTCGGCGCGCAGTTGATTGACTTGGACGTTAACAGAATCCGCCACGATCTTGTCGGCGGACAGCGTGGCGGTGGCATCCACATCGACGGCGCCTTCGATCCTCCAATCGGCCAGCGTAAACAGCGGCTGTAATCGAGGCAGCCAAGTGGCAAGCTGCCCGCCCGCGGTCAACCGAATCGGCCAGGCGGTCTGTTTGGTCGGCCGGTCGATCGGTCGGCTCAACTCGGCCAGGAGTCTGTCGCTGCCGGACTGCAGCGTTAGTGACGCGGTTTTGACCTTCGAGACTTCGCTGCCGGCCGTGTCGGCCGTGGCTGCCAAGTCGACAACCAGTTGCCGTTCCTGCCACGACGAGCCACCGGCGGCTGCCAAGTCGAAATTGGCCAGCGTTATCTGGCCATCGGCTGCAAGCTGTTGTCTGTCATCGCAGCGCCAGTTGAATGTGCCGTTCAACTGCCCTTCGAGTTGGAGATGGCCCAGGTCGATCAGTTGCCCGATGTCTGCGGCCATCTTGTCCAGATTCCCCTTGAATTCGGCCGAGCCCTCCGCAAGCGTTCCTTCAACGGTACCGTTCAAGAAGTCCGAACGACATGCGGCCTGATCGATAACCGGACCGTCCTTCGTCTGCCGGAAATTGGCGGTCAGCAGGACCGGTTCCCAAACGACGGTGCGGCCATTGGCGACGGCGGCCAGGTCCTTTGCTTCAAGAATCGCGCTGAAGCAGGGGTTCTCGGCCGACTGGCTGCCCAGCGTCAGCTCCAGTCTTCCCGACTTGATCTGCGTGTCGGTGCGGATGTTCAAGGTGGAAGGCAGCATACGGGCCAATCGCGCCACATCCGCTTCGCCGGTGATCCGCATGTCTTCTTTCTGCAGTTCACCCAGGATGTCCGCCCAGATTCGCCCTGACGTCACGCTGTCGGCCGGAACGGAGCCACTGGCATGGAGCTTGCCGAAATCGGTTTCCAGCTTCAGCCCGCTGACTCGCCACCGGCTGGCATCTGCTTCGATCTGACCAAGGCAGTTCAGCCGCGTGGTCTGCAGCCGGTCTTGGCCCGGCCATTGGGACGCTCGAACTGCAATGTTTTGGCCTTCCAGGCGGTCTATCTGGATCCGCTTTCGCTGGCCTTCTTCGTTCCACTGATAGAAAGTGTCGCATGTCAACGTGCCTTGTACCTGGACATCGCCAATCCAGCGACGCGCGGCTGCGGCCAGCGGTGCCAATTCCAGCGATTCGATTCGAACGGCCACTTGGCCTTCGCCTGGAGACTGATCGGTCGATTGGCCGCCTTTCCACTCAAGATCGGCCGAGATGTTGCCGGGCTCAGCGTCATTTGCCGCAACACGGCCGGTGACACGCGCTAGGATCTGGGATGGCGAGTCGTTCGAGAAGTGCATGTCGGCGTTCAGCTCATCGACGTGCCACTGACCGCCGATGGCGTCGTTGTCGACGTCGATCACGCCGCCGACGATCTGCAGTTTCACCTCCGCGAGTGAACCTTCAGACTCACGATTCAAATACGGGGCGAGTGCGTCTTCCCAGTTGCTGCCGTCTTCGCGCAGCACCAGCCGGACCGCCGGTTGCTCGATGTGGAACGTGCCGGGACGATCCTTGTCGGACAACAACGCCAACAACGACTTCTCGCTGCGTAGCGATTTGACCTTGGCCAGCGGTTCGCCGTCGGCGTCGTAAGCTGCGATATCGTATGCCGACAGGGGCGAAAGCCACCCCAGCGACGCGGACCCGATTGTGACGCTCCCCTCGAAATCCGACAGGGCGGCGGATACAATCTTCTGTTTCAACGCCGTGTGAGCAACGATTACCGGAGCCAGCCATAGCAGGGCGGCGCCCAACGTCAAAACAAGGACCGCAATTGGCAAGCGCCGTCGCTTGCGGCTGCGCCCCGTTTTTCTCCTGGAGAGTCTGTCTTCGCGTTTGCTGGAGGCCATGTCTCTGTTCCCCATTTTGACAACGCCCGGAAACGTGACCGTCGTACGACGCAGGATTCTAGGCGGAATCGGCCTTTGGGCCTAGATCGACCGGTGCTAGCTATGTCAGATTACCCTCACATTTTTCGCGTTCGCCAATCGTTCCCGTCGCCTCGCATCGAAGATTTGCCCGACGAGGTGGAATCGCAGCTTTCGCAGCTCTCGCTGGGCGACGAAGTGCGACCGGACCAGACGGTTGCTATCACTGTCGGCAGCCGCGGCATCGCCAATATCCCCGTCATCATCAAGGCGATTGTCGATCATCTGAGACAACTGGGCACCCAGCCGTTCATTGTCCCGGCGATGGGCAGTCACGGTGGCGGAACGGCCGAAGGCCAGCAGGGAATGCTGGCATCGTTAGAGGTTACCGAACAGTCTTGCGGGTGCCCGGTTCGCTCGAGCATGGAAACCGTGACCGTTTGCCAGGCTCAGGAAGGTCTCCCCGTTCATTTCGATCGTCACGCCTACGGGGCCGATCATGTCGTGGTCTGCGGGCGCGTCAAGCCGCACACGAATTTCGTTGGCGACATCGAAAGCGGCCTGATGAAGATGATGCTAATCGGTCTGGGCAAACACGAGGGCGCCAAAATCTACCACCGTGCGATTAGGGATTACAGTTTTGCACAAATCGTTCGCAGCGTCGCCCAGGAAGTGCTGGCGAAGTGCAAGATTCTGGCCGGCGTGGCGATCGTGGAGAACGGGTACGACGAAACGGCCAAGATCGCGGCCGTCAGGCCCGACGAGTTCGAGCAGCGAGAGAAGGAACTGCTGCAATTGGCCAAGGAGTGGATGCCCCGGTTGCCGTTCAATACGGGACACGTGCTGTTGATCGACCAAATCGGCAAGAACATCAGCGGCACGGGAATGGACACGAACGTGGTGGGACGGAAATTCGGCACTCACCGGGCGGGGCCTGACGAGTTCCCAAAGATTCAGAACCTGGTCGTTCGCGGTTTGACCGAACAGACGCACGGCAACGCCACCGGTCTGGGGCTGGCCGAATTCTGCCGGAGTCGAGTGTTGCGCGAATGGAACGTCAAGATCACCAGAATAAACTGCTTTACCGGCGGGCATGCCATCGGCGCAATGGCACCGCTCGATTACGAAACGGATCGTGAGATTCTGGACGTCACACTGCCGCTGATAGGACTCACGGAACCGCCAGACGCCAAGTTGATGTGGATCCGCAATACGTTGGACGTAGCAGAAGTCGAGTGCTCGACGGCCTATCTGGACGAGGCGCGGCAACGGCCTGACCTGGAGGTCATCCGAGAACCATGCCCGTTGCCGTTCGACCCGGAAGGGAATCTGCCGGACGATGTGAGGAATTGGAACAGCAATTCGTCACAATCGGAATAATCGCGCAAAATTATCACCCGCCGGACTTTTTTCTAACCGCCGAGCCAGTCAGAGCCGATGCAAGAACGTGTGAACTTGTAGTCGATGCCTCTTCCGAGCGGTGTCCACGTGCACTGACGAGGAGCGTCTGAGTTCCAAACGTGAGTACAGTCGGTGGTGTTGTTGCCGGCCGGCAGCTCCGCTCGGTTCTTATCCCGGTAAGGTGGTGACCCAAAATGAGAACGCTGAGTAAGTTGATGCTGTGGCTGGCCGCGATCGGTCTGGTCGTGCCCCAAGTCAGTTTTGTCTCGGCTGCGGATGTGCAACCCACGGCAGGCCGCCATATGGCGGTCGTGGACGTTTCGCTGACACAGGACAACCTGTTGCGTGGCCAACTGGTGAATCGCGAGGGTATCCCGAAAACAAAGTCGAAACTGACGCTTGCCTCGGCCGGCAAGGTCGTGGCGCGCGGCCTGACCGACGAGAAAGGGCTTTTTGCCCTCAAAGTAGAAAAGGGTGGCATCTATTCCTTGTCCGATGGCGAGACATCGGCGCTGGTGCGGGCCTGGACCAGCCAAGCGGCGCCGCCTTCGGCCAACAGCGGCATTCTGATGGTGTCCGACCGGGACGTAACCCGAGCCGCGTTAGGCGGTGGTGGTCTGGGGACCGTCGTTGGATGGGCTGCCGTCATTGGTGTAGTGACGGGAGTTATCATCGCCGCAGCGGATGACGACGACGCCAGCTAGTCCGAGGGCGTACACAAAGACGGGAAACAGAACGCCGATCAGCCTCGCCAGTCCGGACGGGTGAGACTGATCGTTTTTTTTTGCCTAAGATATACCGATTATAGCGACTTTTCCGAT
>CAZURK010000406.1:0-10968 GCA_964623055.1 uncultured Pirellulaceae bacterium
TCAATCACAGAGGAAAAATACATGCCGACGAGTGTTTGTCGGGAGGATCGGCCTTGCTCAGAGAGGTTCGGAAAGAGGCCCTTCGAACGTGTCGACCAACGCCAACCGACGTCTACCGGGACTACGAGATCCTCAACGAGGTCGCCCAGGAGCGTGACGCTCTTGCCATAGCGGTGGGCATCGACCTCGACCGCAAGCTGTCGCCACAAGTCTACGCCCGGCGCGTCGAAGCGTTGGATAGAAGAGTCGGTCAGTTTCGCCGAAACCCCGACGTGACAATTTGGCCGCTCCCGGAATCCATTAAGCGAGCGGTACCGGACACGATCGTACGATATCTCGACGAGATCCGGGCCAAGCGGGTCAATCGCAACGGGACGGAGATCATCGAACCCGGTTCGCAGGAGCCAACGCCCGCTTGGGGCCGACTCTGCAAAGCCTTGAATGAAGACGTGAGCCTGTGGAAACAAATCGACTCGATCGCTGCGTCCATGTACCCCAAGAAGCGTTCGGGAAAAGTCGAATCGGACTATCATGAAGATGTGGCAGCCGAGGCTAAGATGAAGGTCATCTCTACGATCCGGTGCCGTTGTCACGTGTGGTACAGCCGGCGGCATGATGGTGACAACTGGCGAGGCTTCATCTATTGTACGCTGCAAGTCTGCAAGGGCTCGCGACGAGGAGGCGCGATCTTTAAGAGAGCCTTTCGGAACGCACGGGGCATAAAGGGCGCTTCGACTAAGGGCGGAATGAGACTGTTCCAGCTCGACGATACGCTTGATCCGTCCGAGGTTGACCTGCGCCGTTCCTGGGTCGACGACGATCCAGCGCACATCGTCGCGCGGCAAGATCTTATCGACCCTGTGCAGGTCGCGATCAGGGGTCTGGACGATCAGTCGCGGCAGATCGTCATGTGGAAATTCTACGAGGACTTCAGCAACTCTGAGATTGCCAGGAATCTGGGCGTTTCACTTCAGCGTGCAATGACCATCATCAACAGGACCTTGGCTAATCTCGGAGACCGACTGGCCGCTTAGAAAGAGACGCTGGGAAAACACGTGTGGAAGCACGACAAGCCACGGCCCGATCAATCGAGCCGTGGCTTGCTCTCTTTCTTGTGATCCTGGAACAACTGTGGATTTGCCGCCCTTTCTGTCGCGCAGCAAAGCCCTCAGGGCTTACTCGAGCGTGAAGTCGGGCAGTGGGACGAGTTCGCCGCCATTGACCCACTTCAGATTCCACTTACCCAACGTCGCGCCGGTGGACACCTGCAATCCGTCAAGGAAACACGACCGTGGCGGTTTGACGAACGGCCCGACGGTTACTACCAGCAAATCGAAGTAACCGTCGGCCTCGATCGCCCGCCGCCCCGCCACACCGGCGCGCAGACCCGCAGTGGCCCACGGACCAAGATGTCCGTGGAACTGAGCCGCAGACGACAGCCACGCCGGATCCGAGGCGTCAGGCTCATAGCGGGGACTTGGCAACTGATTCATAAGGTCATCCGCATGGGCATACGGAGCCATCACACACAATAGCGCCGTGATTACAGACCGCTTCATGGATACTATTCCGGGAAACATGACAGAACGAACAGGTACAGGCACAGCAAGTGTAGCAACTCGCGCCGGATTCCGCCACAAGCACGCGAGATGCAGAGCGACGACGGAGCGACTTCCCGTTTCGGGCCGGGGCTGCCGCGAACCTCGGAAGCGGCTACCGGCACGCGCTGGTGCGAAGATGTTCCGCGACGTGAACGGGCGACATGCCTGTGCCTTTGGCCTCAAGGATCATGGCGGCCAGACTGGCAGCGATCGGGCAAGCAAAACTGGTTCCGCTTGCCATGATGTAGCCTCGCTCGACAGGCGTGCCCATACGCCCGTCGGGCGATTTGGCCATGACGATGTTTACGCCCTCAAGCGCGAGGTCCGGCTTCATTGGTTTCTGGCCTAGTCGGCCTCGGGAACTGAACCGCGCCAGTTTTCCTTGCTTGTCGACGGCTGCAATCGCCAGAACTGACTCATAGCCGGCTGGATATTCCATCGTCCCGTTCGCGGGCCCACTATTACCAGCGGCCGCTACCAGGCAGATGCCCGCCGAGTACAACTTCTTCATAGCCAGGTCGATGGCGACGTTGGGCACCGGTCCGCCATAGGACATTGACACCACGTTGACCCGTTCCTCGATAGCGATCGCGCAAGCACGGAGGATTCGAGAGAGCGTCGTATACATAGCCTTATCAAAGATGCGAGCCATCGTAACATGTGCTCGTGGCACCAAGCCAGGATATGGTCCAGTCGCGGCCATCTGCGAGACGATGGCTGTGCCGTGACCATGGAAATCCCGAGTGTTTCCTTCGTCGGTGCAGTCGATTACGCGCACAGATTTGGAGATGTCGGGATGCGGGCTGTAACCCGTGTCTTGAACCATAATCTTGATGCCGTGTCCGTCAAGCTTTCGGAGGACTCCGACTTTGTACCTCGCGTACACGTCAGCATTGCGGGGTCCGTGAGCGGGCAACGGGCTAGGGGCGAACTCGTAGCGCGCGTCTGTCTCCAGCAGGTAGATGTCCTTTTCGCGAGCCAGCCGTGGTACTTCTGCTGCGTTCAAAAAAAGCGAAGCAAATGGGATAGCTCTGCTCGAAAAAAGGACGTCGTGATTCCGCTCGATCGTCGTCAACATCGAGTGTGAACCGAACGCGACGACCGCCAGCGGCGGGTTTTTGCCGCTGGCTAGGCTGAGCCCGGACAACTCGCCAGCTAGCCCCGGCCCGATCTTGCCTCTGATTTGCCTGTCAAACATGGGTAAGCTCCATAGCAGCTAGTTCCCCCTGGCTTCGCCACCGCCTAACGTCTAATCCTGACCAATTCGGACGTCAGGCAATTCGTCGGCGCACACGGCGATGACTTGATCATCAGCCAACCACGCCAGGAGGCGGTCGCAACTCGCTTGGCAGACCCAGATCCGCCGTTCGCCTTCGTCCAACAGAAGCTCGGCCTCTTCAGCGTCGAAGGATCGAGCGACACTGGCTACGACGACAAGCGTCGCGCCTCGGTCCGCCGCTTGGCGGACTTCCGATTCGGATAGGCCCTGGAGTTTCGCCTGATGCTGGCGAAGCGCCGTATCGAGCGGTTTGGCAGACGACTCCATCTTCCCAACCCCTTAGCCCAGAAAGTTGCGGGTACAGTCAGCAAGCCAAGTGAAAACTTCCCGGACCGACATGTCGTTCCACCAACTCAGTATGACCAGGCTCAAGCTGATGGCACCCAGCCAGCCTACACCATCAGACGGGCGCCCCGCCAACAGGTGCAGACCTGTTTGCAGGCGGCTCCCAAGACGGCCTGGATCGACCCAGCCAGCTCCCACTTGGTGTCGTTGGTATTTCGATCGCCACATCGTTTTCCCCCCTGCTATCCTCGTTGTTCGAGCCGGTCTCGCATCGCCTGGATGCGTTCGATCTCTCCGAAGAGCGAATCGCGTCTGTCTTCCAGCACGCGAACCTCCTGACGATGGCTGGCTTCCAACTCGACCAACCGGCTACAGCGCGTACTGGAAGGGAGTTTGCTATCGTGAATCTCCTCGCGTCTGGCGGCGGTCTCTTGCTCGATGGATCGGATATCCGTCTCGACCTGTTGCACTTCGCGCCGCGCCCGAACAAGTGCGGCGTCGATGGTCTGCAGCCGGTTCTCAATGGCGTCTTCCGCGCCAACCTCCTGGTCCCCCAGTCGGGGTCGCGGGCGATCGACCTCAGGTTGCCGGATCGCATCCAGGAGCCGTTTGGCCTTATCAAGTGCCTTGTCGAGACTCGCTTGGGTCTCGGCTTTCAATTCGCCGCGCGGCGACAGGACGATCTCGTGCCATTCGCATTCCTCTGAGTCCTGTGTGAGGTCAACGATAGGCTGAATGGTGGGGCACGTGTCGTCTGTGGATCGACGCCAGTCGGCAACGACCCACAGACCAAAGACGATGAACAGAATGAAAAGGGTCTTGCGAAACATTTGTTCTCCTCCTTCAGTACGTGTACTTGATTTGCCATGCGTTCTAGCTCTTCTCCTCACTGCCAGCTTCGTCGTCCGCCGGCTCGTTGGCTTGATCACTTCCGTCGAACAACTGAAAGATTTGGGCCACCACGTCGCCGTATTGGCTCATCGCTTGCATCAGTTCTTCCTTGTCGCTCTTCGGCTCTGCGCTGGCGCGGCGACCCGGCTTCTTCCTGCTGCGGTCGGCGCTGACCATTGGCCCGGTTCGAGCGGGTCGGACCCGGATGGTAGTCTCTGTCACCAGCTTGCGCGGCTTGGGCTTGGTCCTTACGTGATGGTCGTCCCCCGAGGCTGCCTCGGGTCTCGGTGAAGGCGTTTCGCCGCACCCCGCGGCGATCTGACAGACACCGACCAACACAGCAACGATCAATTTGGCATACATGGTCGTCCTCCCGTTTCGCTAGAGATCCAATTTGACTTGGCACACCTGTCGGCCCTCGATTGGCCTCTTCTGCTCGGGCGTCACGGCGGGCACGCTGGCTGCACTCGCATCCAATGGCGCGCTCGACGCTGTCGACCGAGTTTCGGAACCTGTTTGGCCGGCCACCGGTAACTGCTCTACGCGCAGCACGTCGGCCAAGAACTTCTGGCCGTTGTTTCGGAGTACGACTTTGGCGTACCCAATGCCCGTCATGTCCAGGTCCGCGCGACGGGCTTCGTCCAACAGCCGCTGTTGGATTACCTGCGACAGTTGGTCACCCAACACCAGGTAGATGTGGTATTCGCTTACCGGCAGCCCGTGTTCAGTCAACGCCCAACCGGCCTGACGCCCAATAGGGCTGTCCATGTCGCGCCAACGGACCCAGAACTGCTTGCCCACGGGATGCTCCGCCCGATAGTTGTCAACTCTGTAGCTGGCCAGAGGCCCCGTTGCTCGCCTCAGCAGTTCGCCATCGCCGGGAAGGAACGCGTCAGTGATCACGTTCTGCTCGACTTTGAACGCCACGATTTCGCAACCCTGTTGTTTGAGCAGCCGGATGAAGCCCGTGTCTGGCAGGTCGACTTCGAACGACAAATCGAGCTGTGTCAGCGCAAACCCATGGGTTCCTTGCCTCGCCAGCTCCTTTCGATCGGAGTGGCTAGGCGTGCTCGTCGGGTGCGACAGAACAACCGACCTCGGTTTTGTCTGCCCAAAAACGGGCTCGATATCTTGCCGGTGAGACGGGTTGATCGTTACCGGGACTCGGCGAGGCTGTCGCGGCTTTATGGGAGCTGGCTCGGAAGGCGGCGGGCCGTCAAACCGGGCCAGTTGCTTGTCGAGCATTGTTTGGGACAACAACCAGCCCCCGTACAACGCCACGAAGACGACAAACGTAAGCCCCATGCAATGGATGAATTTCATTGTTCTTCTCTCCCTTCGGCGATAACGGAAAAGTTGCTTGTCACTTGGCCGACTGCGTCGTAGGCATCAACCACGCACTGCCAGGACGCGCCCTTGTCCGGGATGATCCAGACTCGGTAGGACTTCCCAACCTGATCTTGAATCATTCCTTGCAGGTCCCGCGGGAGCCTGTGAGCCACGTCCTCCGCGGGTCCAAGTTCTGCCTGATTCAATCTGACGATCCCTTCCGCATCGATCGTCACGCGGATCGTTTCCTGCGGAGTTGCCGCCTCGACTGTCGGGCTGGCATGAGCCAGCTCCAGGCCGAGGTCGTGCACGGTAGACAACGTTGCCGGGACCAGCGAAATGCTGGCGGCCAGGATCGCAAACATGATGTTCCACGCGCCATCGCCCATAGCGATCCCAAAAGGGTCGGCGGCTGGCCGTTGGTCATGTGGAGGAACGCTTAGGATTCTCATCATCGGACCTCGATTCTTCTGGGTGGCACTCATCAAGCTTTGTGGATGGCCGAGCGCGCCGGCGCCCATCTTTCTGCTTCTTATGGCCCACCGGCGCGAAAGCCCGCCACGCCCACAACAGTCTCCTGTCCACCTGCTGATGGATTTCCGGCATGGGAAACGCAGCGCGAACGGCGATGCAGAACGCCGCGCATGCCGCCCCGTGCAGTGTGGTCCGCAGCGCCAAGCTGATGGGGCCGGCCAACTCTCTTAGCGTCACGATGCCCTGCGTCTGGGCCAACCCGGCGAACCCGGTCAGGATGCCAGCCACGGTCCCAATCAAGCCCAGCAGTGGTGCGATTTGCACCAGCGCCTGCAGCGACCGTTCGTTCCGGTGGTCTGGTCGTCGCAGCGGAAAGACGACATCCTCGTAGAAGCGTTTGAACGCCGGCAAGCTGGGCTCGCGGCGTGCCGCCTCCAACAGCGACGGCAGCAGCGAGCCCCGCTCTGCCGGTGAATCCGCGTCGCCTAGCGCGGCGCTCATGTCGTCGACAAAGTCGGGCAACGCGGTGAGCAGCCGACTCTGTTGCAGATACCGCGTCATGCGGTGAATCGCAAGGCTAAGGCTCAAGAACCAGCCGACCATCAACAAGGCCGTGACTGGGGTAAGGGGGTCGAGCAGCGGTGGTAGCCAGTCTATCATCGCGGGTATTCCTTTCTCTTCTCGGAAGTTTCTACTACGGGGCCCGAAGGGCGGGCCGAGGCAAGCCTTTTTTCCGCAGCCGCAAGCTGCCCGCGCACTAGGTCCAGGCGTTCTTGGAGTCGAGCTTCCCTCTCGCTAAAGATTCGCCTGATCTTTTCGTTCAAAACGTCATCAACACCAGCCAACTCGACAAGGCGAAGCTCGATGGCACGCTCCTGCGGCAGATGCGCGATGCGCTGCTGGACGAAATGGAATTCCAGACGCAGGTCGCGGATCCGCCTTCGCAGGTAACGCAGGCGGGAACGCTGGAATTGCTCTTTCGACATCTCCATGCGGCCCGGTTTCGCGGGACGTGGCGTCACCGTGCTGCCGGACGGCGACGCGGGCGACAGAGCAAGTAGAATGCTCAAAAGCAAAGCGGCACCAGTCATCCGTCGATACCTCCAAACGAGCGGCCCCGGCGTGAACCAAAACCGAGCCGGCCGAGCCGCCATGAGATGCTTACTCGGAACGCGAATTCAGCCAGCGATCGAAGCCTGTGTCGGGGATGGCTTGCGGGCCCCCTTGCTGGTTTACAGGGTCAGGCTCCAAGAAAGCATCCATCGCGAGACCAATCGTGGCGGAGAGTTCTTCGCTCAAGTCAGTGAGTTCGCCGACCTCGGTCAGGAGCGTCCCAACCTCGGCGCCGCCGGTCAGTGTCTCGATTTCCCCCTCGATCTCGATCAACTCCAACAGCAGCTCTGCATTCTGTTCGCAATCGAGCTGAACGAGTTCGATGTTATCGAGCGTGGCTTCAAGGCCATCGGCCAGTCTCTGCACGTTTTCCCCGGCGTTATCCAGTTTTTCCGCTGCGGCCTTCAACAGGCTCATTCGCCGCAGGTCGTGCTTCAGTTCAAGTTCGAGTAAATTCTCGGCGCGATACCGCTGGCGTAGCTTCCGCTTGAGGACCTCGCTTGTTGGATCCTTCAGATACTCATCCTTCAGGCCATCGTTTTCGGCTAGCATTCGTTCGTACTGCGATTGCCGCTCCGGTATGCTCTTGTCCAAAGTCTCCCTCTCGGACCTGTAAGCCGCAGCCCGTTCGGTAGACTTGCTGTGGACCTGCATCGCGCCCAGGATCACTTCTTCGCGCTGGTTGACAATCGCCCCTGTGACTTTCGCGATCCTTTCCAACGAGATAGCCGTCTCCCGCTGCAAGTCCTTTCGGGTGTCTTTTTTTGGGTTCTTCCGGTACTTGGCCAACGCCTCCTGCAACTTGACCTTTTCCTGTTGGAACTCTGTTCTGAGGTCCAGGATGGCTTCCTCCAGGCCCCGAATACGCTCGCTATTCTCCTGGATGATCGTCTTGAAGCGGGATATCTCGTCAGTCACTTGCCCCTGACTCTTGACCATCGCTTGGTTGGCCGATGACGGTGGCGGCCTGGGCTGCTGAGCCCAGGCCAGCGGGCTGCAGATGACCAGCAGAACCACACAGGCCACGACTCCAAACGCCACCGACGGCTTAAGCCAACGCCGACGACAGCCCAAATGGCGAGCAAACCAGAGGCCCACCGACCGACCGACGCTCGAGATCCGTCGCCAAGACAACATCAAAGCGCTCGACGCAACCTGGCCCGCAGTCGCCGTGACCGCCACGCAGACTCGCAGGAAGCACCAGCCGACTACTGTCAGGCGTCTCGCGCCGAACACCCGAGTGCTCGGCCTGAACGTGTCCGGAATGTTGACAACTCTCATTTCTCCCTTCCTTTCTTTTCTATCCAGCCATCCAAGTTTCGGAACGGTTTCTTCGCGCAACATGGCGCCATGTCCGGTGCGGGTTCTTTGCTTCCTTTCTCGGTCTTGCCCCCGAGCGAATTCGAAGGCCGCACACAAGAAGAAAGGCAGTTCAGGGCTCGACTTCTAGAAAATTCGAGCAAAAGCGGCGGCGCGCTGACTTTAGAGAGTACGGGGCTAGTGGAAAGCAATTCGACCTGGGAGAACTATCGATGTCTGGTCACATATTTGACGATTTCGACTCACTCCTGTCGCTGCGATTTTGCATGGACGAGTACGAGGCGACGGGTTTTGCTGTACCAGCCAAGTTCGGTTGCTCGAGGGAACTGACAGCATCCGATTGCGCTACCGGCGATTGGACGGGCGTCGTCCGAACGAGTAAGACTTCCTTTCGCCTCGTGCTGGGAGACCTTTGCGGAAAAGGCAATGGGGCCAGCTTCTATCACGAGTATATGGGGGTCAAGTTGAAGGAGGGATTCTCGTCCGGGCCCCTGCAATGGCTGGCCGACGTCGGTCAAGGCTGGCCTGGTGAACGGTTCATGTCAATGGTGATCGTAGATGTGGACACCGCTACCCACGAAGCTACCTTCGTGACGGCCGGGCATCCACATCCCATCATCAGGACGCCGACAGGCCGTGCGCACTCATACAAGGCATTTGGCTTGGGACTCATCGGACTGCCAGCGTGCTCAGACGCAGAGACAGTGCTCGCCGAGAACCTGATGCGATGGAAATTCCCGGTTGGCGGCTCCTGCGTTCTGGTAACCGACGGGGTCTTGGACGCAGGTGTCCATGCTGGACAACCATTCGGCCCAGATCGTCTGAAGCAGGCCGTAAACAGTGCCGAGACGGGTGACGGACTCGCCCTGCAAATAGCCCGTGACGTCTTCGAGCACACCGGCAACGAACCGCCCCACGACGACCTGACGGCGGTCGTCATAAGCCGACGCCCGGCCAAGCGAACCTACATCCCGGATACTCGTACACACAACGATTTCGCTGTCGCGCGGCCGTAGCTCTTGGCCACCAAGCAACGGCACGTTTCCGGAAGCGATCGCATGTCGCATCAACGCTCCGAGCCGTCAAGTTCGTTGAAGCGGATGACGAGTAGATCTGAAACCTCGTCGCCGTCGTTCTTAATCTGATGCCGAAATCGGCTACGGTAGTGGATGTACTCTCCAGCGGTGCACGGAATGGTCTTCGGTTCGTTTGAAGCGGAATCCTCCAGTAGCAGTTTGACTCCTCCCGTGAGGCAGTAGATGAACTCGAAACCCATGTGGTGATTCCATGAGCTGCGCCCTCCGGGATCAAGCTGTAGAAAAGTAATCGCGATATCGGAGCTTGCCAGCGCCCGGCAGGGCAATCTGTAGCGCGACAGGTGCCCAGTGTCTCCGAGTTGTGTATAGGGAGGTGGCATGATTCGATCACGATCGGTGTCACGTACCACGACGCACCGCGGCACCGGGGGGACAAGCACGTTGTCGAAGAGTACGCGCGGAATTCTGAAATGTCCGCCAAAGATCTCCAGATCGCGGACGCTTGGTGGCCGCTTTTCTGGAGGTTGTCCACGAAAATAGCGGAAAACGTCCTGCGCGGAGAATCCCTCTCTCTTTGCCTCGTCGTCTGCCGCAACGATGTCGGCTAGTTTGCGCAAGCCTTCGATTAGCTGAGCACTCTCCTCGGCAGTCAAATCGCCGTGTTCAGCATCATGAACGTACTCTGGATCAAGGTGTTTTCTGAGGAGGTGCCTGGGGAAACTACCATCTTGGCTGTCGGTCAGGATCATCAGATGCAGCAGGTGCGACAGACCGACAAAGTCAAGGATTTGCCGTGGACCGTCCGTGACCCGGCTTGACGGTAACTGCTGTGTGCTCCGCAGCCAAGACTCTATCCGAGCATACCTTGTGTAGATCTCCTTTAAGTGGCTTCCTGCGTCGGTCAACGTCTTTGCCACGCGCAGACCATGTCCCGCCGGGTTGCCACGTGGTTCTGATTCTCCCAAGACCTCAAGTGGAGTTTCCAACTCGTCCATAAGGAAGCGCAAGTTCTCCTCTCGACGACGACGGCTCCCCACTCGACTAAGCTGAAAGAACCGGATAACAAGGAGCTTCGCGCTGTCTGTCGTCGAAACATTCCACACCGTGTGCGGCACTTCCGATTCAAAATGTATGTAGTCAGATTTTTTAAGTCGCGTGCGAATTCCGGTGTCGTCAAGTTCAACAAACACCTGGCCTTCGAGCACGTACAGCAACTCGTCGCCCGGATGTTGGTGGGGCGCGGAGTGCGGCACAAGCTCGGCCAACTCAGGGTGATTGTCCAGGGCGCGCAAACTGACTCGCTGTTTGCCGGCGGCAGTCTCGACCATCATAATGCGTTCAAATCGTTTAACAACTTTCCTGGGCACAGGATCCAATTCAAAGAGCACGAAAGTGCTATCCGTTCCTTCCAGCCGAAAGGCAGGTATGCTGTAGTGGCAATGCCTACCAACACGAACCTCGTGGCAATCCGGGTAGGGCGAGAAGAAGGAGCCAAGGCTCTGCCTGATGTACGAATCCGAACTTGGCTGGGACACCATCCACTCCGCCATCAGTTCTGGCATGTCGTTTGATGTTCTCGGGTCCTTGTAGGCCTCTAAGAACCGCAAGAGATCGGGAAGCGGGACGTCGCCCGTTACTT